>JBAXUV010000001.1:0-405837 GCA_037129425.1 Sphingobacteriia bacterium
CTACAGGTGCCCAAGGCATTCAGGGTATAACTGGAGCCACAGGTTCACAAGGTATCCAGGGTGTAACCGGAGCTACAGGAGCACAGGGTATTCAAGGTATAACTGGTGCGACAGGTGCACAGGGTATTCAAGGTATAACTGGAGCTACTGGATCTCAAGGTATTCAGGGTATAACAGGAGCAACTGGTGCGCAAGGCATTCAAGGTATAACTGGTGCGACAGGTGCACAGGGTATTCAAGGTATAACTGGTGCAACTGGTTCTCAAGGTATCCAGGGTGTAACCGGAGCTACTGGTTCTCAAGGTATCCAGGGTGTAACCGGAGCTACAGGAGCACAAGGTATTCAAGGTGTAACGGGAGCTATTGGATCTCAAGGAATTCAGGGTATTCAAGGTGTAATGGGTGCAACAGGCGCGCAAGGAATTCAAGGTGTAACTGGTGCGACAGGATCACAAGGCATTCAAGGTATAACAGGTGCAACTGGTTCTCAAGGTATCCAGGGTGTAACCGGAGCTACAGGAGCACAAGGTATTCAAGGTATAACTGGAGCCACAGGTGCAGCGGGAACAGCTGCAACAATTGCTGTAGGAACTGTCACTACAGGTGCTGCAGGAAGTAGTGTTGCAATTACAAATGGTGGAACTAGTACTGCTGCTTCATTTAACTTTACAATACCACGTGGTGCAACTGGCGTAACAGGAGCAACTGGTGTTACAGGTTCTACAGGAGTAACAGGAGCAACTGGTGTTACAGGTTCTACAGGAGTAACAGGTGCAACAGGAGTAACTGGCTCAACTGGAGCCACAGGTGCTCAAGGCATTCAGGGTATAACCGGTGCCACTGGAGCACAGGGTATTCAAGGTGTAACCGGTGCCACTGGAGCTCAGGGTATTCAAGGTATAACCGGTGCCACCGGAACTCAGGGTATTCAAGGTGTAACAGGTGCCACTGGAGCACAAGGTATTACGGGTGCTACTGGTTCGCAAGGAATTCAAGGTGTTACAGGGGCCACTGGAGCTCAAGGCATTCAGGGTGTGACAGGCGCAACTGGAGCCACTGGTTCACAGGGTATTCAAGGTATTCAAGGTATCCAAGGTGTAACAGGAGCCACTGGTGCAATGGGAATAGCATCTATTGGTTCAATTAGTGGTACTTCAAATGCAAATGGGGCAATATTGAGTTCAACTGTTTTAACGTTAACCCCTGCTGATGCAAGTAATGGAGGAATTCTAACAAATGGTACTCAAACAATTGCTGGTGCAAAAACATTTAGTGGAGCTACAACCTTATCGTCTAGTTTGGCTGTGAATGGAAATGGAACAATAGGTGGAACACTCGGTGTAACAGGAGCAACAACATTATCATCTACATTGTCTTTGTCTGGAAATTTATCCATTAACACAAACAGATTCACCGTTGAAAGTTCAACAGGTAATACAGTAGTTGGCGGAACATTAAATGTAACGGGGTCTTCAGTTTTGGCTTCTACAACAACTACTAATTTAACAAGTTCAGGTGCGGTTTCTTCCACATCTCCTTCAGCAGGTATTGGTTATATAGCAGGTTCGGGTGGAACTGTAACACAACTTTTTAGTAAATCAACTTCTGTAACAATTAATAAAGTTTCTGGAAAAATCACAACACATACTCAAACGATTAATTCAGGAAGGGATGTAACATTCAGAGTATTTAATAATACAATATCTGGAGATGATATCCCTATTCTAAGTATACAAGGTGCAGTAAATACATCCTATAATATTTACGTGTCAATTGTTGGAGCTGGATTCTTTGATATTACTATTTATAATTATGATAATTCGAACAGAGGAGAAGCAATAACAATTAATTTCGCAATCATTAGAAGCTCATACAATTAACAATATAAATGACCATCTATAAAAGCAGATATGAAATTATTCATTAAATGTTTTTTCATATTCTTAATACTTTTTCAATCAAAAGTATTAATTGCTCAAAAAATTGAGTCAAAGCAAAATATTGTAAATAATAGTTCGGGCATTATAGTAAGTAGTTCAGATTCTGTACAATATGCACTTGGTGCTTTCGTTGCTAAATGGATGTTTGAAAATGGATTTACAATAAAAAATCCAAACTTATTTCAAGCAGGATTATCTGAAATGCTGAAGGATGGGAAAAATAAAAAATTAAGCGATAGTTTAATCACTGCTTTGGTTTCATCTTCTCAACAGCTCAACCAAAAAGAAAAAGGATTAAGACAAGAACAACTATTATTCGCTTCTTTAAAAGACAAACCAAATATTGGGATGTTGCCTAATGGAGTGAGATATGCAATTCTTAAACAAGGTATTGGAAAACATGCCATTGAAACCGATACGCTTGTTTTAAACATCTTAGCAAAGTTACCCGACAATTCAATCATTGAAGACACCTATAAAAACAATCAGCCTGTTTTTAATACGCCATATAATTTCTTCCCAGGTTTGAAGGAATCTTTAATGATGATGCCAGAAGGTTCTAAATGGCAGGTTTTCATTCCTTCAAAATTAGCATTCGGTGAAAAGGGGAGTCCGCCCCGTATTCCACCTAACAGTGCATTGATCATTGAGGTTGAAATTCTATCAATCAAAAAATGAAAATAAAAAACCCCCAACATTGTTGGGGGTTTTTTGTGCCCAGAACAGGAATCGAACCTGCACTACCTTGCGATAACCAGATTTTGAGTCTAGCGCGTCTACCAATTCCGCCATCTGGGCTAATCGGGCTGCAATATTAGTTCAACATTACAAAATAGCCAAATAATTGTAAGATTCAATCGGTTCTTCCAAAAACCTAATAACTCAATAACTGCTGCTCAATTCTATCAAGGTACTTTTTCTTGAAGTAGTAATCCTTTACTTGCAACAGTTCTTTTTCGGTAGAAATACCGTCTTTAAAATTTGTAATAATCGGTTCCACAGATTCATAGATATTTTTTTGAAGTTCGTGTAATTCGGTTTCTACTAATTTAATCGCGGCTTTGTCTGTTGGGTCTAACTCCATTACATGTTCATTCAATTCCATCACTTCCATCAAAAAATGAGAAGGTAAATTGTATTTTTCATCTTCTTCTAAAAGCCCTTTCAATTGAAGTAAGTATTTTATAGTCGCTTCTTTATCTTGAAATATTTTATACGCATGATTGATTTGTGCTGATACAGCCAATGCTTCCTCTTTTTCAAATTCGGTTGCTCCACCAAAAAAATCAGGATGATACTGGCGGCTCAATGCATAGAATTGTTTTTTAACAAAACCTAAATCGGGTAAAAAGCAGATAGGGATTTTATAGAGTTCAAAATGGTTCATAAGTACAAAAATAATCAATCATTCTTCAATTAGTCCGATTAAACCTCATAACAGCAATTTTTGTATATAACCTAACAAAATAGCTTTTAACATTTGTATCTTGCTGCAAATATAAACGATGCTTATTATAGGATTGATTAGAGAGGGGAAAGTGCCAGCAGATAATCGTGTTGCTTTAACACCTGCACAATGTAAATGGTTGCTTAAGAATTTTGAAGACATCGATATCAAGGTTCAACCATCTCCTCATAGATGTTATAAAGATGCAGAATATGTTCAAGCTGGCATCACAGTAACAGATGATTTACAGGATTGCAATTTATTATTAGGAATTAAGGAAATACCTATTGCTCAAATAATTCCAAATAAAAGGTATCTGTTCTTTTCACATACCAAAAAAATGCAGGCATCCAATAAGACTATGATGCAGGCACTGGTAAAGAATAATATTTCGTTGATTGATTACGAATGTTTAGAACACAAAGATGGGCAAAGAATTATTGGGTTTGGATTTTTTGCTGGCATTGTTGGCGCACACAATGGAATCATGGCATATGGCAAAAGAACTGGTCAATTTGATTTAGCAAGAGTACATACCATAAAAGACTATCGTGAATTAATTCATACTTATTTTGGATTGAAATTACCTCCTATAAAAATTGCAGTAACGGGGAGTGGGAGAGTTGCTCATGGTATTGTGGAGATAATGAACTTAATGGACGCACAAGAAGTGGAGCCGGAAGATTTTATTTTACGACAATTTGATTATCCAGTATATGTTCAATTAAAAGGAGCCAATTTGTATAAACATCAAGTTACTGGTAAATATTCAAGAGAACATTTTCACTTGCATCCGGAAGAATATGATTGCTTATTCAATCGATATATTGCACATGCCGATGTTTTGATGAATGGAATTTATTGGACCAATGACATGCCTCGTTTATTTTCAATGGAAGAATTTAAAAGTTCACAATTCAAGATCCAAACAATCGCTGATATTACCGACGACAAAAATGGGAGTGTGCCTTGTAATTTGGGTGACGGTACCATTGAAGATCCGGTTTATGGAATCAATAAAAATACAGGTGAGAAAATGGAAGCCTATGATAAAAATGGGGTTGATATTATGGCTGTTGGGAATTTGCCTAATGAATTGCCTAGAGATGCAAGCCGTTATTTTGGGGAACAGCTCATTAAATATATTTTAAATGATATTCGACAAGGTGGATCTGAATTAATTGATAATGCAACTATTTTAGATAAAGGGAAGCTCACTCCCAAATTTGAATACCTCAGCGAATATGCTTACCATTGATCATTGAATCAAAGTCAATTATTTCAATAAGTTTTTTACTTCGTTCAATTTCATTAATGCTTCCACAGGTGTTAATTGATTGATATCAATGGAGGATAACATCGATCTGATGTCATTAAAAGTTTCTGAATGAGCATCGAAAATAGACAGTTGCAGTTTCGGTGTATTAATGTGATTAATTCCATCTTTAATTAATTCCTTGCTATCTTCTTTTACATGCTGCTGTTCTAATTGTTGTAGAATTTCATTTGCCCTATCAATCAAACTATTCGGCATACCCGCCATTTTAGCTACTTGTATACCAAAACTATGCGTGCTGCCTCCTGTAGCCATTTTGCGTAAGAAAATGATCTTATTGGCCACTTCTTTATGCGTGATGTGGAAGTTTTTTACCCGTGGAAGTATTTCTTCTAATTCATTCAGCTCATGATAGTGTGTAGCAAAAAGTGTTTTTGGAGCAAATGGAGTTTCGTGAATAAATTCAACCATACTCCATGCAATGGAAATGCCATCATAGGTGGCTGTTCCTCTTCCAATCTCATCGAGTAAAATCAAACTCCTTGCAGACATATTGTTGATAATGCTTGCAGTTTCATTCATCTCAACCATAAAAGTTGACTCGCCTCCACTTAAATTATCAGATGCGCCTACTCTTGTAAAAATCTTATCTGTCAGTGGAATGCTTGCTGATGCAGCTGGTACAAAGCTTCCCATATGTGCCATTAAAGTAATTAATGCAGTCTGACGAAGTACAGCACTCTTACCACTCATATTTGGCCCGGTAAGAATGATTACTTGTTGATTTGTTGGGTCTAAAACAATATCATTTGCCACATAAATATTGTCTGCTGCTAAATGTTGTTCAATCACAGGATGTCTGCCTTCGGATATGGTTAAAGCTAATCCTTCGTGTAAAACAGGTTTTTTGTATTTAAATTTTTTTGCATTGTTGGCAAAACAAATCAAACAATCTAAAGTTCCTAATAAATGCCCATTCACTTGAATGGGAGCAATGAACTCTTGTAATGCTAAAATTATTTGATTATAGATTTCTAATTCAATACTCAGAATTTTATCTTCTGCACCGATTATTTTCTCTTCGTACTCTTTTAGTTCAGGAGTAATATATCTTTCTGCATTACTCAATGTTTGTTTCCTGATCCAATCTGCAGGTACTTTGGATTTATGAGAATTAGTTACTTCTAAATAATAGCCAAATACATTGTTGAAACTAATTTTTAGGGAATTGATACCAGTTCTTTCAGCTTCTCTTTGTTGTATTTCAATTAAATATTCTTTTCCTCCAGTCGCAATTTTTCTCAACTGATCCAGCTCATCATTCACTCCGTTTTGAATAATGCCTCCTTTGTTGGTCATTACAGGAGGTGTTTCTATAATAGTAGTTTTTATTTTTTCTACTATATCGATACACTCATTTAAAGCTGCTGCTAAATTCAGTAAATAAGTATTCTTGCAGTTTGATAAAGCCGTTTTAATAATGCTGGTTTGTTCTAAACCTTTTGCCAAATGCATTATTTCTCTTGGATTGATTTTTTTCAAAGAAATTTTGCTAACCAATCTTTCAACGTCTCCGCAAATTTTAATTGATTGCGCCAAATCATTTTGCAATTGAGTATCGAGTAATAAATGCTCAACTGCATCTAAGCGTTCATTGATTTTGGTAATGTCTTTTAATGGAAAGACCATCCACCTTTTAATCATTCTTGCTCCCATTGGACTAACTGTTTGATCCAATACTTGTAACAAACTAGTGTGTTGATCAATGCCTGTTGGAAGCAATTCTAAATTGCGAATCGTAAACCGATCCATCCATAAAAAATCATCTCTTTCTATTCGTTGAATAGCAGTGATATGTTGCAGATTAGGATGTTCTGTTTCTTTGAGGTAATACAATATGGCACCTGCTGCAATGATTGATTCGGAAAGGCCTTCAATGCCAAATCCTTTTAAGGAATGTGTTTGAAAATGTTTCAATAAACTTTCTGTAGCAAAAGCTTCATCAAAAATCCAAGACTCCATGGTATAAGTATAAAACTTGGTACCATAACTTTCTTTAAATTGTTTTTGATAACTTTTTTGAAAAATAATTTCAGCAGGTTGCAAACTCTGCAATAATTTATCAATGTATTCCTGATTACCTTGTGCAACAAAAAATTCACCAGTTGAAATATCTAATAACGCAATTCCTGTTTGCTTGTCGGTATAATGAATTGCCGCTAAAAAATTATTGGTTTTGTGTTCTAATAGTTTATCGTTGGTGGCAACACCTGGTGTAACCATTTCGGTAACGCCTCTTTTTACAATTCCTTTTACATTCTTGGGGTCTTCTAACTGATCGCAAATGGCTACTCTATATCCTGCTTTTACCAATTTGTGTAAATATGTATCGACTGAATGGTGCGGAAATCCGGCCAATTCGCTGGAAGCTGCTGCTCCATTATTACGCTTTGTTAATGTAATACCCAAAACCCTGGATGCGATAATGGCATCTTCTCCAAATGTTTCATAAAAATCACCTACCCTGAATAACAAAACAGCATCAGGGTATTTTTGTTTAATAGCCCGATGCTGTTGCATTAATGGTGTATCGTTGCCTTTAGCCATGGGCAACAAATATAAGGATGCCGATTAACCCTAGCAGTACCGCTCCCTTATTGTGGAAAAGTATCTAATCTAGGATGGTCTATCTTGGAGTAACTGCTCTTGGTTTTGGCATTTCTTTTCTAGGTAATTTGCCATCTCTTTGAGCAGCATTGTAAACAAATGAGGCTACAACGGTTGCCATTTGTTTTAAATCGGCTTCAATCAAGTGGTCATACACATCCATATTGCTATGGTGCGTTCTTGTATCGTATTCAATTGGATCTTGAATGAATTGAAAACCGGGTAAACCCACTCCATCAAAAGATTGATGGTCAGTTCCCCCAGTATTGCTGATGGTAACTGTTGAAGCACCTAGATCTTTAAATGGAGCCAGCCATTGACTAAAAATGTTCCTGCAGGCTTCATTTCCTTGTAAATAAATCCCTCTGATCTTTCCTGTTCCATTATCAATATTAAAATACCCAGAAAACTTTTCATGTGCAGCTGTTGTCTGCATTGTTGTTGGGTCTGCAAAATTATTTTTTACATAACCTCTAGAGCCCAATAAGCCTTGCTCTTCTCCACTCCATAAACCTATTCGAATTGTTCTTTTTGTTTCTACACCCAATGTTTTTAAAATGCGCATTGCTTCCATCATTACCGAAGAGCCAGATGCATTGTCTGTTGCTCCTGTTCCTGTTTGCCATGAATCTAAGTGCGCCCCAATCATTACTACTTCATCTTTTAAAACTGGGTCTGTCCCCGGAATTTCGGCAATTACATTATATCCTTGTAAATCTTTTGTATAAAACTTTGTTTTTACTTCTGTGTCTAATTTTACAGTTGTTCCTGATTTTACCAATCGTAAAATGGTATTAAAATCTTCAATACCTATTACCATGTCCAATACATTTTCTGGGTCAGTGCCTTTATATGCTCCTCCACCTTGAGCAAATATGGTTCCATCATGGCTTCTAGTACCTCCGGAACTGATCATTCCAATGGCACCTTCCGATTTGGCCATTTCTTTCAATAATATGCCGATTCTTTGTGCTGCTCCGCCTCTTTGCTGTGCAAATGCTTGTTGTTGTCTGCGTTGTTGCGCAGTATCAACTGGTCTTGTTGGAGCCATTTGTGCTGCCGCCATTTTTGCCAGTTCATCTTCAGTATACCGAACTGCATCTGGTTTGAATGTATGGTTATAAGCAACAGTTTGATCCATCAAAATCAATTTCCCTTTTAGTTGCCCACGGTATTTTTCTAATTCAGTAGTGTCTTTAACACTGATCAATATGATTTCTGCTGATTTTAATCCTTTGGTTCCGCTTGTCCATGTTTTAGGATAAGCTAGCAATGGTTTATAATAGGGGGCTGTGATTGCCAGATAACTTTTTTCTAATTCCCAACCTTTCCCAAATTCTCCCCATGGGTCAAGTGTTGCTTTTTGTAAACCCCATCCAGCAAGGGTTTCTTTGGCATAATTAGCAGCTCTAAAATACCCTGGTGAATTGGTCAATCTATTGCCACTTTTATCTGTTAGATTGAATGCAATTTCCATCACTTTTGAATTCTCTAACCCTTCTTTTCTGATTTTTTGAATCATATTGAGGTCTATTTTTTCTTCTTGTGAAAAGGAAAAAAATGGACTGGCCAAAGCCAATGCGAGTAGATAGCTGGTTGCTTTTTGCATAATTATTTGTTTAAATGAATGGAGTTAAATTAGCATATTTGTATAACAAATTGAAAAAGATTATTTAATTGGATGGATTTAACTTTGCAGCATGCGAAAGTGGAATATGGATGAATTGGGTAGAAAATCTATCTCCGAGTTTAAGCAAGCCGGAAAGACCCCCATTATTGTGGTTTTGGATAATATCAGGAGCATGCATAATGTGGGCAGTATATTTAGAACAGCAGATGCATTTTTGATTGAATCGATTTATATATGTGGATATACACCCCAGCCTCCTCACAGGGATATCAATAAAACGGCTTTGGGAGCTACCGAAACAGTTGATTGGAAATATTTTACAAATACCATTGATGCAATTAATCAGTTAAAAGCAGAAGGATATTGTATTTATTCAGTTGAACAAGCTGAAGGGAGTATTTCTTTGGAGAACTGTGATTTTAAGCATCCGAAAAATGCATTGATTTTTGGTAATGAAGTGGAGGGGGTAAACAATACTGTGTTAGATGCTTCTGATGGATGCATTGAAATTCCTCAGTTGGGTTCAAAACATTCTTTGAATGTTTCAGTGTCTGTAGGAATAGTCTTGTGGAAATTGATAGAAGCGTCAATTAAAAAATAATTTCATTTTTAAATTTTTTTCATTGTCTAGTATTAAAAATTATTTAAGCCTCGTAAAATTTTCGCACACCATTTTTGCAATGCCATTTGCAATGATTGGTTTTTTTATTGCCATTCCTCACGCCATGGTACCAACCCGTTATACGGATGTTTTATCTTTTGGTAGAATGAGAGTTTTCACATCCTCATTTATAATTGGGAAGCTATTTTTAGTAATCATTTGTATGGTCACTGCGAGAAGTGCTGCCATGGCATTCAATCGTTACCTCGATCGTCATTTTGATGCTAAAAATCCAAGAACTGCCATTCGCGAAATACCTGCGGGGATTTTATCTGCGGAGAGTGCATTGCTCTTTGTAATAGTTAATTGTTTATTATTTATTACAGCAACTTATTTTATCAATTCCATTTGCTTTTATCTATCTCCAGTGGCATTATTCGTCATACTGTTTTATAGTTTTACCAAAAGATTTACGGCGCTTTGTCATTTGGTGCTTGGCATTGGATTGTCTTTAGCGCCAATTGGAGCATATTTGGCCGTTACAGGATATTTTAATTGGTTGCCTATTTTGTTTTCGATGGCAGTTATTTTTTGGGTGAGTGGATTTGATATTATTTATGCCATGCAAGATGTAGATTTTGATCAATCAGAAAATTTATATTCTATTCCAAGTATGCTCGGGAAAGCTCGTGGTTTAAGGATTTCTGAATTATTACACGTGTTAAGTAGTGTTTGTATCATAGTTGCTGGTTTTGCAGGAAACTTTCATTGGTTGTATTGGATCGGAGCAATTGTATTTATAGGTATGCTTATATATCAGCATTTGTTAGTAAAGCCCAACGATTTGAGTAAAGTGAATATCGCCTTCATGACCGCAAATGGAATTGCAAGCATTGTATTTGGCATTATTGTAATCACCGCTGTATTCTTACAATTCGGTTGGTAAAAAAAATAAAATGGCAAGAATTATTTGTATTGATTATGGAGGAAAAAGAACTGGATTAGCTGTAACTGATCCGTTTAAAATGATAGCAACAGCCTTAACTACCATTTCATCTAAAGAGCTGATTCCTTTTTTAGAGAATTATTTTAAATCGGAAGAAGTTGAATTAATTCTGATAGGAGAGCCGCTCAATTTAGACGATTCTGCCACCCATGCAACACCCTTGGTGGCTGCTGCAATTAAAAAACTTGCCAAAGCCTTCCCACAAATACCCATTCAAAAAGTAGATGAACGATATACTTCTAAAATGGCCGTTCGGGCAATGATCGATATGGGTATGAAAAAAAAGGATCGAAGGGATAAAGCCAATATCGACCAAATATCCGCTACCATTATGCTTCAGGAGTATTTACAACAGATTGGCTAGTCCCTTTTGTTATTGTATCAGTTTGGCTTAGTTTTGCGCATTCACCAATTATCGTATAATGATTCTTTCTATTGTTGCATATGGAGCTCCAGTTCTCAGAAAAGTGAGTAAACCAATTGATGCCTCTTATCCAAATTTGGACGCTTTTTTGGCTGATATGTGGGAAACCATGTATTCTAGTAATGGGGTTGGATTGGCTGCTCCGCAGGTAAATAAAGACATACGTTTGTTTGTGGTAGACAGTGAGCAGATTTTCGAAAATATGGAAGAGGATGAAAAGAATGTATATGACGATGGCCCAGGAATAAAGAAAGTTTTCATCAATGCCGAGGTAATTGAAACACATGGAGAAGATTGGGCATACAATGAAGGATGTTTAAGTATTCCAAAGATCAGAGAAGATATCATGCGTGCTGAACGTGTAACACTACGTTACATGGATGAGAAATTCAATGAGTTCACCGAAACATTTTCTGGAATAACTGCCCGGGTAATTTTACATGAATACGATCATATTGAAGGGAAATTATTCATTGATTATTTAAAACCATTGCGCAAAAAAATGTTGCAGGGTAAATTAAATGATATCAGCAAGGGTAAAATTAAAGTGGATTATAAAATGAGCTTTGCTAAATGATCAAATACCTATTTGTCATTTTATTAATTGTAACAAGCACAGAAATATTTGCTCAAGATACTACTGTAATTATAGATGAAAAACGATTTACATTAGCTGAAGTAGTAGTTCGTAACAATTTTGATTATAAACATTTGTTGGAACAAATAAAAGAAGACACTACATTTTATAAAGCTTTTAGAAACTTGCGCATATTGGGTTATAGCTCTTATAACGATATTCAAATGCTCGATAAAAAGGGAGTTGTTAAAGCTTCTTTATACAGTAAAACCAGGCAGAACCGGGTAGGTGGTTGCCGAACGATGGATGTGCTGGAAGAAAAGGTCACTGGCGATTTTTACGATGATAAAAAAAATTATAACTACACAACACCTGAATTATACGCTTCTTTATTTTTTACAAAAGGAACTATCTGTGGAGAAAATAATATTGTAAAAGGGAAAAATACTACCACTACTAATAAAAAAGGAATTGAAAAGCACAAGGAGCAATTAAAAATGTTGTTTTTTAATCCTGGGAAAAAGATTACGGGTATACCATTTATTGGTGATAAGCTTGATTTATACGATAATAATGCCCATAAATTATATGAGTATAAATTAGACATACAAGAGTATAAAGGAGCGCTTTGTTATGTTTTTAGTATCAAGCCAAAAGAGGAGTTAGGTTTTTTAAAGAACGATCAAATTGTAGTTGATCTAATGGAAACCTGGTTCGACATGAAATCCATGGAAGTATTGGCAAGAAATTATTCTTTAAGTTATAAAGCGGGTGTGTACGATTTTGACGTAAGTATGAACGTTGAAATGACAAGAGTAGGAGATTTAATTGTGCCTAAGATTCTTCGATATAGAGGTAATTGGGATGTGATTTTTAAGAAAAGAGAAAGAGCCATTTTCACTGCAACATTATTTGATTTCAAAAACTAATCCGAATAAGGCAAAAAAAACAGAAAGCACTCGAAAGTACTTTCTGTATAGGGCAGGGATTAAAATCTGCTTATAAACCAATTTTTCTGCCCGGTAGGGTACGGGTCTTCTTATCACTCATGTTGACATCAGCCAACTTAACTACTAATTTAATTTCGGCGATATTGCCTGAAGGGCCAGCGGAAGCTCTGTAAACTCCTTTGTCGTAAGCAACTTCAACTGTACCATTGTCCCAATTATTTCCAGAAATCACATATCTGTCATCACCTTCTGCTGGAACAAATAAGAAAGAATTTCCATTTTCGAAACTCACCCTTATTCCATTTAAATCAGCCGATTCTACTATACCTGGTGTATATGCTGGTATAATGATTTCGTTGATTTTTTTACCATTGGTGAACTTAACTGTACCTGAAGAAACTTCAGCTTTGGTACTGTCCATGTTTCTGGTAAGAATCATTTTGCCATCTATATAAAATTGTACACGCTTCGGATCAACATTATAAGCCGCTAGTTTCATTTGAAGCTCTCTGGAAAAAGCAACAAACTGACTTTTGTCTATAGTTGGTGTAGCAGGTGTGTAGGCGTTATTTGCATTAGCGTTGTTCTGAGGGGTACTGCTCTTTAAGTATCCCTTTGAACTGGAACTGTTTTTGTTGCTTGAACAGCTTGAAAAAACAATTACAATTGTTAATGCAATGCCTGTTAATAAACGAGACATAGTTTTCATTTTTTTTGTACGGATCGAACAATAATCAATTTAAAAAGCGATAATTCCTTACCTACAGATTCTACTGTTAGGCTGGTCGCGCATAGTGGATTGGACAAGCTTACGGAGATTCAGGGTATTGGATTATCAACACCTTAAAATTCGTCATTTTATTAATACATTGAATTAAATATCTTTTTTTATGCCTCATAAAGCAACAATAAATGCATTAATTCGAGTACAAAAAATTGAACATAACTAATTGTTTATCAAGTACTTATATTGATTCTTTTTGATGCTACATATTGTGTAAATTATTTTAAAATTCACTACAAGTTTGTATAAGCAATTATTCCTGTTGGCTATAATTGCCCATTTTTTGTATGAGTTTATTGATCATTTCGAAGGTATATATCAGATTGCTCCTTTCTTTTTTAGATAACTGATTATAGCTTCCAGTTATGGTGGTTTTAAACCATTCCCATAAGAGCGATTCCCATTCTTTTGGATTAGCAAAATCAAAAAAATGGGTCAACTCTTGTTCTAAAGTCGTTGGTTGTTTTTTCATCAATTTAAATTTGAAATAAAAAATAGATGCATACTTTTTTTTGCGACTATATGTATCGGTAATTTGTTTTCTAAGCACCGTTAAATAAAAACAAATTCAGGTAGTTGCCGTATTGCAATCACTGTGATTCTTTATTTTCTTCGCAAAACAATGCAGCAATTTCAATGAAACATTTGGTAATAAAATAAATTCATCTACTTTTTTCTAACGTATTTATACCTAATGAGATTAATGGACCGATTATATCGTTATTTAGAGCAACATGATATTAGTGCTTATGCTTTTGAGCATACCTGCGGATTGTCTAATGGATATTTGGGAAAGCAACTGAAAGGGAAAGGAAATATAGGGTCTGCTGTAATAGAAAAAATAAAATTGAATTTTCCGGATTTAAACATCCACTGGCTGGTTACAGGTCAGGGTAGTATGAAGGCAGATTTATATGATATACCTCAATTGGAGGAATTAAACCAGCTTCAAGAAGAAACTAAAACGTATATACAAGTGCAGGCAACACTCATACAATCATTGCAAAAACAAATTCAACAATTAGAACAAATAATAGCTGATAAAGAATCAATTATTTATTTTTTAGAAAAATCAATTCAATGAATAGAGGAATCATTGAATGATCTAAAAAAAGCCCAACTAATTTTAGCTGGGCTTTTAAAATTTATCAATTTATTAAAGCGTTATTCTGCATAAGAAGAAACTGGTTCGCAAGTGCAAATAAGATTTCTATCTCCATGTGTATTATTTACTCTAGCAACACTTGGCCAGAATTTGTTTAATGTTACATAATACAACGGGAAAGCCGCTTCCTGTCTGGTATAAGAATGATTCCATTCGTCAGCACAAATAACTGCCTGAGTATGTGGAGCATTTTTCAATGCATTATCCAATTTGTCTGAAGTTCCGTTTTCTATAGCTTTGATTTCATCATAAATTGAAATCATTGCATCACAAAAACGATCTAATTCTGCTTTGTCTTCACTTTCTGTTGGTTCTATCATGATTGTTCCTGGTACCGGGAAACTCATCGTTGGCGCATGGAAACCATAATCAATCAATCGCTTAGCAACATCTTCTACTTCTACTCCTGCTGTTTGTTTAAATGGTCTTAAGTCAACAATGAATTCATGAGCACAAGTACCATTTTTGCCTGTATATAAAATTGGATAAAATTTTTCCAGTCTTGCCTTCATGTAATTGGCATTTAAAATGGCGTATTCAGTGGCCATTCTAATTCCATCATAACCTAGCATTTTGATATAAGCATAACTGATAAGTAATATACTTGCCGAACCAAATGGTGCAGCACTAACGGCTAATTCTTCGTTGTTATAACCCATTAAATGTCCTGGTAAAAACGGTGCCAGTTTATCATTTACACAAATAGGCCCCATTCCAGGTCCACCACCACCGTGTGGAATGGCAAATGTTTTATGTAAGTTAAGATGACATACATCTGCCCCAATCATTCCTGGGCTGGTTAATCCAACCTGCGCATTCATGTTGGCTCCATCCATGTATACCAATCCTCCATTATCATGAATGATGTTACAAATATCTTTAATGGTTTCTTCAAAAACTCCATGGGTAGAAGGGTAGGTTACCATGAGTCCACCTAAAGAATCTTTATATTGAATGGCTTTGCTTTGCAAATCTGCCAAATCAATATTTCCTGCCTCATCACATTTTACTACAACTACTTTAAATCCTGCCATTACTGCACTTGCAGGATTAGTTCCGTGTGCACTAATTGGAATCAATACAATATTTCTATGCAGCTCATTTCTATGCTGGTGATAAGCTCTAATCGTTAGTAATCCTGCATACTCACCTTGTGCTCCGCTATTTGGTTGTAAACTACATGCTGTAAAACCTGTAACAGCACATAAAAACTGATTGAGCTCTTTAAGAATTTGTTGATAGCCTTCTGTTTGATTCATTGGAACAAAAGGATGAAGCCCTCCAAACTCTGGCCAGCTAACTGGTATCATTTCAGTAGCTGCATTCAATTTCATGGTACAGCTTCCTAAACTAATCATGCTGGTATTCAAAGAAAGATCTTTGTTCTCTAGTTGCTTAATGTAACGCATCATCTGGCTTTCGCTATGATGTGTATTAAATACCGGATGTGTTAAATAGGTACTTGTTCTTGTTAATTCAGCAATAATTGCACTTGAATTTGCAAGTATTGAATCTGTAGTAATTCTTTTGCCAGTACTTTTTTCAGTAACTGTTTCAAATATTTTTAAAATTGTGTTGGCATCTTCAATGGTTGTTGTCTCATCAATACTTATTCCAATTGTTCCATCTTCGAAATACCTGAAATTGGTATGGTTCTGTTCAGCAACTGTCTTCGTTTTTGCCGCATCAACTCCACTAATATGTAAAGTGTCGAAGAAACTTTTATTGTTCTGATTTAAACCAAGTTGCTTAAGTGATTGCCCAACTGAATTGGCAATTAAATGAATTCTTTGTGCAATATTTTTTAATCCTTCTGCGCCATGGTACACTGCATACATTGCAGCCATGTTAGCTAATAAAGCTTGAGCAGTGCAAATATTAGAAGTTGCTTTTTCTCTTTTTATATGTTGCTCTCTAGTTTGTAAAGCCATTCTTAATGCACGGTTGCCTTGCGCATCAATACTAACTCCAATTAATCTTCCTGGCATTCCTCTTTTAAAATCGTCATTAGTGGCAAAGAAAGCAGCGTGTGGTCCGCCATAGCCCATTGGCACACCAAATCTTTGTGCAGATCCAATGGCAACATCAGCTCCTAATTCTCCAGGAGGAGTTAAAAGGGTTAATGCCAATAAATCAGTAGCCATAATTACGTATGCACCGGCATCATGTACTTTATTAATAAATCCACGATAATCATTTACTGATCCATTATTGGCTGGGTATTGAAGTATTGCTCCAAAATAGGATGAATCTATTGATGCTGTTAAATAATCTCCAGTTACAATTTCAATTCCAATAGGAGCAGCTCTGGTGATTAAAACCAATTTTGTTTGTGGAAAAATTTGCTCATCAACAAACAATTTCGGCTTGGTGATATTATCCGTTTTATTGGCTTGATGAAATAACATCGCCATGGCTTCTGCAGCTGCAGTCGCTTCATCTAATAAAGAAGCGTTGGCCATTGGTAAGCCAGTTAGGTCGGTTACCAAGGTTTGAAAATTCAATAAGCTTTCTAATCTGCCTTGAGAAATTTCGGCTTGGTAAGGAGTGTACTGAGTGTACCATCCTGGATTTTCAAAAACATTTCTTAGGATAACACTTGGAGTTATTGTGCCATAATATCCTTGTCCAATATAATTTTTATATACTTTGTTTTTGGAAGCAACAATTTTTAATTGTTGTAAATATTCAAATTCACTAATAGCAGCAGGAACTTCCAAATTCGATTTGATTCGAATGCTATCTGGTACAGTTTTACTGATCAATGATTCTACATTTTTCTCCTGAATGGTAGCTAACATACCATTTAAATCTTTTGCATTAGGGCCAATATGCCTGCGTTGAAACTGGGTAGATTGTTGCTCAAATAAGTTCATATGCTAATTGGTAAATTTAAGTGGCGCAAAGGTAAGATGATGTAACAGAATTTGATCGATTTTGTTGAAACTGGGGATAGCTTGTTAAGTCCTTATTTGTTAAGGTTCTCTAGTTTCCTTAATTCATTGCTTGTTTTTCGGCTCCCATCGTGGCTCCAACCTGGTGGTCCGAACAAATATTTCCATCTGGCTTGCCAATTGATATCCCTTTGGGTGATGTCTTTCCAAATGGAGGCCCATTCATGGAAAATCACTTTTAAGGGGTTTTGGCTGTTTAAATTAGATGTTAAACCGTATTGAATAGGTTGATATTCCTGAGACGACAATTCGGCCTGAAAAGTGCCAAAAAGCTTGTCCCAAACTATTAAAAACATACCCATATTCTTGTCTAGATAAAGCGGATTGGAACCATGATGTACACGATGGTGAGAGGGAGTTACAAAGATCAATTCCATCCATCCCATTTTATGAATGAGTTCTGTGTGAACAAAGATTCCCCAAATTTGAGTAGCAGCATAAATAAACAAAATATCTATTGGCCTAAATCCGAGCAATGCCAGAGGAATAAAATAGATGAATCGATACAAAGGTTGAAACACAGATGATCTAAATCCTACTGTAAAATTCATTAACTGGCTACTATGATGTGTTACATGTACTGCCCAAAACAACCTAATTTGATGATCAAAACGGTGTAACCAATAATACAAAAAGTCTTCTGCGAGCAATAAAATCAGCCAATAGGCAATGGCTGTTTCGATATGAATGAATGCATGAGCATAAAAATATTGCAAAACAACCAAATAGATCAATCTGAAGAGTAGGTCAATTCCACCATTCAAGATCATTAAATAGGTATTGGTAATGGTATCTTTTAGGGAGTAATTCTTACGATGTTGTAAATGGGAGAGAACGATTTCCAGCCCAATGATGAATACATAAATTGGGGTTGAAATTAAAATAAGCCACTGTTCTCTGATTGAATCCATAATTTAGCAACTATACTGCTTTGAATTTTATATAAATCGATGATCAAAATTAACTCAAGCAAGCTAATTCTAGTTTAAATTTGATAAAATACATATTGTGGAAGAAGATTTGTTAAACAATTGGGAGAAAAAAAGCAAAGAACACCAAAAACTGTATAAAAATTGGTTGAGTAGGGCCGATAAAAACAAAGTATTGAAAGTGCTTCCCGATTTACATGAAGAAGCATTTGAAAAAATTGATTGCTTGCAGTGCGCAAACTGTTGTAAAAATTATTCTCCTCGTTTTAAAACGCCTGATATCAAAAGAATTAGCAAGCATTTAAATATGAAGGAAAGTGTTTTCATAGATACATACCTTTCGTTAGATTCTGATGGAGACTATGTAGCTAAGTCATCTCCTTGTCCATTTTTAGGGGATGATAATTTTTGTACGATTTATGACAAAAGGCCTTCGGATTGCCATAGATTTCCATACACCGATGAAGATGTATTATTAAAAAGACCAGTAATCACTTTAAAGAATTCCAGTTTTTGCCCAGCGGTTTATTTTGTTTTAGAGAAACTCATTAAACTTTAGCAGTAAGCTCATCGTATGCTGCTGTTAAAGTTCTTTCCGGACTATTGGTTCTCTTAACTACTCCCGGAATGTCGGTTGTTTTAATGATTTGTTCCTTTGTTTTTCCTTCTTTTATTGAACTGCTTACAAATGCTAAAACTTGTTGTAAATATTCTTCAAAAACAGTGATATCATTTTTTGTTCCCGTTACTTTTTCAGGATCGGCTGCATGTCCAAATATAAAAAGTGTATCATCGTCGAAAGTTGATTTTGTTTTTTGTAATACTTCAATCCAGTGCTGCATAGATGCACCTGAAGTTCTATCTACCACTGGGTTTAACAGATTAAACATTAGGTCGCCCATATGTGCAATATTCGCGTGTTGAAAATGAATAATTGCATCTCCATTGGTATGTGCATTACCAAAATAATGCGCTTTAATTTTTTCTTTTCCTAGTTTTTGTTTCCATGTATCGGTAAAGACAATATCTTGAAAAAGCTGTTTGTCTGCAGTTTTAGATTGATCAGCTACTCTCTTGTAATTTGCTAAACAATTTTCATGTCCTACAACATGTTCCGCCAAATCTTTAAAAGCAATATTTCCACCAGTATGATCTCCGTGATGGTGAGTATTTATTAAATATTTAAATGGCATATCCTTCAGCTGTTTCAAAGCATCAATTAAATGCTTGGAAGTATCAGCAAATTGAGAATCTACCACAGCAAATCCTTCTTTCGACTGGTAGAAACCAATAGTTCCTCCTCTTTCAGTAAAAATGCCCACATCATTTCTGAGCATTTTTATTTTGTAAGTGGGCTGCTGTAAAATAGCAGCGATTAGATCTTTAGATGACATTGCAGTTGCAGCAATACTGAAAATGCTGTTTTTTAAAAATGTGCTTCTTTTCATATAATTAGTATTCCATTTTTCTTAATGCTGGAGCTTTAACCCAGGTAATAGCTACTACTAATATAGTCATACATCCACCAAAAACAACAGAGGGGATTACACCCAATAGTTTTGCCGCCATGCCACTTTCAAATTGTCCCAACTCATTGCTGCTATTGATAAACATAGAATTAACGCTCATTACTCTGCCGCGCATATGATCAGGTGTTCTCATTTGTACAATAGTTCCTCTCGTAATCATACTTATTCCATCTAATATGCCACTAAGTACCAACACAGCAAATGATAGCCAGAATAATTTGGATAAAGCAAAAATGATGATACAAACCCCAAAGCCAGCTACTGCTAATAATAATTTTTTTCCCTGTCCTTTGTGAATCGGGAAAAAAGTAAGCCATACAATGATCAATATTGCGCCAATATCAGCTGCTGCATTTAACCAGCCAAATCCAATCGGTCCCACTTGCAAAATATCCTTTGCAAATACGGGTATCATGGCTACTGCGCCTCCAAAAAAAACAGCGAATAAATCAAGGGACAATGCACCTAAAAGTTCTTTGGTTTGATAAACATATACCAAGCCTTCTTTTACACTATCCAGTCCTGTTTTTTCACCTTTCACATTTAGTGAAGGTTTGGGCTTTATTTGATACATATAAGTAAGCCCTAGTAAAATCATACAACAAATGATCACCAATGAATTGGTGTTTCCCATCAAGGCAATTAAAAATCCTACAGTTGCATGTCCTGTAACCGAAGCAGAGAGCCAGATTCCTTGATTCCAAGTTGTTGCATTCTGTAAAATATTTTTTGGCACAATCGCTGCAACCATCGTTCCAAATGTTGGGCCAGTAAAAGCTCGAATAACCCCAGTGAAAAAAATGATGATATAAATGCCAAATGCAATCCAATGATTACTGATTTGAGCAGAAGTATATTTACTAGAAAGCAATAACAATAGAACTGCACAGGTGAAATAAAAGCCAACTCCTTTTAACAATAATTTTCTCTTCTCGCTAATATCAATTACATATCCTGCATACAATGACAATGATACCGCTGGAATCACTTCTGCTAATCCAATCAATCCAATAGCAAATGGTTCGTTCGTTAATTCGTAAATCCACCAACCCACTAATGTGCCCAACATTCTAAGCCCCATGATAAAAGAAAATCGCCCAATCATTAAATGCCTAAATTCTGCTATCCTCATAGCAGCAAATGGATCTGATTTTTGTTGCACTATATTCATGGTAATGTGAAATAATGTTGTCCATCTTCATAGTCATTATTCAATGCATCGATGATTACTTTTAGATGAGATTCATTGTTTACAAAATCGGCATTGCTTGCGTCTACAAAAAGGGTTTTTATTCTATGCTGCTTAATATAATTGGTATAGGTTTCTTGAATATTAAATAAATACTCATCCGAAATAGATTGTTCAAAAGTTCTATTTCTTTTTTTGATGTTTTGTTGCAACTTGTTCACTGGTGCATGCAGATAAATAAGTATATCCGGAAAAATGAGTTGTTGATGAATAATATCAAAAAGTTTTTGATATAGCCTAAATTCTTCTTCTGGTAGATTCACTTTTGCAAAAAGCAGACATTTAGTAAATAAATAATCAGACACAGTTACGGTTTGAAACAATTCTTTAGTATGCACCATGTCTTTTAACTGCTTATACCTTTCTGCCATAAAGAACAATTCCAATGGAAAAGCAAACTGTTGTGGATTTTCATAGAATTTCGGAAGAAAAGGGTTTTCAGCAAATTCTTCCAAAATCAAACGGGCATTCAGTTTTTCAGCCAATAAATTAGCCAATGTAGTTTTTCCAGCTCCTATATTCCCTTCAATTGTTATAAAATGATGCTTCATGTAGTATTATCTTCTCAAAAATAACCGTAGCTAAACAGCTAAATCGATTTTTTTTTGCACATTGCTGGTATCTGTACAATCTAATAATAGGGTTGAAATTGTTTTTTGTAAAAGGGGGTGCATCAATTCTGGGGCAATTTCGTTTAAGGGAGTCAAAGCAAATCTTCTAAATGGTAGGGCTGGATGGGGTATTTGCAGGGAAGGGCTATCTAAAATGAGTTGGTTGTAGGCAAGAATATCTAAATCGATGATTCGGGGACCCATTTTAACAGTTCTGATTCTGCCGATTATTGCTTCTATTTTTAACAACTCAGCCATTAAATCCTCAGGAGATAACTTTGTGCTAATAGCAATTACTTGATTGACAAAAGCAGGTTGATCCAATAGCCCCCATGGTTCGGTCTCATAAATTGATGATTGTTGAACGATCTTACCGCATCTTTGTTCTATTAAAGAGTTGGCTTTTTGGAGATATTCTAATCGTTCACCCATATTGCTACCTGTAAGTAAATATGCAGTGTCCATAATTGGTGGTATAGTGATGTTCAAATATCTTTATTAATTAATTGATTAAAACATATTTATGAGAGGTTTTTTTAAAATAGTATTTGCCACCTTATTAGCAATGATACTATTTACCGTAATTGGAATTTTCATTTTAATAGGAATTGCCACAAGCGCTGCTTCTTCAGAAAAGCCATCCATTGGGTCAAAAGCAGTATTGGTGTTGAATTTTGACGTTCCATTTAAGGAACAATACCAAGAAGATCCGTTTAATAGCATTTTTAGAAAAACATCGGAAGATTTACCATCACTCTATGAAGTGATACGAATTATCGATCATGCTAAAACTGATTCATCTATAAAAGGATTGTACCTGCAATGTGCAGGAAATGCCAATGGGTTTGCAGCTAGTGAGGAATTGAGAAAAGCCATTATTGCATTTAAAAAAAGTGGTAAGTATGTAATGGCTCATGGCGAAGTTATTTCTCAGAAAGGATATTATTTAGGAAGTGCTGCAGATGCTATTTATTGCAATCCACAAGGTGGGTTAGATTGGGTTGGATTTTCTTCCAATTTATTTTTTCTGAAAGGAATGTTAGATCGACTAGAAATTCAGCCTCAAATTTTTTATG
The DNA here is from genome assembly GCA_037129425.1 of Sphingobacteriia bacterium. Taxonomy (GTDB): domain Bacteria; phylum Bacteroidota; class Bacteroidia; order Chitinophagales; family Chitinophagaceae; genus Sediminibacterium. The sequence goes on from JBAXUV010000001.1 coordinate 22,816, forward strand.
CGGGGAAATTTAAAAGTGCTACAGAGCCTTTAAGAGAAACAAAAATGACTGATGCCAATAAAGTGCAAACCAGTGTCTGGTTAGGTGAATTGTATACTCATTTTTTAGAAGTAGCCGCTAAAGCTAGAAAAAAAGATACAGCAGAATTAAGGAGACTAGCGAATTCTGGCGCCATTCAATCGGCTTATGATGCATTAAAAAATGGATTAGTGGATGGGCTTAAATATGATGATGAAATCAAATCTATTTGGCTGAAGAAATTGTCCATGGAAGAAAAAGAGAAAATAAATTTTGTTACTCTAGGCGATTATAAAGCAGCTGTTAATTTTAAACAGTCAGGTGATAACAAAGTAGCACTTGTTTTTGCAGATGGAGATATCGTTTCTGGGTATGGAGAGAATGAGCAGGTTGGCAGTGATAATTTTAAAAATGTTTTGAGAAAAATTCGCTTAGATAAAGACATTAAAGCCGTAGTGTTTAGAGTGAATTCGCCAGGTGGTAGTGCGCTTGCCAGTGAAGTGATTTGGAGAGAAATTAGTTTGCTCAGAAAAGAGAAGCCAGTGGTTGTTAGCATGGGAGATGTAGCAGCTTCTGGGGGGTATTATATATCATGTAATGCCGATTCGGTATTTGCAAATGCCAATACCATTACTGGTTCAATTGGGGTGTTTAGTATTGTACCCAATATGCAATCTTTTTTCAAAAATAAATTAGGGGTAACTTTTGATGGGGTAAAAACGGCTACATATGCCGATATGGGTGGAATAGATAAGCCATTGAGTGAATCTGAAAAAAGATTCTTCCAAGCATCAGTTGATTCCATTTACCATACATTTAAAACAAGGGTTGCCAATGGGCGTAAGAAATCAGTAGATGCTGTGGATAGCGTTGCTCAGGGTAGAGTCTGGACTGGTACACATGCTATTACAGTTGGATTAGTGGATCGTATTGGAACATTGCAGGATGCAATAGATTGTGCAGTAAAAATGGCTAAAATTGGTAAAACCGATTATAAATTGAGGGAGTATCCAGAAAAAAAATCTTTATTAGATCAAATCATGAATGATTATCAAAAAACGATCAGTAATAGATTAATAAGTACTCAGTTTGCTGCAGAAGAAATAAAGATCATGAAATCCATCAAGCAGATCAAAGAAATGAATGGCGTTCCACAAACTAAAATGCCATTTCAATTTACTATACATTAATTGATAGTTTAATCCATATGCAAAAAAATTACAGTCAGTTAAAGGCAATGTTGGCAATTACTAAAGGGAGCCTAAAAAGTATTTTTAGAAGCCCTTCAGCAGTTGTGTTTAGCATTGCGTTTCCGGTCATTTTTATTTTGGTTTTTGGATTTATTGGGAGTGGGGGAAGGGTTTCATTAAGTGTAGCTTTTACTAAAAATTCCGATACATTAAATCCCATTTACAATGCATTGAAATCGGTAGCTGGTTTTAAAATCGTCAATAAATCAGATGCTCAGCTTAAAGAAGATTTAGAAAAAGGGAGACTAACAGCAATCATTGATATTCAACCTTCAGTTGTTGCAGCTTCGCCTTATTCTATTACCTTAACCAGTTCTGAGGCAGTGAATCCTCAAAACTTACAAGTGTTACAATCTATACTCAACGCAGTGATTGGCGGAATTAATCAACAAAAATTTGCAGCTACTCCAACCATTGCTGTGATCAATAAAGATGTTAAAAAAGTGCCTGGCAGAGTGTATAGAACCATCGATTTTATTTTACCCGGACAATTGGGTTTTTCACTATTAAGTGCAGGTGTATTTGGTGTTGCGTTTTTGTTTTTTAATTTGAGGCAACAATTGGTCTTAAAACGATTTTATGCAACACCTATTAAACGATCTTATATTGTTTTAGGAGAAGCGATCAGTAGGGTTATTTTTCAAATGCTTACAGCAATTGTTATCATTAGTGTTGGACATTTTGCATTTAATTTTACTTTGGTGAATGGCTTAATAACTTTCTTGGACATAATGGTTTTAAGTTTTATAGCGTTAATATTATTTATGGGTTTTGGATTTATAGTAAGTAGTGTTGCCAAAACAGAGAGTGTAATTCCACCTTTTGCCAATATCATTACTTTGCCTCAGTTTTTATTGGCAGGTACTTTTTTTCCTATTGAATCTTTTCCATCCTGGTTACAACCAATTTGTAAGGTTTTGCCATTAACTCATTTTAATAATGCCATGCGCAATATTGCATTTGAGGGGGCAGGATTATTGGATTGCACCAAGGAATTAGGAATAATGGGAATTTGGATAGTATTGGTTTATGCAGTGGCTTTCAAAACTTTTAAATGGGAATAATATGCGATTAATCAAATTGGGTTTAATCAGCATTCTAGTGTTGTTTTTATTAGCCACAGTAATTGGATTGTTGTTCCCCTCTACTGTATTAGTATCTAGAGCCATTGATATCAAGTCTTATAAAGCACCAGTGTTTGAGCAAGTGAAAGATCTACGAAACTGGAATAATTGGGTAGATGGTATGAATAATCCTATCGTAAAAATTATGGATTCATCAGAAGCCATGCTTGGTAATACAAAAGTGAAGATAGTTGCCATTACAGATTCAACAGTAATATCTGAATGGACAAGTGAAACTGCTACTAAACAAATCAGTACTATCCGTTTAATTGGGGATAGTAGTCAAAAAATGACGGTAGTACAATGGCAATTTGTGCAACAGGTTAAATGGTATCCTTGGGAAAGATTCAGTTCGATGATGAACGATCGGATAATCGGAACCTTACTCGAAAAAAACCTGAATCAACTAAAGAAAATAACTGAGCAATAAGATTCTAATCAATAATATATTACAGTTTATTTCAAATAAAAAAGCCCCAATCATTATGATCGGGGCTTTTTTATTGAGATATATAATAATTGCAATAATTAATTAGTAGGATCCGCTGGCGTATTCGGATTATTATCTCTTTCTCTTGAAGGATAAGGGAAGAAATTTCTTTTCCTTTCTGCAGCAGGTCTACCCAATCTTCTGCTATCTTCTAAACGCATTCCACTCATACATAATTCAATACAACGTTGACGATATATTTCATTTGTTAGAGATGTAGCATCTACTGTTCCAGAATAAGCTGTTGTGGCAGCTCCAATTCCTAGTGGATCAGTTGCAACTGTTTTTTGGCGAACAGCATTGATTTCTGTTACAGCTAAAGGTAAATTTGGTGCTGATTGTCTTACATAACACTCAGCCCTGATCAAATTCATTTCACCAGGAACATAGATAGGAATAGACTGTGTAGTTGCGCTAGCAAAACCTCTAATACGATATCTAGGTGCAATAGTTGCATTGATACTTGTGTAAAATGGAATTCTTTGATCAGTCAAATCTGGAGCAAGGGTTGCAGGCAAACCTAGCGTAGAATCTAGAATCTGGTATACGTTATTAGTTGCTGTTACAGTGGTGAAAATTGGATTGGTAGTAACTGCATCAAATGCCATTACTGATCCACCATAGTTGGCAGGAACTGCTTGAGAGGCGGTTATTGCAGTAGCAAAATCACCAGCAAATAAGCTATAACGTGCAATCAAAGCATTGATTGTATTAGTGAAAAAAGCTGCATTTACAGATGTAGGCACATTCGAATAGAAGTCTGAACCAGGAGTGCCAGCTGCTAAAGCTGTTTGTGCTGCTCGTAAAGTGGTGACTGCTCTTTTGTATCCATCAATTCTTGTTTGAAATGTAGCAGCTGTATTTCCAGTTCCTGGAGCAGCAGGTATTTGTTCAAAGAACATGCACAAATTTCCAATAGCCAATGCTTTGTAAATACTTGCATAGGCAATAAGTCCTGCAGCATAGTTTTTGTCACCTAATTTATTAGCACCAGCTAGTACATTGTCGGCATCAAAAATTACTTTATTGTTCCAGGTCCACATATTACCAACAATACCATTTAAATTGTCTACGGAAGCACCACCAGCAAAAAGGTTGGCTTCATCGGTATTTCCCGCATTCATTAAACGAAATTCATTGGTAAGCGCGCCAGCGGCAGTGATGCCTGTATAGACTGGGCTTAATCTTCCATTCGTATAAGCGTTTTGTAACCCTACAGCAACACCTGTTAAGGTTCTTGGAGTAGCAAAAGCATCGTTGCTATTAATTGCCCCCGGATTAGTGAAGTCTTGCTTACATGCAGCTAAACTTGCACAAGTGAGTAGTATTAAAAATATTTTTTTCATATAATTTATTTATCAATTTTAGAAATTAGCAACAACACCTAATTGGAAAGTTCTTGGAATAGGAACGTTACCAAAATCAACACCTCTTAACAAGCTATTCTGTCCAGTTGCATTGGTTTCAGGATCATATCCTCTATAGGTATCCCAAGAAATCAAGTTTCTACCTGCAAAACTTACGGTTAAATTGCTAAATGTTTTATTCACTTTTCCAAAATTGTAAGTAATTGCTAATTCACGCAATTTGGTAAATGTGCCACTTTCTACTCTCCATTCTTCAATGTTATACACTCCATTGGTTGGACTAATATAACCTCTTGGTAATTGGCCATTGTGTTCTAATTGAGCAAATTCGCTACCATTTCCAACACCTTGTCTTGTTCTAAAATCTGCATTAAATACTGAGTTGCCAGCTACGCGATCTAATTGAAATCCTAGCGTCCATTTCTTATAAGTGAAACTATTAATCAACGTAGTTGTATATGTAGGATTTGGAGTTCCTAAATTACCTCTAAGAATGGTTGAGTTAGCACCAGTTAAAAATGGTAATCCTGTTGAAGGATCGATGGTTGGTGTTCCGAATGGTTGGCCATTTCCAATTGGGCCTCTTGCTGTTACTGGAATTCCAGAAGCATTCTTTATTTCAACTCCATTGGCATCTCTTGCAAAGAAAGTAGAGTAAAAAATAGGAGCATCATATCCAGGAACCAATGCAAATACAGCACCAGTACCTGTAGAGAATGAAATAAATGGAACGCCTAAGTTTTCTACTCTGTTTTGATTTCTATTATAGTTGGCAGTGATCTCCCATTTGAAATCTTTTGTTTTAACAGGAACTGCGGTAACTAAAACCTCAAACCCTTTATTTCTTAATGTACCAACGTTTTTACTTGCTGTTGGAAAACCAGTACTTGGTGCATTGGTGATATTTGGTACCAATAAATCAATTACTTGTTTATTATAATAGTTGAAAGTAAAAGTCAATCTATTATCGAGCATAACGATATCTGTTCCAATCTCCAATTCCTTTTGGCGCTCAGGTTTTAAATCTGAACTAATTGTTGTAGATGGAGAGGTTAAACTAGTTCTACCCAAGAAAGGAGACACATTGTAAATGTTGAATCGATCATAAGCTCCAATACCTGTAAGGTTTCCACTTTCACCATATGCTGCTCTAATTTTCCAAGAGTTAACATATTTAGCCAAAGAAGACTTTTGGAAATAATCAGATTCAGAAATAATGTAGTTACCACTTACTTTAGGATAGAAGAAATTTCTATTATTCTTATCGAATACACTTGATCCATCAATTCTTCCAGCAACTGTTACAAAGAATTGATTGTCAAATTTAAAATTCTGTTGTAAGAAAAATCCACGCACAGAACGTTCACTTCTGCCATCTGAATTAGGCAACAAGGTACTACCTCCAGTTGCAGTTGAAATGCCTGGCAATAAACCCCTGCTTTGGGCTAAGATATACTGTGATCTTTCGTATTGTTCAGAATATCCAAACTGTGTTACAGAAGCTATTTTATTGGTGATCTGAGTTGAATAAGTAAAATTTAGATCATGGTTAAAGAAAGTTGAGTTGAAACTTGCCGCACTAGCATAACCATTTTGAGTAGGATCCAATGTAGCTCCACCACCATAAAATCCTGGACTTGCATTATAAGTAAATGGAGGGATATAGGTTGTTCCATTCTGAGCAATATTGTCTAATCCAGCAGTATAGTCGATCACCAATCCTTTAATTGGAAATAATTTAAATCCAACATTTGAAATAGTTCTATTGGTTACATTGCGCTGCTTAATGTCATTGATAACAGTTAGCGGATTTACTCTTCCTCTTTCACCAACTGCCTGTAAATTACCATTAACATCTCTTGCATAGATATTGTGGAAGTTTCCGATAATGGTAATTGAATTGATAGGAGAGAAGAAAGTATTTCCATCTGGTTTTTCATTGGTGGCATTATTGGTATAATTAATGCCTGCAGTCCATGATAACCATTTGTTTACTTGATTGTCTAAATTCAATCTAAATCCAAATCTTTTATTATCAGTACCTCTGATAATTCCTTCATTGGCATTGTAATTCAAAGATGCGAAATACCTTAATTTATCTTGTCCTCCGGTAATTGAAACGTTGTTATCTGTTCCATATCCGGTTCTGAAAATATCATCTTGATAATCGTAACGAGTTACTGGGGTAGTAGTAGTAGCAAATGGAGGTCCAGTTATAATGTCTTGAGTTAAAGCACCAGTTCCATCAGTTGGTCCACCAAATTTTGTTGGTGCTGTACTAAATGTCAAACGCTTTCTTAAGGAGTTGGAATTTACTCTTGTACTAAATGTTACTTTCGGTGCTCCAGTGCTTCCTCTTTTGGTGAAAATTTGCACAACACCAGCATTTGCACGGCTACCATAAATAGCAGCTGCAGCAGCACCGTTCAACACTTCTATGCGATCGATATCATTAGGATTGATATCTACCATTCTGTTTTGACCAATGCTTCCACTCGCATCATAATCGGCGCTTGCATTGGTTACTCTTGCATTGGAGTTATTGATAATTACACCATCAACAATGTATAATGGATCAGAAGAACCAGAGATAGAACTAACACCTCTTAATTTAACTGTCATACCACCTGCAGGGTCTCCAGAGTTTTGAGTGATCTGAGCTCCAGCAACTTTACCTTGTAAAGAAGCAATGGCATTTGAACTCGCTGAATTGGCTATTTGACTAGACTTTACGGTTCCTACAAAGTTTCCCAATTGTTTCTTGGTAGTTCCTTGTGATGTACCAGTAACAACCACTTCATCTAAGCCAGTTGCATCTTCTTTCAAAGTAGCGTCAAAAGAAAAATTACCATTTGCACCGCTAACAGTAATTGATTTTTCTGAAGATTTAAAACCAACAGAAGAAATGACTACATCGTATTTGCCATTTTTTAAGTTTACGTTTAGTTGGTATATACCATCTGTATTAGATGATGTACCTGCGCCCGTATTTTTTATTTGAACAGAAGCTCCAGGAACGGCTTGTCCTTTACTATCTGTTACTTTACCTTTTATGACCGTTTGGGCCTGAAGGCTAAATGTTAAGACCAATCCTGCCAATAGTGCTATTGGTTTAGGAATAGATCTTAAACGAAGAATCTTGAAATTCATAAGCATGTCGTTTTTAATGGTGAACTAAATCGGTTACAATATAGGAAACCTGCGGTTATTTTCAATAATCAGCCCTTTTTTTAGAAAATTTAGTCAATATCTTGTGTATAATCTCAAAAATACCGCACAATTCCGCATGATTTATGCAGTATGGCGGCATAATATAGATGGAATTGCCTAATGGGCGGAGATAAATACCATTTTCTATACAAAATTGGGTGATTTCTTTTGAAATACTATTTAGATATTCATCCTTCCCTTGAATCAATTCGAAAGCTAAAATTGTTCCCAGGCAACGGACATTTTTAATACCCTGATGTGTTTTAATTGAATCAGCAAATTCATTTATTGATTCAACTATCCAATCTATTTTTTCGATACAAGCAGGGTTTTCTAATAAATCTAAACTTGCTAAAGCTGCTGTACATGCCAATGGATTCGCTGTAAAAGAATGCCCATGAAAAAAAGTTTTCATTGCATCATCTTCCACATAAGCCATATAAATATCATTGGTACAAGCAGTTGCGCCCAAAGCCATTGTGCCACCGGTTAGTCCTTTGCTCATGCAAATGATATCAGGTTTTTTAGTAAGATAATCGGAGGCAAAGAATTTTCCCGTTCTTCCAAATCCAGTCATCACTTCATCTGCAATACAAATAATTGATTCGCCTTTTACTGTATTCAGTAATTCATTCATTAAATAAGGGTCTGTCATTTTCATTCCACCCGCTCCTTGAACAAGGGGTTCGTAAATAAAAGCAGCAATACCAGATCCTTCTTTGTGAATGATTGATTTTAAATCACTGATGTTTTCTTGCGTTGGGGTATCTATAAAAATCACTTCAAATAATAAATCTTGAAAAGCCAATGTGAATACACTTCTGTCACTCACACTCATGGCACCAAATGTGTCGCCATGATAACTATTATTGAAAGCCAATATTTTTTTTCTTTGTTTATTTCCTTTGTTCCACCAATATTGTATAGCCATCTTTAATGCCACTTCTGTGGAAGTAGAGCCATTGTCGCTATAAAATATTTTGGAAAAATTAGTGGGTAAAATGGCCAATAATCTCTCAGCTAATGCAACAGCAGGTTCATGTGTAAAGCCAGCAAAAATAACTTGTTCTAAAGTTAAAGCCTGTTCATAGATTTTTTCAGCAATATAAGGATGCGCATGTCCATGTAAAGTAACCCACCAACTGCTGATAGCATCTATGTACTGATTGCCTTTATCATCAAATAATAAACTTCCTTTTCCCTTTACAATGGGAATAACAGGTGCCCGATTTTTCTGTTGAGTAAATGGGTGCCAAATTACTTTTTCGTCTCTTCGCAGTAAATCCATCTAGCAAATGTAAATGACTGTACCCAATTGATTAATCAACTTGAATAAATTTCAAGTTTCTGGTGATACCTGTATATTTTGATCTTTTTAATGGACTGTGTTTAAACACTGTATCAAATTTTTCTTTACTTAATTCCAGCCATTCCCGATTACTCATATCTAAGATTTCAGGTATCGGATCGAATAAAGGTTCTTGATGTGGGGAACTAAAGCGATTCCAAGGGCAAACGTCCTGACAAATATCACAACCGAACATCCAATCATTGAATTTACCCTTCATCTCTGAAGGAATCAACGCGTCTTTTAGTTCTATTGTAAAATAACTAATGCATTTACTTCCATTGATTACTTTGTTTTCCTGAATGGCATCTGTTGGGCAATGGTCAATGCATTTAGTACATGTGCCACAATAGTCTTTTGCAATTGGGTCATCATAATTCAATGCTAAATCAACTACCAAAGTTGCAATGAAAAAAAACGAACCATTTTTTTGATTGATCAAATTTCCGTTTTTGCCAATCCATCCTAAGCCGCTTTTCAAGGCCCAGGATCTTTCTAAAACAGGAGCGGAGTCTACAAATCCCCTGCCATTAATTTGTCCAATCTTTGTTTGTAAGTTTAATAGCAATTGGCGCAGTTGTTGCCGAATAACATCATGGTAATCTTCGCCCCAGGCATATTTAGCAATTTTAGGAGCATTCACTTGTTGTGCTTCAGTAGGGTAATAATTTTTTAACAATGTTATTACCGATTTGGCTCCAGGAAATAATTTTTGTGGATCAATTCTTAAATCAAAATGATTTTCCATGTATTGCATTGTTCCGTGCATTCCTTTGGAGAGCCATTTTTCTAAACGTTTTGCATCGTCTGATAATAATTCTGCTTTGGCAATACCACAATAATCAAATCCTAATTCTTTTGCAGCAAGCTTTACAGTATGTGTATTCGAATCGATTGCTAACATTTATTCTGCGTGTAGAATATGAAAAAAGCGATGTGCTAATGGGGCAATTAATAATCCTATATTGGTAATAAAAGCAACCCCACTGAAAAGCGCATAGAATGAAGAGAAAATTTTTCCTCCAAATGTTTTGATTTCGGCAACAGGTCCCATGCCACTTAAAATCATTGAAGCGTTATGCAATGCATCAATCCAGCTCATTGGGCCACCAATTTTATAGCCTATTATACCAATCAATAAACAACAAAATAGAATTCCACCAGCCAATAAAGAATTAAAATACAAACGCTTCAAAAAAACTTTTTTACTGGCTACTGGTTCTTTTTTGTGTTCGTAATTATGAAAGAGCAATGTCGGTTGTGGGTTATTGTTTTTCATGTAATAATTGTTATTTGCAATTGGCAATAATTTGTTGGTCAATTATTTTTTTGATACTCATATAAACATCTCTTTTTTCTTCACTTAAAATTTCTTTAGTCACAATAATCGAGGCATAACTTCTGCATTTATCTATCAATGGCCATGTACCAAAAAGACCAGGACTGGATACGATGGTTGATTGTCCATTTTCATCTGTCTCCTGAATCCATTCACCCAGTCCATAATTATATCCAATAGCAACATTTGGAGCGTACTTGATCATTGGGGCGGTAGTTTGTGCGGTTTGCATGAGTTCAATCGATTGTTCGCTTAAAATTCTTTTGCCATTGTACACTCCTTTATTTAATATCATGCTCAAGAAATTCATATAATCATTCGCCGTAGAAAGAGCACCTCCAGAAGGGTTCACAGCATTAAAGCTAGAAAAACTGGTATTTCTCATTTGTAAGGGACGTAAAATTTTTTCTTGCATGGCTTGTTCAAAACCTCTTTTAGTAACTATTTCAACAATCCTTCCTGCAATGTTTAAACCAATATTACTATATCTAAATTCCAATCCCGGATTTGCCATAATCTCTTTCTTTGTAGCAAACTCATCTACTTCTTCTTCTAAACTATTGTACTTATTTCTTTTGATCAAGTTGACCAATTTGATTGGCTCAGATTCAATACCAGTTAAATGAGACAGGCATTGTTTGATGGTGACATAGCCCTTGCTGTATTTACTAAATATTGGGAGGTATTTACTGATCTTATCGTCTAAATTGAGTTTACCTTCATCCACTAAAACCATTACCAACGCAGCAGTTAACCATTTACTGCAACTCGCAATCGGAACCTGGGTTTTTGGGGTAAATTCTCCGATAGACTTGTCATAAATGATTTTGCCATCCCTGTACACCAACAACGAAAAATTGCTACCTAAGTCTTTTTTTACTGCTACTAGTTTTTGATCTAGCTCTGTAAAATTATATTGCGCCTCTAGACGCTGTAATAATAGCATAGAAATAGCTATCAGACTGACTTTTACGCAGTTTAATGTTGATTTGTACGCCATAATTTCCGAATAAATAGAATGGATGAAAATTTGATTATCATATTAAAGTTAAGTCATTTTATGGCTTATAAAAGTTAAAACAAATAACATGAATTTAAATAATTATACTATCAAGGCCCAAGAACTAATTCAGTCTGCTCAGCAAATTGCATTTAGTAATAATAATCCTTCCATTGAAACAGAACATTTGTTGAAAGGGCTATTAGCAGACAAAGATTCTGCCATCTCTTTTTTATTGAAAAAGAATAATGTCAATCCTGTTTTTTTAGAAGGAAAATTGGATGAATTAATTGCAAAATTGCCAAAGATTCAAACGGGAGAGCCAGCACAATCAGCTGGTAGAGATTTTAGTAATGCGTTGCTCAAAGCAAATGGAGCATTAAACACTTTTAAAGATGAATTCATTACATCTGAGCATTTACTAATAGGCTTGATTCAACTGAATGATGCAACAGCCAAATTATTGAAGTCTGTAGGTTTAACGGAGAAAGGATTGGTAGAAGCAATCAAAGAATTGCGAAAAGGCGATTCAATACAATCGGCAACACAAGAAACACAATTAAATGTGTTGAATAAATATGCTAAAAATCTCAACCAAATGGCCAGAGATGGCAAACTAGATCCGGTTATTGGAAGGGATGAAGAAATTCGCAGAACCTTGCATATACTTACCAGAAGATCTAAGAATAATCCCATTTTAGTTGGGGAACCAGGAGTAGGTAAAACAGCCATTGTGGAAGGTTTGGCTATGCGTATTGTAAACGGTGATGTACCTGAGAATCTTAAATCGAAAATTATTTTTGGATTAGACATGGGGCAATTAATTGCTGGAGCAAAATACAAGGGTGAATTCGAAGAACGTTTGAAAGGAGTGGTTAAAGAAGTAGCTGATAGCGATGGTGAAATTATTTTATTCATCGATGAGATTCATACATTGATTGGTGCTGGAGGAGGAGAAGGTGCCATGGATGCTGCTAATATTTTAAAGCCGGCCTTAGCAAGAGGAGAATTAAGGGCAATTGGTGCTACTACATTAAATGAGTACCAAAAATATTTTGAAAAAGACAAAGCATTAGAAAGAAGGTTTCAAAAAGTAATGATTGATGAGCCTTCTGTAGAAGATGCAATATCTATATTAAGAGGGTTAAAGGATCGTTATGAAACCCATCATCATGTAAGAATAAAAGATGAAGCGATCATTGCTGCTGTTGAATTGTCTAACCGATATATTACTGATCGTTTTTTGCCAGATAAAGCCATCGACCTAATAGATGAGAGTGCTGCAAAATTGCGTCTTGAAATGAATTCAATGCCAGAGGAGTTAGATCGTTTAGAAAGGCAAATTCGACAATTGGAAATTGAACGCGAAGCAATTAAAAGAGAGAACGACGAAGAAAAATTAAAAGAGCTCAATATAGAAATCAGTAATCTGGCTGTTGAAAGAGATACATTGAAAGCTAAATGGAAGCAAGAAAAGGAATTGGTAGAAAAAGTGCAAAATGCCAAAGCTGAAATAGAACAATTAAAACAACAAGCTGAGCAAGCAGAAAGAAATGGAGAATATGGAAAGGTTGCAGAAATCAGGTATGGAAAAATTAAAGAACAAGAAACTTTAATAGAAACACTTACTGAGCAGCTTTTAAATAGTGGCGACAAACGTTTATTGAAAGAAGAAGTAGATGCTGAGGATATTGCTGCCAATGTAGCAAAGGCAACTGGTATTCCTTTGTCAAGAATGTTACAAAGTGAAAGAGATAAATTATTGCATTTAGAAGATGAATTGCACGAAAGAGTTATAGGGCAGGAAGAAGCAATTACCGCAGTATCTGATGCTATTCGAAGAAGTAGGGCTGGGTTACATGACCCTAAAAAACCAATAGGTTCATTTATTTTTCTTGGTACAACAGGAGTTGGTAAAACAGAGCTGGCAAAAGCTTTAGCAACATATTTATTTGATGATGAATCGATGATGACTCGTATAGATATGAGTGAATACCAGGAGAAACATGCAGTTTCTAGATTGGTAGGAGCTCCTCCAGGATATGTTGGATATGATGAAGGTGGACAATTGACTGAAGCAGTTAGAAGAAAGCCGTATAGTGTTGTTTTATTAGATGAAATAGAAAAAGCGCATCCTGATGTGTGGAATATTTTATTACAAGTATTAGATGATGGAAGACTTACCGATAATAAAGGGCGTGTGGTGAATTTCAAAAATACCATCATTATAATGACGAGTAATTTAGGAAGCCACCTCATTCAAGAAGCTTATGAGGGCGTTGCTGATTCTGGAATTGAAGCTGCAGGGGAAAAAGCTAAAGTAGAAGTGATGAATTTGCTGCGTCAAACCATCAGACCCGAATTTTTAAATAGAGTGGATGAAATCATCATGTTCAGTCCATTAGCAAAGTCTCAATTAAAAGGAATTGTTCAAATTCAATTACATGAACTTAAAAAGTTGGTGGCAGAAAATGGTATTACGATCAACTTTAGTGAGTATCTAATTGATTTCTTAATTGAACAAGGCTATGATCCACAATTTGGCGCAAGACCTTTGAAAAGGTTGATACAAAAGCAATTGGTGAATAGCTTAAGCAAAAAAATATTGGCAGGGGATATTGATAAAAGCAAAGCTGTATTAGTTGATGTTTTTGATGGACTGGTTGTGTTTAGAAACGAGGAGTAGTAATATTTTTTGTTAAAATATTCACATGAGGCAACGCATTATTAAACCAATGCATCTTATTGATATCTATTCATTTGATAGATACAAATTCCAAAACTATAGTGAAGGTAGATTATGCCCATAATGGGTACTGGTAAGCTTTTGCTATAACTAAAGAAATAAAATATGATGTGATGTTTACGCTAAAACCTCAAACCATGAAAAAGAAAAACACCCTCTACTATGTAGCAGCTATGCTAATTATCATTGCAGTTATTGTAAGTTCTTGTACGAAGAATTCGTCATTTGAAACTGCAAATGGTATTCAAGATGTATCGTTGATTTTGACTGATGCCCCAGCGGTTTACGATCAAGTATTGATTGATATAAAATCGGTTAAAATATTGGTGGATACAAGTAAAGACACCAGAAAAAAAGACAGCACTAATTGGGAAAGGGTTGGTGCAGATAGAGACAGAAGATGCGCTTCTGGAGATTCGGCTTTAATTTGGGAAGATCTTGGAATTAAAGCAGGCGTTTATGATGTATTGAAATTAAGAAACGGACTCGATACTACGCTGGCATCAAAAACAGTGGTAAATGGAGTGATCCGATTAATTAAGATAGAGTTTGGTACTAATAACTCTGTAATGAAAGACAGTGTTAGTTATCCTTTATTAATTCCTACTTGGGCACCTAATTATGTTATTATTAAATTATATGGTCACGAATTTGAAGAATTCTTAACTCGTAAAAAAAGATTATGGCTCGATTTCAATATTGCCAACTCTATTGTGCAGGAAAGAAATAATCAGTTTTACCTACGTCCTTGGTTTAAATGCTTTACAGTTAAAACAACAGCTAGTATTGTAGGTAAAGTTACGCCGATGGAAGCAAAGCCAATAGTAATGGTATTTAATAATACTGATACATCCTATGCACTACCTAATAAAGATGGATATTTTAAAATCAGGGGATTAAAAGAAGGCAGTTATACAGTGTATGTAAACGCCTCCAATGGATATTTCGGAAAAACCATCAGCAACATCACTGTAAGCACTACTAAAGAAGTTTCTTTAGGTTTAATTGAGTTGAAAAAGTAAGGAAGTTTATAGTGTTTAAAAAAGGGGTGGTATTTACCGCCCCTTTTTTTGTACTTTTCCGTATGGAAACGAATCAATTTTTATTATACGGAGCCAATGGGTATACTGGAAAGCTCATTGCAAGAATGGCTGCAGATTACGGGTTAATTCCTGTATTGGCAGGCAGAAACAAAGAAGCCATAACTTCGCTAGCCACTGAATTAAACCTGGCTTATCAAGTCATTGATTTAGATAATCATAGTGAATTGGTAGATTGTCTCCGCCAATTTAAAGTAGTTATTCATGCTGCTGGGCCATTTAAATTTACTTCCAAAAAAATGATTGAAGCCTGTTTAGCTGCTAAAACTCATTACCTCGATATAACTGGTGAAATTGCCGTTTTTGAACAAGCTAAAAGAATGAATGATCAAGCTATAGCCCATGAAATAATGGTTATGCCTGGGGTAGGTTTTGACGTAGTGCCTACAGATTGTATGGCAAAATTGTTAAAAGATCAATTGCCCGATGCAACTCAATTGTCTTTGGCATTTGCCATGTTGGGAGGCGCAATTTCTCATGGAACAGCTTCTACTATGGCTGAAGGTATGGGAGATGGAGGTGCAATTAGAGAAAATGGTAAAATCATAAAAAAGCCTTTAGGACATAAAGGAAGATGGATTGATTTCGGCCTGAAAAAAATATTCGTGATGTGTATTCCTTGGGGGGATGTATCAACCGCATATTCTACTACAGGAATTCCCAATATTGAAACCTATACAATGGCTTCTCCTAAAACTTTTAAAGCATTAAAATGGCAAGCCTTTTACAATTGGATACTTCGTTTGTCTTTTGTTAAAAATTTGGAAAAGAAGAAAATCAAAGCAAAGCCAGCAGGCCCTAGTGACGAGGCAAGGATGAAAGCGAAAAGCCTTGTTTGGGGAGAAGTTACAAATGAAGCTGGCAATAAAAAATCTGCAAGGTTGATAGGGCCGGAAGGGTATACGCTTACCGCTATAAGCAGTTTGATTATTACTAAAAAAGTGTTGATGGGCAATTATAAAATCGGTTATCAAACACCTGCGGGATGTTATGGTGCAGACCTTGTAATGGAAATTCCTGGTGTTAGCAGAGAATTCATTTGATTTTTTTAAAGGAATATTTAGCATTTATAAATTCACATTAATGGCAAGCAACAAAAAAGCAGCAATAGGGTTTATTTTTATTACTTTATTAATTGACGTGATTGGTTTTGGTTTGATCATTCCAGTAATCCCCAAATTGATTGAAGATTTATCTGGTGATTCCAGTGTAAGTAATGCTGCAACTATTGGCGGATTGTTAACTTTCGCTTATGCGATCATGCAATTTTTATTTGCTCCTGTACTGGGTAACTTAAGTGATCAATTAGGACGAAGACCTGTATTGCTTTTTTCTTTGTTTGGGTTTGGAATTGACTATTTGTTTTTGTCTTTTGCCCCTTCTATCGGATGGTTATTTGTCGGAAGAATGATTGCAGGAATTACAGGGGCTAGTTTTACTACTGCTACCGCTTATATTGCTGATATCAGTACTCCAGAGAACAGAGCTCAAAATTTTGGAATGATTGGAGCTGCATTTGGATTAGGATTTGTAATTGGCCCAATGTTAGGAGGATTGTTGGGAGAAATAGGCCCAAAAATTCCGTTTTTTGTTGCAGCAGGATTAGCATTAACTAACTGGTTATATGGATATTTTATACTTCCGGAATCATTGGATAAAAGTTTAAGAAGACCTTTTGAATGGAAGAGGGCCAATCCATTAGGCTCTTTGATGCAACTGAAAAAATATCCAGCAGTTTCTGGATTAGTAGTTTCTTTTGTTTTAATTTATTTAGCAGCTCATGCTGTACAAAGCAATTGGAGTTTTTTCACGATTGAAAAATTCAAATGGACACCTAAAATGATTGGTATTTCTTTAGGATTAGTGGGTCTGTTAGTGGGTGGGGTTCAAGGTGGATTAGTAAGAATTATAAACCCAAAATTAGGGAATGAGAAAAGTGTTTATCTTGGTTTGGCGCTCTATGCATTGGGCTTGCTCTTATTTGCATTTGCTTCTGAGTCTTGGATGATGTATGTTTTTTTAGTTCCTTATTGTTTAGGCGGTATAGCAGGACCAGCATTGCAATCAATCATTTCGGGAAATGTGCCCAAAAATGAACAAGGAGAATTACAAGGAGCATTAACCAGCTTGATAAGTGCTACATCAATTGTAGGACCATTGCTGATGACGAATTTATTCTCTTATTTCACCAATTCATCTGCTCCTTTTTATTTCCCGGGAGCATCTTTCTTACTAGGAGCAATTTTTATGATACTTGCTTGCATTTGGTCTTATAGAGCGCTGCATGTGAAGAAACAATAACCTATAATTTATCTAATTCTGATAAAATATTTGTCAATGGTTTTTTGTCTGGGCTAATTGAAAAAATGGCTGTACTTCCGATATCATTGATGTTTCTAATTCCAAAATAAAATGAATTGCCTATTTTAGAAATAGTTACAATATTCAATTTTGTATTCAGTGGAATATTTATAGCTGCAAAAGATCTTGACGTATAATCAGCTTTTAATTCTATGATCGTTTTTGAATTTTCTAATACTGCAAATACCAAAGTATTTTTAATGGTAAAATTTGGAGGTAGAATAGCCGTTAATTTATTTTTGGGTAAAGTACTATCTAAATATCTGCCACAACCAATCCATCGAATATTTTTGGTAGACATTTCATAACCCTTATTGTTAGGGCCGGTACCTGATTTTGACCAAATGCCAACCGTTGTTCCGATATCTCCTTTTTGCCATGTAAAACTGGTATCCTTTCCCCAAGAAGGAGCAGGTGTGCTCTCCATTCCTTTAAATAAATTCATGTATTGTTGAGGATTGTCTTGAGTATCTGGATATCTGATTTTGATAAAACTGTTAGGAGCAAGCACTAATTCCTGTCCATTCTTTGATAATTTTAACAAGAATTGACCGGTCAATTCTAACAATGTATTATTGCTTGTGGTTGCTTGCAATGCTTTTAGCATGTCACCTTTTTTGAGTAAAGGTTGAAATTCTATTTTTATATTACCTACTACAGGTGCTCCTGAATTATATAGGCAAGCATTTGCTGGGAATGATAGTTCTAAGTTATTAGACAGTCTAACAGTATCTGCTCTATTAGCATTGAAAGAATCAATGATTGGTTTAGGTAATGTAGAATCTAAAATCTCATGAATGGGTGCATTTGAATTAATACTTCTGGTCCAGATCGTATCATTCAATGGGTTATTAGGGTAGGCCCTGAAATCATCCGACAAATCCTTAGTGCAAGCTGAAAAGCCTGCAATAATGATTAAAAAAAGTATGTGTCGAATTTTTATCATGCTACTGTCGTTGAAATATAAGATACCCTCATCATCAATTTTGTTGCTCTATCTATTGTTTAAATTCATTCTTAATCCGATTGATAAGCCCCCAACAGAAAAACGTTGATTAAAAGAAGATTGAGGAGTTGTCATATCAGATAAATTATACCTAAGATAAGGTTCAGCAAAAATGGATGTATTGTAATTCAATCTTTTTGTGATACTAATGCCAGTATAGATACCCATGCCAATATTGTTTTTATAACTGATATTGGTTTCTTTGGTAATTGGCGTTGCATTCAAACTGGTATCTAATACAACCCCTTGATACCAGGAACTTAGATTAAAGATTACTCCCGCATTAATGCCAATTCTTAAATCGTCATTGCCAAATTGGTAACTCACTAAAGCTGGTATATCAAAACTTTTGTACCTGTTTTTAACTGTATTGTTTTTGAATCCAATTTGTTGCACCACACTGGTATCACTTACTGTAACCGTATTTCCATTAGCCAATGTAATGGTTCTTACAGTTACCACTGTAGTCGTTTTTATTTCATTTTCAGAACGGTAAGTAAAATGTTCGTTTATCTGTGAATACTGTAAACCGGTTTTTAAACTGAAATGGTCATTGATCGGTTTTACAATTCTAATTCCTGCAGTAAAACTAACCTGTGATTTTTCACTACTGTCTTTTCTATCCATATATGCTTTTGAAGCAGATGTTGATGAAACAGTTTTGAAAGCGTAATCCGGCGAAGCATAAATTTCTAGATCCCAATCTGGGTTGCGCATTTTTCTATCCGATGGGCAAATCACTACATTCTTGATATTACTGGTATGATTAAAGGCGGTAACCTGTTTTTCCTTTGAGTTGAAGTTCAATTTGTTTTTGGAGAAACCAATTAATGAGGCATCCAGTTTATTGTGTGCAATAAATTCATTCTCCAGACTTGACTCGTTTTTGCTTTCATCAAGTTCAGTAATTGAGTTAACAGTATTATTTTTAATTCCTTTTGAATTGTTTTCTAAATTATTTAATCCGAATAAATTGCTGGTGTAAGCTGCTTGAGTATTTCTTTGCGATTGATTGTATTTAGGAATTACTGTACCGAAATCTCTTTTTGAAAAAGCTATTTTATTGTCAACTGATTTTTTTTCTTCAATGATTGGCTCGATTGATTTTTCTGCTCTTTCTAATTCATTAGGTTCCTTAATCGTAGTTGTGGAGGTAGTAGTTTCATTATCCACTTTTGGAATGAGATGCGTATTGCTATTTTGTTTATTGTTTCTTTGATTATTCGGATTATTTGATTGAGTAGCTGTTGGACTTTCAATAGTCAGTTTTTGATAATACAAATAAGCAGAAACTGATCCGGCTAAAATCAATAAAAGTATGGAAGCCGCAACCATTCCGGCCCTTGGAAGTAAGAAGAATATCTTTTTATCTTCATCTTCTTTTGGTTTGATTCTATTCCAGACTTCAGGCGATACGGGTGCACTATAGTCAAATAGTTTTTGTTGAATGAATTGATCGAACTGTTCAGTAGGAGGGTTGATAGTAGGTACGTGAATTTTTTCCCATAAACCCTCAGGTATGGCAGCAGCATAATCTTGCAGCTTCATCTTGGTTATATGGTCGAATTCTTCGTTGTTCATTTAAACTGCAATTTTTTGTAATTGCACAATTTGAGCCTGTAACATTTTTCTGGCTTTTACCAATTGGCTTCTACTGGTTCCAGCCTGAATATTTAACATGTCGGCAATTTCATCATGACTGTATCCTTCTATAACGTTCAAGTTAAATACCATTCTATACCCTTCAGGTAATTGACTTATCAATTTTAATAAATCATCTTCCCCTAAATGCGTAAAAGCCTGTGGATCAATTTGAGGATTATGTGGACTATGGTCATCAATTTCTTTGAAACTCATTTTCTTGCGTTCCAAATGCCGTATTGCAGTATTCACTACAATTCTTCTTACCCAGCCTTCAAATGAGCCTTCAAATTTAAACTGGGAGATATATTGAAAAACTTTAATAAAAGCATCTTGCAACATGTCTTCCGCCTCCATATTGTCTTGGGCATATCGCAAACATACCCCCATCATTTTACCAGCATGCTGTTCAAAAAGCATACGCTGGCAAATAGGTTCTTGCCGAATACAGCCTTTTATCAGTTCGTGTTCCGTCAAAAAAAAGACTTTTAAGGTTGAATTAATAGAAAGATACTTAACTAGGTACTTTTGTTGCTTCTAAAGAACACTAAGATACAAAAAACCCGCTTTGGTAGAAAGCGGGTTTTAGGGAGCAATTTAATCAGCTATATGGTTAAAAACTGTTCATGTATATAGTCTACTACGCTGATCAGACTGCCAGTTTCTTCAAATACTTTCAATTGCCTGTCGGCACCAGTTCCTCTCTCAAAGATTTTAGCAACATGATTAATAACATGCCTGCTTCCTAAATCATCTACCACATCATCTACAAAATCCAATAATTCATAAATTAAGGCCTTGGTATCTACTTCCGTTTCTTTACCAAAATCAATCAATTTCCCATCAATACCATATCTGCTGGCGCGCCATTTATTTTCGTTGATCAACGGCCTAGAATAGATCATGAAGTTCAAATTTTGACTACGAAGCTTATAAATCTTCGCACAAATTGCTTGAAATAATGCGGCAATGGTCATGGTTTCCATGATGGTCATTGGAACATCGCATATACGAAATTCAACCGTATTGAAAAAAGGATGAACCCTTAAATCCCACCAGATCTTCTTTGCATTATCTATGCAATTGGTTTTAATTAATAGATTCACATAATTCTCATATGCTTCATAGCTTTCAAAATAATCAGGTATGCCAGTTCTTGGGAACTTATCAAAAACCTTTGTTCTGAAAGATTTATACCCCGTATCTCTGGATTCCCAAAAAGGGGAGTTGGTACTTAGTGCGTAAACATGGGGTAGAAAATAACGGGCAGTATTGGCGATATGCACCGCCATTTTTCGGTCTTCCATTCCAACATGCACATGTAATCCAAAAATCAAATTACTCCTCGCAGCTTCCTGTAATTCATTCACTATTTGGTTGTAGCGCACATGATCGGTAATGAGTTGGGTTTCCCAATGACTAAAAGGATGAGTGCCGGATGCTCCAACCCAAAGACCAAGGTCATTGGCGATTTTTGAAATATTACCTCTTAGTGCAGATACATCTTGAAAAGCTTCATCAATATCTTTGCATATATCAGTTCCCACTTCAACTACCGCTTGGTGCATTTCAGCTTTTACTTTGTCTTTCAATATTTCTTGACCAAGTAAAACTATTTTCTGTTCATGACTTTTGAGTTCCCTAGTATTGGGGTCAATCACCATGTACTCTTCTTCTACACCAAGGGTAAAATGTTTATAGTTATTTCCCATTCGATTTTTTGCTTAAAGCAATTATGGTTTAATATAATTTTTTTCCTGCTGCACTTCTCTTGATGTATTCGCCCCAAGTTAAATTATCGGCACCTTCAACTTGATTTTGTGCTTTTTCAATTGCAAAATTGGCCGCAGTTTCAACTACCCAATCAAAATTTTCTTGACCAACGCTCTTAATGTCGGCATCTGGTGCTGGGTTACAAAAATCAATAGCATAAGGAACACCATCTCTTAATGCCAGTTCAACAGTATTAAAATCATAGCCCAAATATTTGTTGATCTTCAAAACAATATCTGTCATCATTTTAAGCTTCTCTTTAGAAGGCTTGAAATCGGCCACATATCTTAAGTGGTGAGGGTTACGTGGCTCATAAGACATGATGCGTACATGTTTTCCTCCAATGCAATAGCAACGATAATATTCTTCGAAAATAATTTCTTCTTGTAACATCATTACCAATTCACCTGTTTCAGCATGTTTTTCAAAAAAATCGTTCATGTCGGTCAATTTGTAAACATTTTTCCATCCACC
The DNA here is from genome assembly GCA_037129425.1 of Sphingobacteriia bacterium. Taxonomy (GTDB): domain Bacteria; phylum Bacteroidota; class Bacteroidia; order Chitinophagales; family Chitinophagaceae; genus Sediminibacterium. The sequence goes on from JBAXUV010000001.1 coordinate 45,063, forward strand.
TCCAGCAAAAGGTTTCATGTATGCAGGGAATCCAACATATTTAAAAATACCCTCCCAGTCAAGCGGGTACGTTAAATTACTAAAAGACAATTCTCCTGTATCTGCAGGTAAATCTTTAGAAGGAAGGATCACTGTTTTTGGAACTGGTACATCAATCTTTGTAGATAAACAGTTATTAAAAAATTTTTCATCAGCGCTCCACCAAAAGGGATTATTTACAACTGCAGTTCCGCAAAGTGCGGCATTTTTTAAGAAAGCTCTGTAAAATGGAACATCTTGGCTGATGCGATCGAGGATCACGGCATAACCGCTACTTTCACCTTGAATAACTTTATCTATTTTAACCGGTTCTGCCATGATACCGGGGATATTTTTACTGTTGATTCTTTCTACAAATGCCATTGGGAAACTTCTTTCCTGGCCAAACAATATTCCAATTTTTTTCATGTGCTCATTTTAGGTTACTCCTAAATTAAGTATTTCCAATTGTATAATGGATAAAAACGATTAATTAATTTTTACTTCAGATGAATTCGAATCATTCCCTATTTTTGACTATATGCCTCATACAAAAATTGCACATCTCAAGACAGTTAAAATAGAACAATGCACTATTGTATCGGAATACCTCGAAAGAGAAGTTCTCTTTGATGTATACCTTCCTGAAGGAGCATTACATCTTGATCAATTAAGTCTTCTATTAATAAATGATGGTCAAGATTTGGTTAAAATGCCATTTAATCAAATCTTGGGTAAATTATTCCATGATAAATTAATTGAACCATTGGTTTGTATTGGCATTCATTGTGGACCCGAAAGAAAAATGGAATATGGAACGGCTTTTTCAGCAGATTATTTAGGGAGAGGCGCTAAAGCAGGGTTATATACAAAGTTTATTTTTGATGAATTGCTTCCATTTATTCGCAAGAAATTTCATACTCCATCTTTTAAAGATAAATCCTTCGCCGGCTTTTCTTTAGGCGGATTAAGTGCTTTAGATATAACCTGGAATCATGCAAGTGAATTTAGAAAAACGGGGATTTTCAGTGGATCTTTATGGTGGAGAAGAAAAGGATATGACGATGGATACAATGAAGAAACTGATCGTATGATGCATATGCAAATCAGGAAAGGAACTTTTCATCCATGGTTACAGTTTTTTATTGAATGCGGTACTTTAGATGAAACTGCTGATAGAAATAATAATGGAATCATTGATGCGATTGATGATGCATTGGATTTGATCGTAGAGCTCAAAGCAAAAGGATATACCGATCAACATATTGAATACCTCGAATTAGCTGATGGTAAGCACGACGTAGCTACATGGGCAAAAGCACTACCTGCATTTTTACAATGGGGATGGGGGGTCAAGTAATCATTTTTTCAGGTCAAATAAGAAAACGCAACTGCACCCGAATGGCTGAATTTTCTTTCGAAAATTCAAAGCTCGCCATTCGTCTAAAGGTTGCTTATTTCTTATTTGACCTGCTCTATTATTATCGAAAATTCAAAGCTCGCCATTTGGATGTAGTTGCGGTTGATTGATTGACCTGCTTTTTTAATTATAATGAATTCCAAAAAAAAGCCCCTTGAAAATTCAAGGGGCTTTTACTATGTATTAAAGTAAATACTAGAAAATATAACGGATACCAAACTGTGCTTGCCAAACATCACCAATACCAGTACCTTTTCTATAGGTAGTATAGTTGATACTATTGTTAACACGGTTCATTCTAAACAAAGGCACACCATTAGCATCTACGTTAGCAGCAATCAATGGGTTGAAAGTGTTTACAAAGTTGCTCACACCCCATGCACTGTTTAATAAGTTACCGATATTAAAGATATCAGCTCTTAATTGAATTGTGTGTCTGTTTTTGCCAATGTTGCGGAATAATTCTAATTGAGTAGAAAAGTCCATTCTAACAACATATGGTTGTAATACTCCATTTCTTTCTACCACTTTACCACGCATAGAGCTTAAGTATTTATCTTGATTGATAAATGCATCAAAAGCATCTCTTTGTTCTTGAATTGTTACAGCAGGAGCTGAACCAGATGCAGCTTGAGCAACAAAGTTCATTTCAGACTGGTTACGAGGAACATACATTAAATCATTTCCAGATAATCCATCTCCGTTCATGTCTCCACTATAGGTATAAGAGAAACGACCTTGATTTTGAGATTGACTAAACAATGAGAATTGTAAGGCAGCGTTTTTGCCTAATTCTATACGATAGTTTACATTGGCAATTGCTCTGTTGCGAATTTCATTATCACTGAAAGCAATATCAGTACTATTGTTACCACGTACACTTTGAATAGCAGTCCAAGAACTGAATGCGATAGAACCTGGAGTCATGTAATCACGAGCTCTTGTAAAAGTGTAAGCTACCATAAAACCAAGACCTTTTGACTTGGTAGGTTTCTCTAATTTAACAGTTGCTGCAATTGAGCCTCCTAATGGACCACTTTCCATTTGAGTTGCATCCGTAATATTAGGATTAATTCTCAATGCATTGGTTTGAGCTGCACCAGATAAACCTAAGCCAGCAAAACGAGGTCTGCCATCTGGGCCATTGAAAAATGCAGTAGCCGGTCTTAAATTGGCATTGTAATAGTTAACATTATTCAAACTTTGAGTAAAGATGAATTCACCGGTTAAGATAAGATCTTTAAAGATCTTTTGGTCAATGGCAAAGTTCGATCTTAATACTTTTGGAAAACGGAAAGTTTCCTCGGTAGTAGCAATATTATAAGAAGTAGCAGGTACGCCAGGATTAGGCGCAAAGCTTGTATAATTTGCTGGAGTATTAGGGTTGAAAGGATAAGCAGCGGTATTACTAAAGTTTACACCACCATTCAATACACCATTATTACCCATTTGATTGCTGATATTTACGAATGGAGGACGACCCGTAAACAATCCAACACCTCCACGGATTTGAGTTGATTTATCTCCTTTAACATCGTAGTTAAATCCAACACGTGGGCTGATCATTAATTTAGCAGATGGTAATTGAGAGGTACTCAATTTAATCGATTGACCATTGTTGTCGATAAAGCTATATCCATCTACTTGTGTATTGGTATAACCTTGTCCAATAAAATATGGTACTTCAAAACGAACACCATAAGTAATATTGAAATTAGGTTGTAGGTTTAATTCATCCTGCACATAAGCCGCAATATTGGCTGATCTGGTGGTTACTAACCAAGGAGCTCCTCCAGGTAAATTACTGAAGTTAGCACGGTAGTTTCTCATGAATACTGGGCTAAATGCCTGGTTAGGGTTAGCTAAATAAGCATTGGCAGCAGTATAGAAATCATTTAAATTATTGAAAGTATAAATACCATTGATCAATGGAGTAAATCCATTGGTGAATTTAAAGCTTTCAAAAGCTACACCTGCAGTTAAAGTATGTTTACCCAAATAAGCAGTAAGGTTATCACTAAACTGCCAAGTATCTGTATTCAATAAATTATTAGGTGTGAATGGATCGTTACCAAAAGCCAAATACATACCACTTTGGGTTGTTTGTGCACCTGGTACAGTTGAAGTTCCTGAAGTTGGAATTGCAGTTAATGGGCTAGCTCCATCTTGAATATCTACTGCAGGGAAATTGCCTCCTTTAACTGCTCTGAAATCTCTATTGGCTGTATAACCGAAAGTTAATTCATTGCTTAGCTTATTGCTGAAACGGCTATTCAATTGTCCAATAATACCGTAAATATTATTGTTGATTTCATATGCAGAATTTGAGCCAATTAAATTATTCAAACTTGGTTGTCTGCTACCATTTGTAGTATTACTTCCACTAGCTTGTACATCACGCTTAGATAACAATAAATTTCCGCGAATACTCAATTTATGTTTGTCATTGATATTCCAATCTAAACGAGCAACTGCTTTATCACTTTTTGTTACAAATGGATATCCTTGGAAAGTTCCTGGATTGTAATTGAATTTAGAAGTTAAAAAAGTGGTTAATGCATCAATATCAGATTGTTTTACTCTTGAAGTATTTCCACTGATTGGAGTAGCTCCATTGCTTGCATCAGCTGTAAAAGTGGTACCGATATCGTTTCTTCTCTCTCCTTCATAGTTAAGAAAATAGAATAATTTGTTTTTGATGATGGCTCCACCGAAGCTTGCTCCAAATTGCTTCACATCAAAAGCTGTAGTAACTACATCTTGCTTTCCTGCAGCACCTGCTTTAGTTCCTAATAAACTTTCGTTTCGAAAATTGTAGAAACCAGTACCGTGAATGGTGTTTGTTCCACTCTTGGTAACTGCATTGATACTTGCACCAGTAAATCCTGCATCTCTTACATTATAAGGAGATACATTGATTTGAATTTCTTGTAAGGCATCTAAAGAAATAGGAGCAGAGTTGGTTTGACCACCATTTAGTGCGCTCAATCCAAAAGAGTTGTTGAAAATTGAACCATCTAATGTAAAGTTGATCGCTCTGTTATCTTGTCCAGCAAATGACAAGCCATTTGCCTGAGGTACCAAACGAGTTAGATCAGTTACATTACGGCTAATAGTAGGTAATGTGCTGATCAAACGTGAGTTGATGTTGGTAGAAGCACCTTTTCTATCTTTAGAAATCAAAGCTGCTTTTTTATTGGCAGTACCCGTTACAGTTACTTCCTGTAATTGAGCATTATTGTCTGATAAAGTAACATCTACAACAGCAGGTTCACCTAATTGTACAGTTACATCATTAATTACTTCAGACTTTAAACCAACATAAGATACAGTGATCTTATATGGTCCACCAACACGCAATGCTGGAACTGTATACTTACCAGTAGAAGTAGATACAGACTTGTATCTAGATCCAGAAGGTTCATGGATCACTTCGATAGAAGCACCTACTAAAGGCATGTTTTTTGCGTCTTTCACGGAACCGGTAATGGTACCAGTTGTGTTTTGCGCCATTGAAAAGGAAACAGCTAAAACTGCCACCAATAACAATGAAATTTGCTTTAAAATTCTCATATTTTTTGTTTTGATGCCGCAAATATCAAACAATCAATGAAAAGAACCCAATTTCTTGTTAATATAATAATTACATAATACGCACAATCTGGGCATTTCTACCATATTAATTATCAAATAATGGTATTTCACTATTGAGAATCAGTTATTTATGTTCAAACATTAAATGAACAAACCTCTAATTAAATGTTAAGTCTGTTAATAAAAATTTATTCTACAGCCCATTTGTAGGGTCCAATTGCTCGAAAAATGTGGATTTGGAGAAATTTGCTCCACCCAAGGTTTAGTGGTCAATATTTGTGGATTGAAGTTGAAAATGGGTATTAATTGATTTTGATTGATATACCCTACAAAATCGATCAATTTATGCCGATTTCCAGGCACATAAAAAGATTTACCCCAAGTTTCATTCAATAAATTGGTCAAATTGAAAATATCAAGGGAGAATGCAATTCCATATTTTCTTTTATTCAAATGAAGATTGGTATAAGTAGCAATTCTACAATCCATTCGATGTATAAAAGGAGTGTTGCTCGCATTTCTTTCGGCATATCTTCCACGTTTAGATTTTAAATACTCGTCTTGTTCAATAAATATTTCCAATGCTTCTTTTTGTTGTTCTGCTGTATAATAAAATTCGTTAGAAATAATTGGCAGAAAAAATTGATTGCTTAATTCTTCCCTGGTTGGTATATATATTAATTCAAATCCGGTTGAATTTTCATCGTCTCTTACCAGGCTTTTTTTGCCATATACATAACTGAACCGATTGCCAGAACTTCCATTGTAAATAAGAGACAAACTGATTTTATTTTTTTTATCTATGCGCCATTCTTTAAAGCAATTAATATTGATTCGATGACCAGGACTAAAATCGGAAATAGCTACACTAATATTGTTTCTGCCATTCACATGTTCATTTAATTTCCATTGATTCAGTAATACAGAATAATTTCCGTCATATGCTGCAAATGATTTACCAAAAGCATAATTAAAACTAATGTTGCCAAAGCTGCTTTCTTTTTTTATTTGAAATCCCCATCGGTAACCAAAGCCTTTTTCATTTTCAGTATTGCTCAATAAAATAACTTGATTAAAAGGGTTACTGCTGTCTGGAAGTATAGAAATTTTGCCATTGTTCTTATTCGTGTAGACCAGGCGATTGTCAGGCCCAATTAATCGATCGTTGGGAGGCAATAGATTTACATTTGTAAAATTGATTGCATGTATATTACTATAATACATGGCTTCTAATTGTACGGACCAATTTCGTATGAACGACTTGGTTATTTCTACACTTGATCTCCAAACACTGGGCATATATATTTTGCCCGAAACAATATTTAGTACGCCTCTATTACCGGCTATTCCAAATTGTTGGGGCAACCATTGTTCATCAATATTTTTTTTAAACCGAATTTGATTGAGCTGTTGAGGGCTTGCTTCGAAGTTTCCGTATTGCAATCCGTTATTATTGTACATTCCCCCCAGCCATGCCAATGGCATTCTTCCGTTGAATATACCAGTGCCCAAATTGATCAATGTTTTTAGTCTTGGTAACTGTAGGTTCAAGTTCATTCGTGGAGAGAAGCTGATGGGAATAATTGGTTTTTGGCCAGCTAATGCGCCTGATAAATCATAATAATTGGATAGTGCTGGTATCAGTTTATATTGCATGAAACTATCTGTCATTGGGTTGGTTAATAATTCTTGTGCGCTGATTCTGATTCCACCCATTAAGCGAATATTTTTATTGATTAGAATCTGGTCATTTACAAAAAATGCAGCTTTCAACAATTCGATCAAACTTGGTTTTTGTTGATCGGGTTGATAAAAATTAATTTGAAAATCACCCGGTTTTTTATTGAGCAAAAAATCATTGATATTGAAATAAAAATAACTTCCGAATGTATTTTGTAAAAATCGATTTTCGATAGTATTCAATTCAACTTCAATGCCAGCACTAATGAATTGGTTTCTCTTTGTGAAGAATATTTTTTCAATCAAATTGATATTGTTTTGTTGCACGTTGCTTTGCATAGCATCTTCATGGCTGCCTATAAATATTAGCCCATTGTCGTCTAGGATTGAAACGTTGGGGAATGGCTTACCCATTGGACTTGTTTGGTCTTTTGAATGAGTGTAACTAACTAGTAAACTATTGCCTTTATTTTTTTTCCATTGATGTTTCCACTCAATCGATCCAGACGTATTTTGATGTTCATAATATTTTCCATTGTTGCTAAAAAATAAATTTTTACTGGTACTCATTCCCGAATTGGATCTGTCAGATAATTGAGATCGGATACTAAGGATAATGCTATTTTTTTGGGATAATGTATAATCCATCTTCATCATCCATTTAAAAGCATTGGTCTGTTGAATATAGTTTATTGTGCCAGGGTCATAGTTATAATTCGTTTTGATTGAGTTGATCAATTGTTGGAATTGAAAAGGGTTTTTAGTATTTCCATCATAGTTGCTAAAATCATATTTATTTTCTATTGCTTCTCTCAGAAAATCAGCATTGAAAAAATAAAACAATTTATTTTCTTTTATTGGACCACTCATGGTCAGGCCTGTATTATTGTATAAACTTTGGTTGCCACGCATGTATCGATATATAGATGAAAACGGTTGGTTTTTACCTGACTTTGTAATCATATTAATGGCAGCTCCTGTATATCCTCCTAAGGATGCGTCGTAGGGAGAGAGTTGTACTTGCAAAGCTTCTATCGCTTCAATGGGAACAGGCACATTTCCTGTTTGGCCACCATACATTCCATTAGCAGATAAGCCAAATACATCATTTTGTAATGCCCCATCAATATATAAAGAATTATATCGATTGTTTTGCCCAGCAAACGATATCCCCCCATTGGCCAATTCTTTAATGAATGCTTGTGGAAATAAGCCGAATAATTTAGTATAGTCACCTCCCGAACTTGGGATCTGGGCTATTTGTTTTGCATGTAGGCTAATTGAATGTTGCACTCTATATTTTTCTAAGGTTGATTTAACCAATACAGGTTGTAATACATTGATGGCAGAACGAAGACTTATTTGAATAGACTCTGTCTTTCCAAGACTCACTTCAATATTTTCTAATTCTAAAGTATCGGTGTAAGCAGTATGAAATAAGAGTCGATAATTTTTATCCGGGATCAAATTCTCCAACTGAAATATGCCAAACTCGTTGGATATGGTGGTTAATTTCAATCCATTATTTTGATTGGATAAAACAATTTGAACATTCCCCAGATTTTTTCCATGGAATAGGGTTTTACCATGTATTCCTCCACTGGTTATTTGGGCAGCTGCAAAATGAATCGTCAGAAGATTCAATAATAGGAATCGGAGCAAATACATGAAGCATTTTTTTTCAATGCTAGCCTAGTTTAAACAGTTTTTAAAGGGTAGAAATACTATAAAAAGCAAGGTTTTAACGGATTTCGACAATTTCTATACGCTTAGATATTGTAGTTTTGCATTTCAAATGAATGTATGTTAGATAGTATTGAGTCTGCAATTGAAGATATTCAAAATGGCAAATTGGTTATTGTAGTAGATGATGAAGACAGAGAGAATGAAGGTGATTTTATTATTGCTGCTCGATTTGCTACTCCTGAAGTGATAAATTTCATGAGTAAGGAAGGTAGGGGATTGATTTGTGCGGCACTTACCGAAGAGAGATGTACTGAACTGGAATTATCTCCCATGGTAAGTTCCAATACATCATTGCATGAAACCGCTTTTACCGTATCAGTAGATATTATTGGAAATGGAGCTACTACAGGTATTTCAGCACAAGACCGTTCAAAAACCATTCTTGCGCTAATTGATCCAGCAACAAAAGCAAGTGATTTGGGTAGACCAGGCCATATATTCCCCTTAAAAGCTAAAAAGGGTGGTGTGCTTAGAAGAACAGGGCATACAGAAGCAACAGTTGACTTAGCAAGATTGGCCGGATTTGAACCTGCTGGTGTATTGGTAGAAGTAATGAATGAAGATGGCACGATGGCTCGCTTACCAGAATTGCTTTTGATCGCGAAGAAATTTCAACTCAAAATAATTTCCATCAAAGATCTAATTGATTTTAGGTTAAAAACCGATTCATTAATTGAAGAATTGGTAAGGGTAAATATGCCTACCAAATTTGGACAATTCACCTTGGTTGCATTTAAAGAGAAATTAAGTGGGGCGGAACATTTAGCCTTGGTAAAAGGAACCTGGAAAGAGGGAGAAGCAATTCTTACAAGAGTACATAGCAGTTGTTTTACCGGGGATATTTTAGGAAGTTTAAGATGTGATTGTGGAGATCAATTACATCAAGCCATGCAAATGGTTGAAGCAGCAGGTAAAGGAGTTATTTTATACATGAATCAAGAGGGTAGGGGAATTGGTTTGATCAACAAACTCAAAGCATATCAGTTGCAAGAACAAGGAATGGATACGGTGGAAGCTAACCTGAGTTTGGGTTTTGGAATGGATGAAAGAGATTATGGAGTAGGTGCACAAATACTCAGGCATTTGGGAATTCAGGAAATTAAATTGATGAGTAATAACCCTAGAAAAAGAGCTGGCTTAAAAGGGTACGGATTAACAATTGTAGATATTGTGCCCATTGAAGTTCCTTCCAATGAGCACAATGAAAAATATCTTGAAACAAAAAGAGATAAAATGGGTCATACCATTTTAGGTGCCAAATAAGTCATTAATCTTTCTTGATTAATTTCTTGGTTTCATCTAACTCTTTCTTTAATTCGATGGTGTACAAAGTAAGCTCTTCAATTTTTTTCAATAAAAGCGCATTCATTTTACCTAAGTCTAATCCTTCTGCCATTACCTGCTCTGTAGTTTGAATGCCTGGTAAATGTTTATTGGCTTTTATATATTCTTCCAGTTTATTCAAAGGCATTAAGGAATACTCTTTATCGAAAACATGGTCGTACCAATCTTTTGAGGTCTTCACCGCTACTTTTACTTTCTCCGTAAGAATACCTTGTTCAACAAATAATTTATAGCCGTCGATCTGTGTGTTTACATCTCCGATTTTAACCCTTCCTTCGTAAGAGTCAATGGAGAAATATTCTTTTTCTACAGGTTCGTTGATGGCTTTGAATGATACTTTGAAAGTTTGAGGCAATTTTGAACTATTATCACCAGATACTCTGGCACCAAGGGTCCAATAACTGAAATTTTTAGATTTAGCAACATCTCCGTTGGAGAACATAATGGTGGGTTCGTTTTGTCCATCACTGGCCCAATCATTGCTTAGCTTCAGTAATATATTTTTATTCCTGGTATTGCCCGCGTTTTTTTTGATTTCTAGGGGAGCGGTAGGTGCTAATATTCCAATACCCGAAAAGCCTGAAGGAGAAAATATATTTTCCTTATTTCCACTTTTTGTGGGGGCAGTAACTCCATCAGTATCTGTTTGAGCTTTGGGTTGACCCAAAGTAGTTGGTCTTTGAGCTGATACAGTCAATTGTAGGACAAATAGAGCGAATGCTCCTATTAGTAGTTTTTTATTCATCATTCAGCAAAAGTATTATCTATGATTTGAATGACCATGGTCAGACTCTTCTTTATCTTTATCTTTTTCGTATGCTTTAATAATAGCTTTCACCAATTTATGTCTTACCACATCTTCTTCATTTAATTCAATATGGGCAATGCCATCGATATTTTGAAGAATTCTTGTAGACTTTACCAAACCGCTGCGCATATTTCTAGGCAAATCAATTTGGGTAGGGTCTCCTGTAATGATGGCTTTTGCATTAGCACCGATACGGGTTAAGAACATTTTTAGCTGAAGATCATTGGTGTTTTGTGCTTCATCTAAAATGATAAATGCATTATCCAAAGTTCTACCACGCATATAAGCCAATGGAGCAATTTCTATGGTACGTGTACTCATATAATACCCCAATTTATCTGCGGGAATCATGTCGTCCAATGCATCATACAATGGTCTTAAATATGGATCAATCTTTTCTTTAAGATCACCTGGTAAAAAACCCAGGCTTTCTCCTGCTTCAACAGCAGGTCTGGTGAGAATGATTTTTTTAACTAATTTGTTTTTTAAAGCGCGAACTGCGAGCGCAACTGCAGTATAGGTTTTACCGGTACCTGCTGGTCCTATTGCAAAAACAATATCATTCTTATCAGCAGCCTGAACCATTTTCTTTTGATTCTGTGTTCTGGCTCTGACTGTTTTTCCATTGGGTCCAAAAACCAAAATGTCATTTGGGTTTCGGTCTACAAAATTGTCAACCGTTTCGGCATCATCGCCTCCTAAAATCTGTTCAAAATAACCTTCACTTAAATGTCCGTTCCTTTGCAGGTATTGTACAATCAAGTCGATTTTTTCTTTTGCTGTTTCAATTTGTTCAGGAGCTCCGCTTAGTTTTAACTGGGTGCCTCTAGAGAGGATTTTTAACAGTGGGAACTTTTTCTTTAATAAGTCTAATTTTCCGTTGTTGACGCCAAAAAACTCGATAGGATTAACGGTTTCAAGGCTAATGATTGTGTCTGTCAAGCTGTTGCTGTTTTTAGTTAAAATAGAATGGATTAGTTTAAAAAAACTCGTTTTTCAAATTTAATCTCTTCAATCTCACTAAACCAATCAATCTTATACACAGGTTGTGGATACTTAGGGGAATTAGGAATTAAGAGATAGGAATTAGGAATTAAGAGATAGGAATTATGAATTAATAGTTAAGGATTATGAATTATGAGTTAAGAATTATGAATTATGAGTTAAGAATTATGAATTATGAGTTAAAAAGCCTAAAATCTTCATTCTTAATTCCTCATTCATAATTCTTCATTCATCATTCTTCATTCTTAATTACCCTAAGGATTTGAGTTTAGCAATTGTTTCAGTAGGGTTGCCAGAATTGAAAACAGTATTGCCTGCAACCAATACATCGGCACCAGCTTTGATTATTGAAGTAGCATTATCAAGTGTAACCCCTCCATCAATTTCGATCAAAGCGCTTGCATTTTTTTCAATGATTAGCTTTTTAAGTTGTTTGATCTTATTTAAAGTGTGAGGAATGAAATGCTGACCTCCAAATCCAGGATTTACACTCATCAAACAAACCACATCAATGTCATTAATAATATCTGCTAATAAATCAATAGAAGTATGTGGGTTAACAGCAACACCTGCTTTCATTCTCAATTGTTTGATCTGTTGAATATTTCTATGAAGATGATTGCATGCTTCAATATGTACCGTAAGTATATCTGCCCCAGCATCTTTAAAAGCTTGCGTATATTTTTCTGGCTCTTCAATCATCAAATGAACGTCACATATTTTTTTTGTTGCTTTTCTAATATGTGCAATTATTGGAATGCCAAAACTAATGTTTGGAACAAATCGGCCATCCATCACGTCTAAGTGAAACCAGTCTGCAGTACTGTTATTGAGCATATCACAGTCTTGTTGTAACTGTAAAAAGTTTGCACTTAAAAGCGAGGGGGCAATGAGCGCCATATGGTTATTTTTTTTGTAAAAGGATTAATGCATTTGTAGCTTCTTTCAAATCTGCATCCAATGATTGTGCTTTTTGATACTGCTCAATGGCCGCTGGAATATTCTTGTTTTTTTCGAAACATTTGCCCTTCCAGTAATAACCATCCGCATACAATGGATTTATTTGAATAACTGCGTCAAAGATAGCTATTGCAGCTGAAATTTGACCTTTGTCATATAAGATAAATCCTTTTTCCATCAATGCTTCTATATATCTATAATTCATTGAAATGCATGAGTCGAAATAGTTATTCGCTTTGGCTGGATTATTCGTCCTGGCGAAATAAATCCCTTGGATAAAGTACTTATCTGCTTTATAATCATTTCCAGGAAATTGAATATTGATATTAGCGCAAATTATTAATGCTTCTTTGTCTTTTTGTTCTGCTAATAAATTAGCCAGGGATAGCATGTATACAGCATTAGGATATATTGCATTGGCAATACGAAAACATTTTTTAGCAGTTGTGGTATCTTTTGTTTTTTGTGCCAATTGCCCTTTCTGAAACCAAAGATCTTGATTTAAACTGTCTTTTTGAAGCAGCCAATTAATATGAAGAATAGCAGCTTTGTAATTTTTTAAACTGTCTAAATAATCAATGAATTCTAGATGCAACTCAATGCTATCAGGATATTTTTTTAATAAAGCTTGTTGCGATTTAAATTCATCTACTTGTCCAGCAGCATTTGAATCACTATTTTTTTGTTGAGAAGACTCATTGCAACTTATTGTAAGTACTAGTACGATTAAGTAAATCCAAGTTTTCATGAGGCTAAAATAAGCAGATTGGCTTGTATTGACATTAATCTGACAATTCAAGACCAATTAGTTGGTATTTTTGCCCCTTAATTAACTTTTTGTATGAAAAAAATCACCATTTTTTTATTGATCGTTGGACTATCTCTTTCATTGAATGCTCAACAGGCCGTCATTAATGATACAGTTCATTTTGAAGGGGAGAAGCATTTTAAAAATATCCAGCAATTAACTTTTGGGGGAGACAATGCAGAAGCCTATTGGAGTTTTGATAGTAAACATATTGTATTCCAAAGGACCAATCCTAAAGAGGGAATCAATTGCGATCAGATTTTTATCGGCAAAATCCCTGAAAAATTGGGGGACCCATTTACTTATAAGATGGTGAGCAGTGGAAAGGGTAGAACTACATGTGCTTATTTTATGCCTGATGGAAAGCATATTATTTATGCTTCAACACATGAAGGTGGAGCAGATTGCCCTCCAGTACCAGATCGTTCTAAATATGGCAATAAATATATCTGGCCCTTGTACAATAGTTATGATATATATATGTCTGATTTGAATGGAAAGATTGTAAAGAAGTTGACCACTGCAAAAGGGTATGATGCAGAAGGAACACTTTCTTATGATGGAAAAAAAATGATTTATTGCAGCGATAAAGATGGTGACCTTGATTTATATATTATGGATTTGCAAACAGGAAAAGAAAAGCGAATCACCAATGCATTAGGATATGATGGCGGAGCATGGTTCAGTCCTGATGGTAAAAAAATTGTATGGCGAGCAAGCCGACCTACTACTGATGCAGAAGTGAAAGAATACAAAGAATTATTGGCAGAAGGGTTAGTAGCACCCACTAATATGGAAGTTTGGACAGCTAATGCAGATGGTTCAGATGCAAAACAAATTACTAAATGGGGTCAGGCCAACTGGGCGCCTAATTTTACACACGATAGCAAAAAGATCATCATTTGCAGCAACCATGAGTACAAGCGCGGATTTCCTTTTAATATGTACATGGTAGATTTGGATGGGAAAAACATGGAAAAGATTAGCAGAGATAAAGGGTTTGATGCATTTCCTATGATCAGCCCAGATGGCAAAAAAATTATTTTTGCGTCTAACAGAAATAATGGCGGAACAAGGGATACTAATTTGTTTGTTGCAGATTGGGTTGATTAGAATTAAGAATTAAGAATTAAGAAAGAAGAATTAAGAGATAGGAGATAATAAGTTAGATTTGTTTTAAAATTAGATTTATGCAAACAGGGTTAATGCACTTACATAATTTATTGCGCTGGATTATTTTAATACTATTGGTATTATCTATTTTACAAGCTTATGCTGGTTGGACAGGCAAGAAAGCATTTAAAGCGGGGGATAAAAAAACCTGGTTGTTTACCATGATTGCTGCTCATACTACTTTGTTATTGGGATTGTATCAAGTCATGTTTGGACGATATGGTTTTTTTGTAACTACACTGCCAGAAGGATTGTCTGTAATGAAAGATAAATTTTATCGCTTTTATTGGGTGGAGCATCCAACAACTATGATATTGGCTATTGTATTTATTACCTTAGGTTATGGAATGTCTAAAAAACAAGTTTCGGATGAAATCAAATACAAAAAAGCACTTGTATATTTTATGATTGCTTTATTACTCATATTAATAGGAGTGCCTTGGCAGTTCAGAGAAATCGTAGGAAGACCTTATTTCCCAGGAATGTAATCAACTATATTTAAAAAAAAGCCCCGCAAAATCTGCGGGGCTTTTTTATGGTATTTAATCTTGTTTATGATTTCCAATCTTTTTTCATGATTGAAATAAACTGTTTCATTTCATCTAAAGTGCCCACACTTGCTCTTGCCCATTTTTCTCCATTGTATGTATCTGATCTGAGAAAAATGTTTTGTTTGTACATATCATCAGAAAAATTACCAGGATAATTTCCTAATGGGAAAAACAAAAAGTTAGTATATGATGGAATGCACTGAATATTCATTTTTTTCAATTCATCATACCCGTATTTTCTGGCTACTTCATTTTTTTGTTTACTGATTTTATGATGTTCTGTATCATTTAAACTTGCTTGTGCAGCAGTCATAGATAGAACGCTCATGGCAAACTGAGTTCGTACAAAATAATTATCACTCATGGTTTTGATATGAGCAGCACTAGCAATTACAAATCCAATTCTCAAGCCTGCCATTGCGTGTATTTTAGAAAAAGTACCAATGACCATTACATTCGGGTGCTTTTCAATCAAACCGATCATCGATTCATTATCTGGAGCATCTAAATAATCTATATATGCTTCGTCTACTGCAACCACAGCATTCTTTGAAGCTTCAATGCAAAAACTTTTTAATGAAGATGGTGACAGAATGGTACTGGATGGATTTGCTGGATTACAGATATATACCAATGAAGTTTCATTGGTAATTGCTTTTTGCATTGCATTCAAATCATGTGCTTTTGCTGCATTGAGGGGTACTTCAATTACTTTAGTGCCTATTTTTTTTGCAGCCGTAGGTAATATGCCAAATGTTGGATAGGCTGTAACTAAATTCCCTTTATTATATACCCTAGGCAACAAGCCCAATGCTTCACCCGAACCAGGAGTTAACAATACTTGATTTTCTTCTACTCCGTATTTTTTGGCTAATTCTTTTTTAAAAGATTGCAGTGAAGCAATATTGTATTGATATCTATGGGACTCGCCAATTAATTGAAGTATAGCTTCTTTAGCTTTTGGTGAAATGCCATAGGGGTTTTCATTAGAGCTTAAATTGACCAACCCTTTTTCGGCTCCATATGATTTAAGAATACCTTCTTCGTTACCCATAACAGGTAGCCTGAAACCTAATCCCAAAGTAGCTAATGAACTGTATTTTAACCAATCTCTGCGGTTTACTGATTTTGCCATATGACGGTTTTGATTGCAAAAGATACAATATTTCTTAAATGACGCCAACTTCATTAATTTTAAATTATTAACAAGCTTGTTTTAATTTTACTTTGCCATTTTAACTCAATAACCCATTATCTCATAATTCATCATTCATCATTCATAATTCATAATTCATAATTCATAATTCATAATTCATAATTCATAATTCATAATTCTTCCAAATGCCTCATTATTATTCTTTAGGTTCTATTCCACATAAACGTCATACCCAGTTTAGAAAACCCGATGGAACTCTGTATTCAGAACAGCTTTTTTCAACAGAAGGGTTCAGCAATGATTATAGTTTGTTGTATCACAATCATCCGCCAACGCAAATAATCCATACCGATGAACCTTTTTCAGTAATGCCAAAAGTGGGTGAAGAAAAAATGTTGAAGCATCGCTGTTTCGAAGGTTTTCATATTTCCCCTGAAGCAGATTATTTAAAAAGCAGGAAACCTGTTTTAGTGAACAATGATTGTCATATAGTTTTAGCGGCTCCTCAAAAAAGTACCACAGATTATTTTTATAAGAATGCCGATGCAGACGAACTTATTTTTATTCATGAAGGAAGCGGAAAATTGTTCACTCAATATGGGGAATTGATTTTTGGATATGGAGACTATTTAGTTATTCCAAGAGGAACTATTTACCAAATACATTTTGATACTGCCATTAACCGTTTATTTATTGTGGAGAGTTTTAGTCCTATCAGGTATCCTAAAAGATATACGAGTAATAACGGACAATTATTAGAACATGCTCCTTATTGCGAAAGAGATATTCGGGGTCCGCAAAATTTGCAAACTTTTGATGAAAAAGGTGATTTTTTGATACAAACAAAAAAGAAAGGGATGATGTATGGTTTGCATTATGGAACACATCCTTTTGATGTAGTAGGATGGGATGGATGTTGTTATCCTTATGCATTCAGTATTCACGATTTTGAGCCAATTACTGGAAGGGTACACCAACCACCTCCGGTACATCAAACTTTTGATGCACACAATTTTGTTGTCTGCAGTTTTTGTCCTCGATTGTATGATTATCACCCAAATGCTATTCCTGCACCATATAATCATAGTAATATAGACAGTGATGAAGTCTTGTACTATGTTGCCGGAGATTTCATGAGTAGAAAAAATGTTACCCAAGGGATGATTACATTACATCCTGCTGGAATTCCTCATGGCCCTCATCCGGGAGCAGTAGAAAAAAGTATCGGGAAAAAGGAAACCTTGGAATTAGCAGTAATGGTGGATACATTTCATCCTTTGCAATTAACGGAAGAAGCGTTGATGATTGAGAACAAAGGATATACGATGAGTTGGGCTGAATGAAAGAAGAATTAAGAATTAAGAAAGAAGAATTAAGAATTAAGAGATATTTGGTTTTCAATAAAAATGATTACCTTAATACCTCAAATAATTTAAAATATTCAACATCTTTTCTATGATTAAATTTAGCGACATTCAAATTGGCGATTACATGATGGGAGAGTTTGAAGGTAAAATGTGGGAAGGAGAAGTGACCCGTTTAAACGGAGATGAGAAACAGGTTTGTTTGCAAACTGAAGTGCAGGAATTTTGGTTTTCTACAGATCATTTACATGCCATTGCATTAAATGAGGAGGCCTTGCTTAATCTGCAATTCACAAAACAGTCTAATGAAGATGGTTCTGTGAAATATTCAAAAGGTTCTTTTAGAATTGTTACCCCAAAAGCGGGAGATTTTTCCTCTATCGAAATGTGGTACAGGGAAGACAAACGCCATCATCCTGATGTTCATTTTGTACACCAGTTACAAAATCAATACCATGATATGACTAAAATTTTCCTTACCAGGGATCCAATGTAGTCTTCAAATTTATAGGTCTATAAAAAAAGCTTGTAAATATGTACAAGCTTTTTTATTTTTACCCTTCTTTAATCCCTTTAATGAGTCTTTCATATTCGATAAATTTAGAATATGTGATGCATTTTCAAGAGGGTTCGCTCCTAATTCAGCCTTTTTTTGCTGATTTTAATATATTTTTCCACATTTTAAGGAGTTTTTTCCACTAATTTTTCATATTTCGGTTGTATTTTAATATCTTTGCAGCCCCAAAAATAGTATGTCGAAACAACCGCTGATTAAACAAGATGGAGTAATTCTGGAAGCATTGAGTAATGCTATGTTCAGAGTGAAGTTAGAGAATGGTCATGAAATATTGGCTACTATTTCAGGTAAAATGAGGATGCACTATATCCGTATTCTACCTGGAGATAAAGTGGGTGTTGAAATGAGTCCTTATGATTTAAGTAGGGGGAGGATTATTTTTAGGTATAAATAGTAGAAGCAGGAATTAAGAATTAAGAGAGAAGAATTAAGAGTTTAGGTAATAAGTAATAGAATATAACAGTATAAAATAAACCAACAATGAAAGTAAGAGCTTCCATTAAAAAACGTAGTGCCGATTGTAAGATCGTGAAGCGCAAAGGAAAATTATTTGTAATCAACAAAAAGAATCCTCGCTTTAAGCAACGTCAAGGATAATTGAATCATCAACTAAAAGTATAAAACAATAAATATGGCTCGTATTGCCGGTATAGATTTACCAAAAAACAAAAGAGGCGAAATTGGGTTGACCTACATTTTTGGTATTGGTCGTTCTACAGCTCAGTATATCTTAGATAAAGCTGGTATCAGCTATGATAAGAAAGTGAATCAGTGGAATGATGATGAACAAACTGCTATTCGTAATGTAATTAACAATGAGTTTAAAGTAGAAGGTGCTTTACGTAGTGAAGTGTCTATGAGCATTAAGCGTTTGTTGGATATTGCTTGTTACAGAGGTCTTCGTCATCGTAAAGGGTTACCTGTGCGTGGACAAAGAACTAAAACCAATAGCCGTACAAGAAAAGGTAAGCGTAAAACAGTTGCTGGTAAGAAGAAAGTAGCTAAGAAATAATTAGTCAAAGTCATGACCTGAAAAGGGCATGACTTTTTGCTATAAAATCCTTGATTTTGGATAACCTGTAAAAGCAGGAAGGAGAAATTAAGGTTCCTGAACTTCAGGATTATTTATTAACCATCCCAATTTAAAAGGGAAGACTACCTAAAAAAGTAAAATGGCAAAACCACAAAAAGCGCAGAACAGTGCAAAAGCTGCTGCCAAAAAAAGAGTTGTAAAAGTAGATGCCGCTGGTGAAGTGCGTATTTCAGCAACTTTCAACAACATCATTATCAGTTTTACCAACAAAACTGGCCAAGTAATTAGCTGGAGCAGTGCTGGTAAAATGGGTTTCAAAGGTTCTAAGAAAAATACACCGTATGCCGCACAAATGGCTGCTGCAGATGCTGCAAAAGTAGCTGTTGATGCTGGTTTGAAGCGTGTTGATGTATTTGTAAAAGGTCCAGGAGCAGGTCGCGAAGGTGCGATTCGTTCAATCGCTCAGTCTGGTGTTGAAGTTACTTCTATTAAAGACGTAACTCCTATGCCACATAATGGTTGTCGTCCTCCGAAACAAAGAAGAGTATAACATCCTAAGCCTCAATAGAGGTAGTGGAAGACATATTGAGCCTCAAGGTTTCATTTATTAAAAGGTTGCCCGATTTATTTTTTACGATTTTTAACCGATCGAAGCAACGAATTCTAAAAAAATCGAAATGAAAAAAAACTATGGCACGTTACACAGGTCCTAAGACCAAAATCTCGAGAATTTTCGGCGAACCTATTTTAGGTAATGCCAAGTGGTTAGGTAAAAATTCTAACCCTCCCGGACAGCATGGTGCTGCTCGTAAGCGTAAAACTTTGGGTGAATACGCTTTACAGTTAAGAGAAAAGCAAAAGGCTAAATACACTTATGGTGTATTGGAGCGCCAGTTCCGTAAGACTTTTGAAGAAGCTCAACGCTTAAAAGGTGTTACCGGTGAAAACCTCATCAAATTATTAGAATCACGTTTAGACAATACAGTATTCCGTTTAGGATTAACTGCTAGTCGTCCTGAAGCTCGTCAATTGGTTAACCATAAGCATATTACTGTGAATGGTGAAACAATGAATGTTCCTTCTTATACTTGTAAGCCAGGTGATGTTATTGCTTACAGACCAAAAAGTGCAGACAATTCAAGCATTGTTAGCAAAACTCGTGGTAAGAATCCTAAGTTCGGTTGGTTAGATTGGAACGAAGGAGAGAAGAAAGGAACTTTCATTACTATGCCAGAGCGTGAAAACGTTCCTGAAAATATCAAGGAGCAACTAATTGTAGAATTGTATTCTAAATAATTCCATTATTCACCCAAATAAGTAAAAAACAAAGTTCTAATATGGCAATATTAAGCTTCCAAAAGCCGGACAAAATAGTTTTACAAAAAGCAAATGATTTTGCTGGACAATTTGAATTTCGCCCGCTTGAGCCAGGTTTCGGTTTAACCATCGGTAATGCACTTCGCAGAGTTTTGTTGAGTTCATTAGAGGGTTATGCTATTGTTGGTATCAAAATTGAAGGTGTAGACCACGAGTTTGCAACTATCAAGGGAATTACTGAAGATGTTACTGAAATCATCCTGAACTTAAAGCAGGTTCGTTTCAAGAAACATGTTGATCATGAGATTGCCACAGAGAAAATCAATCTTTCTATCAAAGGAAAAACTGAATTCACTGCAGGAATGATCGGAGAATTATCTCAGAGCTTTCAGGTAATGAATCCGGAATTATTGCTTTGCATCATGGATACAACTGCTAAAATGGATATTGAATTAACCATTGGCAGAGGAAGAGGATATATTCCTGCTGAAGAGAATAAATTAAAGGATGCTCCATTTGGATACATTGCTATCGATTCAATTCATACACCTATCAAGAACGTTAAATACGCTATTGAAAACTATCGTGTAGAACAAAGAACCGATTACGAAAAACTAATCTTAGATGTAGTTACCGACGGAACTATTCATCCTGAAGATGCTGTAAAGCAAGCTTCTCGTATTCTTATTCAACACTTGATGATCATTACTGATGAGAACATCACTTTTGATAATAAAGAAGATAAGAAAGAAGATGTAGTTGATGAGCATATCTTGCAATTACGTAAAGTATTGAAAACACCACTTGAAGATCTAGATCTTTCAGTACGTGCATTCAATTGCTTGAAAGCTGCAAAAATCAATAGCTTGAGCGAATTGGTACAATATGAGCAAGAAGATCTGATGAAGTTCAGAAACTTCGGTCAAAAATCTCTTTCTGAGATTGAGCAAGTATTAACCGAAAGAGGATTAAGCTTTGGTATGGATCTAGTTAAACTAGGTTTAGATAATTTAGATAATTAAAACCCCCGACCCCCTAAAGGGGGAGGAAGGGAACTTTTTTAATAACCTCACTTTCTATTCCTTTTATTAGGGGCTAGGGGGTGGCCCTCCACAAATCCTGACACGGTGTGGAGTTAAAAATAAAATGTCATGCGTCACGGAGACAAAATCAACAACTTAGGCCGTAAAAAGGCACACAGAGTAGCTTTATTGCAAAATTTAGCTAGTCAGTTAATCACACACAAACGTATTGTTACTACTTTGGCTAAGGCCAAGGCTTTAAGAGCATATGTTGAGCCAATGATTACAAAAACTAAAAAGAATGAGTCAGCTGCTCAAATCAGCCACAATCATCGCTTGGTTTTTGCTGAACTACAAGATAAAGCTGCTGTTAAAGAATTATTCACAGTAGTTGGGCCAAAAATTGCTGCTCGTCCTGGTGGATATACTCGTATTTTAAAATTAGGAATTCGTCCTGGTGATAATGCAGAAAAAGCAATGATCGAACTAGTTGATTTCAATGAAATCTACGGTAAGGGAATTGAAAAAGCAGGTGAGCCAGCTAAGAAAACCCGTCGTGGTCGTGCTCCTAAGAAAGCTGAAACAGTAGCTGAAGCAACTGTAGAAGCTGAAGTAACTGAAGCACCAGCTACACCATCTACCGAAGAAAAAGCAGCTGACTAAAATGCAACTGCTACAAATATTAAGGCATTCCGTTTCTTACGGGATGCCTTTTTTTATTCCCTTTTTTGTGAGAAACTAAAAGTGAGTTTTTGCTAAAATTGATTTTCTTTTGCACTAATAATTTGTAATATGCCTCATACAACATCATTGAATAAGCCTGCAGTATTAATGTTAGCCGATGGACATATTTTTTATGGCCAAGCATTCGGAAAAATGGGTATTGCAACAGGGGAGATTTGCTTTAATACTGGTATGACTGGATATCAGGAAGTCTTTACCGATCCTAGCTATACCGGACAGGTATTGATCATGAATAATGTTCATATTGGCAATTACGGTGTGAAAGATTCGGATGTAGAAAGTGGTACTGTAAAAATTCACGGGCTAATTGCCAGGAATTTAGAAGAACAGTTCAGCAGAATACAGGCGAAAGGCGATTTGAACACCTATTTGGCGGATAATAATATAGTAGCAATAGATGGAATCGATACGAGAGCTTTAGTTGCGCATATTCGCACAAAAGGTGCCATGAATTGTATTATTTCGTCTGATGAAATGGATACTTCAAAATTAACCGAGATCCTAAAAGCAGTGCCTAATATGGATGGCCTGGAATTGGCCAGTACCGTGAGCACTGATAAAGAATATGAATTAGGTGATGTGAATTCTTCTGTGAAAATTTCCGTTTTAGATTTTGGCATCAAACAACATATTCTTGAGTGTATGGTTTCGAGAGGTGCTCATGTTAGAGTTCATCCTGCAAAAACATCTTTCGATCGATTAAAAGCATTTAATCCTAAGGGATATTTCATTTCTAATGGTCCTGGTGATCCGGCTGCAATGCCTTATGCGATAAGTACAGTAAAGGAAATTTTGAATGAAAAAAAGCCTGTTTTTGGCATTTGTTTAGGGCATCAGTTATTGGCTTTAGCCAATGATATACCTACTTTTAAAATGCATCATGGTCATAGAGGTTTGAATCATCCAGTAAAAAATATCATTACTGGCCAATGCGAAATTACTACTCAAAATCATGGATTTGGAGTAGACCCTGAAGCGGTTCGAAAGCACCAAAATGTAGAAATTACGCATGTAAATTTGAATGATGATTCCATAGAAGGTATCCGTTTGAAAGATCGACCTGCATTTAGTGTGCAATACCACCCAGAAAGCACTCCAGGACCTCATGATAGCCGTTATTTATTTGATCGCTTTGTGGAAATGATGCAGTAACTTTAAGGTATGAAAATTGCCATTATCAACGGTCCGAATTTGAACTTACTAGGAAAAAGAGAACCTAGTATCTATGGCGATGAATCTTTCGATTCATTTTTAGATAAACTGAAATCCACCTTTTCTTCAATCGAATTCATTTATTTTCAATCCAATGTAGAAGGGGAGTTGGTAAATGCCATTCAGGAATATGGATTTTCTGTGGATGGAATTGTAATTAACCCAGCTGCCTATACACATACATCAATTGCTATCGGAGATGCAATAGCTGCAATCAAAGCGCCGGTAATAGAAGTTCATATCAGTAATGTTCACAGTAGAGAAGAATTTAGAAAGCATTCTTATGTATCTGCAGTGGTGAATGGAAGTATTATTGGATTAGGTTTAATGGGTTATGAACTCGCTGTAAGATGGTTGATCAATCATGCTCAATAAGCCACTACTTTCAATGAAATTTTTACTGTATTGGATAAACTAATACTCCCGCCTCCAATACCAAAATCTCTTCTGTTTATTTCAAAATTGGTTCCAAAAATAGTATTTCCATTTTGGCTAATTACATTGAAAGGGAAATTGATTTTTTTGGAAACTCCTTTTATTGTTAAAGTAGCTTCCATTATAAATTCCCCTGGTTTATTGCCAGTAATTATTTGATTAGATTGAATATTGATTACAGGAAATTTTTCAACATTAAAATAGTCTGATTTTTTTAAATGCTCATCTCTTAATCGGTTGTCTGTATTAATTGTTTTTGATGCTACACTTACATTGAAACTTGCTGTTTTTAAATCTGCCGTATTCCAGATAATCGACCCGCTTAATCCGCTCAGACTTCCTTTTGTACTTAGCCCGAAATTATTAATGGAAAAGAAAATTTCACTTCCATTATCAGTTGGTTTTATTGTTTGTGCTGATAATGCAAAGACAAAAAAGGATAAAAAAAGGGTTTGTATATATCTCATTGTGTTTATTGAATTCTTAGGTTTCAAAAAGTACGGAATATTATAGCTTATTTGTTATATTACTTACAGTAATGCTGTAATTTAGTTGTTGATTCTAGTTAAATTAATGTTAACCCAAACTCGATCATATAGGAAGCGAACCATTTATCTAATAGGGATTGTGGCATTATTTAAAATGCTCATTGCCCCTTTTTTAGAACTGGGTAACGATGAAGTATATTATTGGACATATGCTTTGCAACTTGATTGGAATCATTTTGATCATCCTCCGATGATTGGCTTATTGATTCGATTAACCAGTTTGAATTTGTGGTGGGCCAGTGAATTGTCATTAAGATTGGGAAGTATTCTTTCTGCTGCATTATCAACTTGGATCATTTTTAAATTAGGAAAATTAATTGATGGAGAAAGGTTGGGTTGGCTGGCGGCATTAATCTATACAGCATCAGTGTATACTGGATTTTTAGCAGGTTTTTTTATACTACCTGATTCTCCACAAATGCCTTTTTGGATAGGAGCATTATATATAATGGCGCATTTGTTAATGCATAAGCATGAGCAGAGCAATGTGTTGAACTGGATTTTGTTAGGGCTGATGATAGGCTTAGCGGCGTTGTGTAAAGTGCATGGCCTATTTCTTTGGGCTGGTTTTGGATTATTTATTTTATTTAAAAGAATTGCATGGTTATTGAATTGGCGATTATATGTTGGAGCACTCATTACATTGATTTGTATTTCACCCATCGTTTTTTGGAATGTACAATATGATTTCATTACTTATAAATTTCATTCTGAGAGAGTCACCCATACTGGTTTGCAATGGGATTCATTTGCCAGAGAGCTAGGTGGAGAGTTTGCATATCAGAACCCCATATTGTTTGTTTTGTTTGTACTATCCATTATTGCCTTATTGGTTAAAAAGATTCGTTTCAAACAAAAAAGAATTTCAATTTGGCTATTTTGTATGAGTTTGCCAATGATCTTTATTTTTTGGACAATTTCTATTTTCAATCCAACATTGCCACATTGGTCTGGGCCTGCATTCGTTCCGCTGTTTTTTATTGCAGCCATGTATCTACAGCATAGTACTTATAAAGTATTCCCCAATGTTTTAAAAACTGCATTGATTTTTGTTGCATCTGTTTTAATCATCGGTGTTGGTATCATTCAATTTGCTCCTAGAAATTTCGGAAGTCAGGATCTGGTGAATTATGGAGAATATTGCCCTACACTAGACCTTTCCGGATGGAAGGATTTTGGAATTGCATTTGATCAATTGGTTCAAAAAGATATTGCCGATAAAAAAATGAAAGCAGGTGCTTTTATGATTGAAGACAAATGGTTTCCTGCCGGACATTTGGAGTTTTATGTGAATAAGCCTTTTGGGATTCCTTTAATAGGAGTAGGGGCACTTCAAGACTTACACAAATTTGCCTGGCTCAATAAGGAAAGAAAAAGGATCCAATTAGGAGATGATGCTTATTGTATTGTTCCATCTAATTTACCTACAGATCCAACAATATTATATGGTAAGTATTTTAGTAAAATAGAAATACCTGTAAGATTCAGTCAAATAAGAAGTGGTGCTGTTGTTCGCTATTTTTATGTTTACCGATTAAAGAATTGTATACAAGTTCCTCCTGCTATACTTAAACAATAAATATTATTGTTTAATGGTACTATCTGCTACTGGAGGTTGCACCTTTATCGGCTCTTTTTTAGTTCCAAATAATTTCTCGAAATCTTGTCTATAAGAAATACTTGCACCCTGTCTATTTCTTCTTCCGAAATTAGAGCCACTAATATCCAAACTATTTTTACTAAAAATAACGGCACGTAATTTTCTGTCTTTTGTTAACACAAATTCAATAGTGATATCTGGTAACCATTGTATATTGCCTGCTTGCACCGAAGAACTTGCTCCCAAATTAAAGTCTAAATCGCCTCCAAATGTTACGATCACATTGTTATTGTAAAAAGCTTTGCCCAGTTTTGCACTCACTCTAGATCTATCTAAACGATTTGAATTGGCCTGTAATGCACTTCCATCTGCACCAATTAGGCTGGAACTGCTATATACTGTTGCGCCAACATCAAAGCGTAAACTTTTGTCTTTGGTTATTTTATACAATAAATCGGAAAGCGCTTTGTTTACCTCTTTGGTTAATAACTGAGACAAACTATTAATGCCTAAAGAACTTATTGAATAAGGGTTAATGCCAGCAGATGTACCTGTGGTTTGGCCTGGAGGTGCGAAAGATCCAAATACAATTAAAAATGACACTTGTTTCAATATTTCATTTTCATCTCTTTGAATTCTAGCTAAAAATTGTGCAAACTCATTATCGCTTTTAATAGGGCTTCCTTGAGGAAAATCCAATCTAAATGAAATATCAGGTTTGCTCAATTCGTTTCTTAAAGAAGCAATAACATAAACATCTCCTCTATAACCTTTCACTGTTCCACTAAAAGTATTATTGCCGATCAGTTCGGTTAGTGATACCCTTTCTGCAGTATATTGAGCATCTATATGTAATTCGGCTTTAAACGGATCACCATTCCACTCGATGAAATTTCCAGCGTTCGGAAGTAATTCAAAAGGTTTTTTCAAAATTGATTGAAAGCTAAAATCGTAATTTCCTTTTTCAATATTGTATCTTCCTTTAATGGTTAATGGGTCATTGGTGCCAGCTTTTATTCTAAGTCTTCCGTTTCCTACAGCTTTAATTACATCACCTGTTAGGTCATCCATAATTACATCTATCGCTACTTTATTATTGGCAGTAATATCTAAATCTACCAATAAATTAAAATTGCTTTTCTCTTTCAATGCTTCCATTTCTGTTCCATATTCTTTGAAAACAATGAAATCAGCAGTGCCACTTTCTTTGCTAACTGAATTCGGAATTACAATATGAGAACTATCATTGGATTCTGCCACTATAGTCATTTTGCAACCATTCTCTGGCCCTTTAAAACTTAGTGTGGCTTTTCCAATCGCTTTTCCATAAAACTGTTGATTGTCTACTGCTTTTGTATCTATTAAGAGTAATTTATCTGTAGACAAGTCGAAATCGAAAGCCATATTTTTAAATTGCCTTTCTATTAATTTCCCTGAAATGTTTCCTTTGTTGTTGTACTTGTCTTTAATAGAAAACTTTCCAAAATCAATACCATCTTCTTCGAATTTAATATTAGCAGAATCAATTGTATAATATACCTGGGTATAATTTACTTTCATCCCAGCATTTTTCAATTGAATATTGCCAATTAAATTGGGGGAATTTAAATCTCCATTAATATTCAATTTGCCGGTTGCTTCCCCTTTGATATTGGTGAATAAATCGGATAAAAATCTTTCAATGATGCTAATCTGAGTCTTTTCTAAGTCGATATTAGTATTAAATGATTGCCCGGTAGTGTCATTAATATTATATGATCCATCCGCAGTAAAACGATACCCTTCGTTGGCAGAATTAACTTTAAAAGGAATCAGTCCGGTGCTATTTCTGTAGCCTGCATTAATGTTTACTTGACCGATTGAGTCTTTGTCGTACCTGAATTCTTCAGCCTTTAGGGTAGCAGTTGCATTAAAGTCTCCATAAAAATCATTTAATTTAATCGTTCCGCTGGCAAGCCCTTCTAATCGTTCTTGTTTAATAAATAAAGAAGTAATGTCTCCGATAATGATGTTTTTCAATTTCACTTCTAAACTATTATTGTTTCCTTTAGAATCGGAGCCTGGTTCAACCGTCAATTCCTGAAATCCTTGCGTGAGTTTAACATTTTTTGCATTTAAATAATTTTTACTGATTTCTATTTCACCTCCTTTTTCAATCGTCCATTCCTTCTCATTCAAAGTAAATGCTGAAGGCCTGAATTGAATTCGTACACCATCTGTTAGTGTATACACATCCGCTAAAACTTCTGCACTATTTTGTTTGTTAAGCGTTTTGGTTTTAATTGCTACTACTGAATGGTCTTTTTTTGAAGAAACGTTAATGGTAGAATTAGGCAGATTTAGACTATCTCCAACTTCAACATTGTTAATGGTAGAAGAAACCGTTAATGAGTCGTAATTCCCTTTCCCCGTTAATGACAATCCAACAATGGTGTTCTTTTTATATTTTGCATAAGGTATGAAAGCATCTACATTTAATGTGTTCTCTTTCGTGTCTATTCTTCCATTAAGGTTTACATCATTAAATCCGGATATATCTTTTTGAAATAATTTTATATAAGGTTCAAAATATCTTGTATTTGCGGTAAAATCAAATTGTTGATTTTTTGGTGCATTTTTAATAGGCTTGATATATGCAGGATAATAATTGTACAGAAAAGATTGAAAACTGGCTGGCAATTCCATGATGCTGAATTTTCCAGTGATAGTAGCACTCAAATCATTACTTCCAACATGAAGGGTTTTAATAGAGTCTTTAAAACTTGAAGTAAGGTTTAAAGAGTCAAAGCGAACTATTGTGGATTCGCTTTTAACAACAGCATTTAAAAATTTAGCCGTTCCTGTAAACTTATCGATGTCTTTACCTGTAAAGTTGACATCTAATAATCCTACGATTTCGATTTTATCTTTGTATAGGTTTAGTGCTTTTAAATCTGATTTGGAAAGATCCCCCACTATATTAAACAAAGGTTGTTCTTTGCTAAAATCTATCTCCACATTCGATGTAAAAGATAAATTAGGATCGTTTATTTTTAATTCTCCGTTAAAATATTTTTTCTGAATGGTTCCATTGGTAATGATATTATTGTATTCATAACCATTGTACTCGATGGTTTTTATCTCTCCATCAAATTGTGTTTTCAATTTGTCTAAATAAAAACTACTACCTGTTAATTTGCCTTTGAAATCAATCATGCCCAGTTCTGGTATAGCAAGAAATTTACCAATATTAAAACGTGTTGATTCTAAATAACCTTCGTAGGAGGGTTCGCCCTTAATAGGCAACTTCATACTGATATTGGTATTCAAGCCCCCTAATTTGCTAGAAAATATTCCAGCAGTTTTAAAATTGTGGATGCTTCCATTAAAATTACCCCGATATATAATTTGCCCGAGCGCATTTAAATCGGGGTTAGTCATGTTTTTCAAAGCTGGAATGAATACACTGATGTCATTAGCGTTGGTAAATACTGTGCCATTATTAAATCCGATGATTGTTTTGTCGACATCAGGAAGCCCTTTCATGCTTAATGACCCATTCAATGAAGTGGTTGTTCCGATTTTTGCATTGAATTG
The DNA here is from genome assembly GCA_037129425.1 of Sphingobacteriia bacterium. Taxonomy (GTDB): domain Bacteria; phylum Bacteroidota; class Bacteroidia; order Chitinophagales; family Chitinophagaceae; genus Sediminibacterium. Next base: position 74,754 of record JBAXUV010000001.1, read on the forward strand.
AGTTACTTTAAAATCGGCCACAGTGCCAAGGAATTTTCCAGAGAGAAGGGCTTCTTTTTTCCAAGACTTTAGTTCTGGTGCAAAATAAGCTATATCGTCACTGTGAATTCTGGAATTGGTGAATTTTGCATCCATCACCACTTTTTCTATATAATCTCCAAAGTCTTCATTGAAATCGGTAAACTTCATTGCATAATAATTGCCTAATCTGCTTTTGTTTGTTTGAAGATCTAATTGCGCCAACTCCATGATTTGTGGAGTAAGTTTAAATTGGGTTTTTAGTTTTTTGAGTTCTAGTCCGCTTCTGTCTTTTACAGATAGATTAACAGATGCCCGAAGGGTATCTTTTTGAAAGGTCAATGCATTCAATGTGCCGTTTAATTTACTTAATTCTATATGTGAGCCGTCAAAACCAGGGTCCGCTTTTTGTAAGTTTCCTTCGATAAATAATCCTCCATTGATAATTTGTAAATTAGCCAGCTTTATTTCAAGGCCTGCTTCATTAAAGTATAGTCCAGTATCAGGTGCAGCTTTTTTGTTTTTTTCATTTTTTAATGGTCTTAACGGTTCTACACTTTGAAGAATTACCATTGGTTTATTCAGCACCACAGAATTTAGAAAAAATCGATTATTATTAAAATCGATTTTGTCTGCTTCAATACTTAAACCCGAAACCTGCATTTTTGTGATATCTCCCGTCCATAAATCGTTTTGAATAAATCGAATATTTTTTAAGTCAATTTTTTTAAGACTTAATTCAAAAGCCGATTTTTTCTTTTTCTTAGGGGATGGAGAAGAGAAGTAATCGGCAATAAATTGATAATTCCAAACAGAATCCTTTCTTTGTAATTTAACCACTGCATCTTCCAGGCCAATATATTTTAACTCGGCTTTGTCCTTTAAAAAGAACCAATCTGTAATCCTAACCCTTAATTGACCAGCGTACAATAGTGTGTCCTTTTGCTTGTCTCGAATTAACATTCCTTCCATATTCAGTTTATTGAATAGGGTAATGCTTACATTCTTTATTCTAACTTCTGTTCCTAATTCAGCAGATAATTTATTGGCTGCAAATGTTACAAGTTTGTTTTGAACATAGTCCGTTTGAATAGCCATAAATAACAATAATATTATTGCTATAATAATTAATAGGGTTCTGGTTATTATGGTAAAGAATCTATTCAGTCAGGATGTTTTTTTAGATAGTTATTAGCTTGTTTTCATAAAGCAAATACAATACCGAAATTGATTTTTGCCTGTTTTAAGCAAGTTTTTTAGAATAATGGGTTTACTCCAAAATAATTACTTGGAGTAATGCCTTTTAATTCTTTTTTTAGTGCTGCACTTATTGTTAAGGAATTAATGAAAGCATGGATCGATGCTTTGTCAATTTTTGCTTTGCCTCTAGTAAGCTCTTTCAAGGCTTCATAAGGGTTAGGATATTGTTCTCTTCTTAACACAGTCTGAATAGCTTCGGCTACAACAGCCCAATTATTTTCCAGATCTGCTTTAATAGCTGTTTCGTTCAGAATTAATTTTGATAATCCATTTTGTAAGGAATTGATAGAAATACTTACATGTGCAATAGGCACTCCAATATTTCTAAGCACGGTAGAGTCGGTTAAATCTCTTTGCAATCTACTTGTGGGTAATTTGGCACTAAGGTGTTCGAGTAAGCTATTAGCAATGCCTAAATTCCCTTCTGCGTTTTCAAAATCAATCGGATTTACTTTATGTGGCATAGCAGAGGAACCAACTTCTCCTTTTTTGGTCTGTTGCTTAAAATAATCCATACTGATATAAGTCCAGATATCTCTGCACAAATCAATCAAAATGGTATTGATTCTTTTAATGGCATCAAATTGAGCTGCCAATGAATCATAGTGTTCAATTTGAGTAGTGAATTGCATTCTTTGCAAACCAAGAATATCTTCTACAAATGCATTTCCTAAATCTACCCATTTGCGTTTTGGAAATGCAATTTGATGTGCATTGAAGTTGCCGGTAGCTCCGCCAAATTTAGCAGCATAGGGGATACTACTAAATAATTCGATCTGGTTATTTAATCGTTCTACATATACCATCAATTCTTTGCCTAATCGGGTTGGTGATGCTGCCTGACCATGCGTGCGTGCCAACATGGGAACATCCTTCCATTGAGCAGCTAACTGATAAATATTGTTTTGTAGGTTGATGATCGATGGAAGATATTCATGCTCCATGGCATATTTCCAACTCAAGGGGATGGCGGTATTATTAATGTCCTGAGAAGTTAATCCAAAATGAATCCATTCTTTTAAATGGCTAATTCCTGCTTTATCTGCCTGTTCCTTTAAAAAATATTCAACTGCTTTTACGTCATGATTGGTAACTGCTTCCAGTTGTTTTATTTGTCTGGCATCGTCCAAACTGAATTCGTCCAATACTTTTTTAAGTTGTGTTCTGGCTTTTACAGGTAATTTAAAAAAACGCTGATCGGCCAAAAAGAAAAAATACTCTATCTCTACTAAAACCCGATATTTAATTAAGGCATATTCTGAAAAATATTCGTCTAAATGATTCACTTTTTTTCGATACCTGCCATCGATTGGTGAAATTGCTGTAAGGTTGGTTAGCTCCATATTGATATATATTCGTTTCTTTGTACAAAAGTAGCTGAATTGAACAAGAGTTTAAGCGTTGGAGCAGTAAGTTATTTGAATACCCGTCCTCTTTTATTCGGGGTTAAACAATCGGGGCTAATGGATCGAATTAGCCTTATAGAAGATCAACCTGCCATAATTGGAGAAATGCTGCTTAAAGGCAGTATTGATATAGGTTTGATTCCTGTTGCATTGATACCTCAATTGAACGAATTCCATATTATTACTGAGTACTGTATTGGAACGGAGGGTGAAGTGGCATCTGTGGCATTATTCAGTGAAGTTCCTATTGAAGAAGTAGATACCGTATTGCTGGATTATCAAAGTAGAACATCGGTAATTTTAGCAAAAATTTTATTAAAAGAATATTGGAAAATCAATGTGAAATTGGTTGCTGGGGGGCTCAATTTCCGCGATGAGATCAAAGGAAAAACTGCTGGTATTGTAATAGGAGATAGGGCTTTAGAACAGCGACATATATCACCCTATACCTACGATTTAGGGACTGGTTGGAAAGCACTAACAGGCTTGCCATTCGTTTTTGCAGCCTGGGTGGCCAATAAGCCCATCGATCCCGATTTTATAGATGCCTTTAGCAGAGCCAATGCTTATGGCGTTAACCATTTGGATGAGGTATTGAAAACAGTTCATTTTAATGATTATGATCTAAGAAAATACTATTCATCTAATTTGAGTTATGAATTTACAGAGGATAAAAAAAAGGGATTAGCGCTATTTTTAAAAAAGCTTTCAACACTCACTTAATTTTTATAAATAATGAAGGGAGTTTCAGTTATAAGTATTTGTTTCAATAATCTGACCGATTTACAACAAACATGTTTTTCGGTAGATATGCAAACTACTCTCCCTAATGAACATATAATTATCAATGGATCGACTAATTCAGATATTGCCAATTGGTTGATCAATACTCCGCAACCAGCATATCGAAAGTGGATCAATGAACGCGATAAAGGAATTTCTGATGCTTTTAATAAAGGAATTGCTCTTGCACAATTTGAAGTCATTCATTTGATTCATGCTGGAGATGTATATGCTTCTAAAAATGTAATTGAAATAGTATCCAATTATTTTGAAAAGGAACAATCAGTTCAATGGATAAGTGGAAATATACAAGTAATACGTGGTGGGAAAACGATTATTATTGGGAAACCCTTCGATAAAAGTAAATTGTATCGGGGAATGCGATCTGTAGCTCATCCAACCTGGTTTGTAAAAAAAGAAGTATATAATAAGGTAGGCCTTTTTAAACTCCATTTAAAAATCGGAATGGATTATGATTTGATGTGCAGATTGAAGGATGAGTCCTATGGGTATATCAATGAAACCATTGCTATATTTGATGATTCTGGCATTAGTACCAGTAATTATTTAGACTCTTTAAAAGAAAATATACATATTTACGAGTCTTATTTTGGATTCTCTTTGTTTTGTAGAGTTTGGCAATTTCGTTTAAAAATACTTCACTTGCTCCTTCAAACAGGCCTTGGAAAATGGTTATTTGCAATTAAAAATAGATTGGGTCTCGCAAATGTTTAACTAGATTTTTACTGCAGATCTTCCAGTAGCATCCATTCTATGTAACATCAATACAATGCCATTTTCGTTTATGTATTCATCCACTGCTTTTCTTGAACCTTTCCAGAAGCCGTAATCGTCTATTATAATTACACCTTTCGATTCCAACAAAGGAAACAGATGCTCCATTTCATGTTTGGTGGAAGCATACCAGTCGGTATCTAAGCGTAACAACGCAATTTGTTTAGGAATTGTTGATGGTATGGTTTGTAAGATATCTCCTTCAATAAAATGAATTAGTTCCGAAGGATAATTCGTTTTAGCAATATTGGCTTTTACCTCATCTAAACCAGAGTATGCCCAAACAACACTTTCTGTTTTCTGGTCTATTTCATTGCTTAGTTGTGAAGCAGCGTCTCTATTAAGCTGATCTACATCATCATCTGTAGGAGCTGTCATTCCAGCAAAAGTGTCGTATAAATACAAATGTCTATTGGTAACGTTTAAGTATTTCAACGTTTCTGCAATGGCCATCATACTGCCTCCTTTCCAAACGCCACATTCTACAAAGTCCCCAGGGATATTATGCTTAATGACATATTGCACACTTTCAATCAATCCAAACAATCGCTCTTCGCTTGTCATTGTATAAGGACGAACTTTCGCAATAATTTTACGATGAATGTCTTCAAAATCATCAGGAAAAACGGCTGTTTGTTTATCTAATCCAAATAATACACGAAATGCTTTAATAGGTTTCAATCTCATAATACAATGTTACTATTTTTAATTTTTTTAATTAGCTTTTCAGGTAAAACTTTGCTGTAAGAAACATCTATTACAAATTCATATTTTTCTTTAACGATAGTTTCGTTTGATAAGTCAGTTTCTATTTCGTCTGGATACACAGCAATAAATTTTTCACTGAAACCAGGAGGGTATGGTGCAAATCTTTTGTATTGAGATCCATTGAAAATGCCTGCAACTTTGCAACCTACTGCAGTTGCCAAATGAATAGAACCAGTATCTACAGAAATTAAAAGAGCTGCTTTCGAAAAAACAGTTAATAATTCGGTGAGGCTTGTTTTTCCTGTTAGATTCAGCAAAGAGTGCTTGTATTTTATTGCAAACTCATCTGTATATATTTTATCATTCGAAGCTCCACAGAGTACAACAGTGAAGGGTGTGCTTTTATATAATTCATTGCAAACGGTTAAAAAATGATCTACAGGCCAGATCCTTTTTGCGCTTCTTGATCCTGGAAATACTACAATGAATTTTTCGGGAAGTTCAAAAGATAGGGTAGGAAGCAAAGCGCGCTCAATAGTGGTATTGTTAATTGGAGTAGCTTTCTCTGTGATGAATTCAGTAAAATATTGGTTTCTGTAAAATTCAAAAATGGGACGTTCCGGATGATCAAATAAGTTTGTATATAGTGATTGATCGTATCCTATTTCATAGGGTTTTACACTCTCTAAATTGGCTTTCATTCCAAAACTTTGGTTTGCTTTTGCAGCTATTACAAATGCGTCATCATTTCTTTTATCTCTAGAAAAAGTAGGGTTAATTGCAATGGCATAATTGGATAAATAAGTTCTACGCAATAGACCGAAGCGATATCCCATTTTTTTCTTGAATTTAATTTTATCTACCCAAATGGCTTTGTCTACATAAGTTAAATCGAATCGATCGAACAAACTCTTCCAACTACTATTGCCAATCAGGTGAATTTCATAATTCAGGGCTCTGTAATGTTCAGTAATTGCGGGAAGGCATTTTCGCCATAACATATAATCCCCGATTTCATCGGTTCTGACTATAAAAAGTGTAGGGTTTCTTTTTTGTCTTCTGCCAAGCATTGCAAAGCGTAATACTATATCATATAAAATTCCTTTTATTCTATTTAACATGCTTAAAACGCTTTATCTTGCTGTTGCATTTAAAATTTATGGTACCAAATAATTTCAATCCTGGTATTTCACATCCTTTATATTACATACGTAAAGGCTTGTACAACAAAATTAGTTTATATGCCCCACAAATGAGCGGCGATTTGCTTGATTTTGGTTGTGGAGAAAAGCCTTACCAAAGTCTTTTTACTGGTGTCAACAGCTATACCGGATTAGATTATGATAGTGAAGGACATAATCATGCCAATGAAAAAATAGATGTTTATTATGATGGGGTCACCATCCCATTTGAAGCAGCTCATTTCGATTCAATCTTTACAAGTGAGGTATTTGAACATGTATTTACATTGCCACAAATACTCCCTGAATTGAATCGTGTACTTAAAATTGGAGGACAAATTTTAATTACTTGCCCATTTAGTTGGGAAGAACACGAAGTGCCCATTGATTATGCTCGTTATACCCAGTTTGCTTTAAAAGATATGTTGGAGAAAAATGGATTTGCCATTTTAAAAATTGATAAAAATGGACATTTTTTAAGTGCCCTTCATCAACTTTTTGTGTTATTTATCAATGATCACTGGTTGCATAAAGTTTTCTTTTTTTCACGGTTTTCATTTTTCAAAAAAATCGTTAGACAATTGATAGTACCCATATTGAACATGTCATTTTATATTATTGAACCTCTTTTGCCAAAGTCGGATCAATTTTATCTCAATACAATTATTATCGCTCAAAAATGTTCGTAAAAAAAATTCTATATACGGTTTGTTCGGCTAATCATTTAGCACATTGTAAAACAATGGTTGATTCCTTTGTACAATTCAATCCAAGTTACCAAGTAGTGATTGGATTGACTGACAAAATCAATAACCAGTTTATAGTAGCTGATTTTGATCCATATACAATTATTGAAGTAGGTGATTTAGCGATTCCATCGTTTTCTGCAATGGCAGAAAAATACACTGTGATTGAGTTGAACTGCGCCATGAAGGGATTTGTTGGAAACCATATCCTGTCTGAGTTTAAGCCAGACATATTAATATATTTAGACTCAGATATTTTGGTTTTTCAATCCTTTGAATTCATTGAAAAAGAATTGATTGAGAATGATATTCTATTAACGCCGCATATCCATAATGCCTATCCAAAAGATTCTTTTTTACCACAGGAAAAAGATACACTTCGATCTGGTTTATACAATGCAGGTTTCCTCGCTTTTAGGTCAGGAAAAAATACAGATGCTTTTTTTAGTTGGTGGATGGCTCATTTGCAAGATGAATGTTATTATAATTTTGCGGAAGGAATGGGAGTAGACCAATTATGGTTAAATTTAGTTCCACTATTTTTCAGAAAAGTTGGCATATTCAACAATCCTGGTGCTAACGTTGCTTATTGGAATTTACACGAAAGACAACTTGATTTAATTGATGGAATTTATTGTGTAAACGAAAATCACCCCTTACTCTTTTTGCATATTAGTGGTTATTCTTTCGATCAGCCAACTGTGTTGTCAAGACATCAAAATCGATTTGATTTAGCTAACCTTCCTTTGCTTCAAAAAATATTGAATGAATACCGTCAATTGGTAATCAAGAACGGATACGATCGATTCCATTCAATTCCTTGTGCTTATGCCAAGAAAATTAAAAAATCTACAGGGATTATGAAAACGATGAATCAATGGATTAGACCATTGGGTATTAAAATTGCTGACATCTAATGATGGTCTGGAATCGTTTTTCCAGACTTTGGCTTTGTCTTCTTTGGATTTTTCTTTTCGAACTCAATTACTTCTTTGGGCTTGTTGTTATTAATAACAGTGCTGTCTTTCTTGGTGGATATAGGTATTTTAGAATCCTTAAATAAATTATTTAATTCATCTTCCGGATTTTTCAATTTATTCATAAAATACTCCTGGGTTTCAACAACATTGCCAGTTCCAGGTATATAATATTTCCAAATTCCATGCTTTAGGGATGTGCCATCCGTTTGAACAATTACTTTTTCGTATTTATTGGGGTCTTTTAAGTCTTGAACATCAATGGTGTCAAACCCTTTATCGGGGTTCACCGCTCTCCAGCTTTCCTCGTGTTCTAAACCTGCGAGGGTAAAATAATAACATTTTGCATTTTTATTGCCCCATTTAAAGTTTTCCTGTGCCAATAGATCTCCCATTAAATTATAGGTTCGCCAGATTCCTTCTTTTCGATCATTTTTGAACTCACCCTCCTCGTCATACCCAGGTTCCCCCCTTAATTTAGGGTTTCTGATGACCCATTTTCCCTGTTTTAAGCCTTTCATGTCGGTGCAATTAAGGGTATCTCCATTGGAGGCCAACCGATAGGTTTTACATTGGCTATAAGAATAAATAGACAAAAAAACGAGCAATGATATCAATTGAAACCGCATAATACTTACATTCGGTTTCCGAAAATACATAACTGCCATGAGAAAAATCTTTTCTTTAATGTTAATTGTTGCCTGTGGCCAATTATTAGCCCAGGTAAAACCAACAAACGCCAATGATCGATTAAAAAGTATCGATCAGCGTAAAGTACTTCAACAGAATTCAATAGCTAATGCAACCGGATTCCGAAATGTTGGGCCCAATGTAATGAGTGGAAGGGTTGTAGACCTGGATGTAAATCCTGCCGACCCTACTGAATTTTATGTGGCTTATGCTACTGGTGGCCTTTGGTACACAGTAAATAATGGGCAGAGTTTTGTGCCTGTATTTGATTCTACAGATATCATTACCATTGGTGATGTTGCTGTGAATTGGACCAGTAAAATTATTTGGGTTGGTACGGGAGAAGTTAATGCTAGTAGATCAACCTATGCTGGATTGGGAGTATACAAATCAACCAATAATGGCAAAACCTGGCAATGGCTGGGTTTGCCGGAAAGTCATCATATAGGGAAAATTCAATTGCATCCTACCGACCCTAATATTGCTTGGGTTGCAGCATTAGGACATTTATATTCACCCAATAAAGAACGTGGAGTATATAAAACAACAGATGGTGGGGCAACTTGGAAACAAACTTTATATGTAGATGAAAACACTGGATGTGTAGATCTGGATATTAACCCATCAAGCCCTAATGAACTATATGCTGCTATGTGGTATAAAACAAGAAAGGCCTGGAATTTCGAAGAAAGTGGAAAAACAAGCGGAATCTATAAAAGTAGCAATGGAGGAGATAGCTGGGAATTGGTTTCCACTGCTACAAGTGGTTTTCCTTCTGGAGATGGTGTAGGAAGAATAGGCTTAGCAGTATATCCTCAAAAGCCCAATATTGTTTATGCTGTAGTAGATAATAATTTCAGAAAACCTGCTACTACAACTGCATTAGCCGCTGATTCTACTCGATATTTATTAGCAGATTTTAAAGGGCTTACTAAAGAACAGTTTGCTGCATTAGACGATAAAAAACTGAATGCTTTTGTAAGGTCACCCAGAAATGGTATTCCCGCAAAATATACTGCTACCAATCTAAAAGAAATGGTTCAGGCAGATAAATTGGCACCTACAGCGCTTTATGATTTTTTATTTGATGCCAATACAGCTTTATTTGAAACACCCATCATTGGTTGCGAATTATATAGAAGTGATGATGCTGGTAAAACCTGGGTAAAAACCCATAAGGATCCAATTGGTATCTACAGTACTTATGGATACTATTTTGGAAAAGTATTTGTAAGCCCTTCTAATGATAACAAAATTGTTTTAACAGGTGTTGGTTTGCAAATGAGTCTAGATGCTGGAAAAACCTTTAAATCAATTGGAGGAGATAATGTTCATTCCGATCATCATGTAATGTGGATCAATCCTAACAAAGAAACGCATATGATCAATGGTAATGATGGCGGTGCTAATATTACTTATGATAATGGAGCACATTGGTTTAAAGCCAATACACCTGCTGTTGGGCAGTTCTATAATATAGCAGTGGATATGGCTACACCATATAATGTGTATGGAGGTTTACAGGATAATGGTACTTGGTATGGTTCTAGTAAATCTGTGATGAATTTAGATTGGACTGATAATGGAGAAAATCCTTACAAAGGAATTAATGGAGGAGATGGAATGCAGGTTCAAGTAGATTGGAGAGACAATAAAACTGTGTATAGTGGGTCTCAATTTGGTGCTTATTCAAGACAAGTACTTGGGACACCTTCTACTGGTTTTCAACGTGGTAAATCCGTTAGGCCCACAAGAGATCTAGGAGAAACGCCTTTGCGTTATAATTGGCAAGCACCCATTTTAATTAGCAGACATAATCAGGATGTGTTTTATTACGGAAGCAATAAATTTCATCGTTCTTTCAATAAAGGAGATAGCTCTGTTACCATGAGTGGAGACCTAAGTACCAACCCTCCTCAAGGAGATGTGCCTTTTGGAACCTTATGCACCATGAGTGAAAGTCCTTTGCGTTTTGGATTGATTTATACTGGAACAGATGATGGAAACATTCATGTTACCAAAGATGGTGGTTATACCTGGACTTTATTGAATAATAAACAATTGCCTAAAGGCCTGTATGTAAGCAGGGTTTATGCCAGTTCATTTAAAGAGGGAAGGGTTTATTTATCATTAAATGGATACAGAAACGACCATTTCAATGCTTATGTATATGTGAGTGACGATTATGGAACTAACTGGAAACAAATTGCAAAAGATTTACCAGCAGAACCTGTGAATGTGGTGAAAGAAGACTTAGTAGATCAAGACATCATTTATGTTGGAACCGATGGTGGTTTGTATGTGAGTATTGATGGAGGGAATACCAGTATGATGTGGAACAAAGGCTTGCCTTATAGTGTTCCAGTACATGATATTGTTATTCACCCACGCGACAATGAAATTGTTTTGGGAACTCATGGAAGAAGCATTTACATTGCTAAATTAGATGACTTGCGTAAAGCAAGTATGAAAAATAAAATGCCAGCAGCACCGGCAGTAGGAAATTCTGGAGGGAAAGGAGGGGAATAAAATTTTCTTATTGCTTTCTCAATATCCATAGGTCTTGGCCACCCAGTTTATCTGGGTGGCTTTTTCCTTCATAGTAGTTTTCAATAGTAAAATATTGGGTAGCCATTTCTTTAAAAATGTTGGCCTTGTTGTAAGTGCTTAATAGTCGATGGCCTTTTTCATGATATTGATTGCTTTGCCAGCCCTTGGTATGATAGCATTGTAGCGCTTCTGAACTCATTTGTTTCTCAAAAAAAGATCCATGCGTGGAAACAATAATAACAGCTCCCGGTTTAGTAATTCTTTGTAATTCATTCAACCATAACTGTTGATCATTGCCTAGAATATGTGTTAATACAGATATACCAAAAACAAGGTCAAATAATTCGGAAGGATAGGGTAGTTGTTTGTCCTCAATACAATCGAATAAAACTTCGTTGATATTTTTTCTACACCATTTAATTCTTTGCTGATTAATGTCTGCGCCATAGCATATTGCTTTAGGAAGCATGCTAGGGATATGTTGAATGATTCTGCCGACTCCGCATCCCCAATCGAGGATATGAAGTGATTCATTATTTAAATATGCGCTACTCCATTCCAACATTTCTTTTGCAGCTAGTTTTCCATCAGAAAAATACAATGGATAATTTACTTGAAATGTTTCAAATAAATCTCGATCTTTTGGTATGGCTAAATAAGGATGGTATTTTTTAAAATAAAGATTCTTCAATAAATGCTTAGCTCGTTGAGCTTGAAAATGTAATGCGCTTATAGCAAAAGATAACCCTGTTTGATGAATAATATTTTTGATGATCGTTTTCAGGCTAGATTCAATTTTGGTAAATATAGCCAAATAAAAAGGCCCCGATTCATCGGAGCCTTTTTAAGATTTCAGCTAAAGTAAAATTATTGTTTTTCTGGAAGTAAAATACCTCCGATAATATTTTTACCATCAAATAAAAGATTCGCTGTTTTTTTGATATCATTTATAGTAATATCGTTCACCACTTTTTCGTAGTTCAATATTCTTTGTGGGTCTTTGTCGCTGAAATAAATTCCTTGTAAAACGCCAGTCCAAAAATTATTTTCTTTCATATTCACAGTGTACTTTTCCATGAGTGATTTCTTTACTTTGTCTAGATCTTTTTGTTCTGGTCCATTTGCTCTAATTTTCTCTATTTCTTCAGCAGCAGCTTTTTTTAGCTTATCTACATTTTCTGGTCCACATGGTAGTTGAAGTCCAAAAATGTAACTGTTGTATGGATATTTCTGAACCGTTCCACTGATGCCCCCACTGTAAATGCCTCCAATTTTTTCTCTTAAATCTTCGATGATTTTAATGTTTAAAATCTCCGTTAACATTTCTGCTTTGAATGCCAAATCTTCAGAGTATTGAACTTCGCCAGAATAAATATTTAAAATAAAACTCTTTTGCTCTTTACCCTTGTAAACAGTAAAGTCTTTTACTCCTTTAGCTACCCTTACTCCATTATCTCCAATTTTGCCAATACCACCTTTAGAAGGTAAACTTCCAATATAGGTAGCTAATAATGGCTTCATTGCTTCTACATCAATATTACCCACCATGATGAAAGTAAAATCATTGGCATCAGAAGTAAGCTCTTTATAAATGGCTATTGATCTTTCAAAATTGATTTTATCATAATTAGCAGGTTTTGGAATTTGAGTTGGCGCCAATGGGTTTCCATTATATAAAACCTTGTAAACAGAATCTAAGAAGGCAAATTGAGGGTCAGCAGTCATCATTTGCATTTGTGTTTTCTGCTTATCTCTCCAAGCAGTGAAAAGGGCTTCATCTTTTCTGGTATTGGTGAAATTTAAGTACAGTAATTGAAACATGGTTTCAACATCTTTTATGGAGCTTCTTCCGCCAGCACTTACATTGATTGCACTAAGGCCTACACTTGCTGATGCTATTTTTCCTGCTAAAAATTTTCGAAGATCTACTGGAGTGAAATCTCCAATGCCCATTTGTTGAATGATAGTGGAAGCATTCTCGGCACTGTATTTATCTTCGAGACTATAAGTATTAATGCCACCTTTTTTAAATCCAGTCATGATGATTTCATCTTGCTTAAAACTAGTAGGCTTTAAAATAACTTTAGTTCCATTGCTAAATTGTAGTTCTGTGATTCCTAAAACATCATTTTTTGTTTCCTTTACCAATGTTCCTGGACTAGGCTTCGTTTTTAATAAATTAGATGCAATTGCTTTTTCTTCATAGGCTTTAATTGGAGCTTTACTAATATTTTCGATAGCAGCAATCAAAGAAGCATTTGTAGGGATTGGAGTATCAGCTTTTTCAGGACCTGTAATGCTGGCAAAAAACTTTTCATTTTGCTTTAACTCATTGGCAATGGCATTTACTTCTTGTAACTGAATGCCTGGCAATAGTTCTTGCGCATATTTATATTCTGTTTCTATTCCAGGAGCAGGTTCCTGTTCTAAAAAATGACGAATATATTCTTCAATAATTTGATCGGATCCTGTTTTATCTCTATTGTTATAGCTTCTTTCAATAGAAGCCATTTGAGATTTTTTAGCTCTATCTAATTCGCCTTGTGTAAATCCAAATTTCTTCACTCTTTCTACTTCTGTGATCAATGCTGTGAGTGCAGTATCAATTCCTTTTTTACTAGGGATGGCTATATTGATAAATCCTTCATAACCCCTCGCTTCTGAACCAAAGCCTGTTCCTGCTCCAATGAAAGGAGGGTTGGTACTTTGGGATAATTCATTCAAACGTTGGTTGAGCATTGAGGTAAACATATTCTTAATCAATGATTCTTTTCTGTAATCACCAATAGTAAGTTCTGCTTTTGAAGGAAGGGCAGCATAGTTCAATTGAATTCTAAAATTGGTAGCTTCTTTGTCTGTAACTACTAATGATTCATTTTTAGTTCTTAGAGGGAGGGGCGCTAAATTTCTTGGACGAGGGTTAGCTGGATTTTTTAATCCGCCAAACATTGTTTGAATCATTTTTTCTGTTTCCTCAACGTTTATATCACCCACAACAACTACAGCCATTAAATTTGGACGATACCAATCGCGATAAAAACGCTTTATAGCATCATATTTAAATGTTTTTAAAATACTGTCTTTTCCTATTGGTAATCTTTCAGCGTATTTCGATCCTTCATATTGTTTGGCATATACTTTTCTTCCCATTCTGTCATCTGCACCTTTTCCAGATCTGCTTTCTTCTAAAACAACACCGCGCTCATCGTCAATTTGTTTGTTGTCGAATGTTACAGCAGAAGCCCAATCCTGCAAAACCTGCATTCCCTTTTTAAAATTATTGGGATCGCTCAATGGAATTGGAAGAATATATACGGTTTCATTAAAGCTGGTATATGCATTTAAGTCTGCGCCAAAGTCAACTCCAATGCTTTGTAGAAAACTAACCAACTCATTCTTTTTAAAATTCTTTGTACCATTAAAAGACATGTGCTCAGTAAAATGGGCCAAACCTTGTTGGTCATTATCTTCTAATATTGAACCGGCATTTACTACTAAACGTAATTCAACTTTTTTCTCAGGTTTTTGGTTGGCTCTAATATAATAGGTTAACCCATTGGAGAGTTTCCCCATTTTTACTTTTGAATCAAAGGGAATCTTGTCGGATAAATTTAATTGAGCATTGGTGCTGAATACCACCAAAATTCCCAATAAAATCAAGTGAAATTGTTTTTTCATAGATGATTGTTTTGTGCAATATATTATTGAATTTCAAAATAAATGAAATGGATTTATAGCTATTAGCTATAATAGGTTCGAAGTAATCACAGAATGAAAGTCTTAAGGTTTATACAGTTTAATTACTTATATAATTTACTTCAAAACCTCTGCAATCGGCTTCCCAATATTTCCACTTGGCATTTGAATATGCAATAATGCAGCAATGGTAGAAGCAATATCATGCATATATACTTCTCTGTTAGAACTGCCTTGTTTGATGCCATATCCATACCAAAGCAATGGAATATGGGCATCATATGGGTACCATAATCCATGGGTAGTGCCTTTGTCATTGCCGTCTATATAACCTGGTTTTAAAACAATTTGAATATCGCCACTTCTATTATAGAAAAATCCATTCGCTAATTTTTCTCTTAATACTTGTGGCATAGGTGAAGTAAGAATATCGGCGGTAGGGAATGCATTCGAAACGCCTTCTAATTTTAACAGGTATTGAATCACAAAATCATTCAATTGATTTTTATTGATATTCAAACTGTCTACTTTAGTTCGATTAAAATGAACTTGATAATTGTACATACTCACAATAGCATTATCAATACCAAATTTTTCTTTGAGTTTGCTATTTAGATCTGCAGATATTTTACTTTCAGTAATTACTCCTCCTGGTAATTTGTTTTCTTTCAAAAATCCAGGAACATGAGCAACTGCATGATCAGCACTTAAGAAAGAGGTATATGTACCTTTTCCTACAGTAGCATCTAAAAAATCAAATAGTTTTCCAAGCTCTTCATCCAAACGAATATAATCATCTACCATTTCCCAAGAGTTTGGGCCAAATGCATGCCCGATATAGTCTGGTGAAGAAAAGCTTACTGCTAAAAAATCGGTAATAGCATCCTTCCCTAATCCTTCAGCAATCACTGCGGCTTTGGCCATTTCTGCTGTTAATGTATTGCCATGTGGGGTAGAAGCCAATTTGCCAAAACCTTCTGTAGCGGTTCTAGTTAATGTATAAGGCATTTTGGTTTGCTCTTTTCCGAATGGTTGATTCTCGTAAGATTTCTCATCGGCGGTTGCATAATTCAAATAATCTTCATCCTTTAACTTTTTTGTCCAACCCAAATTCATCAATGAATCGGGTAAATTTCTTTTATTGAAATTATTCACCCATTCTGGCAATTGATTCATGTAATAAGTGCTTGTGATAAAGTAGCCACTTTTCGAATCAAACCAATATGCTCCATTGGCACTATGGCCTGCTGGCAATATAGAGCCTCTGTCTTTTAAAGCAACTCCAATCACTTTACTTTTAAAATTAGTGGCCAGCCTCAACTCATCGCAAATAGTAGTAGTTAACATATTACGAGGACTCATCTGTCCATCACTTGCACCTTTAGTGCCAACCCCGTCCACTGTTTTATCTTCACTGCAATACACCGATCTTTTTAATTGTCCATCATACCAAGCATTGCCTGTGATGCCATGAACTGCAGGAACTGAACCAGTATAAATGCCTGTATGACCACAAGCGGTAACAGAGGGGGTGTATCCAATCTGTGTATTGTCGCAACTAAATCCATTGTTCATCATTCTCTTGAAACCACCATTTGCTTTAAATAATGGGGCAAAACGATACAAATAGTCCCATCTCATCTGATCGATCACAATTCCTACCACTAGTTTAGGGGCGGATGCATTTACAGTTTGTTTTACTGCTTTCTGTGCAAGTGAAAAGTCACTACTGCCCACAATAATTACAAATACCATTAAAAGGGTTAAAAAGGCCGTTTTTAAGGCTTTTTCAATGTTCATTGATTTCATTTTCGTTAATTAGACGCTAAAGGTAAGGGTTGCGTGTATAAATCCGTTTGCACTTTCCTACATATTAGTTAATTTTGCAGCGATTTTAAGGATATAATAATTTATTAATATGGCAGATATATTTGAAAAGATGTTAAAGAATGCTGGACCCTTAGGTCAGCACCGCGAAAGGGCACATGGATATTTTGCCTTTCCAAAATTGGAAGGTGAAATAAGCAGTAGAATGAAGTTTCGTGGAAAAGACATGATTGTATGGAGCTTAAACAACTATTTAGGTTTGGCCAACCATCCTGAAATCAGAAAAGTAGATGCGGATGCTGCAAAAGAGTTTGGAATGGCATACCCGATGGGTGCAAGAATGATGAGTGGTAATTCCAATTATCATGAACAATTAGAAAAAGAATTGGCTGCTTTTGAAAGCAAGCAAGATGCTATTTTGCTCAATTTTGGATACCAAGGTATCATGAGTACAATCGATGCCATTTGTGGTAGACACGATGTAATTGTTTACGATGCAGAAAGTCATGCATGTATTATCGATGGATTGCGTTTACACCCAGGACATCGCTATGTATTCAAACACAATGACATTGAAGATTGCGAAAAACAATTGGCAAGAGCAACTCAATTGATTGAGAAGCAAAAAACTGGTGGAATTTTAGTAATTACCGAAGGCGTGTTTGGAATGGCAGGTGATCAAGGTAAACTAAAAGAAATTGCTGCATTAAAAGATAAATACGAGTTTAGATTATTGGTAGACGATGCGCATGGCTTTGGAACATTGGGCAAAACTGGAGCAGGTGCTGGCGAAGCACAAGGTTGTCAGGATGCCATCGATTTGTATTTTTCTACTTTTGCTAAAAGCATGGCTTCTATTGGAGCATTCTTAGCTGGTGATAAAGCCATCATTGATTTTATTCGTTACAATATCAGAAGCCAAATTTTTGCAAAGAGTTTGCCAATGCCAATTGTATTGGGAAATTTAAAGCGTTTGGATATGTTGCGCACCATGCCTGAATTAAAAGAAAAATTATGGAGCAATGCATTGAAATTGCAATCAGGCTTAAAAGAACGTGGATTTGATATTGGCAAAACAGATAGCCCTGTTACTCCGGTTTATATGACAGGTGGAGTAGAAGAAGCTACTGCTATGGTAATGGATTTAAGAGAGAATTATGGTGTTTTCGCCTCAATTGTTGTTTATCCAGTTATACCTAAAGGGCATATTATTTATAGATTGATCCCTTCAGCGGCACATACCGATGCAGATATTCAAGAAACATTGGTAGCATTTAGCGAAACAAAAGCCAAATTAGATGCTGGTGCTTATAAAGTAGAAGCTATACCTGATATGGCGGATGCTAGCAGCTAGAGATAAGAGATATAAGATAAGAGATAAAAGATAAAAGATAAGAGATACAGCAATAAAAAAAAGCGATGAATTTCATCGCTTTTTTTATTAAAATAGGGTGAGCTTATAATTTCGAAATCAATTCTTTAGCCATTCTTACATAATCAGCATTCTTAGCTTCAGTAGCTACTGCAATACATTTTTCTGCATTTGCTTTTGCACCTACTTTATCGCCTAATTCTTTTTGAATTTTGGCAGTTTGTAAGAATAACCAAAATGCTTTTGGATTTGCTTCAGTAGCTTTTTTTACATTCTCTAATGCTTTTGCATTATTGTTATCCCATTCTGAATAAAAAGTTGCAGCAGCTGCATAAGTTGCTGGATTTACTGGATCAGCACTCAAAGCTTTTTCAACTTGCGCGCGAATTCTATCTTTAACATTAGTGCTCATTGGAACACTAACTGCAGTAGTACCCCACATAATGTGTAACTCACAGCTTTCAGGTTGAATATTGGCAAACTGCATGGTTAGGGTTTCAGCAGCCATGGCCATTTTCATTGTTTTTACTTTAAAACGAACTACATCTTCGCTTTCTTTATAACCATCGGTTCCCCAGTTATTCAATCCTTTATTAATTACAATTTCCCATGTTTCTTTTCCTGGAACAATGTATAAAACATAAGAACCTGTGTCTAATAATTTTCCACCCATCATTACTTTATCAGAAAAATTTAAACGGGTAGCTGCATTAGCACCAGCTCTCCATAATTGCCCCAATGGAGCTAATTCACTATTTTCTTTAAGCATTGCTCTTCCCTTGATATTGGGGCGAGAGTAAGTCAATTCAATTTTTCCCAAACCAAAGTCTTGAGCAATTTTTTGAGTTGAACTTGGAGCTGGCATTTTTATTTGTGCCATACTAGTTAAGCTGCAAAGTATAGCAGCGGCAATCAGTATTCTTTTCATAATTGTATTATTTGAGATGGCAAACCTAGGTTTTCCGTTCCAATTTGCAGAATATTTTTAGGTTACCCTTTCCATTTATTTAAACCCAGGATGAAAGCGTTGAAGTGTATCCCTTAAAAAATCACGGTCAAGATGAGTATATATTTCAGTGGTGGTAATGCTTTCATGACCTAACATTTCCTGAACAGCCCTTAAATCGGCTCCTCCTTCTACTAAATGAGTAGCAAAAGAATGCCTTAATGTATGCGGAGAAATTATTTTGGTGATTCCTGCCTTATAGGCCAATTCTTTAATAATATAAAAGATCATTACCCTGGTCAGATTCTTACCTCTTCTGTTGAGAAATAAAATGTCTTCAAAGCCAGCTTGAATAGTTTGATGTGATCGAATAGATTCTTTATAGATAGTGATGTATTTAACAGCATCGGATCCTATCGGAATTAATCGCTCTTTGTTTCCTTTTCCGATGACTCTAATAAAACCTACATCTAAATAAAGTCCTGAAATAGTTAGGTTGACCACTTCACTCACACGAAGCCCACAACTATACATGGTTTCGATGATGGCTTTATTCCTTCCACCTTCAGCACTACTTAAATCAATTTGAGCAATCATGCTTTCAATCTCTTCAAAGCTCAATGTATCTGGCAATGCTCTTTTTGTCTTAGGAGCATCTAAGAGAACGGAGGGGTCGATGGTACATATCTGTTCTATTAAACAGTATTTATAAAAACTACGTATGCCTGAAATCATTCTACTCTGCGAAGTGGCTGTCATGCCTAGTTCACCTACCCATTTTACAAAATCTTGTAAATCTTTTAAAACTAATTCAGCAGGGTTCTTGAGCTGTTGGGTTACTTGTAAATAGTCTGTCAACTTCGATAAGTCCCGAAGATAGGCTTCCACAGAATTGTCGCTCAAAGAGCGTTCCAGTCGGAGGTAGGCTTTGTATCCTTTTTTATATGCTTCCCACATGAGGAGATATGAATTAAGAGATATGAATTAAGAGATATAAATTAAAAGATATGAATCGAAGTTACGAATTAAGTTGCTGGAATTTATGACGACTTATGACCATTGCCCAATATTACGTACATTCGCTTTTAGTCAAAAATCGAATCGACCTCATGCAAGTAAATTTACGATCGTTCAAACAGAAAGTGCGTTATCATCAAAAATCAATGAAACGTTTTTTAGGTAAGATAGAAAAGAATCCTCCAAAAGGGCTGGATAAACTAGCTGAAAAAATTGATGCTGAAGTTTGGAAAGAAGTAGATTGTTTGTCTTGTGCGAATTGTTGTAAATCGATGAGCCCAACTTTTACTACCAAAGATATTAAACGAATTGCAGCTCATTTTGAAATCACCCCCAATGAGTTCAAAGAAAAATGGTTGTTTTTTGATAAGAAAGATAAAGATTGGATGAATACTTCACAACCTTGTCAGTTTCTGAATTTGAAAAACAATATGTGCAGCATCTATGAAGTTCGTCCTGATGATTGTGCTGGTTTTCCTCATTTGAAGAAAAAGAAAATGGTAGAATATATTCATGTACATCAACAAAATATTTCTTACTGCCCAGCAACATATAAGATGGTGGAGAAAATGCAAAGTCAGTTATAAGTTACCAATTAGATGCCTGTTTATGATGACTTCATCTCAAATTGCCCACGCTTTTTATCAAGCTTTCCAAAAAAAAGATTTCAAAATAATGCAAGGTCTGTACGCAGACAATGCTACGTTTTCTGACCCGGCTTTCCCCAATCTCAACGTTCAAGAAGCACGCGCAATGTGGGAAATGCTCCTTACTGCAAGCAAGGACTTGCATTTGGAATACCAAATCTTGGAGGAAACTGCCCTACAGGTCAAAACCCAATGGATTGCTACTTATACTTTCTCCAAAACGGGGCGTAAGGTGATCAATAAGATTGTTGCTACGATGGTCATAGAAAATGGGTTGATTGTGTCACATACGGACGTTTTTAGCTTCTACAAATGGGCGAGCCAAGCACTAGGTACAGTAGGGATTTTGTTGGGTTGGACAGGCTTTTTGCGCAAAAAAGTGCAAACTACTGCAAGACAAAACCTGGCTAATTTTATGCAAAAAGCTCCTACTATAAAATAATATTTTTTGTATTCCTTTAGATACGTTGGTTATTAAGTAATTGATTAATTATTTTATTGGATTGTGGGATTGAATTTTGCAATTCTACCTCCTTTGCCTGCAAGAAAAACAGCATTTCCTTTTTTAGCTTTTTGCACTACATGAAAGCTTTCGTTTGAAATCAGTTCCCAATTCATTCCTCCGTCTTTTGAAATATCTACACCTGAAGTGCCGCAAGTAATTAAATTCTTATCATCCATAAATATTACACAAGAGCGATAACCATGGGGAGGGATTTGGGGAGAATTGATTTCATTATAGGTTTTTTGAAAAACAATTTTTGCACTATTAGCAGATGAAATGCTGTCGATAGCAAAATCCCCTCCAACGATCATTCCATATTTTTCACTTGGAGAAATGGCGATTGAATTGGCCCCTCTGCTATCTCCACCCATTACTATGGGTAATCCATCTGGTATTATTGGATCTTGAGGCAATGTAAATAGTCGGGTTGTAGATCCGCCACTTACAAATAGTATTTTATTTTTCAATAATTTTTTACCTGCAACAATATTTGTTCCACTCGATGCAAAAAACGCCTCAGTTCCTGCGAAAAATTTTGTTTTATTGGAAGGTTTTGTTTTTACCCAGTTTTCTCCTCCATCTTTTGTAGTAACAAGATATAGATGCTGATCTAATGGATCCCCAATTACATAGCCTTTTTTGCCTGCAAAATCCATTGCATCGAGAAATACACCTTTTGTATTGTCCTGAAATACTTTGTACCAGGTTTTTCCTCCATTTTTTGTTTTAAGAATAATTCCTGGTTCACCAACGGCAATGATAATTGCAGTTTTTTTATCAAAAGCTTCTATATCCCTAAAATCTCTTTTTTCATAACCAGCAACCGTTATCCAATTCCAGGTTTTTCCTCCATCCATGGAGTTGCCAACTGAGCCACCACTTCCACTTACCCATATTGTGCTGTCGTTTACCACACTCATGCCGCGTATGCTGGTTTTCCGGCCTTGCTCTAATATTTCAATTGCTGGAACCTTTGCTATCAATACATTGCAGCACATAATCCCTAAAATCAAGAGATAAATTTTATTTTTCAAAAACATACTTACACTTTTGCATTGAAATTATGAATTAATAATGATGATTTAATAATTCATAACGCATAATTTATAATCCTTAAAAAGTATCTCATAATTCTTAATTCATAATTTTTAATTCATAATTCTTAATTCATAACTCTTAATTCGTTAAAATGATTCCATACTGGTTGAGCCGCACACAATTATTGCTTGGAGATGAACCCATAGAAACTTTAATGCAGAAACATGTATTGGTAGTTGGCTTAGGTGGAGTAGGAGGTATCTGTGCTGAAATGATCGCAAGAGCAGGTGTTGGCAAAATGTCCATAGTGGATGCAGATACGGTTGATTTGAGTAATACTAATCGACAGATTCCAGCTTTGCATTCCACTGCCGGAAAATTAAAGTCGGAAGTAATGGCTGAGCGATTGAAAGACATTAATCCCGAAATTGAATTAATTGTCAAAACAATTTATATTAAAGAAGAACTCACTCAACAATTATTGGATGAAGCGCAATATGATTATGCAGTAGATTGCATTGATACTTTGTCTCCCAAAGTGTTTTTTATTAAAGCATGTTTGGATAGGAAAATTCCCATCGTTAGTTCGTTGGGTGCTGGAGGAAAAATAGATCCATCTCAAGTGATCATTACAGATATTTCTAAAACCTATCAATGCAATTTGGCAGCCTATGTTCGCAAGAAATTACATTCGTTGGGAATTTATAAAGGCCTTACAGTGGTTTTCAGTGCAGAGAAAGTAGATCAGTCAAGAATTATCGAAACAGAAAAAGCTTTCCCCAAAAAATCTATTATTGGAACCATCTCTTATATGCCTGCTATTTTTGGTTGCATGACAGCCAGTGTGGTGGTCAGGGGGTTGATGAAATAGCTGATTTTAATATAATAGAAATGGGGCTATAGAAATTTCCCAGTCTTTAACATTTGTCAATTTTGTTGCCCACTGTAAAAAATTGGGAAAAGCTAAATCGAATAATGCCTCACTATTGCGAATGCCCAATAATTTGTCTAAATGTTTTGTGCCAGAAGGATTTACATTGGTATTGTAGTTAGCCCAGGCAAAATCTACAGGATGCATTTCTTTGATCAATTTTAGTAAAACCATTCCAAAAAAAACTGGCCTAAAATGACTATAGTCTTTTACATGAAATTGAATGCCGTTGCATTGTTCTCCAACATATTTCGATTCGGTAGAAATATAGTCAAATGGCTTAGCTAGTAATTCTTCTCCCATCATACTGTTGATTTGAGCACTGACAGCTAAATGTTTTAACCAAGGGGCACCTACTATTTGAAAAGCCAATTTGCTTCCTCTTCCTTCATGTAAATTAGTAGCTTCAAAAAAACACAAACCAGGATATGTAATCATCGATTCAAATGATTGGATTGCTGGTGAAGTACCTACAAATGGAATTCCCCAATCTGATTGAAAATTATTCCTGTTCCAATTAGTACAAGCGATCACTTCCAGGGATGCATTGATATGATGCGTCTCATTAAAATAGCGGGCTAATTCGCCTAAGCTGCAACTATGCCTAATAGGCATTGGCCATCTTCCAATAAAAGAACTGCAGGCCGTTTCTAAAATAGGTCCTTCCACTAAATCCAGATTTCCAGAAATAGGATTAGGGCGATCGAGAATGATCAACTTCTTTTTTATTGCAGCACAGGCCTCTAATAAATAACTCAATGTCCAGAGATAAGTATAAAATCGAACACCTGCATCTGGCACATCGAATAATATAATATCAATCTCTGCTAAATCTTCTTTTGTGGGAGCTAATTTATTTCCATACAAACTGATTATAGGTAAATCTGTCAATTCATCTATGCCATCATGCATGGCGGCACCGTCGGCCCCTTTTACAGATAAACCATGTTCAGGTGAAAATAATTTTACCAATTTAAATCCGGCAGCTTGCAAAGCTTTTCTGGTTGGTGTTCCATCATGTGTTCTTGCCGCCTCATTGGTTACCAATCCAATTTTTTGGTGCTTCCAAGAAGGATGACTTGCTAATAATTGATCTATGCCAAAAAATATGGTTTTACTCATTGGTTTCAGTCTTTTTCAAATTGCATTCGATCTTTCATTTGCTCCACTACATTAAATATAATTGGGCACCTATCGTAATGCATAAACGTAGTAAACAATCTTCTGGAAAAATTTGGTAAGTGCAAGGCGGGGAATTCTTTACAACCTTCAAAACGGTATTCGTAAATAGTACATTTATTATCGCTCAAAAAATGACAAGGCATTTGATTCATGATCATCATTCCATTGCTTCCTTTTTCTAAATAAGTTGCATCAAATTTTTCTCTGGATTGATTTAAATGACCAGCCAAAGCATCTGCTTCTGATTCATTTAAACAGACCATTAAAGATTTGCAGCAATTGCCGCAATCGGTGCAGCTAATGGTAGGAGTAATTTTTCGATCCAATTCTTGCACCAGTTCATCTACTTCTTCGCTATTGATTTGCTTCACAAAATCCTTAAATCGATCGTTTTCTAGCTCTTTGGATTGAGCATAGGTTTTTAGGTAGTGTAGATCGGTAATTGGCAGAAATGGCTCCATAATTGCCCTAAAGGTAGGAATGAGCGCTAAAAATCAGCCAAAAACCATCATTTATCCACAGTTAAACCCTATTTGTAGAAAAGTATAATTGGGGTTGAATCTGAGGGGGTTAGATTTGCCATTGGCAAAAAAAGCAACAAAAAAGGAACTATGGCAGATGATAAAAATTTGGTTCAGTATGACGAAGACTCGATAAAATCGCTCGATTGGAAGGAACATATTCGCCTAAGACCTGGGATGTATATTGGTAAATTAGGAGATGGTTCAGCCGCTGATGATGGAATTTATGTACTCATTAAAGAAGTGATCGATAACTGTATTGATGAATATACAATGGGTTATGGAAAGCAAGTGGAATTATCTATTGAAGGGAAGACGGTAACTGTTAGAGATTTTGGTAGAGGTATACCTTTGGGTAAAGTAGTTGATGTAGTTAGTAAAATAAATACAGGTGCTAAATACGACAGTAAAGCATTTCAGAAAAGTGTTGGTTTGAATGGGGTAGGTACAAAAGCGGTGAATGCCTTGAGTGAGCATTTTTTGGTTACTGCTTTTAGAGATGGCAAGCAAAAAACGGCAGAATTTGAAAAAGGATTTTTGGTTAAGGATCATAAAGAGATAAAAACCGATGAGCCAAATGGAACATTGGTGGTGTTTACACCAGATGATACCATCTTTAGAAATTTCCATTACATCTATGAGTACCTCGAGAATCAATTGTGGAATTATTGTTACCTCAATGCAGGACTGGTCATTCATTTTAACAATAAGAAATATGTAAGTAAAAATGGCTTGCTCGATTTATTACAACGCAAGACCAATCCAGATGAATTGCGTTATCCAATCATCCATTTGAAAGGCGATGATATTGAAATAGCCATGAGTCATAACAATGATTATGGCGAAGATATTTTTTCTTTTGTAAACGGACAGTATACTACACAGGGTGGAACACATCAGCAAGCATTCAGAGAAGCTTATATAAAAGTGGTGCGTGATTTTTTCAAAAAAGATTATGATGCATCTGATATTAGAACAAGTATTGTAGCTGCTGTTTCAGTGAGGGTGCAAGAACCAGTTTTTGAAAGTCAGACCAAAACAAAATTGGGTTCGCAAAATGTGGCAGAGGGTGGCCCAAGCATGAAGAATTTTGTGCAGGAATTTTTAGCCAAGGAATTGGACAATTTTTTGCATCGCAATCCAACCACTGCCGATGCATTAAAGAAAAGAATTGAACAAAACGAAAGAGAGCGTAAAGAATTAGCTGGCATCAAAAAATTAGCCAACGAAAGAGCCAAGAAAGCCAATTTGCACAATAAAAAATTGCGTGATTGCAGAACACATTTAAATGATGAGCTTCCTGCAAAAAACAAAGAAGCCTTTATTGCAGTACAAAATAATACCACCATATTTATTACCGAAGGGGATAGTGCAAGTGGTAGCATTACCAAATCGAGAAATGTAGATACACAGGCAGTATTTAGTTTGAGAGGTAAGCCTTTGAATTCTTTTGGAGAAACTAAAAAAGTGGTTTATCAGAATGAAGAATTCAATTTATTGCAACATGCTTTAAATATTGAAGAAGGCCTGGAAGGATTGCGTTATAACAATATTGTTATTGCAACTGATGCTGATGTGGATGGAATGCATATTCGGTTGTTATTAATGACTTTCTTTTTGCAATTCTTTCCAGATTTAGTGAAGAAGGGGCATGTGTATATTTTGCAAACTCCTTTGTTTAGAGTGAGGAATAAACAGGAAACAATATATTGTTACGATGAAACAGAAAAACAAGAGGCAGTAAAGAAGTTAGGAAGTAAACCTGAGATTACCCGATTCAAGGGTTTGGGTGAAATATCTCCAGAAGAGTTCGGTCGGTTCATTGGAAGAGATATGCGATTAGATCCGGTAATACTAGAGCAAGGAGACCATATTCAAGATTTATTAGAATATTATATGGGTAAAAATACCATGGAAAGACAGGAATTTATTATCAATAATCTTCGTGTAGAATTGGATGTGGTAACCGCATAATTTGAGCAATTAATTTTAATAATTTTTATGATTCATATCGTTTTTGAAACTGCAAATGTAAAAGCTCTGGAAACTGCCATTGAAATGGATGAAAGTTTGCAAGGAACCGTATTAGAGATAAAAGATGACTTTGCTGTAGGGCCCTTGGCAGATATCTACCAAACAGAAGGGTATCAGCAGCGCAGGGATTGGTGGAAGAATGTATTAACTAATTCTCCATACGAAGATCAATTGGACATTGTAGATGATAAATTAACGGTTCACCAGTTGATTCAGCAGTTAACCGAAGATGAAACCCAGGAAGTATGGATTTGGATGGGACAGAATGCCCATGATGTTTGTGGATATTATTGGTTGATGAGTCAACTCAAGGATTTTGCTGGAAGGGTGCAAGTATTGTATTTGAACAATCTTCCTTTTTTTAATGAAAAAGGCAATATTTTTTATCCTACACATTTGCATGAAATTCAACCTAAGGAGTTTTTAAAAGCCAAAAAATTAGCCAGGCCAATTACATTGAGTGAGTTTGAGATAGACCCAGATGAATGGAAAAAAATCGCTACAGAAAATTCTTTAGTACGTTTTTTAGAAGGGGGTAAAAAAATCATAGCCAAAGAAGTGGAGTTTTTCGATAAGCATTTACTCAATCAGGTTTCAGGTGATTCACAGAAGTTAAATAAAATCATTTCAAACACTTTGAATAAAATGCCTGTTCAAACTGGGGATGCTTTTTTAGTTTGGAGATTGAAAGAATTAGCGAGTATTGGTAAAATCGCTATTGCAGGAGATTGGAATAAGGGATGGAAAGAAATTACTGTTCAATTGGCTAATTAAAAAAGCAATAAAATGGTTAGAGTAATACCGTTAGATAAAATTGGTGAAGATCAGCGAGGGGCCACCCATTTTTTTGATACTAATAGAACTGGTCAGTTTATTGTAGCATATAGAAAAGCAGGTTCTTTCAGTGGAGACCATTACCATAAGGGAACAGCGGAAAAGAAAAATCCTGAGCAAATCATCATTATGAGTGGTACGGCTTTGTTGAATTGGAAAGATGTTCGATCAGATAAAAAAGGAATAGAAAATATTGTTGCTCCGGCAATGATTGAAATTGAACCTTGGGCTTGGCATCAAGTGGTAGCGGTTACGGATATCATTGTATTTGAATTGAATGGGCTTGAAGATGCTAAGCATGATACTTTTAAGATATAAGAGAAAAGATAAGAGAGAAAAGATAAGAGATAAAAGATATAAGATTATTGGTTGAAAAGAATATTAATATGGCGAAAGAGAAAAGGGAAAATAGGGTTTTTGATAATGAAACTGGTGTTCAGGGGCAATATAAAAATTGGTTCCTCGATTATGCTTCTTATGTAATCCTCGAAAGGGCAGTACCTGCAATTGAAGATGGTTTGAAGCCGGTGCACAGAAGGATTCTGCATTCCATGAAAGAAATGGATGATGGTAGGTTCAATAAAGTGGCCAATATCATCGGACAGAGTATGCAATATCATCCGCATGGTGATGCGAGTATTGGAGATGCATTGGTGAATTTAGGGCAGAAAGATTTATTGATTGAAACGCAGGGTAACTGGGGTGATGTAAGAACGGGAGATGACGCGGCTGCTTCAAGGTATATAGAAGCACGATTATCCAAGTTTGCATTAGAAGTGGCATTCAATGCCAAAACTACTCAATGGCAATTAAGTTATGATGGCAGGAAGAATGAACCTATTAATCTTCCTATGAAATTCCCTTTGCTATTAGCGCAAGGGGCGGATGGAATTGCTGTGGGATTGTCTACCAAAATATTGCCTCATAATTTTTGTGAATTGATTGAAGCTTCCATTAAATATTTGAGAGGAAGAAAGTTTGAATTGTTCCCCGATTTTCAAACAAAGGGAATGATTGATGTAGCCAATTACAATGATGGTAAAAGAGGCGGGAAAGTAAGAGTAAGGGCGCATGTAGAAGAGTTGGATAAAAAAACTTTAGTGATTCGTGATGTGCCTTATGGGGTAACTACTACCCAGCTTATGGAGAGTATTACAAAGGCCAATGAGCAAGGAAAAATAAAAATTAAAAAAGTAATTGACGTCACGGCTCAGGAAGTTGAAATACAAATTGATTTAGCTGCAGGTATTTCTCCTGATATAACCATCGATGCATTGTATGCATTTACAGATTGTGAAGTGAGTATATCTCCTAATGCTTGTGTGATATCCGATCATAAGCCTATGTTTTTAACAGTTCAAGAATTGTTGAAAGCTTCTGTAGAATATACTAAGTCCTTATTGCAGAAAGAGTTGGAAATTAGATTAAGTGAGTTAGAAGATAAATGGCATTATACCTCATTGGAGAAAATTTTCTTCGAAGAAAAAATATACAAAGAGTTAGAACAAAAACATGAGAATTGGGAAAAAGTATTGGAGGCAATTGATAAAGCATTTACGCCTTTTAAGAAAAAATTAAAACGCCCAATAGAGAGAGAGGATATTGTTAAGCTTACCGAAAAGCCTGTTAGAAGAATTTACCGATTAGATATCAATGAGCTCAATGAACAGATCAAAAATATAGAAGCAGAGATCAAGCAAGTGAATTATGATTTAGAACACTTAACTGATTTTGCAGTTGCTTACTATGAAAATTTGCAAAAAAAATATGGCAAGGGCAGAGAACGTAAAACTGAAATAAAAGAGTTTGATACAATCCAGGTGAAGCAAGTTGCTATTGCCAATACTAAATTGTATCTCAATAGGGCAGAAGGGTTTGTTGGAACCAGTTTAAAGAAAGATGAGTTTTTATGTGAGTGCTCCGATTACGACGATATCATTGCCTTCACTAAGTCGGGAATCATGAAAGTGGTAAAAGTGTCTGATAAAGTATTTATTGGAAAAGACATTATTCACGCGGCGGTATTTGAAAAGAACGATGAGCGTACTACCTATAATTTAATGTATGTAGATGGTAAATCTGGGGTCAGTTATGCTAAGCGATTTAATGTAACTGGTGTTACCCGAGAAAAAGAATATGATTTAACCAAAGGTTCTGAGAAGAGTAGGGTACATTATTTTTCGGCCAATCCGAATGGTGAAGCTGAATCGGTTAAAATTATTTTAAGCCCTAATTGTACTGCTCGTATAAAAGAACTTGATTTCTTTTTTGAAGAATTAGAAATCAAAGGAAGAAGCAGTATGGGTAATCAGGTGACTAAGTACCCAATTAAAACTGTGAAAATGAAAGAAGCTGGCAAGAGTACATTGGCCGGCAGAAAACTATGGTTTGATGATAAATTCGGTAGATTAAATACAGAAGAAAAAGGAAAATACTTAGGTAGTTTTGAAGATGAAAAAATTGTGGTTTTCTATACCGATGGATCCTACGAATTAACTGATACAGAAATTACCCAACGTTTTGAATCTGATAAAATCAAATTGATTGAGCAGTTTAATCCAGAAAAGATTATTACCGCAGTATATTTAGATCAAGATAAATCGCAATACAATATCAAACGATTCAAAATTGAAACTTCAACCCTTAAAACACAGTTTAGTTTCATTAAAGAAGGCGCTGGTAACTATTTAATGGCTATTTCTACCGATGATCAGCCTATCTTAGTAGTACAAACAGGTAGAGGACAACAGGTAAGAAAAGCTAAATTCAAAGTAGCTAAAATGGTGGATGTAATGGGTTGGAAGGCTGTTGGTGCCAAGCTAACCGATTTTAGTAAAACGATTGAAATGGAATGGGAACAAGCAGTGTCAAAAGATACTGCCCCCGAATTATTTTAAAACAAACAAATGGAACCCGTTCAGGTAGGTAGTTATAATACATTAAAAGTTAGCCGTAAAGTAGATTTTGGTTTTTACCTCGACGATGGTGGGGAAGGAATTTTATTGCCCAAAAGATTTGTGCCGAAGGGCTTACGTATTGGAGATGAGTTAGAAGTATTTGTATACCACGATTCCGATAATCGATTGATTGCAACTACTCAGAAAGCCAATGCTGTTGTGGGAGAAATTGCTAAACTTAAAGTATTGTCTGTAACCAAACAAGGCGCTTTTTTGGATTGGGGACTGATGAAGGATTTATTTGTTCCAGCTTCTAAGCAAGTGTCGGGAATGCGATTAGGAGGAGAGTACTTGGTCAAATTGTATATTGATGAAATGACAGGAAGGGTAGCGGCTACTGAAAAGATCGAAAGTTTGATGAGTAACGATGAATTGACTGTTAAAGAAATGGAACTGGTTGATTTGTTAGCATATAGAACATCGGAGCTGGGATATGTAATGATCATCAACAATAAACATATAGGTGTTTTACATGGCAATGAAATTTTTCAAAAAATAGAAGTTGGTGATAAATTAAAAGGCTTTATTAAAAAAATTCGCCCGGATAATAAAATCGATTTAGTGTTGGGTAAGCCTGGCTTTACTAAAGTAGAAGATGAAGGAGAGAAAATCATTCGATTATTAAAAGAGAATAACGGTTACCTGCCTTACTATGATAAGTCTGATCCGGCAGCCATTTATGATTTTTTTGGAATGAGTAAGAAAACATTTAAAATGACCACGGGTAATTTATATAAACAAAAATTGATTGTATTTACCCAGACTGGTATTGAGTTGGTGAAATAAGTATTATAAACTATTGTAAAGTAGCTAAATAGTTTTCCGCGTTGTTCAAATGTATTTGCTGTTTTTCCACACTCATTTTATCAAAAGTCTTTACCAGCATTCCTAAACGAGGGTTTTGTAAAAAGAAGTTTCTGTGTACATGCATAAATCTCCAGAACAGCCCATCCCAGGTTTGTTGCCAGTCTCCTTTTTTATAATCACTCATTTTCATTAGGTAATTGCTGCCACTGATATAGGGTTTAGTGGCCATTAAGCCGCCATCTGCAAACTGGCTCATTCCGTATACATTGGGGACCATTACCCAATCGTAGGAATCTATAAATAATTCCATGAACCAGCGATATACTTCATTAGGATCGAATTCACAAAGGAGCATAAAATTACCTAAAACCATTAATCTTTCAATATGATGGCAATAACCAGTAGCCAATACTTTTTTGATTGTTAAATCGATGGGCTCAATACCTGTAGTTCCATTCCAAAATGAAGTAGGAATTTTTCTGGTAAACTTCCAAAAGTTTTTAGTGCGCTCTTCAGATCCTTTTAGTTGATACACAGCCCTGATGAATTCTCTCCAGCCTATTATTTGACGAATAAAACCTTCCAATGAATTCAGTGGTATTTGGTTTTTTTGGGAGTACATGATTGCTTCGTCAATTATGTATTGAGGAGATAATAAACCCACATTAAGCATGGGTGTTAATATGCTATGGTGTAAAATGATTTCATTAGAAACAATAGCATCTTCGTAAGCACCGAATTCCATGAAGCGGTATTTAAAGAAATCGTTTAACCATATTTTAGATTCCTCGAAATTTGTAGGGTATATAAATGCTTCATTTATCTTGCCATAATTCGTAGAAAAAAACCGCTTCGTATATTGAATACTTTCTGCATAATTTTCATTCATTGGAAAAGTATAAACACTCGGTGGATTTTTCTCTTTGGGATATTTTAATCTGTTTTCATCATCAAATGTCCATTTTCCTCCCAATGGCTCTTGGTTGTCAATTAAGATATTTTGTTTGATTCGCTGGTATTTATAAAAATCAGTTTGAAACATTTTTTTCTTTGTAGAAAAATAACTGTTGATCTCTTCTGGTGTATTAATAAATAAAGGGGAATTGTGTTTTTTGGAAAGGATTGCATGTTCTTTACATGCGTTGGAAATTCTTTTTTCTAACCAGTTATCAATTGTGTCAATATGTTCAATAGATTCTACACCTGTTGATTTTAAATGTGCAATTAATGTTTGAATTTCTGAAATTGGTTCTGGTGAATGAACATATACAACATTAATACCTTTTTTAATTAGATAGCTTTGGTAATATTGCATTGTAGCTCTATGAAATGCAATCTTTTGTTGATGGAAATTATATTGTTTAAAAAAGAGCCATTCTTCTACTAAATAGACAGTATCACAGGTTGAAATTAAAATAGAATTTTCGAATAATTGGTGCGGAAAAATAATACCTACTTTATTCATTTCTTTTGTTAATATTTATGGTTTTGCATAGTCCAGTCTTCCAATCATGGACGTTGTAAAATAGGCGTCTAAGCCCTGGCTGATTAAAATTTCAGCAGCAGATAAATCAACGAAACCATCATTGCTAACCAATGCATCATTCAATTCTACTGTTTGAATACTTCCAATGATTAAAATAGTGCCATTGATTGTAATGGGTATTATTTCTTCTAATTGCATAGAAATTTGTACTATGGCTTCAGCAACATATGGTGCTTTGCAAGAAGATTTATACAATTCAGTAAAGCCAACTTTATTGAATTCAGAAACTCCTTTGTCGTAACGAGCAGAAGTTTGATGGGCTTTTTTATAATCTGCTGCTTTTACATAATTTAAAGTATACACTTTTGTATCTTTAATGTTTTGCAATGTATCTCTTTGAACACTTTCCGGTCGGTTAATAAGACCAAATAATGCAGGATTTGCTCCAAGGTGAATTAGCGAATTAAATATAGCAAGGTTGGAATTGCCTTCTACAGATTGAGTTCCAACTAAAACAGCTTGACGAAAACCAGCCAAAGAATTAACAAATGCGGTTCTGTAACGTTGTTCTAATTGTACAATATCGTTTTTTGATAAAATCATTTCTTAAATATTTTGAATAATTCTTTTTCAACCTTTTTCCAATATGCAAAAAAGGAAGGGTAATACCCTGTAATAGCAGGTGAAATCCAATCTCTACTTTCTTCAATACCCATATATCCATTATTCAATGGATGTTCTTTAAAATAAATTGTTTTACAGTTAAACTGTTCTGTAAACGCTTTGAAAGAACCAACATACACTTGTACATCTGGAATATTTCTACTCAAGGCCAACATAAATTCAACACATTTGTGACTGATTGGGAAAGCTTTAAAAAAATCGGGCTCTAATAATAATATTCGGTTTCCTTTTTCAGTTTGATGCCATAAGGGATCAAGGTTGTAATAATTATAAATAAATGTTGGAAGATTGCTGTCAAACGAAATGGTATCTGCTTCTGGAAGTAGGGTAGGATCATTAAAAGTACTTGTCTCTGCTAATTCTTTTGGAATACTTAAATGTTCCAAAACTTCATAAGATGTATCCAAAAAACTATTTTGTTGATTGGTGAATGTGTACTTATTGATATTCTCTTGATTGGCATAATATTTTTTATTGCTATTGGCTGCAGCAACCCATTGCCAGCTACAAATGTTGCTGGCAAAGTCTCCATCTAATAAGTGATAATACATCCATTTAGAAGGTTGTTTCCAATGGGATTGAGCAATATTGCAAACTATTGATGCTGTATACATCCTACAATGGTTGTGCATATAGCCTTTTTCTATTAAGGTATTTATTGCATTGTCTATTCCTTCAATACCAGTTGTTCCATTTAATACATTAATTGGAATTTCGTTATTTGAAACGCGAAATTGTGCTTGTTTAATATCTTCATTCAAATCTTTCTCTTGCCCAACACGCTGAAAATAATCTCGCCAGCACAATTCTTTTACAAATGATTCTATTGAGCTGAGGCTATATCCTTTTGATATAATTGCATCAAGAACCTGTTTAGTACTTATAACTCCCCTTGAGATATATGGAGATAAGTAAGTAACTCCACCATTTATATAATTCCTGGTTTTGACATATTGTATGGGATCAATCCAGTCTATTTGTTCAAGAATAGATGCATAATCTGTAGTAAACTCAATTGACATTTATCGCTTGCTTATTTTATTCATCGAAATGGTTTTTTGAAGACTGCATTTAAATCGGCTTATTTCAGTGCTCCTTTTCATCAGATGTTTTTGGCTTACTCCACTGTTCACCCTTTTTCTCCATAAATTAAAACTACTGCGTTTTAAATTTTTTCTCATTAGCGCAATTACTGCTGCTTCTGATACATTAAATTGAAATAGAATGGCCTCAAATGGAGTTCGGTCCTCCCATGCCATTTCTATGATTCTGTCTACATCTTTCTGTTCCAATATCATTCATTAAAATTTAGATCTTTTCCAATCAACTGTTACTGCAGATCCTTCAGCCACAATAACCGAATGGGGTGTAGCGTCTTTTAAGTATTCAAATTCAGTTCCATACATGGCTTTGAAATCACAATCAATGGAATAATCAATGACTTTATTTATCAACCATCTTGGATGATTTACTCTGTATTCTTGAGTAAGCTGATCGTTTATTCTGGTATACCCGTAATAGTGTTCAAAAATGAATTCTTCTATACTTCCTTCTATCATAGTAGTACAATCACTTGTAGTATTTACATAAATCTTATTCCAAGCATTGTTTATTTTCCAATCATACTGTATTGTTTTATCGGAAGCTGAAAAGCTAATTTTACTATTTGTAGGAATTGAAATATAGTGTTCTTTGTATAGTTTGTTGGCTATATAAGCAACTGGTCTGTAGGGTACTGTTTCATTAATAAAGACCACACCTCGTTTGAAACTGTTCCCATCTCTACGTTTTACATAAAATCGCAAATTAATTTCTTCAAAAGTGCCCAAAAAGGGGATGGGGATATTGAATAAACGGGTATTCTTAAACATAAAACCAACTAAACTCACAAAAACGATATCATTGAAATAGTCCAATTCAACACCTTTTGGAAGATAAGGCTCCAATAATGTAGGGTTTACCGCATAATTGGCCATGATCAGATTCTCCCATTTGGCCGATAAGAAGGTGGTGTTCATTCAATAGAATAACAACTATTCAATGAAATTGTTGATAATCAAAAATTATAGCACCTGTTTTCCATTCAAAAATACTTTGTCAATATTTTTGGTATTCTTGATATTTTTCAGAGGATTAGCATTAAGTAAAACCAAGGAAGCTATATTCCCAACCTTAATTTGACCATACTCTTTTAATTGGAGAAATTCAGCTGCATTACAAGTGGCCATTTTCAACACATCCGCATCAGGAATACCGCAATCTTTTAACAAAACAAGTTCATCATGTAAACTATATCCTGGGTAACAAAAAGGATTGATTGCATCTGTGCCAGCTATAAGTGGCACTCCAGATTGATATAATAGGAGTGTAATTTTCTTAAATGTTTCCATTTTTTTCAAAGCCATTTGTTTGTAAGCAGCATCTTTTTTTCTATATCGATCAATTTCGCCCATCCAATAAGCTGTCATGTCTTTTGGAAATTTATTGATCAATGAATTTGATTCAAATGGTATATCTGGGTGAAATAAATTATTCCAAACAACTAAAGTTGGACATATATAAGTATTGTTGTTTTTTAAAACGGAAAAATTCTTTTTAGCTAAACTCTCATCAATTTTAATAGTTCCATAATCGTCTTCACGCATCACTGCTGCAAACCAATTGAATTTGTATTTATTTTTAAAAAGCGAATCACTGGTGCATAAATCTGGGATGCCTAACAGATGTTCAAAGCTTTTTTGCCCAGCATTAGAAGCGTCAATTGCATTAACAGACATTGGTAAGTGTCCTTGAACAGAAAGACCTCTTTTTGCAGATTCTTTCATTAATTCAAAATATACTTCTTTCGGTATTTTGTTATAAACTTTCACAAAGTCAGATCCTTCCATTTGCAGAGTATCCAAAGCCTTTTTAATTTTATGAATTGAATCTACTACCAGCCAATCAGGAAATTCTGGGTTGGTTCCTTCAATTACTCTTCCTGCAGCAATATATTTTGGCCCATTGATTTTATTTGAATTGATGCTATCTTTTAAGGGATTAATAAAATTCATTGGAGTATACATGTTTCTGACACCCAACACACCATTTTTAATATAATGATCTGAGAAATGAATTTGCCACCAATTATGGGTATGCATATCCCATAGTCCAGGAATAAGGAATTTGTTTGAAGCGGTTATCACTTTTTTTGCATCCCATGATTTTGATTGATTGGTGATGGCAATTATGCGATTGTTATTGATGAATACATGCTGATGTGGAATTGCTTTTCCGTTTTTAACATCTATAATTGTTACATCTTTGATTGCTAAATCAACTTTTTTTTGTGCAAGCAACAGTTGGCAGATAAACAATTGAATTAAAATAATTAAAATGTTTTTTGCTTTTTTCATATAATTATTAGTTATATAAATTATTGATTACTTTGACCGAACGTAATTAAGTTGTTATTTGGGTCGAGTAATGAGAATTCTTTTTGACCCCATGGCTTGATTTGTAATGAGCCGTTTGGATGAATTGCTACCTGTTTATTGATAAAACTTTGATACAGCCCTTCAATATCATTTGTTCT
The DNA here is from genome assembly GCA_037129425.1 of Sphingobacteriia bacterium. GTDB lineage: Bacteria > Bacteroidota > Bacteroidia > Chitinophagales > Chitinophagaceae > Sediminibacterium. Next base: position 111,926 of record JBAXUV010000001.1, read on the forward strand.
GATGTATACCTGACCGTAATTCTCTTTTGGATCTAACCCTTTGAATTCGAAAAAATGAATTTCAATTTGATCTTTTTTAACCATTAAATATTCATCATAATTACTTGATCCTACATTTTCAAAACCCAATTGATCAATATAATAAGTTTTGGTAATTGCTTTATCAAGCATTGGGAGCTTAGGGTTGATAGCGGTTAACATAAACGAAGAATATAAGTAGTTTAAGGCTTCGAAATATTTTTTGGCTACAAAAAATCTACTTTGCCAGTATGAATATCATAATAGGCACCAATTATTTTGATTTGACCTTTGTCTTCCATTTCTTTTAAAATCGGACTATTTAAACGAATATTGGTAATCGTATTCAACACATTTTTTTTAGAAACATAATCTACAAATAAATCATTTTTACTTGTCTTTATGCCTTCAAAATCTTGAGATTGTTGCACTGATGGTTTTATTTTTGAAAGCATTGCGGTGATATTGCCAAGTTTTACATCATCAATAGCGCCTTTAATTGCCCCACAAGAAGCATGACCTAAGACTAAGATCAACTTAGCACCTGAAACCTTACATCCAAATTCCATGCTTCCCAATAAATCTTCATTCACAAAATTTCCTGCCACTCTTCCTACAAATAGATCACCAATGCCTTTATCGAATACATCTTCTACAGTAACTCTACTATCTAAGCATGAAAGTATAACAGCTTTTGGAAATTGTCCTTTTGAAGCATCTCTAACTAGTGCAGAATGGTCTCTTGCTGTTAAGTCATTATTTTGGTATCGAATATTGCCTTCTTTTAATCTTTGAATGACCATATCCGGCGTTAAAGCTGCTTGTTCTTCTGCATTGAAAACTTTTTCCTTTAAAGGAGTTGGAAAATTAGTTACCTGTTTTGTTTCGGTTTCATTCTTGCAAGCTGATAAATGCATAGCTGCCACCAAGGCCGAAATGAAAATAAATTTTTGAATATTCATATAGAAATGAATATAAGAATTTATTCTATACAATGTTACTTTTCTTTGTTTTTTATGTGAGAACGAAGAAACCAAGCCATTTTTTCATGCATTTCCATAAGACCAGTTACAAAATCACTGGTTCCAAGATCATGATAATCATTGGTGAACGATTTGATGTGTTCACGTAAAACGATAATAGTGCTTTGATGATCGTCTAAAAGTTCTTTGATAAATCCTTGACTATCGTTTTGTTCTCTTTTTTGTTCAGTAAGATGTGTTAAGCTTAAATACATTTTTAAAGTGGATGGAGGATAATGTCCAATAGTACGAATGCGTTCTGCTACACTGTCTATCATTTCATCCAATTGTCCGAATTGTGTTTCGAAGAATTTATGCATCGTATAAAAATCCGCTCCTTCAGTATTCCAATGTGCATTTTTAGTTTTGATATAGATGATTGTTTCATCCGCTAAAACCTTTGCCAATTCATTAGCGACTAATTGACGATTGGCACTGGTTATTCCTATTTCTGTTTTCATTATGTTTTAATTTTCGTGTCGTTATATTTTATTTGCAAAAGATCCGGAATTGTAAAAATTAATTGATTACACAAAGTGAGCCTTTTTGCTTTAAAATACTTTGTACAATTAGCGATAAGAATTACATTATTCACGCTTTGAGATTAGCCCAAAAAAATAACGACAACCTTTTGATTGCCGTTATTGATTATTCGGTAGAATAAATTATTCAACCAATTTTATTCTTTCGCCCATGCTCTTGCTGCATCAGTTTTTAAATCGGAATATTTCTCTTTTCCTGTACTCACTTTTACAAATTTGATCTCTCCACCTTTAAACTCTCCAGGGGAAGCATACATTTTACTCACCGGGTCTCCGCTATCATAACCAACGCATAATCCATCGCCAACTAAAGTAAATTTACCTACTTGAGCTCTCATTGCACCTGCAGCAACTGATTTGTCATTTATATACAATTGCATATTTCCAAGAGATTCCCCGTGTTCGCCAGCTTTCTCTTTTAAGAACTCCATTCCAAAAGTATACTTGCCTGTTTTAATAGATTCGGCTGCTACTAATTTTTGTTCTGTGATGCCTAAGAAATTGTATACATAATACAATTTATGATCTTTAATGAATAAGCTATGACCTCCAAATCTTGAGCCGTGTGCGAAAATTACTCCAGAAGCATTGGCATCTTTGATATCTACATTAGCAACAATTTTATAAGACTTGCCACGAATGTTTACTGCAACCGCTTCAGGAACTGAACTTGTATGCGGATAGTAAGAATAGATATCTCTAACAGCTTCTTCAGTTGGGCGTTCAATATTCGCCTGCACTACAGCTGATCTATCATCAATTGGTAGTGCCTGATTTTTCTTAGCTTCTTCGAACCATAATTTTTTTAATGCTTCTAATTTTTCAGGATTTTCTTTTGCCAGATCTTTCGATTCTGCACGATCTACATCCACATGATATAATTCCCATTTGTCCTGATCAAACTTTCCAATCCCAGTTAAAGGTGCATGAACAGCAACAGCTTTCCATCCATCCTGCCAAATTGCACGGGTTCCTAACATTGCATAAAACTGAACTTTTTTATTGGTTGGTGCATCTGGTTTGGCATCGAAAGAATATTTCATTGATACTCCAGACAATGGTAATTGTTCTACACCTTTATACACTTTTGGCATTTGTAATCCGCAAATTTCAAGAAGCGTTGGAACAATATCCACTGCATGATGATATTGATTGCGAACTTCTCCACGTGCCTTGATTCCTTTAGGCCATGAAATAACAAAAGGATCTGCAGTTCCTCCTGAGTAATTAGAATAACGCTTGAACATTTTAAATGGAGTAGAAAATGCAGCTGCCCAACCAGTAGGGTAGTGCTCATAAGTATTAGGGCCACCTAATTCATTGATCAATTTCATATTCTCTGATAACTCATCGGGATAGCCATTGAAAAATTTATTCTCATTTACCGACCCGCTGGGGCTTCCTTCACCAGAAGCGCCATTGTCTGCGGCATACATGATGATAGTATTTTCATACTGACCGGTAGCTTTTAAATGAGCTATAATCCTACCAATTTGTGCATCGGTATATTCAGAAAATCCAGCATACACTTCACACAAGCGTGAAAATAATTTCTTTTCATCCGCTGTTAAACTCTCCCACGGACGAACAAAATCACCTGGGTTAGCTTGGTCTTTTGGCATCGGGTTGAAGTCTGTAAGCTTAGTGTCTTTTGGTAAAATTCCTTTTGCAATCATACGAGGCAAAACCCATTTGCGATATGCATCATATCCATCATCAAATTTTCCTTTGTATTTAGCGATATAATCTTTTGGTGCCTGGTGTGGTGCATGATTTGCGCCAGGGCAAAACCACATATACCATGGTTTACTTGGATTAGCTGATTTTTGGTCACTGATCATTTTGATTGCTTGATCTGCCAAATCTTTGGATAAATGATATCCTTTTTCTGGACCATAAGGTTGTTCTATAGCATGATTGTCTTCAGTAAGATCAGGATAAAATTGGTTTGTTTCTCCACCGATGAAACCATAAAAACGATCATAGCCTTGTTGCAATGGCCATTGACTTTTATTAGCACCAGCAGAAAGATCTGTTTCCGGTACATTGTGATCTTTTCCTATCCAAAAAGTACTCCAACCATTGTCATTTAAAATTTGAGCAATAGTTGCAGCTTGAGTTGGTAATTGTCCACTATATCCAGGAAATCCATTAGCCCCTTCTGTAATTGAACCCATTCCATTTAATGTATGGTTACGACCCGTATTCAGGCAAGATCTGGTAGGGGAACAAAGAGCAACAGTGTGCCATTGAGTATAGGTTAAACCATCAGCTGCCAATGCATCCATGGTTGGCATATTGATTCTTCCGCCATATGGAGACCATGCACCTAAACCTGTATCATCATAAAGAATAAATAATATATTGGGTGCACCTTCTGGTGCTTTTTTTCTAATGTAAGGAGCCCAATCAGGTTTTGAATCACGTACATCGAGGTTGATTGTACCATTGAATGCAGTGGAAGATTGGTCTGCGATTTCCGATTTTTCAGTTGCTTGTTTACAACTTACAATCATTACTGCTATCATTGAAGTTAGCAATAGAAATGCATTGATTTTTTTATACATCATTCACAGATTTTTGATTGAAAAAAATAATGTCTTCGTAATTTATCATTATTTGCAGAAACAAAAAATTATATCATAACACTTATTTGACATCTCTTAATTCATAATTCTTCTTTCATAATTCCTTTTAGCCTAACACTTGTTAGTTTTTTCCCTAAATTTGCCCCACAAATCAATACCATGCAAAGTAAAACAGTCTACATTGTTTCAGCAGTAAGAACACCCATTGGAAGTTTTGGCGGCAGCCTGAAAGATTTTACTGCACCTCAATTAGGATCCATCGCAATTAAGGGAGCAATAGAAAAAGCGGGTATTGATCCTGCTTTGGTAAATGAAGTGTTGATGGGATGTGTGATTCAAGCGAATACTGGTCAAGCACCAGCACGTCAAGCAGCAAAATTTGCAGGCTTACCTGATTCTGTCATTGCTACTACAGTAAATAAAGTTTGTGCTAGCGGGATGAAAGCTATTGCTCAAGGCGCTCAGTCAATTTTATTAGGTGATTCAGATGTGGTGGTTGCTGGAGGAATGGAGAGTATGAGCAATGTACCATATTATTCACCCAATATGCGTTGGGGCAATAAATACGGCAATGTTTCTATAATTGATGGGTTAGCAAAAGATGGATTAACCGATGTCTATCATAATTATGCAATGGGAAATGCCGCTGAACTTTGTGCGAAAGAATGTAATATTTCTAGAGCTGACCAGGATGCATTTGCAGTGGAGAGTTATACCAGAAGTCAACAGGCAACCAATAATGGTTGGTTCAGTAATGAAATAGTTCCAGTAGCCATTCCACAAAGAAAAGGAGACCCCATCTTATTTTCGAAAGACGAAGAAGCATTCAATGTTAAATTCGATAAAATTCCTGAACTCAAAGGCGCATTCATAAAAGATGGCACTGTAACTGCTGCAAATGCTAGTACTATGAATGATGGTGCTGCTGCATTGGTTTTAATGAGTAAAGAAAAAGCTGATGAATTAGGAATTAAGCCCATAGCAATTATTAGAAGTTATGCTGATGCAGAACAAGCTCCTGAATGGTTTACTACAACACCTTCACTGGCATTGCCCAAAGCAGTGGCAAAAGCAGGATTGCAAATGACCGATTTGGATTTTGTTGAATTGAACGAAGCATTTTCTGTAGTAGGAATTGCCAACACACAAAAAATGAAATTAGATCCTGCAAAAGTGAATGTTCATGGTGGAGCAGTATCCATAGGTCATCCCTTGGGTTGTAGTGGTGCAAGAATTATCGTAACATTAATCAATGTACTCAAACAACATAATGGAAAAATTGGTGGCGCAGGAATTTGTAATGGGGGAGGTGGAGCAAGTGCTATGGTAATTGAATTGGCCTAAACTCAGCAATTAGCTAAATCGAAATAGAAATTCACTCATTCCAAGGGCCATATTTATGCCTTGTTTCACTAAGTGTGTCGATGTATGGCCCAAACGGATGGTCTTTTGGTTTTTTACTGATATTTGGCCAGTCAGCAATAAATTGTTTATTGGGTCTTGGTTGTGAATTAACGAATGCTGCCAGATCCCAGGCCTCTTCATCCGTTAATCCGGGGTTATGATAATTAACAGTATAGGGCATATTGTTTTTTACAAATCCTGCAAAACGCGAGAGCCTAAATAATCCTGCAGAAACATTGTAACTGTGCTTGCCCCATAAGGGAGGATAGGTATATCCAATTTTTACATCATCCATTTGTCCTTCACCATTTTTCCCGTGGCATTTTTCACAGTTATTTGTATAAAGGATTTTTCCTTTTTGAGGATCAGCTGCCCTGTTTAAATAGGCAAGCTGTTGAATGCCACTACCTCTTGGTTTTGTTTTTTGCGGTACATCTTTACCAAGCCATTTGATATATGCTACCATTGCTTTCATTTCATATGAATCATTGGCAATAGCTTTTCCATTCAAACTTCTTTCAAAACAATCGTTAATTCTTTTTTCAATTGTTTCTATGGATCCTGATCGATCTCTAAACAACGGATAGTTAGCTGCAACTGCTCCAAAGTTATTTCCCCATGGTTTTGTGCCTGCATCTAAATGACAGTTCTGACAGTTCATTCCATTACTAATGGATTTGATGGTTCCCTTTGGGCCAAAATAAAAAGCTGTATTACTAATAAGTGATCTTCCATAGCGAATGGTATCACCTACTTTATTATCTGGTATTTGATACAAGCCGGCACCTACCCAAAAACTGGTGTCAGTATAATTAAATAAATCTTGATCTTGTTTGTTGTTCGAAGAAATTAGTTTGAAAAAATAAACTGCAATGAAAACACCTATTGCTATTAATAGGATCGTTTTTCCTTGTTTAACGTAATTTGATGATTTCATGAATAATAATATAGCAACCCACTGAAAGTACAAAAAAACCAAATCCTCTTTTCAATTTATTTCCAGAAATGGTATTGCTTAACCAATTCCCCATTAAAATACCCATGCAGCTGATGGAAGTTATTGCAAGCAGGAAGGGCCAGTCAAAGCGTGTTGAAAATAAATCGCCTACAAACCCAAACAAAGAATTGGCTGCAATAATTAATAGGGAAGTGCCAATGGCTTTCTTCATAGGTAATTGGAAAGAAAATAATAAAACAGGAATAATTACAAATCCACCTCCAGCGCCAATAAACCCAGTAAGAACTCCCACTTCAAGCCCCCTTATTAATGCAGCGTTCGCATTTAGTTTTCTGGATTCATTCGATTGATTGGCTTTTCTATTAATCATATTTATAGAAGCTATGATCATTACTATACCGAATAGAAGTAAGGTTGCCATTGATTTTGTGATCATAAAATCACCGATACTAAATAAGTCATTAGGAATTATGGGCAATAAATATTTACGAACCAATATCACCGTAACAATTGAAGTGAGTCCGAAATATGCAGCAGCTTTGAGATCTATTTCTTGTTTGCGAAACTTCATAAATGCTCCCAGCAAACTACTGCAACCTACTATGAATAAAGAGTATCCTGTAGCTTGTAATGGATCCATTTTAAATAAATAGACTAATACAGGAATAGTTAAAATGGAGCCGCCTCCTCCAATTAATCCGAGCGAAACACCTATTAATAATGCAATACAATATCCAATAATTTCTATCATCTTAAAATCTCATATTTCATAATTCATATCTCTTATCTCATATCTCTTATCTCATATCTCTTATCTCATATCTCATATCTCATATCTCATATCTCATATCTCATATCTCATATCTCATATCTGCGATATGCCTACTCTTTCATTGATGAATTCATTTTTACTTACCGAATTCAACATAGATAAAGCTAGATCACCTGCATTGATCTTATATGAATTAGGGTCTGGCGCATAATTGCTACTGGTTATAAATAATCCTGTTTCATCTGCATCAATAATGTTGGGTGGGCAATAAAAGCTCCAATCTAATGTAGAAGCTAATAAAAATTCATAGGCTTTCAAATGTTCCATTCCAACTGGTTTGAATTCTTCTGGATAGTTTTCACTATCTATCAATAAACTGTCTTCAGTTGCATTTAAAATTCCCAGCCCTCCTAATGCTACAATGCGATGAATACCTTTTGCTTCCATTTGTGCAATAATGTTCTTTATACCTAAGCTTCTGCTCTTGTCAGAGCCATCAAATGCACCTCCCAAAACAGATATCACTGCATCTGCATCTTTCAATGCATTGGCAACATCTTTAGCATCAAAAATGTATCCTTTACGAGCAATTAATTTTTCGTTCCGATTGTCTGTATCAATTAATGATTCTACGTTTCTGCCAAATGCCGTTACAGTATATCCACGGTTAAGTGCTTGTTGTACGATTCTTTTACCAACTTGTCCGGTTGCTCCAAATACAGTAATGTGCATGATGGATTATTTAATTAGAAGAGAGTTGTTCGCATAATTCTTGCATATTAATGCCCTGATGGCTTTCGTCATATACGCATTCACTATTCTTTATCAATAATATTTGAGGAGATTCGTGGTGTACTTCAAAAACTTCTGCTACTGCATTGGATAACTGCCTATGCTGTATCAAGTCAAGAAAATAAAAATCAGCATTTTCAGGAGCAAGTTCTCTTTCCAGCCTATTCAATGCCATTGAACTAATACTGCAACGAGTACTGTGTTTAAAAATTACTTGTGGTGTAAGTGTAGACTTTTCTTTAATCAGATCCAATTGTTCACTGGATATTAATGGAATCCATTTCATATAAATATTTACACAAAATTACTCCATTTAGTTAACTCCAATAAAATTATCCCCTGAAATAACGTGGATTAGTAGTAGGACATCCTCTTCCTTTTTCTGAAGCGCAAGCACTCAACAGAACTGTTGCAAAACCCGAAATAAGTAAGAATAAAGCAATCTTTTTCATACAATTTGATTTTTTGTAGGATATGCGTGTATTTTGCACCAAAACAAAGATATGGTTTTGAGCTAAAATGCAGCTTTCCAGAAATCATTGAAAATGTTAAATAATCTTTCCAGAAAACTATAACGTATGAGAGTTCATTTTATTTCAATAGGGGGAAGTGTAATGCATCAATTAGCCATTGCATTGCATAAAAAAGGCTATCAGGTTACGGGAACCGATGATGAAATTTTTGAACCTGCAGCTGGAAATTTGGCAAAAGAAGGGCTTTTGCCTACAACAATTGGCTGGAATCCTAGCTTAATTACTACCGATTTAGATGCGGTTATTTTAGGAATGCATGCAAAAGATGATAATCCAGAATTATTGAAAGCCAAGGACTTAGGCCTGGCTATCTACAGTTTTCCTGAATATATTTACCAGGAAAGCAAAAACAAGAAAAGGATTGTTGTGGGGGGGAGTCATGGTAAAACCACAACCACCAGCATGATCATGCATGCCCTCAAGCAATTGAACAAGGACTTCGATTATTTGGTTGGAGCCAAATTGAATGGATTTGACCAGTCTGTGAATATTACCGATGCGCCGGTGATCGTTTGTGAAGGCGATGAATACCCTGCCAGTGTCATAGAAAAAAAACCAAAATTTCATTTTTTATACCCACATGTTGGTATACTCACAGGCATTGCCTGGGACCATATTAATGTGTTTCCCACTTTTGAATTTTATTTAGAGCAATTTGTGATTTTCATGAATAGAATAGAAAAAGGCGGCATTCTTATTTACAACGAAACAGATCCAGTGCTGAATCAATTAGTGAATGATCATCAACGATCAGATATTCGTTATCAACCTTATGGAGTTCCAGTACACGAAATCAATAATGGGGTTACTACAGTAACTATTGATGGAGCAAAAGGAGTGCTCAATGTTTTTGGTAACCATAACTTAATGAATTTGAATGCGGCTTATTATGCCTGTAAAGAGTTGGGTGTAAATGCAACTGAATTTGTTTCTGTGATGGATCATTTTTCGGGCGCATCTAAACGCTTGGAATTATTGGCTTCAAATAGTACCATAAATGTTTACAGAGATTTTGCTCATGCGCCAAGCAAAGTAAAAGCTACTGTTGAAGCTGTTAAGAAACAATATCCCGAACGGAAATTATTTGGCATTTTAGAATTGCATACTTATAGTAGTTTGAATGTTGCATTTATGGAACAATATAATGGGGCATTTGATCAATTAGATGTAGGCGTGGTTTTTTATTCTAAACATGCGCTTGAACTAAAAAGGATGCCCGATCTGCCAGCTGAAAAAGTGATAGCGGGGTTTAATAAAAAAGGGTTGATGGTAATCAACGACTCAAAAAAATTATCTGAATGGTTGGCACAACAAGATTTCAGTAATGCCAATATTCTCTTAATGAGTAGCGGCAATTATGATGGATTAGACATAATTTCGTTTGCAAAAGAAATCACTCATTAATTAAAGGTCAACCTCCTATGAATTTACAATTAACAAAGCCAATTGCTTTTATAGATTTAGAAACCACTGGTGTAAATATCAGCAGCGATCGCATTGTTGAAATTGCGATTGTTAGAATTGCAGTTGATGGCACTAAAACAGTTAAGCGTAAACTCGTTAATCCTTTAATGCCTATTCCGGCAGGGGCAAGCGAAGTGCATGGTATTACAGACGAAATGGTAAAAGATGCACCAAGCTTTAAGCAAATAGCCAATGAGATTAAACAATTCATGGAAAACTGCGATCTAGGTGGATACAATAGCAATCGATTTGACATTCCAATGTTAATTGAAGAGTTCCTTCGTTCTGGCATTGAATTTTCTACTAATGATCGCAAATTGGTAGATGTTCAAAAAGTATTTCACCTAATGGAACAACGAACATTAAGTGCAGCCTATAAATTTTATTGTAATAAGGTTTTGGAAGGAGCCCATGGTGCCGAAGTAGATGCTACTGCTACCTGGGAAGTGTTGGAAGCGCAAATTGAACGATATCCTCAGATTGGAAATTCGGTGGAACAAATCGTTAAATTTACTGGCGAAGATGATATCGTCGATTTCGCTCGCAGATTCATTAAAGAAAATGGGATTGAAATTTTCAATTTCGGAAAACACAAAGGCAAGCCAGTTACTCAAGTGCTTAAAGAAGAACCTCAATATTACGATTGGATGATGAAAGGTGATTTCGCAATGAATACCAAACAAAAACTCACTGAAATATTAAATCGTTCGTTGGTTAAAAAGCCATAATTCATCCGGCCATCCTTTTTTTGTAATCAATTGAATATTCTAAAATGTATATTTTGGGTTAAGATTGTCCCAAAACGGCAATTTCATTCATCAAAATTGTATCTTCATTGCAAATTTTTCAACAGAATTGGAAAAAATAGTCATCATACCAACATTTAATGAGAGCGAAAATATAGTAGCTATTATTCAAGCTGTTTTTAATTTGAATAAGGGGTACCATATTTTAGTAATTGATGATGGATCGCCTGATGGAACTGCTAATTTGGTAAAAGAATTAATGCATCAATTTCCTGATCAATTGTTTTTGGAGGAGCGTTCTGGGAAATTGGGGTTGGGTACAGCATATATTCATGGATTTAAATGGAGTTTGCAAAAGGGGTATCAATTTATTTTTGAAATGGATGCGGACTTTTCTCACAATCCCACTGATTTAGAACATTTATATAATGCATGCAAATTAGACGGAGCGGATTTATCTATTGGTAGCAGGTACGTAAAAGGAGGTCAAACAGAAAACTGGCCATTAGATCGACAATTGTATTCAAGAGGAGGCGCTATCTATACCAAATTGCTTACCTGGATGCCCATTCAAGACCCAACAGCAGGTTTTGTTTGTTATCAACGTAAAGTATTAGAAGCCATTAATTTTGATATGATATCCTTTGTTGGTTATGCTTTTCAAATTGAAATGAAATTTGCAGCATGGAAATTAGGTTTCGTAATCAAAGAAGTTCCCATCATTTTTAGAGATAGAAAAATTGGTGTCAGCAAAATGAGCAAGGGCATTATTAAAGAGGGTGTGCTGGGAGTTATAAGCATACAATGGAAAAGTATGTTCAAGAATTATCGCCAGCTTGTAAAAAGCCATTAATAAAAACAGCTAATCCTGGTAACCTACTTTTAAGTTACTCCAAGTTTTATTGTAAACACTCCCTGCAACTAACCAAACAGCAATCATCGATAGAACCAATAAAATCAATACCGCAATAAGGTAGTTATAAATAAAAAAATGTAGGGTTGCTAATATTAGCGGAATAACCATACTGATAATCCCTCTGATAAAACTGCCTGTTTTTACTGTAATTGATTCGGTTCTGCTAAATGGCATTTCTACAAAACTTACGTAGGCAATTAAAAAGCAAATACATAATTGATTACTCATGCCCAGTAATAAGTTGGGTAATATATTTATACCCATAATGGCTACTCCCAAACTACAAACACATAATGCCAATGGCATATAAAACTTAAGAATGGTTGCTTTTACAGCCCCACTAATGATATGGCCGGGTATTGCAATAGGGGAGGTGTAAAAAATGAAAGATGCTTTGTATTTATCTGAATATTTTATTTGAGTCAAGGCTTGTATGATCACAAAGCTGATAAAATAAATACCCCCTAAGAAAATAAATTTTCCTCCAATTGTTTGATTTTGTAATTCTTCTATTGCTCCTTTTTTTGATTGAAGGATCATAATAATCATATAAACCAACAAGTATCCAATGGCAGGGTAGACCCTCATTTTAAAGTCTCTGCTTCTGGATGTAATATACCATGCATGCAAAAAACCCATTCTTTCAGCGCCCTTTTGGGTAAATAAATTGGAAAGTATTTCGGCAAATGGCTTTTGATTTACGACAGTATTTGTTTTTGAGGCATGAATAGTTTCAGCAGCATCACTTCCTGAAATCATAGCCAGCTTTTGATTAAAAGATGGGGCAAAATATTTAATCACTACCCAAATAGATAATGCAGGCATTACTATACTTAATATAAATGCGCAAATTATAATTATAGTATAATTCTGATGATATAAAAACTCCCAACTTCCTGCAAACCAAAAAGGAGGAGCTAAAAGCGAAATACTTGTTTGAGGAAAATGATAATTTTTAAAAGCCGACATATTGATCATTCTTGGAACAATCTGATAGCTTCCGTAAATGGCTACTGCGAAAATGATTTGAAAATAACTGATGATATTTTTAAATTTCTCTGGAGTAGATACTTTCAGAATCAATATATATATAGCATTGATTAGAAAAATAGTGAAAAGGGTAACTGGAGGAATTAAAAAAATCAATGCGATTACTCCCCAGCTTCCATATATCATTCCAACTGTTATCAAACTTGGTAAAGCCATAGGCAATACCATTTTAGAAACATGTATGATAATATGTAATAAACGGGCCAGTAAGAATGTTTTATCGTTGATTGGTTTGGGGAGTATAATAGCGTTGTCTCTAATGTCAATTAATACATTGGTAAAATCGCTGATTAGAGTAGAAGCTAATAGGAATATAAAAAAAGAAAAGAATAAGAAAAACTGTGTTATTACATCTTTGGAAATAAAAAAGGAAATGATAAAGAATAAGCCTAAAAACGCACTCAAGAACATGGTACCTAGCGTTGCCCATTTAATAGGTTTGGCGTTCTTTCTTTTTTGTCTTTGTTGAATACTTGGCGGTCTTCTGTCGTCCATCATTAACTTGGTTGTTAAAATGGCTTTTAAATGACGCGTATTGACCCCCATCTTTTCATAAATAGATTTGGGTAATAGTAATAAAAAGAGGAAAAATTGATTAATAAACATGTAGAATAATTTAATCGAATGCTTTCATCAAATCATTTGCTGCTTCGCCTAATGCAGCTGAGGCAGTTAAATGTGCAAATATTTTCTCTAAACTTTCATTGCCTTGCTGAGCTTGTAATTCATTGAAGCTTCCATCGGCAATTACTTGTCCTTCATTAATTAATATAATTCGATCACTTACTTTTTCTACAACATCCATCATATGGCTACAATAAAAAATGGTTTTGCCTTCTTTAGCCAACTTGCTGATCAACTCTTTTACAATGATTACACTATTGGCATCTAGGCCGCTCAATGGCTCATCCAAAATAATGATATCAGGATTATGTAATAGGCCAGAAGTGATCAATACTTTTTGCTTCATGCCTTTGCTGAAAGTGTCCATTCGATTGTTCATATTGGCTTCCAATCCAAATGCAGTAAGCATTTTATGAATTCTCTCTGTTGCAACTGTTTTTGAAATATCGTAAAGTTCTGCCATCAAACCTAAAAATTCAACAGGAGTGAGTACATCATAGAGTTCTGCTAATTCTGGCACATAACCAATTTTGCGCTTTACAGCAACAGGGTCTTCTTTTAAATCGATGCCCGCTACTGTTACTTTCCCATCGTAGTCTGAAATCAAGCCACATAGAATTTTTACTGTTGTGCTTTTTCCAGCACCATTCGGCCCTATATAACCAATTACTTGTCCTGCATCAATCGAGAGATTGATTCCTTTAAGTACTTGCTTTTCTCCATAGTTTTTAAATACTCCCTTAAGTTGTATGATTGGTTCCATTGGCATTAGATAATATGGATAAATATATATAAAACTGTTTAGATTTTACATCATTTTATGGAATCCTGAATTTAAGATACTCGCTTCGAAATATATTTAATACTAAAATCAAGAGCCGGAAAAGAATCAGTAGTTTAGCTGCATGAAATCTGCTTTAATCAAGCTACATGTTGCCGTAATCTTAGTGGGCTTTACGGGTATTCTGGGGGTATTGATTAGTCTTAACGAAATGTTGCTGGTTTGGTATCGAATTTTTATTACAGTAATTAGCTTAATCGTTCTTTTATTCTTCTCTGGGAAATTGACTTTGCTGCCAAAAGCAACCATCATCAAATTGTTTTTCTTTGGAGCAATTATAGCATTGCATTGGGTTTGCTTTTATGGAAGCATAAAGTTGTCTAATGTGTCTATTGGGTTGGTTTGTTTTTCGGCAACTGGTTTATTTACATCTTTATTAGAGCCATTAATTATTACCAAGAAAATACGTTGGGTAGAAGTATTGTTAGGCTTATTAAGCCTCGCGGGTATTTATCTGATCTTTCATTTTGATGCCAGATACCAGACTGGTATTATAGTTGGTGTGGTTTCTGCTGCGTTGGCAGCTTTGTTTTCTGTGTTAAATAAAAAAAATATTGCCATTGCTGCTCCACAAGTAATCATGTTGTATGAGTTGAGCGGTGGTTTATTGGTATTGACAATTTTAATGCCGCTTTACTTATTGCTATTCCCTACAAAGTCCATTTTCCCTAGTCTTACTGACTGGGGTTGGTTACTCATTTTAAGTTGGGTATGTACTATAGTTGCTATGAAATTGATGTTAGAAGCCTTGCAAAAAGTTTCTGCGTTCACACAAAATCTAAGCTTGAATTTAGAGCCGGTTTATGCGATTATATTAGCATTTATATTGTTTCATGAAAATGAGCAATTGCAGCCCAGTTTTTACTATGGAGTTGGATTAATTTTAATGTCAGTTGTTTTACAAATGGCAAGGGTTGTTGTTGGTAAACGTAATTAAAACTCAATAATAAAGCCCAAAGTTGGAGTTACGTTTGCATCATTATTATTCAATAAAAACGGTATTGCATTGCTTCCATTTTGTTGAATGGGTTGGCCATTGGTAGTTAAGAATGCAGTATTGTCGGCGTTTCTTTTAAATGTATATGTATCAGGAGCGGGGCTTTTTGCTAAATACCAGTTTTGAATATCAATGAAAAAATCCAAAGTTACTTTTTTGAAATACCATTTTTTGTCGATACGGATATCGCTGCTATTGAAATTATTCAATCGTTGATTATTGGTTTGAGTATAATCTAATATCCCGGTTCCCAGTGTTAAGTAATTGGTTCTGCTTGCGAGCATATCATATGGTGTAAATGGAACCCCACCTTGGAATCGAAATTTCAATCCCAATTCCCAGTTACGATTAAATTTATAACCCCCTAATAATGACAATAAATGTCTGTTGTCCCATGAACTTGCTGTGTAGTTTAAATTGGCATTGGTATACTGACTGTAGAAAAATGTATAGCTCAGAACTCCATAAAATCGTTTGCTCAATTTTTGTTGGGCAAAAAATTCAAAACCATAGGCCCTGCCTTTACCGTTGGTAGTTATATCTTCATTTCCAAGCACGTTAAAATCTGCTCCTTGATTGGATAAGCTAATTCCATTCCTTACACTAACAGGAACATTATTGTATTGTTTGTAAAAAGTTTCAAATGTAAATCTTGTGGCACTCGAAGGGAGGTACTCAATACCTGCAACATAATGTGTGCTTTGTGTGTAGTCTCCATCTTTATTTACATAATTACCGGCATTGTCTTTAAATCCAAGTGCTGTATACGGTAGTATTTTATAATAAGATCCAACAGAAGCATTCAATGTCCATTTATCGCTTAGTACATAACTCAATGCAATACGTGGAGACAAAGTTTTTAAAGGATTCATTCCAGTTGTAGTAAATGTATTTTGATCGAATCTTAATCCACCGCTAATTCCCAGTTTATTATCCATGAATCGCTTGCCTACTTGTGTGAAAGCGCCAAAACGGCCCATACTAATTGAACCTGCAAAATTATTCACCACTGCTGGAATAATAACATTGCCGCTATTGTCTGTTACAGCCGCTTTAATAATTTGTTGAGTGGTATTGGTTTGTGAAACCAATTGTGCAACTGCTCCGTAACTGATTTTCCATCCTGCAAAAGTTTTGTTTACATCAAAACGCAATTTGTTTTCGGTTTCTCTTGATTGAAAATACAATGTTCTGATCCCCTTTACAGGCCCCAGATTATTTTCGTATTTCTCTAATTGGTTGTCAAATTCATTTCTGCTGATGGCTAAATTCCAAAATCCATTGTTTAATAAATGTTTGATGCTTGCTCCAACAGTATAGTTCCATTGATTAATAGCTGGGCTACTGTTGAGTGCATATAATTTTTCAGGTGTTGCTTTTTTAGGAGCAGCAAAACTAAATTCATCGATTGCAGCAACTCCTAAGAAACTAATGGATGTTTTTTTATTGATCTGGTGACTGATTTTATATTGGAAATCCCAATAGTTGGGTCGAATGGGTAAATCAATTGCCTGAAACAATAATTGCAAATAACTTCTACGTGCAGAAGCCAAAAAAGTAGTTCTTCTATCTTTAGAAAGTGGTCCATCAAAAGTAGTGGCAAATTCCGTTCCACTCAATCTGATGTTTCCCTGTAAATGATTGCTATTTCCTTTTTTCTGTTTGAATTCAAAAACAGATGAGAGCGCATTATCATAACGAGCATCAAAAGCAGATGAACTTAATTTCACTTCTTCAATAAAGCTTACGTTGAGTATTCCTGCAGGGCCACCTGCACTTCCTTGAGTAGAAAAGTGATTGATTACGGGGATTTCAATTCCATCTAAATAGTAAACATTTTCATTAGGTGCACCACCTCTGATAATGATATCGTTTCTAAAGCCTGCTGTGGCAGCTGTTCCGCCAACACCTGGTAGGGCTTGAATAACTCTTGAAATGTCAAAATTTCCACCAGGATTAGACTTGATCTCTTCTGTGGTAAGTCTTTGAACACTTAATGGGGTT
The DNA here is from genome assembly GCA_037129425.1 of Sphingobacteriia bacterium. GTDB lineage: Bacteria > Bacteroidota > Bacteroidia > Chitinophagales > Chitinophagaceae > Sediminibacterium. Next base: position 129,197 of record JBAXUV010000001.1, read on the forward strand.
TCGAGTGTGGCTGCTTTGGCCGATTTATTACGGTTGGTTGATGATACGGTAACATCTGTAAGTTGAGTTACTGCAGGTTCCATTTCAATGACCAAAACGTTTTCATTACCAGTGGTAATGGCAATATTGAATTTTGTTTGTGGCAGAAAACCAAGTGCTTTAAAAACGACAGTATAAGAGCCTGAAGCTATATTGTTGATTCTAAATTTACCCAAACTATCAGTAAGGCTGGTTTGCGTGCCAATTTGGATTGTAGCGCCACTAATGGGTTTTTGCAAAGATTTATCGAGTATTTGTCCAGCAATAACCCCATTTTTCTGAGCAGAAGATATAGCTAATTGGAATAAAAATAGAATAGAAAACAAGGCCTTTTTCATAGAAATCATCATTTTTTCACCATTTGTCAATTACACCGATATAACAGTATTTTATGTGTTTTGTTTAATTATATTCGTAATCCACAAAATTAACTAGAACATGAGAATATTTAAGCTATTTGGCTTGTTGTTATTTACAACATCAGCTCTTTTTGCCCAAAAAAAACCATTAGATCATTCCGTATATGATGGATGGCAAAATATTGCAGAGCGATTACTCAGTAACGATGGAAAATATGTTGCATTTACCGTTACTCCACAAGAAGGAGATGGGGTCTTGTACGTAAAAACTACGGATGGTACTGCCAAGGCAGAAATTGCAAGAGGATACAATGCAACCATCACCGATAATAGTCAATTTCTAGTTTGTAGAATTAAGCCACTCTATGCCGAAACACGTGATGCCAGAATTAAAAAGAAGAAGCAAGAAGATATGCCCAAAGATTCATTAGCAATTGTTGATTTGGCTACTGGAAAACTGACTAAAATCGCTCGTATTAAAAGTTTTAAGGTTGCTGACGAAAACGCGAATGTGGTAGCATATCTAATGGAAAAGGCATTGCCTGTGCCACCTACGCCTCGAGTTGAAATGGATTCTGCAGCCAGAGTAAATGCAATGGTAAATATGGCGGATAGCTTAATGAAAGTAGTAGATAGTCTTCGCAATAAAGCCAATGATGTTAAGTTAAAAGGAATCAGTGTATTGCAAACTCCACGTAGAAATGGCCCGCCAGCGCCAAGAGCAGCTGAAGATCCATTTGAAGAAGGAACAGATTTGGTGGTAAGAAATTTAACAACAGGAGAAGAAAAAATTTATAAGTTGGTTAGTGAATACTTTTTTAATAAAAAAGGAAATGTATTGTTGTATGAAACTTCCAAAAAAACGGGAGATACAAAAGTAAAACCAACAGTTGTGAGAGTAGACCTTTCAACTGGAAACGCTGCAACAATTTTTGCTGGGTTTAATGATGCAAAGAGCTATCGTATGGATGAGTCGGGAAAGCAATTGGCTTTTGTTGCTGAAAGAGATAGCAGTGCTAAGTCGCTTCAGAAATTTTATAAATTGTATTATCATACAGAAGGTGCAGATAGTGCAATGATGATTGTAGATAAAAATACAAATGGCGTTCCGACTAATTGGATGGTGAGTGATAATGGTCAAGCCATTAGTTTTAGTAAAACTGGTAAGCGCTTGTTTTTTGGTACGGCGCCGATCTTACCTGTGAAAGATACCCTCACACCTGAATTTGACAGAGTAAGTGTAGATGTATGGAATCACAAAGACGATTATATTCAACCAGTGCAATTACGCAATCTTAATCAAGAATTGGCAAGAGCCCATGTTGCACGTTACGACTTTGATTCAAAATCGGTTGTTCAATTAGGTGGGTTGGCTTTCAGGAATATCATCCAAACCAATGATGGAGATGGTGAAGTATTTTATGGGGCCAGTGATGAAGGGAAAAGAATTGCTACACAATGGATGGGGAATGGCTTCAATGATATCTATGAAATCAATCCTGTAACTGGGGTAAAAAAATTGATCGCTAAAGATTTCAAAGGGAATGTTTCTCCATCATCAACTGGAAAATATTTGATGATGTATGACGATGTAAAACGACAGTATTTTGCATACAATTCATCAGATCAAAAGATCAATGCTTTGGCAAAAGACGTGAAGCAGCCATTTTATGATGTAGACAATGATGTGCCAGATGATCCCAATCCTTATGGCATTGCAGGTTGGATGGAAAACGACACACATGTATTGGTATATGATCAATTTGATATCTGGAAGCTAGATCCAACAGGCGCAACTGCTTCTGAATGTATAACAAAGGGATTAGGCAGAACAAACAAATACACTTTTAGAAATATTGTTTTAAATAGAGAAGAGCGCGTAATCAAGCCCAATCAATTAATGTTATTATCCATTTTTAATGAAGCAGATAAGGGTAGTGGATTGAAGTATTATAAAATGGGTGATGCATTTGAATTGCCTGCAGGGTTAAAACAAACTTATCCTGTTCGTATTGCCAATGCAATTAAGGCAAAAGATGCCATGGTTTTAAGTTATAGTACTGAAACCTTTCAGCGAAGTGCCGATATTAAAATTGTTTCATCTGTTGATACTGGAACCATTAATGGTAGAAAAGAAATTGCAGGAGGGAAGTCTTTATATCAACCAAACCCTCAACAAGCCAATTATAACTGGGGAACAGCTGAATTATTTAAATGGAAATCTTATACAGGAAGAGAAGCAGAAGGAATCGTTTACAAGCCCGAAGACTTTGATCCGAAGAAGAAGTATCCAATGATTGCTTATTTCTATGAACGAAGCAGTGATGGTTTATATGGATACCAAGCTCCATCACCAACACCTTCACGTTTAAATATTTCCTTTTTTGTGAGCAGAGGCTATATAGTTTTTGTTCCTGATATCTGGTATAAAACAGGATATCCTGGACAAGGTGCTTATGATTATATAGTTAGTGGAACAAGAGCCTTGGTTGCAAAGGGATATGTAGACAGTACTAAATTAGGATTGCAAGGACAAAGTTGGGGTGGCTATCAAATTGCTTATTTAATTACACGAACCAATTTATATGCTGCTGCATGGGCAGGGGCTCCAGTAGCTAATATGACAAGTGCCTATGGTGGAATAAGATGGGGAACTGGATTGAATAGACAATTTCAATATGAAAAGACACAAAGCAGAATTGGAGCCAATTTATGGGAGAAGCCTAATTTGTATATAACCAATTCTCCATTGTTTCAATTTCCAAAAGTTAAAACACCTGTCGTGGTAATGGCCAATGATGCAGATGATGCAGTGCCTTGGTATCAGGGTATTGAAATGTTCACTGCTTTACGAAGATTAGGCAAGCCAGTATGGATGTTGAATTATAATAATGAAGCGCATAATTTAGTGGAGCGTAGGAATAGAAAAGATATTCAAATTCGTGAGCAACAATTCTTCGATTATTTATTGAAAGGAGATAAGCCTGCTAAATGGATCGCAGAAGGCGTTCCTGCGGTGATGAAGGGGAGAGATTTGGGATTAGGCTATTAGAATTATGAATTATGAATTAAGAATTATGAGTTACTTTTAATTCTTTGCTATTGTGATTCTGATTGAAGAATAATAAAATACTTCCTTTTGCAATTTGTGAAAGGAAGTATTTTAATTTTAAAAACATTTTTACAAAATGAATAAAGAAAATTTTTACAATTTATGTTTTATTGGAGGAATTCTTTTAACTCCAATAGGAGCGTTTTTTAAAATTTTACACATTGACTATTTAGAATCATTGCTTGTATTGGGGGTAATTCTTTCTTTTTTTTATATTCTATTATCAATTGTAGAAGTAGTTAGGTCAAATCGAATAAGCAACAATGAAAAAACAATGTGGGTTATTTGTTTGATATTTCTAAACGGCATTACTGGAATCTTATACTATTTCATGGGCAGGAAAAGAATTAAGAATTAATATGGAATTAGCATAATTGTTGAATCATATTTTCAATTTCTTTTTTCAAATTCATTTCAATGAATTAAATTGAATTTCAAATCATTAACATGAAAAAAGACAAAATCATATTCTGGGTATCAACTACACTTATTTTTTTATTTGAAGGAGTGATGCCTGCCCTCACTTCCCAAACAGAAATGGCTAAGGAAGGAATAAGGCATCTGGGGTATCCTGATTATTTTGGTGTAGCGCTGGTTGTATTCAAAGTTTTAGGGGCATTGACTTTAATTATTCCAGCTGTTCCCAAACGGTTGAAAGAATGGGCATATGCTGGATTTATTTTTGATTTTCTTTTTGCTTCTATCAGCCATACGGTGATTGATGGATGGGGTTTTGAAACCATATTTCCATTATTGATATTGGGAGTTTTAATGGTTTCATATACTTATTATCATAAGTTAAATCAGCAACAACAATAATTGAAAAAAGCCATCATCAAAGGTTTTGGTAAAACTGACCAGCTTGATTTTATTGAGGTAGCAGTTCCTTCAATAAATAATCAAGAAGTATTGGTTAAGGTTGTGGCAGCATCTGTAAATCCCAAAGACACTTTTATTAGAAAAGGTCGTTACAAAGCCCTAACCGGATCTCGATTTCCAATGGGTGTAGGTTTTGATTATGCCGGTGTAGTTGAACAATCTAATATTGCGGAATTTCAAAAAGGAGATGCGGTTTTTGGTATGGTAAATGGCTGGGTTGGTAAAACTTTTGCCCAATTTGTTGCTGTTGGTAAGAACGAAATATGTTCTGCGCCAAAAAATGTAGACCTAACACGTGCCGCTTCTATTCCTTTGGTTGCTCAAACAGCTTTGCAGGCTTTAAGGGATATTGGAAAAATAAAAGAAGGGTACCATATATGTATCAATGGCGCTTCTGGAGGTGTAGGAACAATGGCCATTCAAATTGCTAAATCCTTCGGGGCTAAAGTAACAACATTAACATCTCCAGCTAATTTTGAATTATGCAGCTCTTTAGGCGCAGATAATACTTTGAATTATGCTGAGAAAATGAGTGTTGCAGCATTCGATATTTATTTTGATGTATTTGGCAATCAATCTTTTTCATCAGTAAAAAACCTATTGTCAAAAAAAGGAATATATATTTCTACTGTGCCAAGTAAGAAATTATTATGGCGTCAGTTTTTTATCAATCCATTTTTCAGTCAGAAAGCTGCTTTAGTAATTGTTCAATCCACTATTAAAAAGTTGGAATGGATTAAAACAAATATTGAAATGGGTACTTTAATACCTACAATAGATTCCATCTTTCCATTTTCTGAACTATCAAAAGCTCAATCAAAAGTGGAAACCAAAAGAACCAAAGGAAAAGTAGTGGTATTGATTAATTAAGCTTGTTCCAATGCAGCTTTAAACTCCTGTAATTCCTTGCGGTTGAATGGATGTTCGTAGTTCTCCAACAACTCCACAAAATATTCAAAAGTGCTTTGCTCATCTGTAGCTTCAAAATCTTCAATCTCAATATCAAAAGATTTGTTATTAGCTAAATGTTCGTAAGCCAAACGAACTGTTTTAGTAAGCATTGGGTCTTCAATTGCCAAGAAATGACTTCGTAGAGTTTTTAAGTCTGCAATGGTATTATCCTTTGCAACATTATTAGGGTCAAACTCTTTAAGAATTTTTTTACAAAGGTTGGTAGCTTCAATTTGGGTCATAATTACTGTATTTTCTAGCCTTTCTAGGTCGCAAATATAGCCCTTTTATGGTCTATTTTATACAGTTTAATGGGTTTCTATTTTATTCGTCTTTTGTAGGTACTTTTATACAATGGACGATTTAAATTCAAAGCCCCCCAGGCGAGAACGTTATAAAGGCACTCATCCCAAAGGATTTAAAGAAAAGTACAAAGAACTGCAGCCTCAAAAATATGGCGAAGACATAGCTAAAGTAATACAACAGGGGAGAACCCCAGCAGGCATGCATATTTCAATCTGTGTAAATGAAATCATGAATTTCTTACAGATTCAGCCTGGTCAAATTGGCCTAGATGTAACTGTTGGATATGGTGGACACAGTTTGGCAATGCTCAAACAATTAATGCCTGGGGGTAAATTATATGGAATTGACGTAGATCCAATTGAATTGCCTAAAACAAGAAAAAGATTAGAAGATCTTGGATATGGAGAAGATTCATTGATTCTTCAAAAAATGAATTTTTCGGATATCGATCAAATTTTTTATCAATCAGGTCCTTTGAATTTTGTATTGGCAGATTTAGGCGTTTCTTCTATGCAAATTGATAATCCTGAAAGAGGGTTTTCATTAAAACTAGACGGACCATTAGATCTCAGATTAAATCCTTCAACTGGAAAATCAGCTGCAACATTCTTAAAAAAGTGCACCCAGCAACAGTTAATGGAAGTATTGATCGAAAATTCAGATGAGCCTCATGCAGCAAAAATTGCTGCGGCTATTTTCGAAAAAATGGGGTCGGGACAGTTCATTGAAACAACTGCTCAATTAAAAGAAGTCATCGAAAATGTTTTGGTTAATCTGAATGCAGCAAGCAGAAAAGAAGAAATCAGAAAATCATGTCAACGTTGTTTTCAGGCTTTAAGAATAGAAGTAAATAAGGAGTTTGAAGTATTGGATAAGTTTTTGGCAAGATTGCCTTCAGTGCTAGCACCAAGCGGCAGGGTAGCCATTCTTTCATTTCATTCAGGAGAAGACCGTAGAGTAAAAAAATCATTTCAAACATATTTTAGAGAAGGGGTTTATTCGGAAATAGCTGAAGAACCTATAAGGCCATCTCTAGAAGAAATCAATAATAATCCAAGAGCAAAATCTACTAAATTTAGATGGGCAATTAAGTGCTAGGTCAATCAATTTATACATTCAAAAAATTTAACAACCAACAAACGTTCTTAAATGAAAAATTTACTTGTTTTTTTATGCTTTCTGATTTTTGATGTTTCAACAAACGCTCAACAGGTTAAAGTTAGTCAACCAAGGTCAGGTACAACAGGCTCCTGGCGTATGTTGGGTTCTGTTCAGGCAAACTTAAAAGCAGACCATGATGTTATTGTTGTTGCAGGACCTTATGATTATTTCAGAAAATTGAAATTTAAAGTAACCAATGCTTCTTTAAATATGCAACGTATGATCGTAAGATACGATGATGGTGGTAGGCCTGAAAATATTGATGTTCGGTATAATATTCCTCAAGGTGGTGAGAGTAGAGTAATAGATCTGATTGGAGGAAAACGTAAAATCAAATCAGTTGAATTTTGGTATGATACAAAGGGTATTTTAAATGGTAGGGCCAATGTAACGCTGCTAGGAATTAAATAAACATTTATTGATTATCAATATTAAACTGCTTAATATGAATTTGAAATTGATCATATTTTTTTTGCTTCTTAGTCAATTTTGTTTAGCTCAAAAAAAGCCCAATATTATTTTTATTATGGTGGATGATATGGGCTATGCCGATTTAGGGTGTTATGGAAGTAAAATTAATAAAACGCCCAATATTGATCAAATGGCTAAGGATGGCGTAAAGCTTACACAGGCATATTCAGCTGCACCTGTGTGCACTCCAAGCAGAACTGCTTTTATGACTGGTCGCTACCCCGCAAGAACAACTGTTGGTTTATATGAGCCATTAAACTGGTCTTCTAGTGATAGTTTGGTTGGTCTTAGTGCTGAAACCCCTTCTTTACCAAACCTAATAAAGAAAGCAGGATATACAACTCATTTAATTGGAAAATGGCATTTAGGCTTTATACCAAAATTTAGCCCAAGAGCCAATGGCTTCGATTCTTTTTTTGGGTATCATGGTGGTGGAGTTGATTATATTAGCCATACCGATCCTGGTGGCAATCTAGATTTATATGAAAATGAACAACCAATCAATCAAAAAGGGTATTCAACCGATTTATTTGCAGAAAGAGCGGTAAGTATTATTCAACAAAAACACCAACAACCCTATTTTTTAAGTGTGCAATTCAATGCACCTCATTGGCCATGGCAAGCGCCTGGTGCTGCAGTTTATCCTTTGGGAGACAAAGAAGCCAAACAAGGAGGTTCTATTGAAATTTACAAAGCCATGATTGAAAGTTTGGATATTGCTGTTGGAAAAATTGTAGCTGCAGTAAAAGCATCTGGACAAGCTGATAATACGTTGATAGTTTTTACCAGTGATAATGGGGGAGAGCGTTTTTCTGATATGGGTGGATTCAAAGAAAAGAAATTTGTTTTATGGGAAGGAGGAATCCGTGAACCTGCTCTTGTAGTATGGCCTAAAAAAATTAAAGCTGGAACTATTTCTGATCAACCAACAATACATATGGATTTTACAGCTACAATTCTAGCAGCTGCAAAAGGAATTCAGGATCCTGTTTATCCAATGGACGGGATCAATTTATTGCCTTTGTTGAAAACCAACAAAACGCCATTTGCTAGAACCTTTTATTGGCGGGTGTTTCAACGCAACCAACAAAAAGCTATTCGGTTAGGAGATTGGAAATATTTACAGACAGAAAAAGAAGAGTTCCTATTTAATTTGAAAACAGATCCATTTGAAGATCATAATGTTAAAACTGAAAATCCAACTATTTTTAATCAACTAAAAGAACAATATGCCAATTGGGAGAAGCAGGTATTAAAACCTATTCCATTAGCAAAAAATTAGTTGTTTTTCATTGCCAAATAAACTCCATTGGTCCATCCAAATCCATCCTGATTGGGATATTCACCACCACCAGCAGATATGGAAATATCTTCAACATTGTATTTCTCCATCATTTTGCCAGTTTCAGCATAGGTTTTTTCATTGAGCATTAACCAGTTTTCCCTAATTTTTTTTGCTGTTCGATTTCTACTGTCTACATGCATTAAACCTTTATAAGTGATCCATTGTAAAGGGGCCCAGCCATTGGGTGCATCCCATTGTTGACCTGTGTTATTGAGAGTGCTAATTAATCCTCCTGCTTTAAGGAATTTGTCTTCTATGGTTTTTTCAATACATTGTTTCTGTCCAAAAAAATCAGCAATAGGAAAAAATAAGGGGAAAGCCCCTGCCAATGTATAGTGTGGGGTATGAGCTCTTTTCTCAAATTGATAATCAAAGAAAAATTGTAGCTCCTCGTTCCAGCAAAAATGCTGTATGGCTTTTTTTCTTTCTTCTAATTTTATTAGGTAGGATTTTCCTTTTTCCTGATCATTTTGATTAAAGTAGGCCATAGAAATTATCACTTCCATAAAACCCATCAAGCAGTTTAAATCGATTGGTATTATTTTAGTTGTTTCAATACTTTGCATATTGATTCCATCGGCAAACCATCTACTGCTAAAATCCCAACCTGATTCAGCTGCAGCTCTGATATCTCTATAAACTTCTTCGGCGGGTCGATTAGAAAGGCTAGCTATATGTTTGTCTTCAATAAATGCTTCTGGTCGGGGAGTATCTTTATCGTCCCAATATCTGTTCATGATCATTCCATTCGACAATCGAACAACTCTTCGATGACTAATATTATTGGGCCCTAATTGTTCCACTCCATCCATCCAGAACTGATATTCCTTTTCTAGAGGAGCCAAATAGTCTTGCAAAATATGGTCACCCTTTACCTCCATTAAAATGGAGATCATTAAAGCAAAAAATGGAGGTTGAGACCTGCTTAAATAATAGGTTCTGTTTCCATTGGGGATATGTCCAAATTGATTGATTAAATAAGCAAAATTATTTACCATATTTTCAATAAGATCAACTCTTCCGCTTTCTTTCAAACCCAGCATAGTAAAATAACTGTCCCAATAATAAATCTCCCGAAACCTTCCTCCAGGAACAATATATGGAAATGGCAGTGGTATTAAAGTCCCCCCCGCAGCATCAGGTTGTCGGGTTAATTCATTCCATAAATCATTTAAATGTTCATTGATAGGTTTGTTGCCGGAACTATATACGCTTTTACTTTCCGATGGAAAAGTGAAATGCGTTTCAATAAAATATTTCAAGCTAAACTCGTTCTCTTCTCTTTCTAATTTATATAGCATCAAAATTGTTTCTGCAGATGATTTTGGTATGCAATCAACAAAAAATTTGGAATCAGCAAATATGCCGCTTTGCTGAACGTCTTCATAAAGAGGAGAGAGGGATTCGATGTGCAAAATAATGAATTAAAAGATAAGAGATAAAAGCTATGAGATACTTGATTGTCTTAATTGTAATCTTCGGAAAAAGAATAAACAAATAATTAAAATAGTCATTGGAATTAATGAAAAATAAAATGCGTTTTGCCCACCATATTTTTCAAAAATATTTCCAGTAATAATCGATCCTGTTGTGCCTCCTAACGCTGAAAAAATAATGATCAAACCCGACATCATACCGTGCTTTGCTTTGGGCAATGTACTTAAGATCACAGAATTTACTGCTGGGTAAATAGGCGCAAGTAACAAGCCGATCATTGGAAAAATAAATGCCGCAATTGGTGCATCACCCCATCCTGTAACTGCAGATCCTCCTACATTTTTAGCCAATGGAATTGCCAGTACTACTAAAGCTCCTGCTGCTATCAAACAAATACTCAATACGATTAGCCAATTGAATCGTTTCAATAAAAGCCCGGCTAAAAATCTTCCTAACGCAGTTGATCCAGCCAAAATACTGGCCATCTGAATGCTCAATGCGAGCGGCAACAATAAAACCTGATTATTAAAAGTAGGCAACCAGCTCATGATGCTTTGTTCAATCAACACATAAAAAAAAGCACAAGAAATAAAGATCAATACCAAAGGGCTGGCCAATAGTTTGAACATTTCTCGAAAATCATTTAAAAGAGACCCTCCCTCTGGTTGCTGAACAGCGGATTCGTCTAATGGTGTTGTGAGTAATAAAACAAATGCTAGTGTGGCCAATGTTCCAACTAAATAATACACTTTTAACCAGTCTGTTGATTGTGGGTTTTTATTGTCTACAAAATAACTAAAAATAAAATAGCCCGTTAAAATACCAATCATAAAAAATGATTCTAAAAAACTCATCAAGCTTATATGCTCCTTTTCAGATTTAGTTACTAAACCGATGATGCTATAAACCGACATTTTGATCAATGCAAAACTACTTCCAACGGCTGCGAATAATAATTTAGTAGCCATAAAACTATGTGTGCTGGGCATAATTAAGCAGATAGCAGCTACAAAACCAAGCGCAAAAAGCATGGCATTTTTGTATCCAACACGTACTATATAAGCTGAAACCAAAAATGATACCAGTGCAATACTAAGGTCTTTAAACCCCTCTAAAATGGAGGCTTCTCCTTGGCTAATGCCATAATTATTTTGTACTTGCAGAATTACAGTGCCCACACTGTTTAATAAAATAGCAAACACAAAATAGTTGATGAATAAGACTGTTTTTATTTTCCAGAACTTCATTGTCGATATTTGAAGTGTTAATGTACAAATAAGAATTCAAAAAACGCATATTGTACTTCCTCTTTTCATTAGTAACTTCATTGTTAATTCATATGAAATATGAGAAAATTGCTTTTCATAAGCTACTTTTTATTGCTTTTATCTTGCAAATCAAAAAACATGACCAACCATTTAGCATTTCGATTAAAACCAGGATCCGATCTAAAGCAATCTTTGGATTCAATTGTAAAAGCAAATAATATTAAAGCGGGTTGGATTGTTACTTGTGTGGGCAGTTTAACGGACTATTCTATTCGATTTGCCAATCAACCCAATGGAAGCAAAGGGGTGGGGCATTTTGAAATTATTAACTTGGTAGGAACTCTTTCAACAGAGGGATCTCATGTACATATTGGAATTGCTGACTCTACAGGTAAAACAATTGGGGGACATTTAATGGATGGTTGTACAATTTATACAACAGCTGAAATTGTTATTACTTCTTCATTGGAATATGCTTTCAATAGGAAGGATGATGGAACCACTCCCTGGAAAGAATTACAGGTTGAAAAGTTAAAGGATTATTAATGTTCACTATGTCTTTTTACTTTATACCTCCAAAACCGTCTAATTTTTTTAACTCTCTTACATTATTATATTTGTAATCTAATTTATCATTATGAAACAACTCTTCGTTTTTTTGATGTCAACGCTTGTTTCTTCCTTTTCATTAATGGCCCAAAATACATGGCCCAAAGAAATGAAATTAACAGACGGTACTGCATTAACCATATATCAGCCACAGCCAGAGTCATTAAGTGGAAATAAAATCACTGGTAGGTCGGCTATTTCGATTAAGAAAACACCGAGTGCTGAGCCCGTTTTCGGAGCGATATTTTATTCTGGCACTTTCACTACGGATAAGAATTCACGCATGGCAGTATTAGAAACGCTTACTATCACTAACGCTAAATTTTCTGGAGATACCGATAAAGATAAAATTGATCGAGTTGCTGCTGCTATTGAAAAAGAAGTACCAACATGGAACTTGCAATTCTCCATTGATGATATGGTTGCTTCTATCAAAAAAGACAATAATAGTGCAACCAATGATCAATTTAAAAATGATCCTCCAAAAATCATCTATACCGAAAAGCCAACTACATTGGTGATTTTAGATGGAGAACCTAAAATTCAAAAAGACAAAGATCTTGATGCAGATAGGGTAGTCAATAGCCCCAATTTAATTTTCAAAGAAGGCAATCAATGGAACCTCTATTTAGGAGGTATTTGGTACAAATCTTCTTCTGTTACAGAGGGTTGGAAACCAAATACTGGTTTAAGTAAAAAGTTACAATCAGTAAATGATCAAATTAAAAAACAAGAAACAGAAGCAAATGGTGGTAAAGCTTTAACTGCTGAACCAGTTGCTACAGCAATTATAGTTGCAACTGAACCAACTGAACTACTTCAGTCAAAAGGAGCGGCAGATTATAAAAACATCCAAGGTACTTCATTACTTTATGTTGGAAATTCATCCAATGAAATTTTTAAAGATATCAATACCCAAAAAACCTATGTTTTATTAGCAGGTAGATGGTATAATTCATCCAATTTAAATGGCCCATGGAACTATATTGCAGCAGATCAGTTGCCTGCAGATTTTGCTAAAATTCCTGAAGGATCTGAAAAAGATGGGGTACTTGCCAATGTAGCTGGTACTGACGCTGCAGAAGAAGCCAAAATTGATGCTGAAATTCCACAAACTGCTAAAGTAGATCGTAAAACAGCTTCGGTAAAAGTAGAATATGATGGAGCTCCAAAATTTTCATCGATACAAGGAACATCATTGAAAGTTGCAGAAAATAGTAGTGTAACTGTAATGCAAGATCAATCAGGAAAATATTTTGCTTTAGATAACGGTATCTGGTTTACTTCAAATAACAATAATGGGCCTTGGGAAGTTGCCAATGAGCGACCTAAAGAAGTAGAGAACATTCCAGCAAGTAGTCCTGCGTACAATACTAAATATGTTTATGTGTATGATTATACCCCTGAAGTGGTTTATGTAGGATATACTTCTGGTTATATGGGCGGATATGTTTATGGACCTACCATAGTTTATGGAACAGGATTTTATTATCGACCTTGGTATGGATCTGTTTATTATCCAAGACCAATTACTTGGGGTTTTGGATTTGGATACAACCCCTGGACTGGTTGGAGTATGGGAATAGGTTTTAACGTAGGATTTATGCATGTTGGTATTGGATTCGGTGGTGGATATGGTTATGGTGGTGGATGGTTTGGACCACCAATGTATCGTCCTCCATATCGCCCACCTTATTATGGTGGTGGATATTATGGTAACAGAAGACCTGGTGGCGGAAACACTTTCGTAAATAATGGAAACATTAATATTAACACCGGTAATGGAAATATTTACAATAATAAAAGAGGCGGTGTAAGTACCAGAAATATTGATCGAACTTCAATAGGAAATAACAATAGTAAAATTTCCAATAATAATATCGGGAATAACAATCGACCAAATAATAAGCCAGTTAGTAACAATGCTAGGCCGAATAATGTTTTTTCTGATAGAGATGGAAATGTGTTTCAAAAAGACAATAAAACCAATAATTGGAATCAGCGCGATAATAAAACCAATCAATGGAAACCATCATCAGATAATAACCGGATGAGAGATTTAGAACGTGAATCTAAAGCCAGAGATAGGAGTAATACACGTGATAGGAATTTTAATAATTTTCAAAACAATCGACAAGCATCTCCTACAAACAGAATGCCTGCTTCAAGACCTGCAGGTGGAGGAGGAGGAAGAGGGAGAAGAGGTTAATTCAATAAAGGTTCAATAATTATTATAAACCGCATCAACAAAGCGCAACTGCATAGGAATCCGAATTGTTCTATAAATATAAATTGAAATATCTGACTAGATAAGTATGCCTTTAGACGAATTGTGTGGGTTGAATTTTCGAAAGAAAATTCAGCAATTCGGATGAGCAGACGTTCTAGTCAGATATTTCAATTATTTATTATTTCGCATTCTTCACATACTTCTCCACCCACTGGAATTGCTCCCATAATAAATGAAGTAAGTTTTCTTTACCTCTGTATCCGTGTGCTTCATAAGGAAGATATACAAAACGAACTGTTCCTCCATTTCCTTTTATGGCTGCGAATAATCGCTCTGAGTTAATTGGGAAAGTTCCTGTGTTATCATCCATTTCTCCATGAATCAATAAAATCGGAGTCTTGATTTTATCAGCATAACTAAATGGACTCATTTCATAATACAACTGAGGAGCTTGCCAGTAAGTTCTGTCTTCATTTTGAAAACCAAATGGAGTAAGTGTTCTATTGTAGGCGCCACTTCGAGCAATACCTGCCTTAAATAAATTGGTATGTGCCAATAAATTTGCAGTCATAAAAGCCCCATAACTATGTCCACCTACTGCAACTCTTTTTTTGTCTGCCACACCCATATTGCTTAAATAATTAATAGCTGCTTCTGCATTCAATTTTAATTGAGCAACAAAGTCGTCATTTGGTTTTTTATCGGCACTGGCTGCAACAATGGGCATTTCTGCATTTTCTAAAACTGCATAGCCTTGAGTAACATAGTAAATAGGAGTGCCCCAACTCAAGGTTGTAAATCTGTCTTTGCTTCCGCGAACTTGAGCCGCATCTGCAGCTGAATTAAATTCACGAGGGTACGCCCACATAATCAACGGCAATGGACCATCTTTTTCTTTATTGTAACCTTTTGGCAAATATAAATCTCCTGTTAAGTCAACTCCATCTGCTCTTTTGTATTTTACTTTTTCTTTGCTTACGCCTTCCAATGCTGGATATGGATTGGTAAAATTGGTGATTGGTCTATCAGCAATACGAAGCATTAGATCTTTAATAAAATAGTTCGGCACTTCTTTTTGTGATTCCTTTCTGCTAATTAATGTCAATTTATTGGCATCCAATACTTCTACAATTGATTCAAAACTTCCTTCTGATGCTCTCCAGATAATTTCATTTTGTTTGGTACTTAAATCGAACTTAGCCAAGAAAGGTAAATCACCTTTTGGAGATGATCCAGTGGTATTATTCATGAGCATTTTACTGCCATTGTCTACTGTAATAATTACATTTCTTCCATAATTATTTTTTGCAGTTACTGGCGTTCCTGGATTATTATACGCATCAGTTTGGTTGCGCTCGTATAATAATTCTAATGAACCTGTAGTGCTGTTATACCTGCTAATTCTGCCTGTTTGCTTAGTTCTAGAAATTTCCTGTACCAATGCCAATGAAGCATTGCCCCAACTGGTTCCTTGATAGCGCATTTTTGTTTTAAACAATTCTTTTGCTGTTCCGGTAAATGGAGCGCTTAAAGCATAAACAGCATCGTGAAATTCTACTTGTTTTTTGATCAATCCACTATCTAAAGGCATTGCCCAGGTAACTGTAGCAGCTTCATCATCTCTCCAATCGAAAGCTCTTGGAACGTTTTGTGTATTATCATAACCAGAAGGTGTTCCTTCAGAAGATGGAAGTTCTGCTAATACTTTCAATGTTTTCCCACTTAAATCGGTGATACTTACAATTGAAGGAAATCCATTGGCTGTAACTAGATAAGAGAATGGTTTTTGTATTTGACGTTGCATCATGTATTTTTTGTCTGGAGACAAACTAAAGCTGCTTAAAATACATGGTTTGCCAATATTGGTTTCAACTCCATTTTTATTTTGAATCAATTGAGCAGTTGCATAGAATTCAAAAATCGCTTCGTCGTATGGACTTTTTATTAAATCCTGAAAAGTAGGGCTTGGTGCTGCTTTGCCTAAATTTTGTTGAACAGTAGGACCTTTTGGCGTAATTGGTTTTTTGGGTGCATTGGCCCCAACACTAACAGCAGCTTTGTATAAAATGGTATTGTCATCCACCCAAGTATAAGGATTGCCTAAAACAGTATTCACTGGCTTCTTACTAATTCTAGTTGCTTTTTGAGTAGCCACATCAATCACATACAAATCAACTTGGTTGTTGGTAGTATTGGTAAAAGCGATTTTTGTTTCTGAAGGACTCCAGCTAACATTGCCGGCTAATAAATTGGCAGGCAATCCAGCGATTTTATATTCTTTCCCTTCTTTAATTCGCTTCAATAAAAAATTGTTCACGAAATTTTGTCTGCTAGGCGAAAAGTTATTCGGATTTAATCTTAATCCGGCAACTTTAAATTCTGGCTGACCCAATTCTTCCACTGTAGGATAAGAATTTCTTTCACTTAATAACATCCAGTCTGCTTTACCATCCACACTTACTCCTGGAGTAGGTTTAGCTAATAATAAGTCTGCAATGTCTTTTGGCGGTGTCATATATGATACCGCATCTTGCGCGTTGATCGATGCTATTGAAAGCAAGGCAATCATTAAGGGTAAAATAAATTTGAATTTTTGCATGTTTGGTTGATTTATAAATAAAAATTATTGATATACTCTTACATAATCTATTTCCATCCTTTTTGGAAAAATGGAATCATCAATCCCTTTTAATCCTCCCCAAAAACCTCCCACAGCTACATTTAATAATAAATGCATTGGAGCATTAAATGGCCAGGCATCATTGCCTGTATGATCATTATTGAAATGGAAATAAACTTGATTGTCTACTAAAATAGTTAAATGATTTGCATTCCATTCAACGGAATAAATATGAAATTTTTTGCTACAATCTTTCACTAAAATGGAATCCGTTTTTTGAGTACGCTGTATATGATTGTATTTTTTTGTATGAACAGATGCGTGAATATTCCCTTGGTCGTACCCAACATGTTCCATAATATCAATTTCTCCATCATCAGGCCATTTGAGAGGAGTAGAGCTCCCTAGCATCCAAATAGCTGGCCAAGTACCTAACCCAGCAGGAATTTTGGCGCGAACATCAATTCTTCCAAATGACCATTCTCCCTTTCCTTTGGTAACTAATCTGGCTGAGCTGTATTTATTTTGCCCAATGGATTCTTTGAGAGCTTCAATAATTAAAACCCCATTTTCTACTCTTGCATTCTTTGATTGCTTGGCTGTATAATATTGTAACTCATTATTACCCCAACCATGGCCTCCAGTATCGTAGTTCCATTTTTGAGGATTGGGTAAACCATTGTAGTTGAATTCATCCGACCAAACCATTTTTTTATACTGTTGGGCATAGGTGGCTCCAGGAGAAAGCAGTATGAATAAGCCAATAAGCGTACAATAGATTCTAGACATTGCAAATCGTTAGAAGCTCTAAAGTAAGCAATAATCAAAAAAAACGAAGGTTGAAATGACAAACGGGTGAAAATAATTTGCTCATTTTGGGGTTTGATTGTAGCTTCGCACTGTAAATGAATAAAAACACTCATATCCATCATCATTTCTTACCCAATGGGTAGGCGTTGATGTGTATGAACATTATACTAATCAGTTAGCTTACCAATAGGTAGGCTTTTTTATTTTATGACTATGAGCAATACTACAGCGAACACCAAATTAAAGCTAGCCATTCAAAAATCTGGCCGTTTACATGATGATTCCATCAAATTGTTGAAGGAATGTGGCATTGATATCAGTAATGGTGTAAACAAACTAAAAGCGGAAGCCAATAATTTTCCGATCGAAGTATTTTTTCTTCGTGACGACGATATCCCTCAATATGTAGAAGATGGGGTTGCAGATATTGGCTTTGTGGGAGAAAATGTGGTTTTTGAAAAAAAGAAAAAAGTAGCCATTACTGAAAAATTAGGTTTTGGGAAATGCCGTCTCAGTATCGCAGTGCAACGAAACGAGCAATATACAGGGGTGCAATTTTTAGCTGGCAAAAAAATAGCCACTAGCTATCCTGTTATTGTAGCTGATTTCTTGAAATCTAAAAATGTACAAGCTGAAATTCATGAAATCAGTGGAAGCGTTGAAATTGCTCCAGGTATTGGATTAGCAGATGCTATTTGCGATTTGGTAAGCAGTGGATCAACTTTATTCATGAATGGGCTTAAAGAAGCTGAAGTGATTTTACAATCTCAAGCAGTGTTGATTAAGAACAATGAAATTGATTCCGATAAAACAAAACTTTTAGAGCGTTTGTTGTTTCGTATTCAATCAGTTAAAAAAGCGAAGAACAACAAATATATTTTACTCAATGCGCCCAATAATAAATTACAAGAAATTATTGGGCTATTGCCAGGAATGAAAAGTCCGACAGTATTGCCATTGGCAGAAGAAGGATGGAGTAGTGTTCACAGTGTGTTAGATGAAAATGACTTTTGGGATATCATTGAACAATTGAAAGCGGCTGGCGCTCAGGGCATATTAGTCGTTCCAATTGAAAAGATGATCATCTAATTTGAACAGCAAATTGGGATAACTATAAAATCAAAAAGATGAAGGTTTATAATAATATTTCAAAACAAGATTGGTCATCATTGCTAAAGCGACCTGCTTTAGACAATAGTTCCTTGAAAGATCAAGTGGGTATTGTATTAAATGAAGTGAAAGCGAATGGAGATATTGCAGTAAAAAAATTCACTCAACAATTTGATGGCGTTGATCTAGACAATAATTTAGTTGCTATTGAAGAAATAGAAAATGCCATTAGTCAAGTAGCAAATGAATTAAAAGCAGCTATAGAATTGGCCGCTAAAAATATTCAGTGCTTTCATGAGAAACAAATTGCTGATGTAGCCATAATAGAAACTATGCCTGGCATTGCTTGTTGGCGCAAATCAGTTGGAATTGAAAAAGTCGGATTGTATATTCCTGGTGGAACAGCTCCATTATTTTCTACTATTTTAATGCTCGGGATACCTGCTTCTATTGCGGGCTGTAAAGAGATTATTCTCTGCTCTCCTCCAGATAAAAATGGACAATTGCATCCTGCAATTTTATATGCAGCTCAATTGGTAGGGATTAAGACAATATATAAAATTGGGGGTGTTCAGGCAATTGCAGCAATGGCATATGGAACTCAAACAATCCCTAAAGTCGACAAAATTTTTGGGCCAGGTAATCAATATGTTACAGCGGCCAAACAATTGATTCAACAAGAAGGTGTGGCCATCGATATGCCTGCGGGGCCATCTGAAGTATGTGTGTTAGCCGATGACTCTGCAAACCCTGCATTTGTAGCTGCTGATTTATTAAGTCAGGCTGAGCATGGATCAGACAGTCAAGTATTATTAGTAAGTACTTCCAAATCTTTGGTTGAAAAAGTGAATATTGAATTAGATCAACAGGTTGAAGTATTGCCCAGAAAGGATATTGCTCTTAAAGCATTAGCAAATAGTAAGGCAATTGTAGTTAATCAAATAGATGAAGCCATCGATTTAGTAAATGAATATGCTGCTGAACATTTAATTATTGCTTGTGAAAATGAATCCCATATTGCTGAAAAAATTATCAATGCCGGTTCTGTATTTTTAGGGAATTATTCTCCTGAGTCGGTTGGAGATTATGCCAGTGGCACCAATCATACATTGCCTACCAATGGTTATGCAAGGGCATATAGCGGTGTCAGTGTTGATAGCTTTGTGAAGAAGATAACTTTTCAACAGCTCACTAAAAACGGGCTATCCACTATTGCGCAAGCTGTTGAATTGATGGCTGAAGCCGAAGGTTTGCAGGCGCATGCTAACGCTATTAGAATTAGGAGATAAGAATTAGGAGATAAGAATTAAGAGATAAAAATTAAGAGATGAGAATTAAGAGATAAAAATTAAGAGATAAGAATTATAAGATATGAGTTTTGATATTAATCAATTAGTTAGGTCAAATATTGCTGCACTGGTTCCATATTCATCAGCCAGAGATGAATTCAGTGGAGAGGCAAAAGTATTCTTGGATGCTAATGAGAATAGTCTGGGTTCGCCATTAAAAAAATGGTACAATCGATATCCCGATCCACACCAAGTTGCTATTAAAGAAAAATTAGCTTTCATAAAAGGAATTGGAGCCGAGCATATTTTTTTAGGCAATGGCAGTGATGAATGTATTGATATCTTATATCGCTGTTTCTGTGAGCCAGGAAAAGACAATGTGATCATCTGCCCGCCAACTTATGGTATGTATGAGGTAAGTGCCAATATCAATAATATTGCTTTGAAGAAAGTTCCATTGTTGGATGATTTTCAATTAGACTTGATTCATTTAGAAGATCAAATAGATACCAATACCAAAATCATTTGGATCTGCTCTCCCAATAATCCTACCGGAAATTCAATTGATAGAATTGATATAGAAACGGTCTTGAATAATTTCAATGGCATTGTGGTAATAGATGAAGCGTATATCAATTTTGCTCAACAAAAATCATTTGTGCAAGAATTGGCAGATTATCCCAATCTGGTTGTGATGCAGACTTTTAGCAAAGCATGGGGATTGGCTGGTTTGCGTTTAGGAATGTCATTTGCCTCTCAAGTAATCATTGAAATAATGAATAAAGTAAAACCGCCATATAATATCAATCAAGCTACACAGGAACTTGTATTAAAAGCCTTGGAAGAGGTAGGGCAGGTGAACGATATGATCAAATTATTGGTGGATATGCGCATTGCCCTTGCAGCCGTTTTTCAATCTATGCCCACTGTAGAAAAAGTTTATCCTTCGGACGCTAATTTTATTTTGGTTAAAATAAAAGAGGCCAAAAAAGTGTATGAGTTCTTACTCACCAAGGGTATTGTGCTTAGAGATAGGAGCAATGTGCAACTTTGTTCAGACTGTTTGCGCATTACCATTGGAACAGAGCAAGAGAATACAGTTTTAGTTGATGCAATGCAAGATTGGTATCAGTTGAATCCTTAATTTTACGACTATTAAAACATTCAAATGAAATTTACAGCACTTTTTCTCGGTTTTTCTTTGTCGCTGATGTCATGTATGGCCCAGCAATCAGATGTAACTATTAAAACACCTGATGGATTTTCCACTACCACGGTAGCAGCCAATTTTGGAAGGGTCAGACATATTGCAATGAATAGCAATGGAGATCTATATATGAAATTGGAACGCCTTAATAAAGGTTGTGGAATAGTACGTTTACGTGATACCAATAAAGACGGAATAATGGACGATACCTTAAGTTTTGGTAATTATGTTGGAACTGGTATTGCTATTAAGAATGGTTATTTGTATGCCTCTAATAATAGCGCTGTTTTTAGATATCCGTTAAACAACAGTAAGCTTGGAATAGATACCACTGCTGTTCAAAAAATTGTGACAGGACTTTGGGATAAGCGCCAGCACAATTCAAAATCAATTGCATTAGATAATGCTGGCAATATTTATGTAAATATTGGGGCGCCTAGTAATGTTTGTCAGGAACAAGATCGCCAAAGAAAATCAAAAGGAAGAACACCTTGCCCTATTTTAGATAGCGCTGGTGGTATATGGCAATTCAAAGCAGATAAGCTTAATCAGTCTTATTCTGAAGGTGTAAGGTATGCAACAGGAATTCGAAATTGTGTGGGGCTGGATTGGAATAATGAAATAAATGAATTGTTCATCACTGTTCATGGAAGAGATGATCTGTTTCAAGGTTACCCCGAGTATTACGATCAAAAGTCAGGTGCGGAATTGCCTTCAGAAACAATGTACATGGTAAAAAAAGGCGATGATTGCGGCTGGCCATATGCACATTGGGATCATTTACAAAATAAAAAAATATTGAATCCAGAATATGGAGGTGATAGGGTTAAAACCGGAGCTGATAATGCAATCAGTCCTTTGGTTGGATTTCCTGGTCATCTTGCACCGAATGCATTATTGATTTATTCAGGAAATCAATTTCCAGCTAAATATAAAAATGGTGCATTCATTGCATTTCATGGAAGCTGGAATAGATCACCTGAACCGCAAGAAGGATTTTATGTGGTTTTTGTGCCAATGAAAAACGGCAAACCAACTGGCAAATGGGAAGTATTTGCAAATGGATTTTCTGGAATGGAATCAGTAGTAAATTTAAGTGCCGCAAAACATCGACCATGTGGATTGGCTCAGGGAGCTGATGGGAGTTTATATGTTTCTGATGACAATAAAGGATATGTTTGGAAAATCAGTTATAAAAAATAAGTAGTAGATATGAAGCAAATTTTTATCTGTAGTTTTTTGATAATCGGTTTAGGTATTTTGTTGCAATCACAAACGGGGTCGAATACGAGTAAGTCCAATGGCAAAGAAGTCTATAATCGATATTGCCTTACCTGTCATCAAGCAGATGGGGGTGGTGTTCCAAGAATGAATCCACCCTTGATTAAAACAGAATATGTGAATGGAAACAAGCAAAGATTGATTGGTATAGTGTTGAATGGGATGAATGTTCCATTAGAAATAAATGGAGATACTTATGAGAATCCTATGGCTTCTCATGCTTTTTTGAAAGATCAACAAATTGCAGATGTGCTAACTTATATAAGAAGTTCATTTGGCAATAAATCTTCTGCTGTTACAGTTGCTGAAGTAAAAGCAGTTAGGGCTAAAATTAAATAATGCGTAGAATATTATTCATAGATAGGGATGGGGTGGTATTACAAGAACCACCTACTGATTTTCAGATTGATAGCATTGATAAAACAAGTTTTGTTAATGGCGCAATTTCTGCTCTGTCGCAAATTGCAGCTGACTTCGATTATTATAAAGTGATGGTAACTAATCAAGATGGATTAGGAACAGCTAGTTATCCAACTGAACAATTTCAACCCTTTCAAGATTTGATGATCAGAACTTTAGCAGGAGAGGGCTTCGTTTTTGATGAAATGATTATCGACAAAAGTTTCGCTGCAGAAAATTTGCCCACAAGAAAACCAGGGACTGCTTTATTGAAGCATTTAATGAATAATGCGGCATTTGATCTTGCAAATTCATTTGTTATCGGAGACAGATGGAGTGATATAGAATTAGCAAAAAATTTGGGTTGCAAAGCCATTTATTTTAAATCGGGATTGCATGAGCTTACCACTGAACAAGTAGCAAGTTATGCTTCAACAATTGCATTAGAAACAAATGAGTGGAAAGCTATTTATTCTTTTCTCCGATTAGGATTAAGACAGGTGGTACATGAGCGCAATACCAATGAAACCAAGATTAAGATCAATTTAAATATTGACGGTTCTGGAAAATCTCATATTCAAACAGGTTTAGGCTTTTTTGATCATATGTTAGAACAAATTGCTCGACATGGTAAAATGGATCTGTCCATTCAAACCAGTGGAGACCTGCATATAGATGAACATCATACCATTGAAGATACTGGTATTGCATTAGGTGAAGCTTTTGCACTTGCCTTAGCAGATAAACGTGGAATGGAACGATATGGGTTTGCTTTGCCTATGGATGAATCTGAAGCTAAAGTATTGATTGATTTCGGCGGAAGAAACTGGATTGTATGGAATGCTGCATTTAACAGAGAAAAAGTAGGTGAAATGCCGACTGAAATGTTTTTTCATTTTTTCAAATCATTCAGCGATGGGGCTAAATGCAATTTGAATATAGAATGTAAAGGAGATAATGAACACCATAAAATAGAAGCGATCTTTAAAGCATTTGCAAAAGCAATCAGGATGGCCGTTAAACGAGATCCATTTTCCAATTATTTGCCTTCTACAAAAGGGGTTTTATAGACATAGGTTGTAAGCCAAAAATGGAATTATTAACGATTTTTTGTTTTTTTGTGGCATAATTTTATTTATGCAGCTTCGATTCATTTTTTTATTGGGATTTTTTGTTGTTGGTAAATTATTAGTTGCGCAAACTGATACATTATCAACCATTTCAAATACTTTCAGTTTTTCTGATGTTGATGAAAAACCTGTTAAAAGATATTGTACCCAAAAAGTATTGAACCAAACCCCCAATAGATTTATCTCCATTGGCTATGAATACCAGGGGGCATATGATTTTCAGGCTAGCCCCACTACTAGAAATGAAACTTTACGTTTCAATAATGCAAAAGGGTTAAGATTGGGCTTATTCACTCCAATCGTTTCAAAGAACAATCTCATTATTAATTTGGCGGCCAATTATTGGCAAACTGATTATGATGGACCCAACTACACATTTCCCTATCCATTGTATCAATCTTTAAATAATAATGGACTGAATAGTGCAGGACTTTCTGCAACCATTTTCAAGCCATTGAATGAGAAAAAGTTTTTGTTGTTTCAGGTAATCGCTGATGCCAATTGGCAGAGTCAATCAGGAGGATCTATTACAGTAGATGCAGCAATGACCTATAGTGCTTCTGCTATTTATGGCTTTAAACCTACAGAGAATTTAATGTGGGGATTGGGTGTTTCAAGAACTTATCGTTTGGGCAGACCCATCATTATTCCAGTGTTATTATACAATCAAACATTCAATGAAAAATGGGGTATAGAATCAGTTTTTCCAGCTAAAGTGGCTGTTAGAAGGAATATCAATAAGAAATCAATGCTTTTCGCTGGGTATGAATTAGAAGGGAATCAATATGCATTAAACAATGTTAATTTAAGAACTACTTTTTTACAAAGAGGAGAAATCAAAACCAAATTAACCTATGAAAGAAGCTTATTTGGTTTTTGGTGGTTGAGTATTCAAACAGGGCTAAGGGTAAATGGTAGGTTTAATGTGGTGGACGAATATAATGGACGTAAAACAAATCAAGTTGTTACATCCACTTTAGGTAATGCATTCTTCTTTAATGTAAGCTTGAACTTAGTTAGCTTGTAATTTATTTTA
Source organism: Sphingobacteriia bacterium (assembly GCA_037129425.1). GTDB lineage: Bacteria > Bacteroidota > Bacteroidia > Chitinophagales > Chitinophagaceae > Sediminibacterium. The sequence goes on from JBAXUV010000001.1 coordinate 154,246, forward strand.
CTTGCTGACGCTTCCAGGTATCTGTTCTTCCAAACATGGATATACCTACATAACCCCTTACTTCGATGGTGTTTGCATCGATTGCAGTGATTTTTGAACTATAATCTTCTCCACTTTTTGGGTCATAAATTTTTCCATCTTCCCAATGATTGGCTTTTGCAAATTTGAAATCCCTTAAGTTGACCATGCCCATAATGGCACGACCCTTTAGCTTTGGGTCTTCATTTTTTACATCTACTTTTGGTTTTCCTGTTGCAGGATCATTGGGTTCTTTAAGCCATACAATTTTCCCAAAATAGCGATCGTCTTGCTTGTAAATTTGTACAACAGCGTTTCCTTCTCCTGTTTTCCAAAATCCTAGAATAGCATCTGGATTGTTGTCAGCAGCAAAAATAGAAGAGGCAGTTAGTGTAAAAGTTAAAAAAAGTCCAAGCAATTGTTTCATTTTGATTATTTTTTTCAAATTTCGGATTCAAATATTGAATTCTGCATATTTAATGCGATTTTTTAGTCCTAAAAGTTGTAAATACTGTTAATTTTTTTTGAAATCTGCTTTCATTACCACATCTTTGTAAGGCAATGATGATAAATAACAAATATTGGTGGTGGCATTCAGATTCCAAACGGGGACTGTAATGGCATAGCCAATACTGATTGAATATATTCAAGGCCCCGAAAAATTTCGGGGTTTTTTTATTAATAATATTAAGCGATAAAAGAACATGAAGAAAGTAATCATAGAAACAATCGGTAAGAGAATGTTGGGAGATATTTTTACACCGGTTGGAATTTATCTCCGATTGCGAGATCGATTCAGGGATACCATCTTATTAGAAAGTACAGATCATCATGCTACTGAAAACAGTTATTCATTTATCTGTATCAATGCCATTGCTGGTATCGAAATCAGTTCAGCGAAAAGCGTAGAATTTAAACTTCCAGGAGAACAACCAGAACGAATAAAAATAGAAGCCGGAAAAGAAGTTCCTACATTAGTTTGGGATTTTATGCAACAATTTGAATTATCTGCTTCTACTGACAAGTCATTGAAATTTGCACAAGGCTTGTATGGGTATACCACATTCGATGCTGTTCAGTTTTTTGATAAAGTTCCATTTACTCAAAAAGGGGATGACGCTATTCCATTGATGCGGTATCGTTTGTATCAATATGTGATTGCATTCAATCATTTTAAAGATGAATTGATACTATGTGAAAACAAAATAAATGGGATTGAGTCGGATTTTTCCTTGGTTGAATCATTGATCAAGAATAAAGATGTTCCTGTATTCCCATTTAAATTAGTGGATGAAGAAAGATCCAATATGAGCAATGAAGCTTTTTTGGCAATGGTTCAGCAAGGAATTAAAAGTTGCTTAAGAGGAGATGTTTTTCAAATTGTATTAAGTAGGCAATTTGAACAGAGCTATATGGGTGATGAATTCAATGTATATAGAGCATTGCGCAGTATTAATCCTTCCCCTTATTTATTCTTTTTTGATTATGGAGATTATAAATTAATGGGTTCTTCGCCAGAAGCTCAGCTGGTCATTGAAAACGGAAAAGCAATTGTTCATCCTATTGCTGGAACTTTTAAACGAACTGGTGATGATGCAATCGATCAAGCAGCTGCAGAAAGATTATTGAATGATGTAAAAGAGAATGCTGAACATGTAATGCTGGTTGATTTAGCCCGCAATGATTTAAGTAGGGTTTGTGCTGATGTAAAAGTTGCACAGTACAGACAGGTTCAATATTATAGCCATGTAATTCATTTGGTTAGTGAAGTTACAGGCATGGTTAAGCCTAATCAGAATCCTTTTGAATTATTGGCCAATACTTTTCCAGCCGGCACTTTGAGTGGTGCTCCAAAAATTAAGGCCTTGGAATTGATCGATCAATGTGAACCAACCAATCGATCTTATTATGGTGGAGGAATAGGATTCATCGGCTTTAATGGCTCTTGTAATCATGCAATAATGATACGTACATTTTGTTGCAAAAATAATACGTTGATTTATCAAGCTGGTGCAGGCGTGGTTGCTGCAAGTATTCCAGAAAGCGAATTGCAAGAAGTGAATAATAAATTGAATGCGTTGAAAATGGCGGCGAATGCTGCGCAGCAATTATGAATTAAGAGATAAGAATTAAGAGATATGAATTATGAGATAAAAGATAAAAGATAAGAGATGCAAAAAATATTGGTTTTTGATAATTATGATTCTTTCACTTACAACCTGGTGCATTTGGTAGCCAAGTTTAAAGATGTTGCCGTAGACGTAGCTCGAAATGATGAAATTCCTTTAGAAGCAGTTGCTGCCTATGATAAAATTATTTTATCACCTGGCCCAGGCATTCCTTCTGAAGCGGGCATGTTACTGGATTTAATTAAGGAGTATGCGCCCAGCAAATCAATTTTAGGTGTTTGTTTAGGGCATCAGGCAATTGGTCAATCATTTGGTGGAACCTTGGTGAATCTTACAAATGTTTATCATGGTGTTGCAACCCCTATATTTTTGCAATCATCATCGATTGAATCCAGCAGTTATTTGTTTAATGAACTACCCAATGAAATTACTGTTGGTCGATACCATAGTTGGGTTGTTAGTGATCAGTCGTTTCCATCTGATTTAACAATCACTGCAAAAGATGAAAATGGATTTATTATGGCACTTCAACATAAAAAATTCGATGTGCAGGGTGTTCAATTTCATCCTGAAAGTATATTAACGCCTGATGGAGAAAGAATCATCCAAAACTGGTTAAAAAAATAAAAATATTTCAATGAAAAAAATACTACAATATTTATTTGAACACAAATCCTTGACGCGGGAAAAGGCAACAGAAATTTTGTTGAATATTTCTAATGGAGAGTATAATGAAGCTGAGATTACCGCATTCATAACAGTGTATTTAATGCGCAGCATCACAATTGATGAACTACTGGGTTTCAGGGATGCATTATTACAATTATCAGTTAAGGTGAATTTTAGCGGCGGTAAAATAATGGATATTGTGGGTACTGGTGGCGATGGTAAAAATTCTTTTAATATTTCAACGCTGGCCTGTTTTATTGTAGCAGGCGCCGGACAAAAAATAGCCAAACATGGCAATTATGGAGCATCCACTATAAGCGGTGCATCCAATGTAATGGAACAAATGGGGTATCGTTTTAAAAACAACAATGACGCTTTGCAAAAAGAGTTGGATGAAGCAAATATTTGCTTCTTGCATGCCCCGCTTTTTCATCCAGCTTTAAAAATTGTAGGGCCAATCAGAAAAAATTTAGGCGTAAGAACCTTTTTTAATATGCTAGGGCCCATGGTTAATCCCGCAAACCCCGACTTTCAATTAGTGGGAGTCTATAATTTAGAAATGGCCAGAATTTATAATTATTTATTGCAACAAACCGGAAAAGCATTTACCATCATTCACAGTTTAGACGGATATGACGAAATCTCACTTACTGCAGATACAAAAGTAATTACCAATAAAGGAGAACAGATTTTTACTCCAGAACAATTGGGTAAAAGAATGGTACAGCCCGAAGATATATATGGAGGAAATACGGTGGAAGAGTCTGCGAAAATATTTATGAAAATCATTAAGGGCGAAGGAACATGGTCTCAAAATGCAGTAGTGCTTGCCAATGCTTCTATGGCGCTTTTTTCAACTGGATTGTATGCCAATTATGATCTGGCATATTCATCAGCAGTGGAGAGTTTAGAATCTGGCAAAGCGTATAATGGATTAAAAAAATTATTAGAATTACAATCATAATGATGAATATTTTAGACCAAATAATTGCCCAAAAAAGGATTGAAGTAGCCAGTCGTAAAACTAAAATGTCCATTGCTGATTTGGAAAAGGAATATTTTTTCAATAAAGAAACGCTATCATTAAAAAGGTTTATTAAGGACCCTTCCAAAACTGGAATAATAGCTGAGTTTAAAAGAAAGAGTCCTAGTAAAGGAATTATCAATGGTCATTCTTCTGTTGAAGATGTTACGATGGCATATGCCGAACATGGAGCGTCTGGCTTGTCTGTTTTGACTGATGAGCAATTCTTTGGAGGTTCAATCAAAGATTTGGTAATTGCTACTGTAAATGAAGTGCCCATTCTACGCAAAGACTTTATGATTGATGAATACCAGCTTATTGAAGCAAAAGCTTTTGGAGCTGAAGTGATTCTCTTGATTGCTGCGTGCTTGTCTAAGCAAGAAGTGCAAACCATGGCAAAAATGGCTAAGGGTATAGGGCTGGAGGTATTATTAGAAATTCATAATAAGGAGGAACTCGAGCATATTTGCGACGATGTTGACTTGGTAGGCGTAAATAATCGAAATTTAAAGAATTTCGAAGTTAGTATTGCTAATTCACTAGAATTAATCGATCAAATACCTCGATCTAAGCCAGCCATTGCAGAAAGTGGTATTAATAATGTAGATAGCATTGTAACTTTACAGCGTGCTGGTTTCAAAGGTTTTTTGATTGGGGAACACTTTATGAAAGAATCCAGTCCTGCGATTGCTTTTGCCAATTTTGTTCAGGCTTTAAAAGAAAAACAAAATGAGGTCTAAAGTATGTGGTTTAAATAGTGTGAATCAATTAATGCAACTTGATGATATGGGAGTTGAGTTTGGTGGATTTATTTTCTATCCAAAGTCTCCACGGTATATTCTAAAGCATGTTCAACCAGCTGATTTGAAAAGAGCAAAAGGGCAAAAAATTAATAAAGTAGGCGTATTTGTAAATGAAACTCCTGATCAAGTATTAAAACAGGTAGATGATTGTGGTTTATACCTGGTTCAATTACATGGAGATGAAACGCCCAAATATTGTGAAAAGATTGCCGATTATGTAACCGTTATTAAAGCTTTTAGAATACGAAATGATGATGATGTTCTTTGGAAGATAAAAGATTACCAAGATGTAGTAGATATGTTTCTATTTGATACAGCAGGAGCAGCCTATGGTGGAACTGGAGAAAAATTTGATTGGAAAATCCTTCAAAATTTAGCTATCAATAAACCTTTTTTTCTTAGTGGTGGAATTGGGCCTGATGATGTGTCATCACTCCAGGAATTTGCTACATTGCCTGTTGCCAAAGATCTTTTTTCAATTGATATCAATAGTAAATTTGAGTCATCTCCTGGAGTAAAGAATATGGAAATGGTTCAATCTTTCATACAAATAGTAAAAGACATTAAATGAAACGGATAATTCAATTTATTTTTTTATTTGCCACTGCTGTTTTTTTCTCACCAATAGTAAAAGCACAACAATTGACGAATGTATTTGTTAGTCAAGATGGAAGAGCTTCTTATCGATTTGCTATTAATAATATTTATTTGGAATTAACTGATAAAGGAAAATTATTAGAAATAAAAACCGATGCAAACGGAACGATTGTGTATAGCGTTTCAAAGAGAGTGGAGCAGATAGGGGATGTAAGAATCGGGTTTAATTACCAAGGGCTGGTAAATACCATTGGAACGGCTTCTGTTTTATATGATTTCTCAGGCAGGGTAGATCGAATAGGGAATATAGCATTTCGATATAATTATAATGGATATTTATCTGAATTAGGTGGTCAAAAAGTAATGTATAATACAGACAATCGAATCGATCAATTTGATCAATTTAAAATAACCTATAACTATAATAAATTGGTACAACGAATAGATGATAGTAAAGGATTGATTGTGTTGCAATTAAATTATGATAAGTAAAAATAGAACTATGAATTACCAAAACCCAACGGAGCAAGGTTATTATGGTCAATTCGGGGGTGCTTATATTCCTGAAATGTTACACGGAAATGTTGCTGAATTACACCAGCAATATCTTTCAATCATGAAGGAGCCTTCTTTTATAAAAGAGTTTAAATTATTATTGAAAGATTATGTTGGCAGACCAACTCCATTGTTTTATGCAGAAAGGTTAAGTGCTGAGTTCAATACTACTATTTATTTGAAACGTGAAGACCTTTGTCATACAGGAGCACATAAAATTAATAATACAATAGGGCAAATTTTGCTGGCTAGAAGATTAGGGAAAACGCGCATCATTGCCGAAACAGGTGCAGGTCAGCATGGAGTTGCAACAGCAACTGTATGTGCACTAAAGGGAATGGAATGTATTGTTTATATGGGGGAGAAAGACATTGAAAGACAAGCACCCAATGTAGCCAGAATGAAAATGTTGGGAGCAAAAGTTATTCCTGCAACAAGTGGTAGTAAAACATTAAAAGACGCTACTAATGAAGCAATACGTGATTGGATCAATCATCCTAATGATACGCATTATATTATCGGAAGTGTTGTAGGACCGCATCCTTATCCAGATATGGTGGCACGTTTTCAAAGTATCATCAGTGAAGAAATTCGAATTCAATTGAACGCTAAAACAGGTTCAGAATTACCCACTCATGTTATCGCCTGTGTAGGAGGTGGAAGCAATGCTGCTGGAGCTTTCTATCATTATTTGAATGAACCAACTGTTCAGTTAGTTGCTGTAGAAGCGGCAGGATTTGGGGTGAATAGTGGAATGAGCGCAGCTACAACTCAATTAGGTAAACCTGGTATTTTACATGGCAGTAAAAGTTTAGTCATGCAAACTGAAGATGGACAAGTGGTAGAACCTCATAGTATTTCTGCAGGATTGGATTATCCAGGAGTTGGTCCATTGCATGCCAATTTGTTTCAGTCTGGCAGAGGAGTTTTTTTAAGTGCTACTGATGATGAAGCTATGGAAGCTGCATTTCATGTTAGTAAAACGGAAGGAATTATTCCTGCTTTAGAAACTGCGCATGCATTTGCAGTTTTGGGAAAAATGAATTTACAACCAACTGATGTGGTGGTGATTTGTTTAAGTGGAAGAGGGGATAAAGATCTTTCCACTTATATGATGGCCATGAATGAAGGTTTATATTAATAAATTATCAATTGAATGAGTAGACTTCAAAAAATATTCGAACAAAAGAAGCAAAAAGTATTGAATGTTTATTTCACTGCGGGTTATCCTGCAGTAAATGATACATTGACTATTATGGAGTCTTTGGCAACAAATGGCGCCGACATCATAGAAATAGGAATGCCCTATTCCGATCCATTAGCTGACGGACCCATTATTCAAGAGAGCAGTAGTAAAGCTTTATTGAATGGGATGAATATGAAATTGTTGTTTCATCAGTTGAAAGATTGCCGTAAAAATGGATTATTGGCCAATACAGGAATTGTGTTGATGGGGTATATGAATCCTGTTTTGCAATACGGATTTGAACAATTTTGTGCCGATGCTGCATCAGTAGGTGTAGATGGCTTGATTTTACCAGATTTGCCTGAGTTTGAATTTGAACAAGAATATGGAGCTATCATTCGTAAATATGGTTTGAATTTTATTTTCCTGGTTACACCTGAAACTTCACCTGAACGAATCAAACATTTAGATCAATTAAGTGAAGGGTTTTTGTATGCTGTAAGTGCTTCTGCAACAACGGGTGGAGCAACTAATTTTGAAATGGTCGAAAAATATCTACTTCGACTTCAGTCAATGAAATTGAAGAATCCACTAATGGTGGGTTTTGGCATTAAAGACAAAGAAAGTTTTGATGCAGCATGTAAAAATGCCAATGGTGCCATTATTGGTTCTGCTTATATTAAAGAATTAGGAAAAATGAATGATATTGTTACAACAACACAACAGTTTTTACAACCAATCATTGGAAATTAAATAGGACAAATGAAATTGGTCATCATTAAATACAATGCAGGGAATATTCAATCAGTTCTTTATGCTTTAGAACGAATTGGGGTCACAGCATTGGTTACCGACTCCCCAGATGAAATTTTGGGTGCCGATAAAGTAATTTTTCCTGGGGTAGGAGAAGCGAGTACAGCTATGCAATATCTACGGGAAAGAAAATTAGATCAATTAATCATACAGTTAAAACAACCTGTTTTGGGTATCTGTCTGGGAATGCAACTGATGTGCAAGTACAGCGAAGAGAACGATACCGAATGTTTAGGTATTTTTAATTCCGAAGTCAAAGGATTTAAAAATGATGCTAAGCATAGTATCAAGATTCCTCAGATAGGATGGAATACGATTTATCATTTGCAAACACCTTTATTCTCTCAGATAAAAGAAAATAGTTACTGTTATTTTGTTCACGGATATTATGCTTCACTTGGAGAACATAGTATAGCTACAACAAATTATGGGAAAGAATATAGTTCTGCATTGCATGCTAATAACTTTTATGGAACACAGTTTCATCCAGAAAAAAGTGCAGATATCGGAGAGCAAATTTTAAAAAACTTTATTAATTTATAATTTCAATGCAAATAATACCAGCAATTGATATCATTGATGGAAAATGTGTTCGTCTAACTCAGGGTGATTATGCACAGCAAAAAATATATAATGAGTTTCCTTTAGAAGTTGCCAAAGAGTTTGAAGGGGCGGGTATCAAGCGGTTACATTTGGTAGATCTGGATGGAGCGAAAGCTGGAAAAGTACAGAATTGGAAAGTGCTTGAAACAATTGCGTCTCAAACCCAATTGATCATAGATTTTGGAGGAGGAATTAAAAATACGGCTGATTTAGATATTGTTTTTCAATCCGGTGCAGAAATGGCTACTATTGGAAGTTTGGCAGTAAAAGATCCTGCAACGTTTATACAATGGATTCATCAATATGGCCCCCATAAATTTTTTCTAGGGGCCGATGTTAAAGAAGAATTGATTGCTGTTGGCGGTTGGTTGGAGACCACTAATAAAAACGTTTTTGATTTTATTCAATCTTATTTAGATGAAGGATTGAATCAAGTTTTTTGCACCGATATTAGTAAAGACGGTAAACTTGAAGGGCCATCTATTCCTTTGTATGAAAAAATTATTAATCAGTTTCCCCGACTTTTTTTTGTGGCTTCTGGTGGTGTGAGTAGTCTAGAGGATCTTCATGAATTAAAACGAATAGGATGCAATGGAGTAATCATTGGTAAAGCTATTTACGAAGGAAGAATAACGGTAAAAGAACTCATTTCATTCATATCTCTTAATTCATAATTCATCTTTCTTAATTCATAATTAATAACCCTTAATCATCATTTTTATTTTGCTTACAAAAAGAATAATAGCCTGCTTAGACATTAAAGATGGACGAACTGTAAAAGGTATCAACTTCGAAGATATTCGCGATGCTGGAGATCCTGTTGAATTGGGTGCATTATATGCGGCGCAAGGTGCAGATGAACTGGTGTTTCTAGATATTACTGCTACCAACGAACGCAGAAAAACTTTGAGCGAGCTAGTTAATAAAATTGCCCACCATATCAATATTCCATTTACTGTAGGTGGAGGAATTGCTTCAGTTGATGATGTTAGTGTTTTACTTCAAAATGGTGCTGATAAAATTTCAGTGAATACTTCTGCATTTAAAAATCCCGCCTTAATTAAGGATTTGGCTAAAGAATTTGGAAGTCAATGTGTTGTTTTGGCCATTGATACTAAAAAAGAAGCAGATGGTAACTGGTATGTGTATTTGAATGGAGGAAGGGTCAAGACAAATATGCGCTGTTTTGATTGGGCTAAACAAGCAGTAGATTTAGGTGCAGGTGAGATTTTGCTTACATCTATGAACAATGATGGAACCAAACAAGGATTTGCATTGGATATTACAAAAGAATTATCCGCAAATCTACCCGTTCCAATAATCGCTTCTGGAGGAGCTGGTAAAATGGAGCATTTTGGAGATGTTTTTCAATTAGGAGGTGCAGATGCAGCATTAGCGGCCAGTATTTTTCACTATAAAGAAATAGCAATTCCCGAATTAAAACAGCACCTCGCCGAAAAAGGCATCGCGATGCGATTATAAATCCCGAAATTTGCAACATGATTATCAACTTTGAAAAATATCCTGATGGATTGGTGCCGGCCATCATTCAAGATCATCAAACCCATAAAGTATTGATGTTAGGGTTTATGAATGAAGAAGCATATAAACAAACGCTTAGTTTAGGTAAAGTAACTTTTTACAGTAGAAGTAAAAATAGATTATGGACAAAGGGAGAAGAAAGTGGTCATTTCTTAGCATTGAAGTCTATTGCCGTTGATTGTGATAATGATACCCTGCTAATTAAAGCGCATCCGAATGGACCAACCTGCCATACTGGTGCAGATACTTGTTGGAGCGAACCCAACCATACAGATGATTTCTTACAATATTTAGAAGAAATTATTAATATTAGAAAAAAAGCACCTGTTGAGGATTCCTATGTTGCAAAAATGTTTGCAAAAGGGATTAATAAGATTGCACAAAAAGTTGGAGAGGAAGCTGTGGAAATGGTAATTGAAGCCAAAGACAATAACGCGGAATTGTTTTTGAATGAGTCTGCAGACCTGTTATTTCATTATTTACTTTTATTAAATGCCAAAGGACATACATTAGCAGATGTGTTGTCTATCTTGCAAAAACGTCATTCAAAATAGTATGAATAAATTTTCCTCTTTCTTGGTTTTTCTTTTTATTGTAGGTCAATTAAATGCACAGCAATCTTTTGAAATAAAAGCTACTATTAAAAATACCAAGCCCAATATGTTGGTTTTTTTGATGAATGGTTCAAATGGAAAAACCATCGCAACAGATACAGTGCGTAATGGTAAATTTTATTTCAAAGGAGTATTAGCTGAACCAGATATTTTTCAAATTGGATTTGTTGGATACAATGAAGGGATAGATCTATTTATGAGTAATAACACAGTAACTATTGACGGAGACTTTAATGAACTTTCCAAAGCGGAAGTTAAAGGAAGTGCAGTTGAAGACGATTATGTATTATTCAAATCTAGGTTTAATCCTATCAGGGAAGAGTTGAATGTTCTGGTGCCCAAAATAAATGCTGAAAGAGATCCGAGAAAAAGAGACTCTATGATAGTCGTTTTCGAAACAACAAAAGGTAGGGTAGTTCAGGAAGCAACATTTTTTACCCAGTCAAAAAAAACATCTCCTGTAAGTCCTTTCGTTTTGTATGTTGTGAGTCCGCTGTTAAACGGACCTAAGGACATAGAAGATAGATACAATACATTGGATGCAAGTGCTAAGCAAGGTTCTTTTGCTAAAGTATTAGAAAAGATCATTGCAGATTCAAAAATAAATGCCATAGGAACTCCTGCAATTGGGTTTAGCCAAAAAGATACTGCTGGTAAAGTAATATCATTAGCCTCTTTTAAAGGGAAATATGTATTGATTGATTTTTGGGCTAGTTGGTGTGGGCCTTGCAGAGCGGAGAATCCAACAGTTGTGGAAGCTTTTAATACTTTCAAATCAAAAGGATTTACAGTGCTTGGAATTTCATTGGATCAAGAAAGGGCTGGTTGGATTCAAGCCATCAGAAAAGATAAATTGGCCTGGACTCAATTAAGCGATTTAAAGTATTTTGATAATGAAGTTGCCAGATTGTATAAAATTGGTTCTATTCCTGCAAACTTTTTAGTAGATCCTAATGGAATTGTTATTGCTAAAAATTTGCGAGGGGATGACTTGATTAATACCTTGAAGACTATTTTTAAATAATGTTGTATATGCTCAATAGGGCCCAATGAGGTACTACCTACTACTTATTTTAGTTTTATTAGCAGGTCAATCTTCTGCACAGCAGTCTGCAACTCCTGATAAAACAAAATTTGGTATAATCATTGGAAATTTAGTTGAAGCTACAAAAGGAAAATCAATTCCGCTGGCAAGAATAGACCTTTATAAGACTGCAACCGATTCATTACTTTATTCAACCATAACCGATAAGAACGGTGCATTCGAGTTCAATCATTTAGGTTTCGGGTATTTTACACTTCGGGCTAGAGCAATGGGTTTTGCCAATACACAAATTGACAGTATTTTTTTAAGGGCAGATCGTTACGATTTTAATATTGGAGATGTTAAGTTGAAAGAAGAGAGCAATGTTTTGAATGAAGTAATTGTTTATTCAGAAAAGCCCTTGATTGAAGTTAAAGATGATAAACTCACATATAATGTTGGAGAAAGTGCACTTAGTAATGGGTCGAGTACTGCAGAAATTCTTAAGAATATCCCATTAATTAATAACGACCCTACCGGTAAAATTTTATTGAAAGGCAAAGAGCCGAAAATATTGATAGATGATAAACCAACAGATCTGACGCCACAACAATTACAAGATCTTTTAGAGAGTTTGCCAGGCAGTAGTATTGAGAAAATTGAAGTGATGACTAATCCGCCTCCACAATATGCTACCGAAACTGGTGGGGTCATAAATATCGTTACTAAAAAAGGGAAAATAGGATGGGTGGGTAGAGTAAATATTAGTGCAGGTACAAGGGGTGAAGGAAATTTTTCTGGCAATTTAAGTTATAGGAATAAAAAATTATCTATCAATCAAACCATTGGCACTGGGGTGAGCCAAATTAGTGGCAATAGTTATAGTACTCGAACTAATATATATACCGATTCAACTAATTATTTTAAAACAACTGGCAGGTTTACCAATAAGAATACCCGACCGAATTGGCGGACACAAATTGATTATGAAATGAACAAGAATAATCAATTTGGTTTTGTGTATCAGGGTAATCTCAATTATTTCGATAATTTAAGTAATAATAGTTATACCAATTTCAATCGTTTTAATGAAGTGTATAAAGTTAGCACTCGAGAGAATCAAAGTGTTGGCGATGGTTATACACATAGCGTCACTTTTTCATATACCCATAAGGGGAAAAATCTGGCTGAAGTGTTGCGCATTTTTGTAATTGGTAATACCAGTAAAAATGACAACGATCGAGATTTCTTTCAACAATTTTTAAATCCAGTTCTTATCCCTACAGGAGTCGATTCAACTCAAACCCAATATTTTAACAATAGCAATCGCTCACTCACCAGCAGATTAGAATATACCAAGCCTTTAAAAATGAAAGGGAGTAGTTTTTCTGGTGGATTCAATTATTTAGTATCCGATTTTCACAATACATTGAATACGGCATTCTTGAGAAAATCGGACGGAGTCTATGTTCCCAATGATTTGTTAAGCAATGATTTCTTATTTAAGCAAAATATTTTTACCATACGTGCGGGCCTTAGTTTTTTGTTTAAGGAGAATATTCGATTAACATTTGGAGCTCAAGCCGAACAGACAATCATGGGATTTAATTTTATCAAGGCCAATGTATCCGATGTGTCTAATAATTACTGGAATATTTTGCCGAACCTTACATTGAGAAAAGAATTTGATAAAACATTAAATACGTCGCTGGTATATAGAGCTACTATCCGAAGGCCTGGTATTGGAGAGTTAAATCCAAATGTAGATTATAGTGACCCATATAACCTTCGATTTGGTAATCCATATTTAGTGCCAACACTTTCTCATAATTTCGATTGGAATCTTAGTTGGGTCAAAGGGAAGTATTATATCAATACATCAATAGGATTTAATAAAGTAGACAATGTTTTTAATACTATTCGCAACTTAATTGAAGGCGGAAAAACAGTTGTTACCTATTTGAATATTGCTGCAAGAAAAGAATACGAAGCAAGTGTTTTTGGTGGCTATACTTTTAACAAGCAATTTAGAATGAATGCAAGTGCTGGTTTTACCTATAATATGTATAGTGAAAAAGAAAAGCAAATTTACCTTTACCAAGATGGGGGGACATTTTATTCTAGTTTAAATTACACGTACACTCCAACCAATGTCTGGAATATTGAAGGATCAACCAGGTTCAACAGTTTCGCAGACCCACAAGGAAGGAGTAGGAGTAACCTTAGTTTAAATTTAGGCGTACAAAGAAAATTCTTTGATCGCAGGTTGATAATTGGATTGAATGTTATTGATCCATTTACTCCACAACAATATATTACCGTTACTACGGGAAAACAGTTCAATATTGAAAGTGTAAACGCTACTACAACGAGAAACTATCGTTTGTCGATTAGTTACCAGTTAAACAAATTGGTTCAAAAAAGCACATTGAGTGATAAACAAAAAAAGGAAATACTGGATAAGCTAAAGCGCTAATTGTTTAGGTAGTTGCTAAATATTTAATTTTAGATCTTAACCAGCTGTTTTTTACAGGTACCAGCCATTCATTCATCAGCATTTTTTTTGTTGCAACCAGATTGTTGAAATACAAAGTATGCTCGTCTAAAAAGTTATTTTCAAAAGCATAATTAATTTGGGAAAGAGGTAACATTTGCAATTTATCGTGAATGATAAATGCCAAAGTTTGGCGATCCATTAAATTGACCTTGCATTTTTGTTCAATGGCTTGAATTGCATGTACTGAACTGTCTGTGCTGCATCCGCCTACTTTTGCGGCAGATTCATCAGCCATTAACACTATAAATTGTCCGAAGAACAAATTGGAATACCCTTTTACAGGAACTCCATGAGATTTCCAATTATTGGTAAAATCAGTCAAGATATCTTCTATTTCAAAAGCTTCACTCATGCTAAATAATCTACTACTTTGGTAAACCCAAACTTTTGAATCATCGGAAAAATTATCCGGAATATGTTGCTGGTAGTTTAAATCCATTTTTTAGTTTTTATTGCATACTTGCAGCGATCATTTCAGCTACATCTAAAACACCTACTTCATTTTCTTTTTCTCTATTCTTTACACCATCAGTCATCATGGTATTACAAAAAGGGCAAGCAGCAGCAATAAATGATGCTCCGGTTGCTAATGCTTCATCTGCTCTTTCCATATTAATTCTTGTATCTCCTGGTTCATCTTCTTTGAACATTTGAGATCCACCTGCACCACAGCAAAGTCCATTGGTTCGGCATCTTTTCATTTCCACTAATTCAGCATCTAAAGCTTCTAATACTTTACGAGGTGCCTCATAAATATCATTTGCTCTTCCTAAATAACAACTATCGTGGTAAGAAATTTTCTTTCCTTTGAATTCTCCACCCTCTTTCATTTTTATCCTGCCTTCATTAATGAGTTCTTGCAATAGAGTAGTGTGATGGATTACTTCATAATTGCCTCCTAATTCGGGATATTCATTCTTCAAAGTATTGAAACAATGTGGGCAAGTGGTTACAATTTTTTTAATGCCATATCCATTGAGCACTTGTATATTTTGATAAGCCATCATTTGGAATAAAAATTCATTACCAGCTCTACGAGCAGGATCCCCAGTACAGGCTTCTTCTTTTCCTAAAATGGCGAATTTAATGCCTACTTTGTCTAAAATAGTGGCAAATGCTTTGGTGATTTTCTGTGCTCGTTGATCAAAACTTCCTGCACAGCCTACCCAAAATAACACTTCAGGCATTTCACCTGCTGCCATCATATCCGCCATTGTATTAATCTTCATGAATCTGATTTTAGTGGTTCAAAATTAAGTGAATATTGCCATTGACCGGATTTTTGTAACATTTAAATGATTGGTATGGGTTAAATTGCATCAATGCAGCAGCTGGTATTTATTTTATTGGGTTTTACTGTGAGTTTTTTAGGCCAATTACCGCTTGGTAATATGAGTTTTACCAGTACCCAAATTGGTTTACAAGAGGGTTTTAAAAAAGCTTGGGAATTTGCAATAGGCGTTGCCATAGTAGAAATGATTTATTTGCGATTTGCTTTAACAGGGATGGATTGGGTTACGCAACATCGGAACTGGTTTTTGGCCTTGGGTTGGTTAACAGTAGTACTATTTCTGATTTTGGGAATTATGGCTTTTGTAACTGCTAAGAAGCAACATGGCGAATCCAAATCGTTGGTTTTGAAAAATAAACTTCATCGATTTTTATTAGGGTTGATGATGAGTGCATTAAACCCTGTTCAAATACCCTTTTGGTTTTTATGGACCAGTACTTTATTTCAGATGGGATTACTGCCTTCTTCGGCTTTAGCATTTAATTTATTTACCGTTGGCGCAGGAACAGGAACCATTGCTGGACTAGCGGTTTATATACATGGAGGAAACTGGTTAGTTAATAAACTCAACACCAGTAATAAAACCCTCAATCAAATAATGGGTATCATTTTTATTCTCACCGCCTTACTTCAATTGTGGAGAATCGTTTACAAGCCTTTTGTATAATTCCAATTAGGCCATTTCAGTTGCCCATTTATCTCTATCATCAGGAGAAAACTTCCATGGAGCAAAATTGTTTTCGATATTGCTAAAAGTGCCATTCCATTCTTGTGGAGCATTACTTTCTTCCATAATTAGCGATCTTCTTAATTCTACTATGATATCTAACGGTGAAATACTTACAGGGCATTCTTCAACGCATGCATTACAAGTAGTACAGGCTCTTAATTCTTCTACACTTATGTAATCATGCAAAAGAGACTTTTGATCCGGTTTAAATTCCTTATTTATATTGATGTTTTTACCTACATCTTCCATTCTGTCTCTGGTAGCCATCATGATTTTTCTAGGACTTAAAAGTTTCCCCGTGCTGTTAGCCGGACAAGCTGCAGTACATCTTCCACATTCGGTGCAACTATAGGCATCTAGTAAGTTTTTCCAACTCAAATCAAAAATATCTTTCGCCCCAAAACTAGCAGGAGGTGCAGCATCTGTAGGAGCTAATTCAGGTTGCATGGCATACAATACTTCATTTTGTACCGCAGGCATGTTTTTCATTTTTCCAGGTGCATCTAAACGGGCAAAATAAGCATTTGGAAATGCCAGCATTATATGTAAATGTTTAGAATAGGGTAGGTAGTTTAAAAAAGCAAAAATACCAGCGATATGCAACCACCAGGCGGTTCTTTCGATAGCGATTAGTGAATCAACACTCAAACCATTAAAAATTGGAGTAAGCTTTGATGAAATAATAAATGCATTGGTTGTATGGTAATGTTCGGCCCCTAAACCTTGCAACACCTGATCCGTAGCATTCATTGTAAGGAATAAGCTCATCAAAATAATTTCAACAAATAAAATATAATTGGCATCTGATCGAGCCCAACCATTTAAATCTTTCGACATAAATCTTTTCAAACGAATGATATTTCTACGTGCTAAAAAGATTACACAAACGATGATTACGCCCAATGCAAGCAATTCAAAAAAGTTGATCAGAAAAGAATAGAATCCTCTTAAATAGGGAAGAAACAATCGATGCGTTCCAAGCAATCCGTCTAATACAATTTCCAGTACTTCTAAATTGATTATAATAAATCCGGCATAGATAACCAAGTGCATAATAGCAACTAATGGGTTCTTAAACATTTTCTTTTGCCCAAGTGCCAATAAGATCAGGTTTTTCCATCTTTTGCCAGGTTGATCAGATAAATCTTCATCCTTCCCCAAAAAAATATTTCTTTTGATTTCAATAGCTTTTTTGGTGAATAAGCCAATGCCCAAAACTGCTAAAAGGAGGAATCCGATTTGAGGAATATACTGCATAGAAATTGATTATGCTGCTAAGATAGTTAATTAGTACTTTCACTTACCAATTGTTGAATGCATTTAATGTTGTTAATTTGGACTATAAAACAAGGTTATGCCTGAAAAAAGATATATTCTAAACCAAAACCAAGCTGCTCAAAAAATACAGAGGATGAGTCTGGAGCTGGCAGAAAACCTGAGCGGAAATGATGCGCCTGTTGTTTTAATTGGAATTCGAAATAGCGGAACTACAGTGGCAGAAAAACTTGGAAAATTACTTCACCAGTATATTGCTAATTCAATGCAAATTGTTTCAATGCAATTAGATAAAGATCATCCCACTGACGTGGTGTTGAGTGAGCAAGTAGAATTGAATGGGAAAAATATTGTGATAATAGATGATGTTTCTAATAGCGGACGTACACTAGTGTACGCGTTAAAACCCATTTTAGAAGGACATCCAAAAAGTATACAGACGATGGTATTGGTGGAAAGAATGCATCAACTATTTCCTGTAAAGCCTGATTATGTGGGTCTTTCATTGGCTACTACCAAAGAAGACCACATTCAAGTGGAAGTGGTTAATGGGGAGATTGTTGGGGCCTACGTAATTTAACTTGGTTGAAATCGCTCATTTTTTAAGCAATCCCAATTTCAATCAATCCTTTTAAATCGATATGCCCGTTTACGGCATTGATCTGGTTCCTTACAGCATGTAATTCATTTTGTAATTGCTTAATACGGTTTTCATGCATTTTGATATCTTCTATCATGCTTGTTTTGGTGATACTACTTTCATGGAATTCAATCTTAATGTGTACCATTTGAGTAAGTAATGAAATGGCATCTTGCTTGTTAAAGTGGCCGTTTAAAATAGATAGATTCATTTTTATTGTTTTTACGTTGATTTTGATAATGCAAAAATGAGTAGATTAATTCATTTAATTTTATTTAACTTTATTATACTATACATAAATAATATTTATGAATTATACGCTACATCAATTACAAGTGTTTTTAATGGTTGCTCAAAAAGAAAGTATTACTAAAGCCGCCGAAGACATGCATTTATCTCAGCCAGCTGTATCGATTCAATTAAAAAACTTTCAAGACCAATTTGAGATTCCGCTTACTGAAGTGATTGGAAGGAAACTGTATATTACCGATTTCGGCAAAGAAATTGCATTGGCAGCTCAAAATATTTTGAATGAAGTAGCGGCTATTCAGCACAGAACAATGGCCTTTAAGGGTCAGCTTACTGGGAGGTTAAAATTATCTGTGGTATCCACTGGTAAATATGTGATGCCCTTTTTTTTAAGTGATTTTCTTCAAAAACATTCTAGCGTCGAATTAGTAATGGATGTAACTAATAAATCAAAAGTCATTGAATGCTTAGAAAAAAATGAAATTGATTTTGCATTGGTTTCTGTTTTGCCAGAGCAAATCAAAATTGATAAAGTTGCCTTAGTGCAGAATAAATTGTTTTTGGTAACCAACGCCGATATGAGGGTAAATAAAAAGGCTTATGATAAAAATATTTTTAAATCTATTCCGTTAATATACCGGGAAAATGGATCAGGAACCAGGTTGGTAATGGAGCGGTATATTCATCAAAATAAATTGCCAGTTCAAAAGAAAATGGAATTAACCACCAATGAAGCAGTAAAGCAGGCAGTAATAGCAGGCCTTGGCTGCTCTATTATGCCATTGATAGGTATAAAAAATGAATTGCAAAATAAAGACCTTCAAATTATTCCCGTTAAGGGGTTTCCTATTCAATCTACATGGAATTTAATTTGGTTGAAGGATAAGCATTTTTCTCCTGTTGCATCTGCTTATCTTGATTATATCAAGAAAGAAAAATTGGCTATTATATCCAAACATTTTCAATGGTTTGAGCAGTATGTGTAATAACTTCAACCTTTCATTGAATTATAAGAATTTATCACTAAAATTGTTATCTAAATAAAATTCAACCAAACATGAACGCTGCCATACAAGAAAGAGTTAATATCTGGGTAAATGGAAATTACGATGCACAAACGAAAGCACTCATAGCTGATTTGCAGAAAGCTAATCCCGATGAATTAGCAGATGCTTTTTACAGAAATTTAGAGTTTGGAACAGGTGGTTTGCGTGGGTTAATGGGAGTGGGTACCAATCGAGTAAATAAATATACCATTGGAATGGCCACTCAAGGTTTTGCCAATTATCTTAAAAAAACATATGGTAGCGAAGAGATAAAAGTAGCTATAGCGCATGATAGCAGAAACAATAGTCGATTCTTTGCTGAAACAACAGCAAATGTTTTTGCTGCAAATGGTATAAAAGTGTATTTATTTGATGCTTTACGTCCTACACCAGAATTGAGTTTTGCAATTCGATATTTAGGTTGTAAAGCGGGTGTGGTTTGCACAGCATCTCATAACCCTAAAGAATACAATGGGTACAAAGCGTATTGGAATGATGGTGGTCAATTGGTACCTCCACATGATAAAAATGTAATTATAGAAGTGGAAGCAATTGATGGAGTTGATTCAGTCAAATGGACTGGTGGAGAATCGAATATCACCATTATGGGGAAGGAAATGGATGATGCTTATTTAACCATGGTTGCTGGCTTAAGTGTTTATCCTGATGTTATTGCCAAACAACACGATTTAAAAATTGTATATACCCCTATTCATGGCACAGGTATTACTTTGGTTCCTCAAATGTTAACTCGTTTTGGGTTTACCAATGTAACAATAGTTGAAGAGCAAGCTACACCTGATGGTAATTTCCCTACAGTTGCTTATCCTAATCCGGAAGAAAGTGAAACCATGAGTATTGGGTTGAAAAAAGCACAATCCATCAATGCAGATATTTTATTAGGTACAGATCCTGATGCTGATAGAGTTGGTATTGGTGTTAAAAATCATAAAGGGGATTGGGTGTTAATGAATGGCAATCAAACTGCAGTTTTGGCTTTTGCCTATATGATGGAAGCAAGAAAAGCTAAAGGAATTGCTCAGCCTAATGATATGGTTGTTTCAACCATTGTAACTACAGAGATGATCAATGAAGTTGCTAAGCAAAATCATGTGGCTTGTTATAATGTATTGACCGGTTTTAAATGGATCGCTGAAAAAATCAAGGAATTAGAAGGAAAAGAAAATTATGTAATAGGAGGGGAAGAAAGTTTTGGTTTAATGATTGGAGATCAAATTAGAGATAAGGATGCTGTTAGTGCAGTTGGATTAATGTGTGAGATGGCTGCTTATGAAAAGAATAAAGGAAAGAGCTTATTCGACAAAATGATCGAATTGTATTTGCAGTATGGTTTTTATTATGAAACCTTAATTAGCATTACTAAAAAAGGAATGAATGGGCAGAAAGAAATAGCTGATATGATGGAGGGATACAGAACCAATCCGCCATCCACTATTAATGGTTCTGCTGTTATCACTTTATTAGATTATCAATTACAAACAGGTAAGAATTTACAAACAGGAGAAACCTGGCTGATCAGTTTACCAAAAAGTAATGTATTGCAGTTTATAACTGCTGATGGAAGTAAGATTTCTGCTCGACCTTCTGGTACCGAACCGAAAATAAAATTCTATTTCAGTGTAAAAACTACTTTGAATTCAAAAGCAGAATTTGATGCAAAACAACTCGAATTGGAAAACAGAATTAAAGGGATCATTCAAAGTATGCAATTAGATTAACTATATTCGCGCCATGTCGCCCAATAGAGATTATAAAGATGATTTTCAACATAAAGGCATGCGCCGAAAGTTGATAGAAGTGTTAAGAGAAAAAGGAATAAGCGATGAAGGGGTATTGGATGCAATGAATAAGATTCCCCGTCATTACTTTTTAGATTCTGCATTTGATAAAATTGCTTATGAGAACAGGGCTTTTCCAATTGCAGCGGATCAAACTATTTCTCACCCATATACAGTGGCGTATCAAACACAATTATTGCAAGTAAAAAAAGGGGAGAAGGTTTTAGAAATTGGCACGGGGAGTATTTATCAAACAACCATTTTGGCTGAATTAGGAGCACAATTTGTTTTTACCATTGAGCGCCAAAAGAAACTATATGAAGAGCAAAAGCTTTTTTATTTTTTCCGCAATCAATATCCTAATATTAAATTCTTTTACGGAGACGGATTTCAGGGTTTGCCTACATATGGCCCCTTTGATAAAATAATTATTACTGCGGCTGCCCCGTTTATTCCACCTAAATTAATCGAGCAATTAAAGCCTGGCGGAATCATGGTCATTCCAGTAGATGAAGGGGAGGCCCAACGTATGCTAAGATTAAGTAAGTTGGAAGATGGCTCTATTAAAGAAGAAACTTTTGAAGAATTTTCTTTTGTGCCAATGCTCACTGGAAAAAATCAATAAAAAAACGGAGTAGTTATTAACTACCCCGTTCATCTATTTTTTAATAACTGTTACATCTACTGTTGCATCATATCCATTCCGCCACTTTGATCGGCTTTAGTATTCTTTCTTTTGAATAAGCTAGCATCAAATTTACCAAAACGGTAGCTGAAGTTTAAACGCAATACTTGTGGATCTCTTCTACGTTGACTGGTTTGATTGAAGAATGAACTTTCAGAGTATGATTGAAATAATTGAGTTCTGAAAACATCATTCATGCTTAAAGTAATGTTTGCGGTTCTGCCATTCTTCCAGGTAAAATCTTTTCTAATAGCTAAATCAACACCGTATCTTGGTAAATTATAACCTTGTGCTCCTGATTGTGGGCCGCCGCCAAACATCATTCCGCCACCGCCACCAAATCCGCCACCACGTCCACCACCACCAGAACTTTGTGGCAATACTGTTTGACCTTGATAATCTCCACTCAATTGAATAGATAATCCTTTTGATACTTTAAATGTGTTATTGAACTTGGTGAAAAAACTCCATTGTTGTTGTACTAAATCAGGTTGGCCTGGTACTGAAGCGTTGATTTTAGAATTAAACAAGTTAAAGTTTACCGTAATTTCCCACCACTTGGTAAGAGATGTTTTTTCCGTTAATTCTAGTCCAAAACTAGTAGCGCTATTTGCGTTAATGTAGGTGCTGAAAAATGCGCTATCAGTTGGAACCAATGCATTTTTATCGCGATATACATAACGAGTAATTAAGTCTGTAGAATATTTAAAGAATACAGTGGCTAATAAATTCGACCCTTTCTTGTATGCATTGTTCCAGGACATTTCAAATGAGTTGGTAAATTCAGGTCTTAATGCTGCATTACCTAAACTTATATTTTGAGGATCAGTATAATCAGGGAAAGGCATCAACTGGAAGAAATTGGGTCTGTTAATTCTTCTAGAATAGTTAATTTGATAATCTACCTTATCATTCAACTTATAAGTAAGGAAAGCACTTGGAAACAAACTTAACGGATAGGTTACTTTAAAGTTTGCAGAGTCTGCGCCTTTAGAATTGATCAAAGTTCCAGTATAATTCGAACTCTCTGCTCTTAATCCCAACTGGTAGCTCCATTTTTTCACTTTAAAGCTATAGGTAGTATAAGCAGCATACACCTGGTCGTTGTATTTATATCTACTGCTGATTGAAGGAACCAATACATATGTTCCTAGAGTAGGGAAAAAACGATATTGATCTAAAATATTGGAGAAATCTCTAATAGCAGCTCTTCCACCTGCTTCAAATTTAGAATCGTCTGTTAATGGATTTTCGTAATCAACCTGAATAGTATTATTGGTACTATTTCCACCACCAATACCTCTTTGTATGATCGGCAATCCTACTTGAACATTACTTAAATTGTAAGTATAGTTATTGATGTCTGAATTGTTGTTATTCTTACTGCTATTGTAATTATAATCAGAAGAAATACTATGACCACTCTTTGCGAAATTGTGTTTAAAACTCAATTGTGTTCCCCAGTTTTTAAAAGTTGACAAACTATTAGTTCCGATATTGGTATATGACTTTGGAATTTTATTAATGGTTGAATCTACACGTTGAAATTGATCATTATCAAATTCTCCATTTACATAATTTCCAGACAATGAAATGGTATTTCTATTGTCAACAAAATAATCTACACCAGCTCTTGCAAAAGCAAAATATCCGGTATTAGTAGAATTGGTTACATTGTAAACATTGCTTAATGGGGTGATTAAATTATTTCGATCTGTAATTCCTTCAGAAATAGATTTACGCTGATTGTAATTGCCGCTTCCTGTAAAGTTGATCTTATTTTGGCGTAAATTAATGTCAGCTCCTAAATTTGGCATGCCACGTGAATCAATACCAGCTCTTATGCCACCATTGTAACCAGATTTTTTATTTTTCTTTAAAACGATATTTAATATACCCGCATTACCACCTGAAGCATCATATTTTGCAGAAGGGTTTGTAATCAATTCAACTTTATCAATAATGTCTGATGGAATTTGATCCAATGTAATAGTAGTTGGTCTGCCATCAATAAAAATAGTAGGGGCGGCATTTCTTAGCGTAACATTACCATCGATATCAACATTTAATGCAGGAATATTTCTCATTAATTCTGTAGCGGTCTGCCCAGATCCCATTAAGTTTTTATCTACATTAAAAATCTTTCTATCAATTCCGAGTTCAAATTGTGGTTTGCTTGAAGAAGTAACAGTTACATTCCCCAAATTGGTTGCATCTTCTTCCAATTTAATATTACCTAGATCTTTATCGGCTTGACCCAATATTTTTTGAAAATCCATTGGAGCACCAGCTTGAGGAAACTTAATCCCAAAATTAATTTGTTGTTCAAGGCTTTTATACCCAATTGCACTCATGGTTAATTTGAAGTTGCCAAATAAGGATAAATTCTCAAAAGTAAAATCTCCATTGGCCTTTGTAATGATTGTGCCTAAAATGGCTTCTTTCATTTTTTTAGTAGCCGTATCAAACTTGTTTCCTTTTAATTGAACAGTTACACCTTCGATTCCTTTATTTGTCTTCGAATCTGCAATTTTCCCATAAAAATGACCAATATTGGTATTCTGGCTTCCACCTGCCGCTCCACCTGGGCGTCCTCCCATACCAGGAAACTGCGCTGTTGCAGTTAAACTTACCAAAAACATACTTAGAAGAATCAAAAAATTACGCATAATAAACTTTGTTAATAGATGCAAAATTGCATCAGGAATTGGATGAATGTGATTTGCATTACACAAACGGTAATAAGACAAATTTGAATGGATAAAGTTTGAATGAATAGGGAATGCTTACCGATTTTATTCGGTGACTAAGCTAAAAGGGTCAGAAGAACCTGTAAAAGTCCGATTAAAAACCCTAAAACCCCACCTATTATCTCCACAAATCGGAATTCTTTAGCCATAATGTCGTTCAATATTTGTTCTAACTTATCGGATGAAAAGCCTGCTACTTTTTGAGTTACAATTTTCTCTAGATCAAGGTCTTCTTGGAGGTTATTCATGTAGTTTTTCATGATAACCGGAAAAAGATCCGTTAATTCAGTTATGAATACTTCTTTTAGCTGATTGATGGTCTTATCGCCAATAAACATGCTGATTACGGGCATTTGCTCTGCCAGTTTTACTCTTAAAAAATGGTCAATATGCGCTTCTACAAAGGGCATCAATTTGCTGATATTGGCCGGATTGCTGATTTTCTCTTCAATATCCTTAAAAGACAATAACTCGTTACTTACCAATTTGCCTAATTTCTCTGCAAACTGTTTTTGTCTTTTAGGAAAAATTCCATGGAAAGTAATTCCAAAAATCTTTTTTGGCTCTTTTGGGTGAAAAAGCATTTTTATGGCAATCCAATTGGTAAACCAGCCAATAAATGCGGAAATAAAGGGTATTAAGTAGATTAAATTCATGTATTAAATTTAAAAAACCTATAAAACACGAGTCTTATAGGTTTTATGATGGGAGAACGAGGGGTCTCGAACCCCCGGCCTTCAGTGCCACAAACTGACGCTCTAACCAACTGAGCTACGCCCTCCGTTTTAGTGGGGTGCAAAAATAGTATATTTTCTTCAAAAAACAATCCTTCCAAAGCTTTGTTAATTGAATTGTTTTATTATAATGTAAATTCATTTTAAGTTATTTTTGAGCAGATCATGCAAAAATTGAAGCAATTTATGAAGACAAGAAAAGGATTAGTACTAATGGCCATCGTATTATTTGGTGGTCTGTTTTTTGCTTTTAGAACCATTGGCCATAAAGAATCCAATAATTTAGTAACTCTTCAACAGCGGTTGCTTAATGCTGTTGGTGCATTATTAGAACAAGAACATTACAGTCCTAAACCAATTAATGATGCTTTTTCTAAACAGGTTTTTACCGCTTATTTAGATCAATTGGATGGCGATAAGTCATTGTTTTTACAATCAGATATTGCAGAATTAAAAAAATATGAAACTACAATCGATGATGAAATTCATGGAGCAACAATTCAGTTTCAACCTGCAGTGAGTGCTATTTATGAAAAAAGAGTCAATGAAGCGATTCAATTGTACAAAGATATTTTATCGAAACCTTTTGATTTTAATGTAGATGAAACAGTTCAAATGGATGGAGAGAAATTAGGTTTTTCAATGAATGAAGCAGAAAGAAAAGATCGGTGGAGAAAAAAAATTAAATATTATACATTAGAACGTTATATCGATTTAGTTGAAGAGCGTGAAAAAAATAAAGGGAAGGAAGGATATATTTCAAAACCAGATGATAGTTTAGAAGCTGAAGCTAGATCTAAAGTGATGAAATCTATTGAAAGAAGTTTCAATAGAATAAAAACTTCTTATACTGAAGAACAACGTTTTAATGCCTTTGTGAATGTAGTTACTAATTTAATGGATCCTCATACTGATTATTTTCCTCCAGTAGAAAAACGTGGCTTCGACGAAAAAATGAGTAATCAGTTTTATGGAATTGGAGCTCAATTACAGCAAGATGATAATGGAGTTAAAATTGCAAGTATAGTAAATGGTTGGCCTGCATCAAAATCCGGAAAGATTGTTGTAGGGGATCTTATCATTAAAGTAGCCCAAGGAAGTGCAGAACCAGTGGATATTAGTGGATATGAAGTGACTGATGCCGTTAAATTGATCAGAGGAAATAAAGATACTGAAGTAAGACTTACTGTAAAAAAACAAGATGGAACAATCATAGTAGTATCAATGATTCGGGAAAAAATTGAACAAGATGAAGGCTTGGCTAGAAGTGCCATTGTTCAAAATGGAAAAGATAAGATAGGCTATATTTCTTTGCCAGATTTCTATGCCAATTTTGAGGATAAAAATGGGTACCGTTGTTCTGATGATGTGGCAAAAGAAGTAACCAAATTAAAAGCAGAAAACGTAAAAGGTATAGTAATCGATTTAAGAAATAATGGGGGAGGATCTTTGGTGGAAGTGGTTAAAATGGTTGGATTGTTTATTAAAAGTGGAACGGTTGTTCAAGTAAAAGAAAGAGATGGTAATGTAGACAATTTTACTTGGAGAGATAATGATGAATCTGTCTTGTATGATGGACCACTTACAGTTTTAGTGAATGAATTAAGTGCTTCAGCGAGCGAAATTTTTGCCGCAGCTATTCAAGATTATAAAAGAGGAATCATCATTGGAAGTACATCTACTTATGGGAAAGGAACTGTTCAAAGACCTATACCTTTTGGTAAGCCGATTGATATGTACAGTGGTAGAACAGAGTATGGAGCTGTTGCGCTTACTTTTCAAAAATTTTATAGGGTGAACGGTGGATCGACTCAACTCAATGGAGTTGTACCTGATGTGATTATTCCAGATTCATATGAATATTTAAAGTTGCGCGAAAAAGACAATCCAAATGCATTACCATGGGATGCAATTGCTAAAACAAATTATCAGCCTTGGACCAGCACAGTTTCAACTGATTTGTCTGTAATTAGTAAGCAGATGCAACAAAAAATTCAGGCAGATCCAAATTTAAATTTGTTGCAAGAAAATTTGAAATGGTTGTCAAAAAATAACGAGAGTGCTATCAATTTAAAATTGGACAAGTATAAAGATCAACAAAAACAAATCGTTACAACCGTTAATCAAAACAGCAGTTTATTAAAACTCAAAGATGATTTAACAGTAGTAGCATTGGAAGCGGATAAAGATAAATTTTACAATAATCCAGATAAAGTTAAAGGCTTGCGCTATCAAGAATGGTTAAAGTTTTTAAAATCGGATATGTATATTGATGCTAGTGTAAAAGTGATCGAAGAGATTGCCAAGTCGCAAACTTCTTTTGTTAAAAATTAATTTGATTACTTGAAGAATATAATTAGTATTACTTGCTGATGGATAAGATTCTAGAAAAAAAATGGTATGCACTGTATACCAAACCACGTTGGGAGAAAAAGATTGACGCTCGTTTGTTGAAGAAAGGGATTGATAGTTGGTGCCCTCTACAAAAAGTTGAAAGGCAATGGAGTGATCGCAAAAAAGTGATTGAAGATCCTTTATTTAAATCTTATGTATTTGTAAGAATTGATGCCTCTGAAAGAAGCAGTGTGTTAATGACAGATGGTGTTTTAAACTTCGTTTATTATTTGGGCAAGCCTGCAATCATCAAAGATGAAGAAGTCAATAGTATAAAAATGTATCTAGCAGAAAAAGATGCGCGAATTACAGTGATCTCAGAAGAAGGTTTTGCTGCAGGTGAAAAAGTTAGGGTCAACTTTGGTGTATTTATGGATAAGGAAGGAACTGTATTGAGAGGTGGTAAGAAGAAAGTGTATGTTCAATTACAAAGTTTAGGGCAGGTAATGGTAGTTGAGTTTCCAGCGGAAAGTTTGTCTCCCACTTTATTATAAACAATCATGTTTAATTCTTTTTTTCGTTCTTCTAGAATTGAAAGAGATCTTTCTTTCCTTGGTGTAGATATGCATTCGCATCTCTTGCCAGGATTAGATGATGGTGCGGCTACCATTGAGGAGTCTTTGCATTATTTTGGGTTAATGAAAGAATGGGGATATCGAAAGTGCATTCTTACTCCACATATTTTTAATGGCGTTTATAATAATTCTCCTTCCTCCATTCTTCCAGTTTTAGAAAGAATGAAGCAAGAATTGATATGGGCCGAAATTGATATTGAAATAGAAGCGGCTGCAGAATATATGGTAGATGAACATTTCATGGAGTTGCTTTCGGATGACCAGCCACTGCTTACAATTGGTAAAAACAATGTATTGATTGAAATGTCTTATGCAGCACCATCTCCATTTATTGAACGAGCAATTTTTGAATTAAATATCAAAGGGTATAAGCCCATTTTGGCACATCCAGAACGCTATGGCTATTACTATAATAATTTCGCACAATACGAACGATTATTAGAAATGGGATGTATTTTTCAATGCAATATGCTTTCTTTAAGTGGGTACTATGGGATGCCAGTTAAAAAAGTGGCATTGAAATTAATCAAAGGCAATTTCTTTAAGTTGATAGGTACTGATTTGCACCATCATAATCATGTAGATGCAATCAAAGCATTTACTGTTACCAAAGAATTTTATGATCTGGCCAATCAGATTCCAATAATGAATAATTCTTTATAATTTCCAATCCACTAATTGATTGGCCCATTCTGCTCGGTAGGGGGTAGATACTCGGATATAATTATCGGTATAGCCTTCCATCATTCCATCTTTTTCAAAGGCTTCAAATAATACTTTTCTTGTTTGACCTTGGTGTAAATTGGTAAAATATTGCAATTTCATAAATGATAAATTGCGCAATTGCTTATTTCTTTCGTTGCGAATAGCAATAGGTACGATTGGTTTGAATTCTACCGCTTTTGTCTTATCTCTTTC
Organism: Sphingobacteriia bacterium; assembly: GCA_037129425.1. GTDB lineage: Bacteria > Bacteroidota > Bacteroidia > Chitinophagales > Chitinophagaceae > Sediminibacterium. Next base: position 183,466 of record JBAXUV010000001.1, read on the forward strand.
TGAATAGGTGAATACATGCAAATAGGAGACATCCAATGAATGTAAGAATTCAAATGTTTCTTTAAAATGAGCTTCCGTTTCTCCCGGGAAACCAACAATAACGTCTACTCCAATCGATGCATGCGGCATTAAGGTTTTGATGAGCTGAACTCTTTCTGCATACAACTCACGTTTATACCTTCTTCTCATTAATCCTAAAATTTCGTTTGAACCACTTTGTAATGGAATATGAAAATGAGGCATAAAATGATTGCTATTGGCTACATGTTCAATCAATTCATTGGTGAGCAAATTGGGCTCTATGGAAGAAATCCTGTATCGATCTATTCCTTTTAATTGGTCCAAAGCTTTTACTAAATCAGTAAAATTAGACTCATGTGCCAAGTCTCCATTGGGTCCTTTACCAAAATCTCCCAGATTAACTCCGGTAAGCACTATTTCTTTCACCCCTTGTTCTGCTAATGATTTTGCATGCTTCAATACATTGTCTATGGAATCGCTTCTACTTTTACCTCTCGCCATAGGAATGGTACAAAAAGAACAATTATAATCACAACCATCCTGCACTTTTAGAAAAGTCCGAGTTCTGTCATTTTGAGAAAAAGATGCATTGAATCCGGTCACTTCTTCAATATCGCAACTGCAAATTTTTGCTACATCAGTGGATTTGGTCAATTCACTGATATGTTGAACTATATTGAATTTTTCAGCAGCGCCTAACACTAAATCTACTCCCGGAATCGCTGAAATTTCTTTTGGTTTTAATTGTGCATAACAGCCTGTAATCACTACAAAGCTTTCCGGAGATTTTCTTTGTATTCTTCTCACCAATTGTCTGCACTCCTTATCTGCATTGTCGGTTACAGAACAAGTATTGATTACATATACATCTGCCAAGTCTGTAAAGTCTCTTTTCTCAAATCCCTCTTTTTCCAACATTCTGGAAATAGTAGAAGTTTCTGAAAAATTGAGTTTACAACCTAATGTATGAAATGCAACTGTCTGTTTATTGGCCATCGGGCGGCAAAGGTAGCAAAAACTAGTTATTGCTTATTGAGATATTGGTTGTTGGGTTAATGGGTTATTGGTTGGGGAGAATCTGTAAAAACTTTCTTAAATCTCCCCAAATAGCGCCTTCTTTTTCAATTTTTACGTATAATAAACTATGTTTGCCCGTCTTAAAAACCAAAGCGAATATGCAATTCAAAAAGATCAATAACATTACGGGTTGGCTTGTTTTTTTAATAGCTAGTGCTGTTTATATTTTAACTGCCGAATCGGGTGGAAGTTTCTGGGATTGTGGAGAGTTTGTAAGTAGCTGTTTCAAGCTTCAAATTCCTCATCCTCCGGGGGCACCATTATTTGTAATCCTAGGAAGAGTATTCATTATTTTATTTGGAGATAATCCATTGAATGCTGCAAAAGCGGTGAATATTATGAGTGCTTTGGCCAGCTCATTTACCATTTTATTCTTGTTTTGGACAATTACCCATTTTGCTCGCAGGTTGGTGAATGTAAAAACTACTGAAACTTTAAATGCCTATCAATTATGGAGTATTATGGGCGCTGGAGTGGTTGGTGCATTGGCGTATACATTTAGTGACTCTTTTTGGTATAGTGCAGTAGAGGGTGAAGTATATGCTTTGTCTAGTTTTTTCACTGCAATTGTATTTTGGGCTATTCTTAAATGGGAACATTCAGCAGATGAGCCTGGAGCTGATCGTTGGATCGTTTTCATATTCTTTATGATGGGATTGTCTATTGGCGTTCACTTATTAAATCTATTGACCATTCCTGCAATAGTTATGGTGTATTATTTCAGAAGGAGAGATACATTCAATTATACATTGATTCGTAGTTGGTTTATTAAGTTAGCAGTTGTTGGTGGAATACTGGCTTTTGTGGGTTCATTAATTATGGCAAGTGCAGAAGCTACTGATAATGTTCCGATGGATGGCACGATGAGTGGCTTGATAATTTTGGGGACCATTATTGCAGTTGGGTTATTATTCTTGATTGAAAAATGGAAACCAACTCAAAAAGATTATGCAGGTGGCATCTATATCTTTTTTCTTTTAGGATGTATGATCACAGGATTGATTCAAGTTGGTATCATCCAATATTCTGTAAAGATGGCGGGTAATTTTGATCGTTGGTTTGTAAACGGAGCAGGGTTGCCATTCTTTTCTGGTTTTGCCTTTTTCTTTGTTTTAATCGGTGGTCTACTTTGGTACGGTCTTAAAATTGCAGCGAAAAAAGCATGGCCATATTTAACATTGTCCATTTGGTGTATTTCATTCATGTTCATTGGGTATAGTACTTATTTAACTACCATGATTCGCAGTAGTGCAAATCCATCGGTTGATATGTACAATGTAGACAATCCAATGAGTTTAGTGGGTTATTTAGGTCGTGAACAGTATGGTGATTTTCCGCTTTTATACGGACAAAAATTTACTGCCAATCCTGTTGATTTAAAGAGTACTGGAATGAAGTACCAAAAATCAAAGGATAAATACATTGAACAAGGTCAGGACAAGAAATATGTATATGCTCCTGAAGATAAAATGGTTTTCCCTCGTGTGTGGGATGCCAGTGACGATCAGTACCATGCCTATTATTATGCGCAGTTTTTAAATATTCCAAAATTAAAAGATGGTGGTTATGATCGTGCACCTAATCAAGTTGACAACATAAGGTTTTTTGTGGGGTATCAAATTTCTTGGATGTACCTGCGCTATTTTATGTGGAATTTTTCAGGTAAACAAAATGATTTACAAGGAGTTTATAATGGAAATGTGAGAGATGGTAATTGGATTACAGGCATTTCTTTTATTGATAATATTATTTTAGGGGATCAATCAGCATTACCTGATTCCATCAAAAATAATAAAGCCAACAATAAACTATTTGCATTGCCTTTGATCTTAGGATTGATTGGATTATTCTATCAATTTAAAAGAAAAGGAGACGATGCATTGACTAATTTCTTAATGTTCTTCATGACTGGTTTTGCCATTGTGATTTATTTGAATCAAGCAGGTAATCAACCACGTGAACGAGATTATGCATACGTAGGAAGTTTTTATGCATTCGCAGTTTGGATCGGATTGGGTGTTTTAGGTGTTGCCTCTTTATTACAAAGAAAATTAAAGCCAGGCTTAGCTGCTACTGTTTCAACAGTTGTCTGTCTTTTGGCTGTTCCTGCAATTATGGCTCAGCAGGAATGGGATGATCATGATAGAAGCAATAAAGTTTTATCAAGGGATTTGGCAAAAGATTATTTAGAAAGTTGTGCACCCAATGCTATATTATTTACTTTTGGCGATAACGATACCTATCCGTTATGGTATGCTCAGGAAGTTGAAGGGATACGTCCGGATATTAGAGTGATCAACTACAGTTTATTAGGTATTGACTGGTATATCAATGAGCTCCGTTATAAGGTTAATCAAAGTGGACCAATTGATGTTATATGGACTGCTGAGCAAATCGAAGGCGGAAAACGCGATTATGCTTTGTATCGCCCTAAACCTGGTATTCCAGAAAATCAATACTATGATCTATACGATCTAATGAAGAACTATGTTGGTAGTGATGATCCTACTAAAATGGAAGATCGTGGTAATGGCGACGCATTAAGCACATTCCCTGTGCGCAAATTTGCAGTACCAGTAAATAAAGCCGCTGTAATAGCCAATAAAACGGTGAACCCTACTGATAGTGTGGTAAGTGAATTACGTTTTGAATTGCCGAAATCATCTATGTTAAAGAATGATATGGCTGTTTTAAATATCATCGCTGCTGCAAAATGGAATAGACCAATCTATTTCACTAATTCAAGTGTTGATTTAGGTTTTGATCAATTTTTACGCAGAGATGGGTTAAGTTTTCGCTTAGTACCCGTTCAAAACTCTCGAGTAAATGCTGATTGGATGAAAGATAAAGCACTCAATGTATTTGTTGGGGGCAATGCAAATCTAAAAGGGGTCTATTTCGATGAAGAAAATAGAAGGCACTTGAATAGCATTAGGTCGGCTTATGCAGATTTAGCGATTGATTTGGCCAATTCTGGAAGAAAAGAAGAAGCTCGTAAAGTATTGGAGAAAGTAGATAAAATGATGCTGGAAGAAAATATGCCATATGGTATGGTGAGTAGAGGTAATATGCATAATCGTAATTCTTTAATGTTCTTAGAAGCCTGTTATTTAGCTGACGATAAAGCCATGATTGAAAAAGTTTCAAATTCCGTTAAGAAAGATTTGCAACAACAAGTGAAGTATTACAATACTTTAACAGGGTTTAAAGCAGAGATGATGGAAGATGAAAAAAGAATGGCGGAAAGTTATATGGATGGAATGGAAAAAATGAAAACCATTTACAATCCAGCTATTCAAATTCCAGGTAAATTAATGGCGCCAAGAGATTCTATGAAATAGGGATATAGTTCAAGAGAAGATTTTCTAGACGAACATGTAACAAATACCGTTAAGAAAATTGGCTGATAAAGCGTTAACAATGAAAGCTGTCTGAGACCCAACTTGTTGGGGCGAGTTCTTTCATTGTAGCTGGATCAGCCAATTTTTAGGTATTTGGTGAAAGTGAGTCTGGGAAACTTCACTTGAACTAATCTCTTTTATATCTGTTACTATTTTAGCTAATTTACATTCATGATAGGACATCGTTTTCTTCAGTTCAATCCCAATGAAGAAGGGAAAACCAAATTTGAGCAAATGCTGGATATTTTCATGCAATTGCTTGGATATACGAATGGTGATGCTTCAGAAGCATTGAGCTGGATGAATGAATTAGACAATAAATATAAGTTTACCAACGACGAATATGGCATGGGGGATTTTATAGAAGACCTCAAGCAAAATGGCTACATGAAAGAAAATGAGGCAGATGGCTCATTTAAAATCACTGGAAAATCTGAACAAACCATTCGAAAGAAAAGCCTGGAAGAAATTTTTGGCAAACTTAAAAAGTCACGCCAAGGCAATCATCAAACTTTCAAACAAGGTCAAGGTGATGAAGTGAATCCAGATACCAGGCCTTTTCAATTTGGTGATATGCTGGAACAAATTGATTTTACTGAAAGTATTCGCAATGCGCAAATTAATAGGGGAGTAGAAAGTTTCTCTATGCAGGAAGACGATTTGCAGATTAGAGAAAGCGATTTCAAAACGCAGACTTCTACTGTATTAATGATTGATATTTCTCATTCTATGATTTTGTATGGAGAAGATCGAATTACTCCAGCAAAAAAAGTAGCCATGGCTTTGAGTGAATTGATCACTACCAAATATCCAAAAGACACCATTGATATTGTAGTTTTCGGGAATGATGCATGGAGTATTGAAATTAAAGACCTTCCTTATTTACAAGTTGGGCCATTCCATACCAATACAGTTGCAGGATTAGAGTTGGCAATGGACATTTTAAGGAGAAGAAAAAATCCCAACAAACAAATTTTCATGATTACAGATGGCAAACCTACCTGTTTGAAAATCGGAAAACAATATTATAAAAATAGCTTTGGTCTGGATAGAAAAGTTGTAAATCGATGCATTAATTTGGCAGCTCAGTGTAAGAAATTAAAAATACCGATCACTACTTTTATGATTGCGTCAGACCCCTATCTACAAAAATTTGTTCAGGAATTTACGGAGATGAATAATGGCAAAGCATTCTTTGCCTCATTGGATAAATTGGGCGCATTTATTTTTAAAGACTTTGAAAGTGGTAAAAGAAAAACCGTTTTCTAATTGAATCAAACCAGTAACAAAAAAATGATGAAGATTAATAAGATTATTACATTAGGACAATTAAAGAAAGCAGGGTATCAATCCAAATCGGTACATGAAGAAATCAGGGATAATTTAATTAATACAATTCGCAATAAAGAAAACCCATTCGAAGGAATTCTAGGATATGAAGACACTGTAATACCAGATACAGAAAGAGCTTTATTGAGTAGGCATAATATTTTATTCCTTGGATTAAGAGGTCAGGCAAAAACAAGAATGGCTCGTCAAATGATCGATTTGTTAGATGAATATATTCCAATAATTGCTGGTAGTGAAGTAAATGACGATCCGCTAAATCCGATGAGCAAGTTTGCTAAAGACCTTGTGGCAGAATTACAAGATGAAACACCAATACATTGGGTACACAGAAAAGAACGATATGGAGAAAAATTGGCTACTCCTGATGTGAGTGTGGCAGACTTAATTGGAGATATTGATCCTATAAAAGCAGCTAATCTAAAACTCAGTTTTGCAGATGAAAAAGTGATCCATTACGGAATCATTCCAAGAAGTAATCGAGGAATTTTTGTGATCAATGAATTGCCTGATTTGCAAGCAAGAATACAAGTAGCATTATTCAATATATTACAAGAGGGTGATATTCAGATCCGTGGATTTAAATTAAGAATGCCATTGGATATATTATTTGTTTTTACAGCAAATCCCGAAGATTACACCAACAGAGGAAGTATAGTAACCCCTTTAAAAGATCGTATTCAAAGTCAGATACTCACACATTACCCTAAGGATATTGAAACATCCTTATCAATTACTGAACAAGAGGCTGATATTTTATCAGTTCAAAAAGATCGAGTGGTAGTAAGTGATTTAATCAAAAGAATCATTGAACAAGTATCTTTCGAAGCAAGGTCCAATGAGTACGTTGATAAAAAAAGTGGAGTGAGTGCCAGATTAACCATTGCTGCTTTTGAAAATGCAATAAGCAGTGCAGAAAGAAGAGCCATCATTCATGATGAAAAGCAAACTCAAGTATGGGTAAGTGACTTGTCTGGAATTATACCTGCCATTACAGGTAAAATTGAATTGGTATATGAAGGTGAACAAGAAGGCCCTTATCAAGTTGCTGTTAATTTATTGGATAAATCTATTCGAACTCAGTTTGCTGCTTATTTCCCTAATCCGGATACATTTAAAAAGCGCAGAAGCAGTGGCAAAAAATCAGTAGAAGAAAAAGAAACTGAAAATCCATATAAGGTAATTACAAGATGGTTTGATGCAGGTAATCACCTTGATTTGTTGATGGATATGAAAGACGAATTAAGAATACAAACTTTATATAAAGTAGACGGACTGTTTGGTGTTGTTAAAAAGTATTATCCTCAGGCCAATGACAAAGAAAATGCCTTATTAATGGAATTTGTTTTACATGGGTTGTCTTCGTATTCTTTGATCAGTAAAAAATCTATAGATGGTAAAATTGTTTTCAAAGATTTAATGGGCAGTATAATGAATCTTGGGTCATTATCAGCAGGAGAGGATGATGAGGAAATCAACGAAGATGATTATCAATAAACTTATTTAATCGAATACATTTTTTTGCCTTCATTTAATTCAGCAACAATATTTTTAGTAAATATTTTACTTTCTTTTGCTAAGTTTTCAGGGTTGACTGCCTTCGATTTAATTGATAACAATAAATCTTGAGTGGCTGTTTCGTAGAGATTGCTCTCTAAATACACCGTTACTTTTTCAGTTGTATAACTAGAAGTGAATCCACCTCCAAATCCAAAACTAACGCCTGGATAAGCCCAGTAATTATTATAATAACTGCCAAAACTTCCATAGGCCCCGCCGTACATTCCCATTGGGTTGTAGAAATTGTCAGATGCCTGAACAAAAGTGGTTTCTTTCTTTACATCTTTCACCGCAACAGTAAAAATTGTTTCATAATTCAATTCCTTCACTTTATTAAGAATGACCTCTGCTGGAAAATTTTTGCCAACATTCATTGGCCCTAATGCATCAATACTTGTAGTAACTTTTAAGCCTCTTGCAATTGCAGCTTCTTTTAATGAAGATTCCAATTCGTTTCTAGCCTGAACGTTGGCTGTTAGCACCATGATGAAGACACTTTTTTTAGCACCATACACTATCTTGTCTTTATTGCTCCAAACAGCAATAACAGTTTGTTTGGTAGAAGAGCAAGCTGCTATTAATAGGTAAAGACTCAGTAATGCAAAAAATAATTTGGTTGACTTCATGATGCTTAAATTAATTCTTTTAGTTTCTCTACAACATAATCTATTTCGGCCTTGGTATTGTTTTTAGAAAAAGAAAAACGAACAGTTATTTGATTGGGATTGTTGTTTATGGCTCTAATAACATGAGATCCTTGATCGGCACCACTGGTGCAAGCACTGCCTCCACTTGCACAGATATTATTAATATCCATATTGAACAATATCATTTCACTCTTCTCTGTTTTCGGAAAACTCGCACTCAATACTGCATATAATGATGATCCCAATGGGTCTCCATTAAAGCTTACCCCTTCAATTGCAGATTGCAATTGTTCCATCATGTGCAACTTCAATCCTTTGATGAAAACACTTTCTTTTTCATATTCGGCGGTAGCTATTTCAAGTGCTTTTGCAAATCCAATAATTCCATATAAGTTTTCAGTGCCTGCGCGCATATTTCTTTCCTGACTTCCGCCATGCACAAATGGAGTTATTTTAATATTCTCGTTGATATACAAAATACCAACTCCCTTAGGACCATGAAATTTATGCCCAGCACCTGTTATGAAATGAACAGGAGTATTTCTTAAATCAAAAGGGAAATGACCTACAGTTTGAACGGTATCACTGTGGAAAATGGCGTTGTATTTTTTGCAAATCTCTCCAACAGTTTGAATATTGATCATATTGCCAATTTCATTGTTGGCGTGCATGAGTGTAACCAAACATTTTTCTTTACTCGAAGCTAATAATTGCTCTAAGTCAACTAAATCAATATGACCATTGGGTAACAATTTTACATAACTCAATTCGGCCTCTCCAGTATGGTGTAAATGTTCAATTGTGTGAGTGGTAGCATGGTGTTCAATAACAGAACTGATAATATGTTTGCAGCCTAAATCTCTTACGGCAGCTCGTATTGCAGTATTGCTGCTTTCTGTTCCTCCGCTAGTAAAAAAAATCTCAGCTGGATGTGCATTCAATATTTTGGCAACCGATTTACGTGCATTTTCAATGGCCATTCTGGTTTCTCTGCCATAACTATAAATTGATGAAGGATTGCCAAAATGTGTAGTAAGATAAGGCATCATTGCGTTTAATACAGCAGGGTCTAAAGCTGTAGTTGCTGCATTATCTAAATAAATTCTCTCCATGTTTGCAATTTACAAGTTATAAGTCTATAAAGCCGCTTCCTGAATATCGCCCATCAATCTTTTGGCAATGTTATCTGCTACAGTTTCACTATTGCTTTCTGCATAAATACGAATGATTGGTTCGGTATTGCTACTTCTTAAATGAACCCAGTCATTATCAAATTCAATTTTAAGACCATCATCGGTATTGATTGGGTTATTTTTGTATTTTTCTTGAATACGTTTAAAAACTTTAGCCAGATCAACTTCTTTGGTTAACTCAATTTTATTTTTACTGATGATATAGTCTGGGTAACTGCTTCTTAATTGTTTAATGGATTTGCCGGACTTGGCTAAATGGGTTAGGAATAAAGCAATGCCAATTAAAGCATCTCTGCCATAATGTAAGTCTGGAACAATAATGCCACCATTTCCTTCGCCTCCAATAACTGCGTTAACCGATTTCATTTTAGTAACTACATTTACTTCACCTACAGCACTTGCAAAGTATTCCCCGCCATGTTTCAGTGTTACATCTTTTAATGCACGTGTGCTACTCATATTACTCACCGTATTACCTTTTCGGTTCTGTAAAATGTAATCAGCAACTGCTACCAATGTATATTCTTCGCCAAAAAGAGAGCCATCTTCACAAACAAAGCATAATCTGTCTACATCTGGATCAACCGCTATACCTAAGGTTGCTTTTTGTGCTTTCACTTCGTTACACAATTCTCTTAGATTTTCTGGCAATGGCTCAGGATTATGTGCAAATTGTCCATCAACATTGCTATTTAAAACAGTAAAATTGGTAACCCCTAATGCTTTTAATAATGCAGGTACAGCTATTGCTCCAGTACTATTAATGGCATCGATGACTATTTTAAAATTCCCTTTTTTAATGGCTTCAATATCAACTAATGGGTATTGAACCACCGCTTGAATATGCTTGTCTAGGGCTGTATGATCTTCTGCATAAGCCCCTAATTGATCAACAGAAACATAATCAAAAGCTTCATTTGCAGCAATGGTTAATAAAGCTGTACCATCAGCTCCGCTGATAAATTCCCCTTTACTATTCAATAATTTGAGGGCATTCCATTCTTTAGGATTATGACTGGCTGTTAGAATAATTCCTCCAGCTGCCTTTTCAAAAACTACGGCCATTTCTACAGTGGGTGTAGTGCTAAATCCCAAGTCAATTACATCAATCCCAAGGGCTATTAATGTGTTTACTACTAAGCCTTGTACCATTGCTCCACTAATTCTTCCATCCCTGCCAATTACTACCTTCTTATTGGCATGTTGCTGTTGTTTAAGCCAAGTTCCGTATGCAGAAGTAAATTTTACTATGTCTAAAGGACTTAATGTGTCTCCAGGTAAGCCGCCAATTGTTCCACGAATGCCAGAAATGCTTTTAATTAATGCCATGTATTGCTTTTAAAATGCCTGCAAATATAATTCAAAAATATTTGTTGGAGCTTAGGTTGTATTTTTGTGCCGAAATATACTTTATGGCTGACAAAGCTTGGTACAAAGACTGGTTCAATTCTCCCTATTATCACTTACTTTATCAGCATAGAGATGAAGACGAAGCCAATCAATTCATTCAAACACTTATCAGTTATTTAAAACCTCCAAAAGGCAGTTTGATGTTAGATGTGGCTTGTGGAAAGGGAAGACACAGTATTGCCATGGCTGATATGGGATTTGAAGTAACAGGTATAGATCTTTCAGCTGCATCAATTGCTGCGGCAAAATTACAGGAAACCGAACAATTGCATTTTTATCAACATGATATGCGTTTGCCTTTCTGGGTGAATTATTACCAGTATGCGTTTAACTTTTTTACCAGTTTTGGTTATTTTAAAACAAGAAGAGAGCACGATAATACCATTAGAACCATTGCTCAAAGTTTACAAAAAAATGGGTTGTTTGTAATAGATTATTTGAATGTTCATTTTGCAGAACAGCATGAAGAAAAAACATTTACAACTTCAATTGATGATGTTAATTTTCATATCACTAAATGGCAGGATGAAGCACATTTTTTTAAGCAAATTCAAATAACGGATTCCGAAAATAAAACACCCAGGCATTTGTATACAGAAAGAGTAGCTAAATTTTCATTAGGCGATTTTAATGATATGCTTGCCTATCAGGGAATGCAGATTGAAGAGGTTTTTGGTAATTACCAATTGGGTAATTACGATATTAAAAATTCTCCCAGATTGATCATTTTAGCTAGAAAAAAATAAATTACTGAGCATTAAAGCCAAGAAACCTTGTAAGTGATTCTGGTAGCTTAGGTAATTTTCTTCTTTCAATTAAATAAGTGCTCAAGCCAGATAAATCTTTGTATACATAATGTTTGTTTAAAGCACCTTCTAAATAACCTGCTCCAGAAGTATTGCCAGTTCCCACTCTCATGCCAATCATTCTTCTGACCATGATCAAATGTTTGTGCCTCCAATTACTCATCAAATGATCTATTTCTATCAATGAATCAAGAATTTGATAAGAACTTTGAAATACTGGGAAGTCTCTATATAACATTATAAATAAAGCTGCTCTCATGGCTTTTACGCTGAAGCTGCTTTTAAGTAAGTTCAATTCTTCGGGGTTAATTTCTTTTGAAGATGTTTCAAAAAAAACATAATCAAAGTCCTGCAATTTGGGTATTTCTCTTTCAGATAATCCTGTTTTATAAATGGCTCTATATTGTTTCCAGAATGGGTGTTCAATAGTTGTTTCCTTGGTTTCGTAATCCCAATATGCAGCGTCAAAAAATGGCATACGTTCAAGCCAGTCATTTATCAATTGTTGTAAGTTCTTGGAAGTTTCTGTTTGGTTAATATCTTGAAAATCGGGTTGCGTAAATCCACCTTCATTGGTTCTTTTATAATATTCTTTTTGATGACGATTGTCTATCTGCAAACCTAGTTTTGCTTCAATCAATCTAAACTGTTTGCTTTGAAAACCCGATGAAGGAGTAAGCAGATTTCGAAAAGCCAAGAAGTCCATTGGAGTCATAGTATCTAGTACATTGACTTGCTGATTAAGCAATTCTAAAATTTTAATGACTCTTCTTAATCGATGTCTAACCAGATTTAAATCTTCTGAATTATCATTGATGGATTCTTTTTGAAAAACACCCATTGTATAATCTAATTCAAACAAAATCTGTTTAAACCATAATTCATAGGCTTGATGAATGATTATGAAAAGCATTTCATCGTGCGCAGGTTCATTCCCTGTTTCAAAACTTACTGGGTATTGACTATCTAAGATTTTGTCTAAATGCAGGTAACTGCCATAATACATGGGGCTCTTTTCCATATGCAAAGCTTGATTAGCAAATATAACAGCTAAATGGTTAATAGTTCTTTTTGGTATATTTGGAAAATAAGTTGTTCAACAAATATCAATTAATTGATTATGAAAACTATAATTAGCTCTTTTTTATTAGGTTGCTTTTTTATAGCAAATACTCTATTAGTAACGGGACAGAATAAACAGCTATCCATACCTTCCTGGGCTTTGCAAGGAAATGTTTACGAAGTAAATACACGACAGTATACCAAGGAGGGCAGTTTTAATGCATTTGCAAAAAATTTAGATCGGCTCAAAAAAATGGGTATACAAACATTGTGGTTTATGCCGATTAACCCTATCAGTAAAATTGATCGAAAAGGAACATTGGGCAGTTATTATGCTGTTTCCAATTATACTGCAATTAATCCTGAATATGGAAATTTAAAAGATTGGAATAATTTAGTTAAAGCAGCACATGAAAAAGGATTTAAAGTGATCATTGATTGGGTGCCGAATCATACTGGAGCAGACCATCCTTGGTTGAAGTCGCATCCAGATTTTTATGTAAAAGATAGTTCCGGTAATGCAATCAGTCAATTTGATTGGACAGATACCAGAAAGCTGAATTATAAAAATCCGGCTGTTAGTGATAGTATGATCGCAGCCATGATGTATTGGGTAAAAGAATCTGGTATTGATGGATTTAGATGTGATCAAGCGCATTTAGTTGACAGTAGTTTTTGGTATAAAGCCATACCAATATTAAAGTCCAATAAAAATTTGTTAATGATTGCTGAATCGGAAGATGCTTGGGTACATAGGGCTGGCTTCGATATTAGTTATCCATGGAAAGCTTTTCATATAATGGTAGATATTGCCAATCAATCTAAAAATGCATTGGCTTTGGATTCAGTTCAGCATCTTATTGATCATAGTTTTACCCCTAATGCTTCATTATTATATTTTACCAGTAACCATGATGAAAATAGTTGGAATAAAGCCGATTATGGAACAATGCCTGGGAAGGTTCATGAACCATTTGCAGTACTTTCTCAAACATTGCCAAGAAGTATTCCAATGATCTATGGAGGGCAGGAAGAACCCATTTTAAGACCCATTGCTTTCTTTGAAAAAGATCCGATGAAATTTGAACAGTTTCAACGATCCAATTTCTATTCAAAACTGCTTCAACTAAGAATGAGTAATTCTGCATTAGCAGCTAATGTGCCGATGAAAAAAATTATTACTGATAATGATCAGTCTATTTATGCTTTTTATCGTAAGAAAGGGAATCAGTTTATTTTAGTATTGGTAAATCTCAGCAACAAACAGCAATCATTTTCAATCAAGTCAACAGATATTAAGGAGATAAATCAGGGAGGAATTAGAGAGTTGTTATCAGGCACTTCATTGAAATCAATTCCAGTTGGTCAATTGAATCTTGGCCCTTGGGAGAGTAAAGTATATTATTAAGAAATAAAGAGTTAGAATTTGAGAATAGCTTATTTCACTATTTTTGTGCTATGACCCGTCAGCAATTAGTCGAAGAAATTAATTCAAAGAAATCCTACCTCTGCGTAGGATTGGATACAGACATTGATAAATTACCAGCTCATTTGAAAGGTAAAAACAATGCTGTGGTAGAATTTAATAAAGCCATTATTGATGCAACAAAAGCGCATTGTGTAAGTTATAAAATTAATACTGCTTTTTATGAATCACAAGGGTTAAAGGGTTGGGAAGCTATGCAAGAAACCTTGGCTTATATTCCTGGTACCCACTTTACGATTGCTGATGCAAAGAGAGGCGATATTGGCAATACATCTGCTCAATATGCAAAAACCTTTTTTGAAGTATTGCCATTTGATGCAATTACCGTAGCTCCCTATATGGGAGAAGATAGTGTTCGCCCTTTTTTAGACTATGAAAACAAAGTAACGATCGTTTTGGGTTTAACTTCCAATGCAGGGAGCAATGATTTTCAACAATTATTGGTAAGTCCATTTAATGAATCATTAAGTATGGTTCCTCATATCACCCAAGGGAATACTGAAAAGCGTTTGTATGAACATGTTCTAGAAAGAGTTTCTTCTTGGGGAACTGTTGACAATTTAATGTTTGTAGTAGGCGCTACTAGGGCCAGTGATTTAGAAAATATCCGTTCGATCATTCCTGATCATTTTTTATTGGTTCCTGGAGTTGGGGCACAGGGGGGTAGCTTAGAAGAAGTTTCAAAATTTGGTCTAAATAAAGATGCTGGCTTATTAGTGAATGCTAGTAGAGCGATTATTTTTGCTGGGGGAAATGAGGATTTTGCAAGCCAGGCCCAAAAAATCGCAGAAAGTTATCAAGAAGAGATGCAATCGTATTTAGTCGATTTTCGAAGATAAAATAAAAAAAAGCCTCAAACTTTAAAGTAATTCTCCCTACAATCCGTCTACCTTAGTATGAATCTGGTTCATGCAGTAGATATGGCAACGGAAAATAACCTCAATATTGGCAATGCAGTTAAGACTTATGGAGCTAAACTATTGGGTTTTATTCGTAAGAAAGTTAATTCAGACGAAGATGCAGAAGATATATTACAAGAAGTATGGTATCAGTTCATCAGGGTTTCTGGCTCTCAGCCTATTGAACAAGTAAGTGCATGGTTATACCGTGTTGCTAAAAATAAAATTGTTGATCAATACCGGAAAAAAGAACCCGAATTAGTAGAAGAACTTTTTGAAGATGAAGATTTTGAAGACACCACTTTTTCATTAAGTCATTTATTATTCGCTAAAGACAACGATCCTGCAACAAAAGAATTGGTAAAATTATTTTGGGAAGAAATGTTTTTAGCACTTGATGAACTTCCTGAAAATCAAAAAATGGTATTTATAGGCAATGAATTGGAGGATCTTACTTTGCAAGAAATTGCCAATCAAACCGGTGAAAATTTAAAAACAATTATAAGTAGAAAACGATATGCAGTGATGCATTTGCAAAAAAAGTTGAGTTTTTTTTATCATGAATTTATCAATCAATAAAACAATTAATACAATGGAACAATCATTTAAGCAAAGAATGCGCCCCTTTAGATTTTTATTTTTTATAGTAGTCGCACCAATGGCTTTCTTTCTTTTTGGAACATTAGTAATGTATTTGTGGAATGCATTATTGCCCCAGCTTTTTCATTTACCAGTAATTAGTTTTTGGCAAGCAATTGGATTGTTTGCATTATCAAGAATTTTATTTGGTGGTTTTGGGTCTGGTGGCGGCGGAAGAAATAAAAGCCGCGGATTTTCTAAAGAGTGGAAGGAAAAGTGCATGAATATGACCGAAGAAGAAAAGTTGGAAATGAAAGAAAAATGGAGAAGTCGATTTTCTATGGGCAAGTAAAATTCATAAAACATTCGATGAATAACTGATATTGGCGATTGTTGCAAGCTTTAATAAGAATCGTGTAACAATCGGCTGAATGGATTGAATGAATTTTGTGTTTATGAAAAAATTCATTTTAATTCAATCGATGTTTTTTGGTAGTATATTTTTATTGATTAATAGTTGCGAAACGATTAAGAATACAAGCAATAAAAATAAAGGAATTGCGGTTGGTGCAAGCAGCGGTGCAGTATTAGGAGGTGTTTTAGGAAATAATGTAGGAAATAAAAACAATACTGCTTTGGGTGCAATACTTGGAGCAGCAATTGGTGGAGTTGCAGGTGGGCTTATCGGAAATAACATGGATAAGCAGGCAGCAAAAATAAAGGCTGAAATTCCTGATGCAAATGTTCAAAGAGTAGGTGAGGGAATTGCAGTGTCATTTGATGATAAGAACCCAGATGGTTCTAAAGCCGGTTTGTTTTTTGCAAATAATCAATACAATATCAGTTCAAATGCCCAGCTTACAGTAGAAAACTTTAAAAAAATATTTGCTGATTACCCAGACACAGATATATTAATTGAGGGGCATACCGATAATGTTGGTTCGGAATCTTCCAATATGGTATTATCTGAAAGAAGAGCAAATGCCGTAAGCAATGCATTAAGAAACGAAGGTGTTGCTGCTTCCCGAATTTCAACTAAATGGTATGGAGAGTCTCAGCCAATTGCAGAAAACAATAGTTCGGAAAACAAATCATTAAATAGAAGGGTAAATATTGTAATTACTGCTAACGATAAAATGAAAGCAGATGCAAAAAAGACTGCGCAATAAATAATAATTTTAATGATTGATAATTGTTGCTGCTACTTTCTCTGCCCATCTTAAATGGGTAGCACCCGAATAGTGTAACAGATCTTTTGCAACTGCCTTAAGATTGTTTTTTTCTGCTCTTGTTTCGTCCGTTATATTGATAAAATGTGTTTTTGCTTTAATGGCTGAATTAGCGCATACCTTATTGAAACTATCAATTTCTTTGCTGATCAACAATTGATCTTTCTCTTTAGTAAAAGGAGTAAAGCTCCAGTCTGGTATAGATAGGACAATTACTCTATCTGGCATATTTCCTGCAAGATGTATCGCTTTATGTATTAGGAATTCAAAATCTGTTTCGAAATCTGAAAGGGATAATCCTCTGTATTGATTGTTTACTCCAATCAACAAGCTTACATAATCGTATTGTTCATTTAATTTGGTATGCAATAAATGTTCAGCCAATTCAGTACTTGTCCACCCAGTTTTCGCAATAATTTCAGGCGCATAAAAGTGTTGTTTGGCATTTCTAAGTAGCTGAACTGTTTGATAAGGAAAACTCTCATGCAATGGTACCGATTCTCCAATTGTATACGAATCTCCCAGTGCTAAATAACTATTATGATGTACCATATTAAAAATTGTCTTTTATAATTTCATAAAAACGGTATACATCTTCAAAGCTGCAATATAATGGCGCAGGGGCTACTCTAATAACGCCTGGTTCTCTATAATCAACAATTACTCCGCTTTCAATCAATTTTGTATGTATGGCTTTTCCATCTTTCTTGAAATATAATGATAATTGTGCCCCTCTTTCTGAAGGATTTGTTGGGGTGATTATTTCGAAAGAAATATTGGTCAATTGATTGAGTAAATATTCCAGATAAGCCGTAAGTAGTAAACTTTTCTTCCTAATTGCTTCAATTCCTATTTCGGTAAATAAAGTAAGTGAAGCATTCAACGCTGCTGTATTAAATACTTGCGATGTGCTAAGGTTCCATCCATTTGCATTAAGTTTAGGAACAAAACCCTTTTCCATTTTAAATCTTTCTTTCTCGTCATTGCCCCACCAGCCTGCTAATCGGGGAGTATCAATATTGCTTGCATGTTTTTCATGAATAAACGCTCCACCCACGGCCCCTGGGCCTGCATTTAAGTATTTATAACTGCACCAAACGGCAAAGTCTACTTTCCAATCATGCAATTGTAATGGAATATTACCTGTTACATGCGCTAAATCAAAACCTGCAATCGCACCAACAGCATGTGCTTTTCGAGTAATTTGTTCAATGTCAAAAAATTGGCCTGTATAATAATTGATTCCGCCAAACATCACCATAGCCAGGGAAGTTCCAGCATTTTCAATAGTCTTGAGAATATCTTCTGTTTGTAAAGTCTTTCGCCCTTCTCTAGGTGCTATTTCAATGATCGTATCTATTGGGTTCAGGCCGAAATGCTTTACTAAGGTTTCTAAAGCATATTGATCGGAAGGAAAAGCGCCAGCTTCCATGATTATTTTAAATCGAGAGGGAGAGGGCTTGTAGAAACTTAACATCATTAAATGAAGATTAACAGTCAAAGCATTCATTACTGTTACTTCTGATTCCTTTGATCCAATCATTTTTGCCAAAGCAGGTTTGCATTGGTCTGGGTAATAGAGCCATGGATTTTTTCCTCCAAAATAACCGCCAACTGCAATTTCTTTCCAGGTATCCAATTCTGTTTGAATAGATGCTGCAACTTTTTTGGGTTGAAGTCCTAAAGAGTTGCCGCAAAAATAAATGGCATTTTTACCATTGTGTTGTGGGAAATAAAACTGTTCCTTATATGCTGATAATGGATCTTTCTGATCTTGTTCTATTGCAAATTCTTTACTGGTATTCATTCAATTCAACATTTATATGATAAGTTTATAGCTAATTCCTTTTTTCTATTGTAAAAATATTCAAGTATTTTCAACCTAAATCTACCAAATATGCCAAAACTTAGACTTTTCTTTTTGTTTTTGTTGAGCTCAATTATAGTTGAATGCAGTTATGCTCAACAAACCCCTGTTATTAAAGCCAATTATGCACTTGCAGCCCGTTTTTCTCCAAAAAAGGTTGAAAAAATGGTATTTAGTTTAAATGTAGATCCGCATTGGTTAAAGAAGTCGGATCGATTCTGGTATATGTACGAAACTACTGAGGGGAAGAAATGGTATATAGTGGATGCAGTAAAAGGAGAGAAAAAATTATTATTCGATAATGCGGTATTAGCGGCAAAACTTACACGTATTACTGATGATGCAATGGATGCACAGCATTTGAATATTGATAGTATGCGATTTATTAAAGATGAAAACTGGATTCATTTTGAAGTAAAAAGTAGCATAGATGTTGAGAAAAAAGATACAACAGCTAAAAAAGGCACTCCACCTGTGAAAGAGAAAAAAATCTTTTTCTTCAATTACAATATCGTAACGGGCGAGCTGGTTCAATTAGATGAATTTACTAAACCAAAACGAAGACCATCATGGGCCAATATTTCTCCAGACAGTAATATTATTGTTTTTGGTAAAAACTACAATTTGTGGTGGATGGATAAAGCCAATTATAATAAGGCTTTAAAGAATGAAGATGATAGCACCATTGTTCAATACCAACTTACAAAAGATGGGGTTGAAAATTTCAGTTATCATAGCGATGGCAATGGAGAAACCAATGTTGATAAGGAGAAGAACAAGAATAAACGAAAATCTGCTTTCATCTTGTGGTCTCCAGATTCAAAATATTTTACTGTAGATTTTACTGATAATCGAAAAGTAAAAGATCTATGGGTGATCAATAGTATTGCAGATCCTCGTCCAACATTAGAAACCTATAAATATTGGATGCCAGGTGAAAAAGAAGCGCCCATAGAGCATTTGTTATTATTTGATTGGAGTACCAAAACCAGTAAGGAAATTGTTACCGGAATGTACAAAGATCAATCTGTGAATGTTTGGAGCCAGCCTGCAAAAATGAATACGAGAGATGATGAATTTCGGCCTTCGGTTTGGTTGGGCACAAATGAAAAATTTTATTTCAGTAGAACCAGCAGAGATTTAAAAAGAATTGATATTGGAATGGTTGATGTAAAAACAGCAACTGCTAAAACCTTAATTCAAGAAAAACTAAATACTTATGTGGAAATACGCCGTCTGGGTTTAGTGAATGAAGGAAAGGAATTGATCCAATGGAGTGAGGATGATGGATGGGGGCATTTTTATTTGTATGACGAAAATGGAAAATTAAAAAATCAAATTACTTCTGGCGCATGGCATGCAGAAGAAATATTGGGTATCGATGAAAAAGCTCGTGTTTTGTATTTTTCAGCTAATGGAAAAGAAGCAGGAGAAAATCCTTATTATACCCATGCATACAGAATTAATTTTGATGGCACTGGGCTGAAATTGTTAAACCCAGGTGATTTTGATTTTGCTTCAACTATAGACGATAGTAAAAAATTCATGGTTAGTAATTTTTCAAGAGTGAATACTGTTCCTAAGTCCGTTTTATTTGCTGCTGATGGTAGAAAAATCATGGATTTAGAAACTGCTGATTTATCCTCTTTAATGGCAGCAGGATATAAATTCCCGGAAATTTTTAAAGCCAAGGCGGATGATGGAATTACGGATTTGTATGGTGTCATGTACAAGCCATTTGATTTTGATAGTACTAAAAAATATCCCATTGTAGAATATGTTTATCCTGGCCCTCAAACAGAGTCTGTAAATACTTCTTTTAGCAGAGGTTTTGATCGAACAGATCGTTTGGCGCAATTGGGTATCGTGGTAATTACTTTAGGAAACAGGGGAGGTCATCCTAACAGAAGCAAATGGTATCATACTTATGGATATGGAAACCTTAGGGATTATGGGTTAGCTGATAAAAAAGCAGTAGCTGAGCAATTGGCAGATCGATACAAATATTTAGACATCAATAAGGTTGGAATTCATGGACATTCAGGTGGAGGATTTATGAGCACTGCCGCTATGTTGGTATATCCCGATTTCTTTAAAGTAGCAGTGTCTTCTGCTGGTAATCACGACAATTCAGTGTACAACAGATGGTGGAGTGAAAAACACCATGGTGTAAAAGAAATTATTAGTGATAAAGGAGATACCAGTTTTCAATATAATATTGACAAGAATCCAGATATAGCTAAAAATTTAAAGGGAAGATTGATGCTATTTCATGGAGAGATAGACAATAATGTGCATCCGTCAAATACCATTAGAGTGGTTAATGCATTAATAAAAGCCAATAAGCGATTTGATATGAAAATATTACCTACTCAACGACACGGGTTTGGTGATATGAATGAATATTTTTTCTGGGGAATGGCTGACTATTTTTCTCGTTGGTTAATGGGAGATACTACTGAAAGACCAGTAGACGAAGAAGAAATGAATCGAGATATTGAACGGAAGAAATAAAAAGCAGTTCTAAATACAAAGCACCCTAATCTATCATATTTAGGGTGCTTTAGTTTTTACATTAGTTAAGAAGTTATATAATCCTTAAACTCCCATAATTACATACCAATTTTAAATTGGTTTTTCCACCCTTGCCTAAACTTCCTTTGTATTTTTTAGTTTGACTAAATGCATTGGAATTGGTATTGCCCACTTCAATTAATTTATATTCAGCTTTTCCGCTCGCTCTGCTATAGTTGGTAGTGATGTCATAATCGGCATCAAATGATTTATCGGTAACTAAATACAATGAAGTGTAATTGGATCGAATATCTGCATCCTGAATACTATTGGAAATGGGCAGGTCTATATTATTGCAATAATCAAATACAGCTTTGATTTTTCCATTGATCGTTTGAATTTCTGCCTTGGAATATTTAATAATCAAATTTGGATTACTTAGGCTTTCCATATTTGCTTTCCCATATTCTACTTTTATGTTGGGTTGATTGGTTAGCTTACCTGTTACCAAGCTTCCATGTCTACTAATTAACTCAGCAGTGCCCGAAAAATCACCAATCGAAAGTTCACCAAAACTATTTTCTGCGAGTACATTTGATCCATTGGGTATAAAAACTGCATAATCAATATTTATTTCATATCCTTGATTATTCCAGTTGTTATTTCTATTATTTACTTCATTGAAAAGAGTTCTAAAACTGATCTGGTCATTTTTTTGTTGAAAATCAATTAGAATATTTTTCATCATTTCTTCTGCGGCTTCTTTGTTTTTTGCTCCTACAGAATAGGTAACGGATACTTTAATTTCTTTTTTATCCCAAACACTGATATTAAGTTTTCCGAACTTATTATTCAAGATTATTTGTTCATTTCCGATGGGCATTGATTTTTCCCATGTATTGTTCAATTTGATAGGCCATTTTATGTCCTGTTCGTTGTTTTGTGCAAAACACAACTGAGCGCCTGAAATGGCCAATGCTAAAAGCAGCATTTTGTAAATGTGTATGATTGATTTGTTCATTTTGGTTGATTTACTCTAATAAGAGATGTGCACACCTAAAAAGTTGGAAATGTGTTAGCTTTTTTTTGGTTAAACAAAAAAAATCAAACAAATGGCTTATAGCAGTTGGCTTACATGTATTTTTGTATTCATTCATTTGTAAAATCAAAAAAAATGGCTGCCAGAACCGATTTGTTTCAATCTCCCGATTATTTAATGATAGATGATTTGCTTACAGAAGAGCACAAGCTCATCAGAGAATCGGTAAGAACCTATGTTAAAACGGCTATCTCACCCATTATTGAAGATTATGCTCAAAGGGCTGAGTTTCCTATTCAAATTGTAAAGCAAATGGGCGATTTAGGTTGTTTTGGACCCACAGTTCCTACTCAATATGGTGGCGGAGGGTTGGATTATATCAGTTATGGCTTGATGATGCAAGAATTGGAAAGGGGCGATAGTGGGGTAAGAAGTACAGCAAGTGTTCAAGGAAGTTTGGTAATGCATCCGATCTATGCTTATGGAAATGAAGCTCAGCGAAATAAGTATTTGCCCAAATTGGCTTCAGGGGAATGGTTGGGTTGTTTTGGATTAACCGAACCCAATCATGGAAGTGACCCTGCTGGTATGCTCACCAATTTTAAAGATGCCGGAGATCATATTATTTTGAACGGTGCTAAAATGTGGATCAGTAATGCTCCTTTTGCGCAGATTGCAGTTGTTTGGGCCAAGAATGAAGCAGGAGAAATTCAAGGGGTTATAGTGGAAAGAGGAATGGAAGGATTTTCTACCCCAACAACTCATGGAAAATGGAGTTTAAGAGCCAGTGCAACAGGTGAATTGGTTTTTGATAATGTAAAACTGCCTAAAGAAAATATTTTACCGAATATAAAAGGATTAAAAGGACCATTGGGTTGTTTAACCAAAGCAAGATTTGGTATTGCCTGGGGAGCTTTGGGTGCTGCAATGGATTGTTATGATACTGCATTAAGATATAGTCAGGAAAGAATTCAATTTGGTAAACCAATTGGTGGGTTTCAATTGCAACAAAAAAAGCTGGCCGAAATGATTACTGAAATCACTAAAGCCCAATTATTGGTATGGAGGGTAGCCGTTTTGATGAATGAAGGGAAAGCAACTCCACAGCAGGTGAGTATGGCTAAAAGAAACAGTTGCGAAATTGCTACCAATATTGCCCGAGATGCACGTCAAATGTTGGGAGGGATGGGTATAACTGGAGAATACAGCATCATGCGACACATGATGAATTTAGAAAGTGTAATTACTTATGAAGGTACCCATGATATACATTTGTTGATTACAGGAATGGATATTACTGGTTACAATGCTTTTAAATAGTTTCAATAAATCAATCATTCACTTAATAGCTTAATTGTGAAAATTTTTTTAATTGGAATGATGGGTTCTGGAAAATCATATTGGAAACAATTGTTGGCCAAGCAATTGAAAACCGGAGGATATGATTTGGATTTTATTATTGAATCGCAGGAAGAAAGAACCATCAGTGAGATTTTTAAAGATGAAGGCGAAGCTTATTTCAGAAAAACGGAAGCCAAATTATTGCGTTGGTTTGGAGAAAAAAAATCCTTTGTTTTGGCTACAGGAGGCGGTACTCCCTGTTTTCACGAAAATATGGAATGGATGAATCAAGAAGGCATTACCATTTGGCTAGATGAATCAATGGAAGATTTGGTTCAACGATTGATTCCAGAAAAAGACCATCGGCCATTGATAAGTCATTTAGATGCACAAGGAATACATGCATTTCTAAGCCAAAAATATAAAGAGCGATTGCCTTTTTATTCTACCGCAAAACACCATTTAAAGGGAGCTGAAATTTCATTGAATAGTTTCAAAAAAATAATCAAACAATATGCATAAACCATTCATTGTTACTGCATTAGTATTGGGTGCATTAACCGTTTTTTTAGGAGCTTTCGGAGCCCATGGGTTAAAGGCATTGGTTGATGCACAACAATTGATTACTTATGAAACAGCTGTTCGGTATCAGTTTTACCATGTTTTTGCCATTGCATTAACCGGGATCATTTATCAAACTATCCCTGCCAAAAATGTATTAGTAGCTGGTAAATTATTCATAGCTGGAATCATTGTTTTTTCAGGATCGCTCTATTTAATGACTTTACTTACCCTTACTCAAATTGGTCAAATTAAATGGATAGGAGCTATTACGCCAATAGGAGGGCTTTTATTTATTTCAGGTTGGGTATTATTGGCCATAACCGTATATAGAAATAAAGACTAAGTGGAAAACTGTCCGGTCTAAAATCAGTTTTGCACATTGGTCTGATTAAGTAAATTCTGCCTCTCCTTAGCTTATATTTGTTTTCATGGCAAATAGCTTAAAAAAGAAATCGCCACCTCCTCCGGACCCTGAAGCATTAGCTCCAGATAAAGAACCTGAAATTACCGTAACCGAAGTGGTAAAAGATGAGCGTACTGCAAAAATCATCGGCTCCCTTAGTTTATTGTTCACGCTATTTTTATTCATTGCATTTACGTCTTACTTATTTACATGGCAGGAAGACCAAGACAAAGTGCAACAATTTGGTATACGAATATTCGCCACCAATGATGTAAGAGTGAATAATTTATTGGGTGTACTTGGAGCTTATTGTGCACATACTTTCTGGTACAATGGATTTGGTTTAGCATCTTATTTGTTTTGTACTTTCTTTTTTGTGTTGGGAGTTAATTTGTTGTTTGGTAAGAAAGTTTTTAAACTCTTAAGAAATGTAAAATATGTTTTAGTAGGATTATTGGTTTTTAGTGTAAGCTTTTCTTTTGCTACTAAAGGGGCTGATTTTTCATGGGGTGGGGCAGTTGGCGAATTATCAAGTGAATGGCTTATCAAATGGATTGGCAATATTGGAACAGGTGCATTGATTGGGGTAGTGTTTTTTAGTTATATCATTTGGAGGTTTAATCCAACTTTTAAAATTCCAAAATGGAACTTTGATTGGTTGAAAAAACAAGAAGCAGAATTGTCTCCTAACTTAGGTTTTGATGAACAAGCAGAAATACCCGTTTCAACAATCGATGAGAACAATGAATCTGCATTTGATGAAACTGAAAAAGAATCGGAGGAAGAAACATTACCTGTTAGTAATAATAAATTAAAAAATGAGAGTTCATTGGTTTCGGTAATACTTCCAGCTGCTGCTGATGCATCCAATCCAATGAATGAATTTGATGTAATTGAAAAAGAGGATTTGGAGGAGGATTTTGAAGAAGAAGAATTGGAGGAAGAAGAAGAATTGATTGAAGATGAGCCTGCCATCATAGAACCAATTCAACCAATTGTAAAACCAATAACGGCGCATACTGCTCCAACAGCTCCCAATCTGGAATTAGAAATAAAAGAAACGCCAGAAATACCAGAGGAAGAATTGGCAGAAGTGGCTGCAACCATTGGGTCTTTGGCCACTAAATATGATGTAACACTGGATCTAAAGGACTATAAATATCCTGGATTAAATTTATTGGAGACACATGGCAGTGAAAAAATTGTACATGATCCCAATGAATTAGAAACCAATAAGAATCAGATCATTGCCACACTGAAAAATTATGATATTGCCATTCAAAGAATAGCTGCAACCGTAGGACCTACTGTTACTTTGTATGAAATTGTTCCTGCTCCAGGAGTTAGAATTAGTAGGATTAAAAATTTAGAAGATGATATAGCACTTAGCCTCGCTGCGCTCGGCATTCGCATTATTGCACCAATACCGGGTAAAGGAACGATAGGTATTGAAGTGCCCAATGTTCGAAAGTCTATAGTAAGCATGAAAACATTGCTCGCTAGCGAAAAGTTTCAATCTAGTGCCTATTCTCTTCCGATTGCCATTGGTAAAAAAATTGACAACGAAAATTTCATTGTTGATTTAGCTGCTATGCCGCATTTATTAATGGCAGGTGCAACAGGTCAAGGTAAATCAGTTGGATTGAATGCAATACTTGTTTCATTGCTCTATAAAAAACATCCATCTCAATTAAAATTTGTTTTAGTAGATCCTAAAAAAGTTGAATTAAGTTTATATAGGGTTATCGAAAAACATTTCTTGGCGAAATTGCCAGGGGAAGATGAATCCATCATAACGGATACTAAGAAAGTAGTGAATACCTTGAATGCGCTTTGCATTGAAATGGATAACCGTTATGATTTACTTAAAGAAGCCGGATGTAGAAATATTCGGGAATACAATGAAAAGTTCACGGCCAGAAAACTCAATCCAGAAAAAGGACATCAATACCTTCCATTCATTGTTCTCGTAGTGGATGAATTTGCCGACTTGATTATGACAGCAGGCAAAGAAGTGGAAATGCCTATCGCGCGGCTCGCACAGCTCGCCCGCGCCATCGGAATCCATTTGATTATTGCAACACAACGACCATCCGTGAATATCATTACAGGAACCATTAAAGCCAATTTCCCTGCAAGGATTGCCTTTAAAGTATCTAGTAAAATTGATAGTAGAACCATTCTCGATGCAGGTGGTGCAGAACAACTGATTGGAAAAGGAGATATGTTGGTAAGTTATAATGGAGAAATCACTCGATTACAATGTGCATTTGTAGATACACCTGAAGTGGAGGGAGTTTGTGAATTTATTGGTGATCAACGCGGATATCCTCAAGCATTTTTATTGCCAGAATACGTAGATGAAAAAGAAATGGAAGGAAGAGATTTTGATGCCAATGACAGAGATCCTTTGTTTGAAGATGCTGCAAGGTTAATCGTAAGTAGTCAAATGGGCTCAACATCTTTAATACAAAGAAGAATGAAACTGGGGTATAACCGTGCTGGTAGATTAATGGATCAATTAGAAGCAGCCGGAGTGGTTGGGCCTAATCAGGGCAGTAAGGCAAGAGAAGTCATTTTTAAAACAGAGGCGGAATTGTTAGAGTTCTTCAATACCCTGATTTAGAGCGGTTTCACCGATAAATTGAACCTTATATATTAAACTAATATTGACTTTCATAGTCAAAATGGGACGAATACATATATTTGCAAAGTAAAATAGCACAATGCGTAAATTCTACTCGATTCTTTTTGCCATCTTATTCACATCTTTGATTTCCAATGCACAGAATGACCCAGCTGCAAAAAAAGTAATTGATGCATTTGGTGCTAAAGTAAAAGCCTCTAATGGAATAGTAGCCAGTTTCACACTAAATTCTTTTACCAGTAAGGGCAGAGCTGCAGGTTCAAAAGCTTTGAGTATTTCCATGCATGGAGAAAAATATCTATTGAAACAAGGTAAAACGGAGATCATCTGTGATGGAAAAAATGTCTACAATTTTGATGGCAATAAAACCATAACCAAATCATCTGTAGAAGAAGGAAGCCAGACATTGAGCCCTCAAAAATTATTGGCGGGATCATACGATAAAGATTTTACCTATAAATTATTGCCATCTACAGGAGCGTTCAATGAAATTGAAATGCTGCCAATCGACAAGCGGAAAAATTTCGTTAAAGTGAATTTATTTTTTGATAAGGCTAAGAACTCATTGTTAAAAGCCCGTATACTTGATAAGAGCAATAATGTAACTGAGTTGAAAGTGAATAGCTTCAACATGGCTTCTTCTTTGAATGATAATTTATTTGTTTTTAACAAAGCAAAGTATCCTAAGGATGTAGAAATTTTAGATTAATCGAACTATATTCAATTAAAGCCTTCTTGTTAAATAGGAAGGCTTTTTTATTTTCCGTATTTTAGCCTATGCGTATTTCACTATCCATCATTTTTTCAGTCATCTCAGTGATGACTATAAGCACAACAACTATTGCCCAATTTTCTGCTCGATTTGTAGTAACTGATATTGCTACCAAGAAGAATGATGATATTTATTTGACGGGTAATTTTAATAATTGGAATCCAAAGGATGAAAATTATAAACTCAAATTATTTGCTGGAGGAAGAAAAGTAATTGTACTCAAAGACTTGCCCGCTGGCAATTATGCGTTTAAATTTTCCAGAGGACAAGACAAATTAGAATCTGCCGCTGATGGCAGAGATATTGCAGATAGAATGATTGAAGTAAATGGGGATGTAACTGCTGAATACACTATTGCAGGCTGGAAAGACGATTATCCTGAAAGACCTAAGACCTATTCTGCAAGCCCTCAGGTTAGAATTATTGACACGGCTTTTTTTATTCCACAACTCAATCGCAAAAGAAGAGTATGGATGTATTTACCCAAAGGCTATGCATCTGTTGGAAAAGCTTATCCAGTTTTGTACATGCATGATGGGCAAAATCTATTCAATGAAAAAACTTCTTTTGCTGGTGAATGGGGAGTGGATGAATGTTTAGATACACTTCAAGCAAAATTGGGTAAAGAGTGTATTGTAGTTGGCATAGACAACGATGGTGCAAAAAGAATGAATGAATACAGTCCATACGATTTAATTCAATTCGGCAAAGGAGAGGGCAAATTGTACATCGACTTTATTGCCAATACCTTGAAGCCTTTTATCGATAGCAAATACCGAACTCGAAAAGGACCAGACTATACTTATATTGCTGGATCAAGTATGGGTGGATTGATCAGTTGGTATGCATTGTTGCAATACCCGAATATCTTTGGTGGTGCTGGTATTTTTTCTCCTTCATTTTGGGTTTCGCCGCAGGTTTTTGTGGATGCAGAAAAATTTGCTCCAGCCAATGCAATACCCAAAATGTATTTTTACGCAGGAGCGCAGGAAGATGTGACCATGGTTTCGAATATGCAAAAAATGGCAGGTATCATGCAAAAGAAACCACAGTTTATCACCAGAACTGTAGTGAATCCTTTGGGCAAACACAATGAAACCTATTGGCGCCAAGAATTTGCTGATTTTTATAAATGGATGTCCAATAATTGGTAAGAATGAAAAAAATAATACTGTTTTCTTTATTGATTGGATTAATTCAATCAACGCATGCACAAGTATTGCCATCGTCAAATCAACAAACAGTTCGTAATCCATTACCGTCTCCTTATCAATTGAGATGGCATGAAAACAGTTATTATCTGTTCATGCATTTTGGACCCAATACATTTACCAATAAAGAATGGGGGGATGGTAAAGAATCAACAGCTATTTTCAATCCTTCCCAAATGGATTGTGAGCAATGGTGCAGAATAGCTAAAGCTGCAGGAGCAAAAGGGATTATCATTACTGCAAAACACCACGATGGCTTTTGTTTATGGCCTAGTAAATATTCCACTCATACGGTAGCTCAAAGTATTTTTAAAAGAGATGTATTGGCTGAATTATCTGCAGCCTGTAAAAAAAATGGACTCTTATTTGGCGTGTATATTTCACCATGGGATCGGAATCATCCCGATTATGGTACGGAGCAATACAATACTGTGTTTGTAAACATGCTGAAAGAAATTTTCCAAAACTATGGACCTATTTGGGAACTCTGGTGGGACGGTGCAAATGGGGAAGGACCCAACGGAAAAAAACAAATTTATGATTGGGAAAGATTTGAAACTACAGTTAGAAACTTATCTCCTCAAACAGTTATATTCAGTGATATTGGGCCAGATATTCGATGGATAGGAAATGAAAATGGGAAAGCCTCCACCACCAATTGGAATTTATTAGATACTATTGGATTTAAGAGAGGATTAGGCGCTCCACCCAACGATACACTACAGCAAGGTAATTATAGGGGGGCCAATTATATACCTGCTGAAGCTGATGTTAGCATTCGACCAGGATGGTTTTATCATCAAACAGAAAATAGCCAAGTAAAATCGGCAGATGAATTAATGAATATTTATTTGAATTCAGTAGGTCGTGGAGCCAATTTGTTGTTGAATGTTCCCCCAGATGATCGAGGACTGATTAGCGCATATGATTCATCAGCGCTAACCAATTTTTTCAAAAAAAGATCCATTTTTGATGGCCCTAATTTATTAAAAAACGCTTCGATCAGTATCGGAGAACCCGATAGAAATAATATCAAAAAACCTTATAGTTGGTATTATGTTTTAAAGAAACCTGTTTTAATGAATGGGTTGATATTGGAAGAGGATTTGAAGTATGGCCAAAAAATTGCCTCATTGAATATCACGATTAGTAATAGTGGAGAAACAAAACTGCAACAAAAAATTACTACAGTGGGCAATAAGAGAATCATTCTTTTTCCTCAACCCATCGATGCATCAGAAGTAGCTATTGTAGTGCTTGAATCCAAAGGAATGCCGGTTTTTAAAACGCTTAAAGCGTTTTAAAAACAATTATGAATTATGAAAGAAGAATTATGAATTAAGAAAGCAGAATTATGAGATAAGAGTTATGAATTAAGAGAGAAGAATTAAGAAAGAAGAATTAATTATTAAGGGTTTATCAATCTCAGTTGAACATTCGTAATTCTTGATTCCTTATTCATAATTCATAATTCTTAATTCTTAACTAAAAAAGTAACTCCTTCAATAGCTAAATGTGTATTAGGAAAAACAGCTGTAGCTTCTGTTAAATAATCATCCAGGAATTCGTATTTACTACTGAAATGTCCTAATAATAACTGATTGGCATTTGCCTTTTTTGCAATCATTGCAGCTTGAATGGTAGTTGAATGAAAACGATCAGCAGCTCTTTCTTCCAAGTCTTTTAAATAAGTGGCTTCGTGGTAAATCAGGGTAACGTCTTTAGCAATGTCTGCAATGCGTTCATCATAAATGGTATCAGCGCAAAAGGCATAACTTCTTGGTGCAGAATTGGGTATGGTAACTTGATCATTAAAAATGACCGAGCCGTCTTTAGAAGTATAGTCTAATCCTTCTTTTAATGAGTTGTAAAAGGAAGCTGGAATCATACATTCAATGGCTTTGTCCTTATCTACTTTTCGAGGCAATTTTTTTTCTCGAACAATGAATCCCCAACAAGGAATTCGGTGTTTGGTGCTAAAGCATTCCACTGAAAATTTTGGACCATCTAAAATAAGTTCCTCCTTAGTTAACGCATGATATACCAATTCGAAAGGTAGGGAAGTAGCTGCTACTTCCAATTGTAATTGAATGATCGCATCTAAACCTGGGGGTGCATATAAATGCAAAGGTTGTTCTCTCCCCAGTAATCCCATGCTGGTTACCAATCCAATCAATCCAAAATAATGATCTCCATGTAAATGTGAAATAAAAATATGGTTGAGTTTACCTCTTTTGACTTTATATCGAGACAATTGCATTTGAGTTCCTTCGCCACAATCAATCAATAATACCTGGTCGTTTAGTGTCACTATTTGAGCAGTAGGGTGCCTGTCATATGCAGGAAGTGCAGAATTGTTACCCAAAATAGTTACAGCGAACATGGCCTAAATAGATTACTTGAGTAAATGAGGTTGGTTACTCATTATAACGACAAATTATGTTTTTTTATGCTGCATAACTGTACTTTTTTTCAATAATTTATGTATGAGTATTGGCTAAATTGCGCAGAACTATTTTATCGCATAAAAAAATCCAATAAAATGGACGTTTTTTCAGTTAAAATTGTACCTTTGCGCGAATAAAAAAAGATAAGCCTCCAATTCTGGAGTAAAAAAAATTAAAGATGTCCCATTTAACAACAGAAAAAAAAGCCAGCATTTTTGCTGAATTCGGTGGAAAAGCAACCAATACTGGTTCTATTGAAGCACAAGTTGCCATTTTAACTGAGCGCATTGCGCACATTTCTAAGCACTTGCAAGCCAACAAAAAAGATCATTCTACACAACGTGGTTTGATGCAAATGGTAGGTCAACGTAAGCGTTTACTTACTTATATGCAAAAGCATAACCTAACTGGTTACCGCGCATTGATCGAAAAATTAGGTCTGAGAAAATAATTGATCAGCTATGTTATAAAACCATTCCCAACTCACATTTTATTGTAGTTGGGAATAGTTGTTTTATCCTAACAGTTTTCGATTCATTTTTTCAACCTTCATTCAACATTCATTATGTTAACACAACCTATAAGCGTAAGCTTCGACCTAGGCGGAAATCGTCAGGTAACATTGGGTACTGGTAAATTGGCCCGTCAGGCTGATGGAGCAGTTACCGTACAGCAGGGAAACTGCATTATCATGGCTACAGTAGTAGCTAACAAAGACCCAAAAGAAGGACAGGATTTCTTCCCTTTAAGCGTAGATTATCAAGAAAAATTTGCTTCTGCCGGACGTGTTCCTGGTTCATTCTTTAAAAGAGAAGCTCGTTTAAATGACTATGAAATATTGACCAGTCGTTTGATTGATCGTGCTTTACGTCCTTTGTTTCCTGAAGATTATTTATGTGATGTTCAAGTATTGATAAGCCTTATCTCAAGTGATGCCGAAATATTACCTGATTCATTGGCATGTTTAGCTGCATCAGCAGCATTAGCTGTTTCAGATATTCCTATCAAAGAAATCATTTCTGAAGTAAGAATAGCCCGTATTAACGGCGAATTCATTGTAAATCCTACCCGTGCTCAATTAGCCGTTTCCGATCTGGAATTCTTAATTGCAGCTACTGAGAAGAATTTGATGATGGTAGAAGGAGAAGCAAAAGAATGTGCTGAAGCTGATCTAGTAAAAGCTTTGGAAATAGCGCATGATGCCATTCGTATTCAAATTAAAGCACAGGCAGATTTAAGAGCCAAAGTGGGAGTTACTACTAAACGCGATTACAAAAAGCCTGAGCAAAATGAAGCCATCAAAGAAAAAGTATACGCATTTGCAAAAGACCGTGTATATGAAATTTCTAGAAAAGGATCTGCAAAACACGAAAGAAGTGAAGCATATGATCTTTTAAAAGCAGAAGTAATTGCCAGCTTAGGTGAAGAAATTACCGATGGAGATAAGAAATTAGCCAAAAAATACTACGAAGAACTTAAGTGGGAAGTTGTACGAAATATGATGTTGGAAGACCGTATTCGTTTAGATGGCCGTAAATTAGATGAAGTTCGTCCATTGGCAATGGAAGTATCTCCATTACCATCTCCACATGGTTCTGCATTGTTCACAAGAGGTGAAACACAATCACTTACAACGGTTACTTTCGGAACTAAATTAGATGAATTGTTGGCAGAGACTGCTGCAAAATCAGAATACAGCAAGTTTTTCTTACATTATAATTTCCCTCCTTTTTCTACAGGTGAAGTAAAAATGATGCGTGGTGTTGGTAGAAGAGAAGTTGGACATGGAAATTTGGCACAACGTTCTTTAAAACAAATGATGCCAGCTTCCACTTCATTTGCATACACTGTTCGTGTGGTGAGTGATATTTTAGAAAGTAATGGTTCTTCCTCTATGGCCACTGTTTGTGCAGGCTCATTGGCATTAATGGATGCAGGTGTTCCTGTTCCAAAACATGTAAGTGGTGTAGCCATGGGATTGATCACCAGAGAAGATGGTAAATATGCCATTCTTACGGATATCTTAGGTGATGAAGATCATTTAGGTGATATGGATTTTAAAGTTACCGGAACAAGAGATGGTATATGTGGTGTGCAGATGGATATTAAAGTAGACGGATTGAGCATGGAAGTGATGATGGAAGCATTAGCACAAGCTCGCGCAGGCCGCTTACATATTTTGGATGCGATGTACGAATGTATGCCAGCCCACCGTGCTGAAGTAAAACCTCATGCACCAAGAATGGTTAAGTTGATCATTGATAAAGAATTCATTGGTGCGGTGATCGGACCAGGTGGTAAAGTGATCCAAGAGATTCAACGTGAAACTGGAGCAACAGTGAATATTGAAGAAGTAGGTAATACAGGTGAAGTGAGCATTTTCTCTGCTTCGAAAGAAAGTTTAGATAAAGCTGTGAATTGGGTGAAAGGTATTACTGCAGTTCCTGAAGTAGGTGATGTGTACGAAGGACCAATTAAAGGAATTAAAGAATTTGGTGCTTTTGTAGAGTTCATGCCAGGTAAACAAGGATTATTGCATATCAGCGAAATCAGCTGGAGCCGTTTAGAAACAATGGATGGATTGTTTAAAGAAGGTGATATGGTGAAGGTGAAATTGGTTGGAGTTGACCCTAAAACGGGTAAATTTAAATTAAGCCGCAAGGTATTAATGCCAAGACCAGAGAGAGACAATAAACCTGAAGAATAATTCCTTCTGAAAATAGCGTATTTTAAGTGTAATTTTAATGCTCCGACTTTTTTGTCGGGGCATTTTTATTTTAAATATCCATGAAAAAATACATTGAAATAATCATCCAGTCTATTCAACTAACTCAAGCCGAATTGTTGATTGCAGAATTATCTGATATTGGCTATGATGGATTTTTGGAGGAAGAGCATCTACTAAAAGCTTATATGGATGCAACTAAATTCGATGAAAATAAATTAATTAATTTAATGAATAAGCATGAATTAAAATATTCATTATCAGATATTAAGGATCAAAACTGGAATGCATTGTGGGAGTCTAATTTTAATCCTGTAATGGTGGATGATTTTGTAGGGATTCGTGCTTTTTTTCATGAGCCAATGGTAGGTTTTGAGCACGAGCTGATCATTACTCCTAAAATGAGCTTTGGAACTGGTCATCATGCAACTACTTATTCAGTTATCCAATTAATGAAGCCGCTAAATTTTAAAGATAAAACCGTATTCGACTTTGGAACAGGAACCGGAATACTGGCCATTTTAGCTGAAAAATTAGGATCATCAAAGATTCTAGCGGTAGATAATGATACCTGGTGTATAGAAAATGCTTCTGAAAATATATTAATTAACGATTGCAAATATATTGATATTCAATTAGTTGATTCAATTAATAATGAATGGAGATTTGATATTGTTATCGCCAATATCAATCGGCATATCATAGAAGCCAATTTATCTTCGATCTATCATTCTTTGCATGATAATGGAGATTTAATACTTAGCGGATTGCTCAATACGGATGAATCAGCTATAATTGACCAGTGTATTCAGTTAGGCTTCAAATACCAAAAAACGGTGGAGAAAGATGGATGGATTGCACTATATTTAACTAAACAATAAATGCCTTAGGTTAAATAATTATTAATTTAAAGCGTTTTAGTATCTTTGCTCACCTTATTATTATTGAATGAACGAAGCTTTATTAATCATTTCTGCTTACCTGATTGGTTCAATTCCAACAGCTGTTTGGGTCAGCAAGTATTTCTTTAATATAGATATTAGAGATTATGGAAGTGGAAACGCTGGTGCCACCAACACTTTCAGGGTTCTTGGATCTAAATGGGGCACAATAGTAATGTCTGTGGATGTTTTAAAAGGGGTAATAGCTACTTCGCTCTATATTTTGCTTCCTTATTATTTAACGGATGAGTGGGATCGTACCAACTTTATGATTGGCTTAGGCTTGGCAGCTGTACTGGGGCATATTTTCCCCATTTGGGCCAATTTCAGAGGAGGCAAAGGAGTGGCAACATTATTGGGAATGGCAGTTGCTATTCAGCCATTGGTAGCTGTTTGTTGTGTAGGGGTTTTCTTATTGGTTTTGTACCTAACTCGTTTTGTGTCCTTAAGTTCTATCTTGGCTGGAGTATCATTTATGGTTTTTATTCTTTTCATTTTTAATGAAAAAGAAACCTTGTATAGAATTTTCGCAGTTTTAGTTGCATTAATGGTCATCCTTACCCATCAAAAGAATATCACCCGTATTCTAAAAGGCACCGAAAGCAAAGTGCCTATCTTCAAGCATCGGGATAGAAGAAGGAACAAAAAATAAACACTGACATATCAGGACTTGGCACGATTTTCCTCATAACTATACTATGAAGCATCGTATTCTTTTTACATTGTTTTTTGGCAGTTCATTTTTATTTTACGCTTGTCAGCGTAATTTATTCACAGGTAGAAATCAGTTGGCAATTGTTTCAGAATCTGAAGTACAATCCTTAGCATCTTCACAATATAAATCTTTTTTAGCTACCAGTAAAGTGGTTCCTTCTGGCAATAAAGATGCTGAAATGGTAAAAAGGGTAGGAACTAGAATCATTAACGCAATTACCAACTATTATCAACGAAAAGGACTTAGTAAAGAATTAGAGGGTTATACCTGGGATGTTAATTTAGTGGAGAATAAAGAAATGAATGCCTGGTGTATGCCTGGGGGGAAAATAGTTGTTTACACTGGTTTGCTGCCTGTTACTCAAACAGAAGCCTCATTGGCTGTAGTAATGGGTCATGAAATTGCGCATGCGCTTGCAAAGCATGGCAGTGAAAGAATGAGTCAGGCAATGGTACAACAAGGGTTTGGCCTAGGAATATCTATTGCCTTATCTTCTAAACCAGCAGAAACTAGAGATATTTTTAATTCTGCTTATGGAATTGGTTCCGAAGCGGGTATTTCTGCCTTTAGCAGGAGTAATGAGTTGGAAGCCGATCGCTTTGGCTTACAATTCTCTGCATTGGCAGGATACGATCCAAGAGAAGCGATCCCATTCTGGCAGAGAATGAGTAAAATGGCCAATTCTTCTGCTGCACCTGGTTTGTTCAGTACTCACCCCAGTGATGAGACTAGAATTGCCGAATTAGAGAAGATAATGGAGGATATTTATAAAAATTATTACAAAAAGACGTAACAATTTTTTAACTTTGCACTCTTTTGAAAGCGTATTAAACTCCCTTTAAGGCATGTCTAATCAAACTTTACTCGAAAAATTACAATTAAAAGACGAAAAAAACCTGCTCATTCAAGGTTTGCCCTCTTCCGTAGAAAAACAATTTGCAAAGCTCACTTACGCCAAAAACGTAACTCCTTTGCTAAAAAGTAGAAAAGTAGACTTTGTTTTGGTATTTGCCCTTAGTCAACACCAGTTGAACAATGTTTTAGCCGAAGTTTTCCCTGCTTTACATGAAGAAACCAAATTATGGATTGCCTATCCTAAAACAACCAGTAAAATTGTAAGCGATTTAAACCGAGATTGCAGTTGGGAATGTTTGAGTAAAAAAGGATATGAATGTGTTCGTCAGGTTGCTTTGGATCATGTGTGGAGTGCTATGCGATTTAAAAAATCAGATCAAATCCCTAACAAATCAAGAAGTTTCGCTGATAATAAGCCAATGGCTGTAAATAATATCGATTTTGAAAAAAGATTGGTAAAAGCACCTATTGAATTGGACCGTTTATTTACTACTCATGAAGAAGCCAAAGAGTTTTTTACTTCTTTGTCATTTACTAATCAGAAAGAGTATGTTACCTGGATTCAAGGGGCAAAAAAAGAAGAGACTCGCCAACGCCGTTTAGAAACTGCTTTAGAAAAATTATTGGCAGGCAAAAGAAATCCAACAGAAAAATAATCAGTAACATTCTCTCCGCTATAGATGCAGAATGGTTTGAATCGATTAATTGTTATGATGAATTTCAAAGAACAAATTATTCAAGGCATCCCTACTAGCCTTCCATCTCAGAAGACGATTAATAGAAATGCAAGTAGTGCTCCAAAGCGAAAAGATATATTGAGCCTGGAAGAAAAGAAATTGGCATTGAAAAATGCGCTACGCTATTTTCCTAAAGACTGGCACAAAGAATTAGCCAGTGAGTTTTTACAAGAGTTGAATGAATATGGCAGAATTTATATGTATCGGTTTAAACCGGATTATGAAATATTTGCCAGACCAATCAATGAATACCCTTCAGTAATTAAAGAAGCAGCAGCCATCATGTTAATGATTCAAAATAATTTGGATCCTGCTGTAGCACAACATCCCAATGAATTAATTACGTATGGAGGAAATGGTGCAGTGTTTCAAAATTGGGCCCAGTATCTTTTGACTATGAAATATTTGTCGGAGATGAATGAGCATCAAACGCTGCATATTTATTCAGGGCATCCAATGGGTCTTTTTCCATCAACACCATTCGCGCCAAGAGTGGTGGTTACCAATGGTATGATGATTCCAAATTATTCCAAGCCAGATGACTGGGAAAAATACAATGCCTTGGGTGTAACACAATATGGTCAAATGACTGCAGGATCTTATATGTATATAGGTCCGCAAGGAATTGTGCATGGAACTACCATTACACTCATGAATGCCTTTCGCAAAAAATTAGGCATGGGTGCTCAATTAGCAGGAAAACTTTTTGTTACAGCGGGTCTTGGAGGAATGAGTGGTGCTCAACCCAAAGCAGGGAATATTACAGGTTGTATTTCTGTTTGCGCAGAAGTGAATGCAGTTGCAGCAAAAAAAAGATACGATCAAGGTTGGGTAGACGAATTAATCTATGACATGCCTGGTTTAGTCGCTAGAGTAAAAAAGGCTATTGATCATAAAGAAATCGTTTCAATCGCTTTTGTTGGAAATATTGTAGACGTTTGGGAGTCATTTTATGATCAGCAGATCTTAATTGATATTGGCTCTGATCAAACCTCCTTGCATAATCCTTGGAGTGGTGGATATTATCCTGTTGGATTGAGTTTTGAATCAGCTAATGAAATGATGCGTTTAGATCCTTCGTCTTTTAAAAATGAAGTAACTCAATCTTTAATAAGACAGGTCAATGCTATTAATAAACATGTAGCCAGAGGAACTTATTTTTTTGATTATGGCAACGCTTTTTTATTAGAAGCTTCCAGAGCGGGTGCTGATATTTTGGATTCCAATGGGATCGATTTCAAGTATCCTTCTTATGTACAAGATATTTTAGGGCCACTTTGTTTTGATTATGGTTTTGGGCCTTTTCGATGGGTTTGTACTTCAGGCAATTCAGCTGATTTAGCCATTACTGATCAAATAGCTAGAGAAGTATTAATGAACATTAAAGAAACTGCGCCAATAGAAATACAACAACAGCTAAGTGATAATATTAAATGGATTGAAGAAGCAGCCAACAATAAACTGGTAGTAGGTTCTCAAGCCAGAATTTTATATGCAGATGCAGAAGGAAGAATGAAAATTGCGTTAGCATTTAATCAGGCAATTGCCAAGGGTGTCTTATCAACACCAGTTGTATTAGGTAGAGACCATCATGATGTGAGCGGCACTGATTCTCCTTATCGTGAAACCAGTAATATTAATGATGGTAGCAAATTTACTGCCGATATGGCCATTCATAATGT
Source organism: Sphingobacteriia bacterium (assembly GCA_037129425.1). GTDB lineage: Bacteria > Bacteroidota > Bacteroidia > Chitinophagales > Chitinophagaceae > Sediminibacterium. The sequence goes on from JBAXUV010000001.1 coordinate 222,643, forward strand.
GATTGGAGATAGCTTTAGAGGTGCTAGCTGGGTATCCATTCATAATGGAGGTGGGGTTGGTTGGGGCGAAGTGATCAATGGTGGATTTGGGATGGTTTTAGATGGTACAGAAGAAGCAGAAAACCGGATCAAGAATATGTTATTCTTCGATGTAAATAATGGAATTGCACGAAGAAGTTGGGCTAGAAATGACGAAGCTATTTTTGCCATCAAAAGAGAAATGGAAAGAACACCAGCATTAAAAGTAACCATTCCCAATGTAGTAGAAGACCAATTGTTGAACGGGTTATTCTAATTTTTCATTTCTTCCATTGCCATTAATTGCTCAAATTGATTTTCATATTGAATCAATAATTCCTTTAATTGAGTATCTGCTTTTTTGTAAGATGCTTCCAAAGCAGTAAATGCATTTTTATCAGCATAACTCAAAGGGTTACCCATATCTGCTTCAATACTTAATTTTACTGCCTTTATTTTTTCTATTTCTTCTTCTAAAGCTGCCAGTTTTCTTTGGGCTTTTTGTAATTCTTTTTGTGCTTCTTTATTAATAGGGGTGTTGTTCACTTCAGGCTTCTTAACGGCTGGCTTTACTTCTTTTACAATAGGTGATTTCTTTTCTTCTTGCTCAGCTATTCTCTTTTGTTTTTCCATTCGCTCATTCCATTCTACCCATTCCTGATAAGTGCCTTTAAATTCTTTGATTTGCTGGTCAACAATTTCCCAGATTTTATTGGCTGTTTTAGAAATGAAATAACGATCGTGACTCACTAAAATATAACTGCCTTCATATTTATTCAAAGCCTCAGCCAATAATTCCACTGAATGCATATCCAAGTGGTTGGTAGGTTCATCCAGAATTAAAAAGTTGGCTTTGCTTACAATGGTTTTAGCTAGAGCAACCCTGGCTTTTTCTCCTCCACTTAATACTTTTATTTTTTTATCAACGTCATCGCCACCAAATAAAAATGCTCCTAATAAACTTCTTAGTTCAGGATCTGTTTTTTTACTCCCGCAATGTTGTAATTCCTCTAAAATGGTATGGCCCATACCCAATGCTTCTAATTGGTGCTGAGCATAAAAGCTCTGGTCCACATTATGTCCCCATTCTCTTGCTCCTGTAAATTTTTCCGTTCCGGCTACAATCCTTAGAAGGGTGGACTTTCCTTTACCATTCGCTCCAATCAAGGCAATTTTATCACCTCTTTCAATTTCCGCAGAGGCGTTAGTTACAATATGATTGTTGCCAAATTGTTTATTGATATCTTTTAAGGTTACCAAAACCTTTCCGGGTACTTTATCCAATTGGAAATTGATTCTTAAATCGGGTCTTTCCAATTGAACATCTTCTATTTTATCTAATTTATCTAAACGCTTTTGAACACTCTGTGCCTGAGCGGCTTTACTGGCTTTGGCTTTAAATCTTTCGATGAATCTTTCCTGTTGTCTGATATAATCTTGCTGATTCTCGAATGCCTTTTGTTGCATGTCTATACGAATCAATTTCTCTTGTTCATAAAAATCAAAATCACCAGAATATATATGTAATTGTTGCTGGTACAATTCAACAATTTTATTCACCATTCTGTTGAGGAAAAATTTATCGTGACTAACAATTACCACACTGCCTTTATAATGGATGAGGTATTTTTCCAGCCATTCGATAGAAGGTAAGTCTAAGTGGTTGGTAGGTTCATCCATCAACAACACATCGGGTTGTTGTAAAATCATCTTTGCCAACAAAACCCTCATTCTCCATCCTCCACTAAATTCTTTATAGGGCCTCACTAAATCTTCATTGCTAAAACCTAAACCATGCAATACTTCTTCTGCCTTATGATGAATATTGTAACCATCTAAAACATCTAATTCATGCAAAGCATCAGTATATTGAATCAATAAAGCCTCGTCTTCTGAATTTTTTTCTAATGCATTTCCTAATTCTTCAATTTCTTTTTCCAAAGCCCTTACTCTCTCAAAAGCGCCTAGTGCAACCTCAGTTATGTTATCATTGGTATCAAAACTCAATAAATCTTGGTGGAGATAACCAATTGTGGTTTCTCTTCCTTTTTCTACTGTACCCTTAGATGGTTGATATTCGCCCACTAAAACCTTTAATAAAGTAGATTTCCCAGTTCCATTATAACCCACTAAACCGATTCTATCACCTGGTTGGATATGCCAGGTGGCATCTTCAACAATAACGCGTGCTCCAAACTCAAAAGTTACATTCTGTAATCCAATCAACATGTCAATCAATAATTTAAGTTGGCAAAGGTAATTCTAATCTGCTGCCAAAATAAATTGCTTTAATTTTGTTGAATACTTTTTTATGAAAAACCTTGCTTTACCAATTTTTTTATTGTTCTTATATGCTTGTAATAGTGCCGATCAAAAAGCGCCTTTGGCCTTTGAATCAACGGTTTTGACAGGAAAAGCAGTACAATCAGAAGCTTTTAATCAATCTTTTAAAAAGGTATTATTTGCCTATTACAATTTAAAAGACCAGTTTATTGCCGAAAATGACGCTGCAATTCAATTAAGTTCCAGTCAATTGTTAATGGAAATCGATAGTTTACCCACCAAAGAATTAAAGGGAGATACGGCAGTTGTTAGTACAGCCCAATCATATATTGATGGAATAGCTGCTGAAATTAAAGGGCTTTTGGGGGAGAAAGATATAGAAGCCAGAAGAAAATCGCTGCAAATGATTAGTGAACAGTTGTATGATCTAATTAGAACAGTACAGTATGACCAGGACAAGATCTATCTGGCATATTGCCCAATGGCCTTTAATAATGATGGAGCAAGCTGGTTGAGTAATTCTTCGGTTATTCTGAATCCTTATCTTCCAAAAACAATGTTGAATTGTGGTGAAGTTCGAGATACAATTGATTTTAGTAAAAAATAACTCTTTTAGAGAACTAAGCATTTTTTTTATTGTTTGAATAAATAATATGAAACAACTGATTTTGGGTTTGATTTTTTTTGGGTTTGTGGGAAAAGGGTTTTCACAAGAAAAATTCACTATAAGCGGATACATAAAAGATACGCTTAGCGGAGAAACACTGATTGGCGCTAATTTGGGAATCAAATCTGCAGGAAAATCAATTGTTAGTAATGGATATGGCTTTTTTTCTATCACATTGCCAAAGGGTAATTATCAATTATCAGGTTCCTTTATAGGTTATCAATCAAAAGAAATTTTTATAGAGTTGAATGAGAATAAAGTGTTTAATATGCTTTTATTACCCAACTCTGCAGTAATCAACAATGTAACCGTTGTTTCCAGAAGAAGAGATAATAATGTAAAGACGGCTCAAATGGGCAAGTTCGAAATGAATGTAAATACTGCAAAAGCATTGCCTGCATTTTTTGGGGAAGTGGATATCTTGAAGACCTTACAATTATTGCCAGGTGTAAGAAACGCTGGAGAAGGTAATGCAGGTTTTTATGTTAGAGGAGGAGGACCAGATCAAAATTTAATTTTATTGGATGATGCAGTGGTGTATAATACTGGTCATCTCTTTGGTTTTTTCTCTGTATTCAATGCAGATGCTATCAAAAATGTCACATTGATTAAAGGAGGAATGCCGGCGCAATATGGTGGCAGATTATCTTCAGTAGTAGACGTTGCTATGAAGGAAGGTAATCGAAATAAAACTCAAGTGGATGCTGGTATCGGACTTATTGCATCCAGGTTTAGTATTCAAGGTCCAATGTTTAAAAACAAAGCGTCTTATATCATCTCTGCCAGAAGAACCTATGTTGATGCTTTAGCCAAACCCTTAATAAAGAAAACCAGTGATTTTTATGGTTCTGGTTATTATTTCTACGACTTAAATGCCAAGTTTAATTATGAATTTTCTGAAAAAGACCATATTTATTTAAGTGGCTATTTTGGAAGAGATAAGTTCACTTTTAATAATGCTGCTCGATCATTTAAAACATTGATTGATTGGGGTAATTCAACTGCTACATTAAGATGGAATCATGTGTTTAATAAGAAATTATTCTCCAATACCACATTGGTATATAACGATTATAAATTTAGTTTAGATGGAACTCAAAATAATTTCAAAATCAATCTTTCTTCCGGTATCAAAGATTTAAATGTTAAAACCGATTTTGATTTTTATCCAACTCCCGAACATAAATTAAAATTTGGAGTGCAGTATACCTTTCATACTTTCTTGCCTAATATTTTAAGTGGTAATCAAGACAGTGTGGTTTTTACTCCATCTAATGCGAGTAAAAAATATGCCAATGAGTATGCTGCTTATTTGCAAGATGATTGGGAGATTAATTCAAAACTCAAGTTAAATGTAGGGCTTCGATTCAGTTTGTTTCAACAAGTAGGCAGGTACACTGCATATCAAAAAGACGCCAATGGAAATAAAACAGATAGCACTGTTTATGGCAGCGGACAATTGGTGAAAAGTTATGGTGGCATAGAGCCAAGAGCTACATTCAGGTATGCATTGAATGAGACTGCTTCTTTTAAAGCTGGTGTTACAAGAAATTTGCAATATATCCATTTGGTGACCAATGCAGGATCAACTTTGCCTACCGATCTTTGGGTGCCATCCACATTAAGAGTGCAACCTCAAATCAGCTGGCAATACGCTGCCGGGTATTTTAAGAACTTCAAAGAGGGGATGTTTGAAACTTCTATAGAAGCCTATTATAAAACCATGCAAAATCAAATAGAATATCGCGAAGGGTATACGCCGTCGCTAAAAGATCCGGAGGAAGATTTTGTTTTTGGGAAGGGTTGGAGCTATGGAACAGAACTATTCATCAATAAAGTGAAAGGACAATTCACGGGTTGGATAGGATATACACTGAGCTGGACATGGAGACAGTTTAAGGATTTAAACAATGGCCTTCAATTTCCGAGCAGGTACGATCGAAGACACGATATTTCCATTGTCGGAAATTATGAATTGAACAAAAAATGGAAATTCTCTACAGTCTTTGTGTATGGAACAGGAAGTGCTATTTCAGTTCCTGAAAGATTTTATTTTATCAATGGAACATTGTCTCAACAATTTAGCAGTATCAATTCTTACAGAATGAATCCATATCATCGACTGGATATTGCTGCTACATATACACCTAAACACAAGAAACAAAGAAAGTATACCGATAATTGGGTATTTAGTATTTATAATGTGTACAGTAGACTCAATCCGTATTTCATTTATTTTGATCAAGAAGGATCTGCCGCTCAGGGAAATTTACAAGTATCTGCAAAACAGGTTTCTTTGTTCCCGATACTTCCATCAGTTACCTGGAATGTGAAATTTTAATACTTATTGTTTAGGTAAATATTGAATGACCACTTTGGCATTTTTTTCTTCATTGGAAGCAAGAAATACTTCATATCTTTTTTTACCTGCCGTGATTACCATTAATGCAGTGTTAGGAGGGATCTCCCCTAAATTTTCTGCGACAATCACCAATTCATGTAAATCATCTGTCTTTGTATTCTTAATCTTGAATGAAATTGGACTATAGGATAAGCGTCCACTTTTAATCATCAATTCATTGTTGTGATATACAGAAATAGTATCGTTGTCGATGGTGCCATTGTCAAATAGATCTACTTGAATTATTTCTTCATCAGTGATGATTGTTTTTACCAAATTATTTTCTCTTTCTTTTAATACTCTAGGAATGGGAGTATTTCTTTTTTCTGGTACAATCGCATCAGCGGGCGGCTTTGTTGTTATTGTAAGCGCTTCTTCATTCTTTTTTGTAGGATTCTCTTTAGGAGCAATTTCCAATTTTTTTGGTGAAGTGGTTGGTGGTGGACTTTGTTTTTTTATGGGTGCGCTTGGAGGAGCCGTTTTTTTCACAGGAGCCTGAGTGGTTGTGGGAGCAGGGACAGGAGCAGTTTTTTTACCAATGCTGTCTTTGGCAATATTCGGCTTCTTTGTAATTGGTTTTGTTGGTGAACTATCAACTTCTGGTTTCTTTAAAAAGTCTTCTTTTTTAAAGTCGGATACTGGCACTTTTTCTAAATAAACTTTTCCACTACCGCAGTCTCCTTTGTCTTTCATATTCGTAGAAATAAATGTTCCTTGAAAGACTTCCAGTTTTCCTACTTTACTATAGTCTAAATAACAGGTCATCAAGCAGGGTTCACTTTTATCGCCCACTTTCAGGTCTACTAATTCAGTTTCTTTTAGTAATAATGTTTTAGACTTTACATTATAAATACCTTGTAATGTTGCTTTGCCATAAAATACCGTGGTCTTATAAGAGAATGTTACCCCTTTTATGCCATTATTGGATAATTGGTTTATCTGAATTTCGTACTTATACATTTCCTCCCTTACCCCTTCTCTATACACTCCACTGGAGGAGGTGAAATAGCCTCGCCAAATACCAGTGACTTTTTGAGCCGGTAACTGAAACATTAATATCAATAAAGCAATCAGGGTAAAAAATAGCTTCATACCACAAAACTAACTAGAACAAAGGGATTGAATCTGATAAAAAAGCGTTAAAGGTTTTGGGGTATTTGTTACCTTTGCAGACTTATTTAAAGAGATACAATAAATATATGATCAATATTAGTTTCCCGGATGGAGCAGTTAGACAGTATGAATCAGGCGTTTCCGCACTAGATATAGCAAAATCTATCAGTGAAGGCTTAGCCAGAAAAGTATTGGTTGCCAGTGTGAATAATGTAGTTGTAGATGCTTCAAGAGCTATTGAAACAGATGCTGCCGTTAAATTCCATACCTGGGATGATGCAGAAGGGAAAAATACATTTTGGCATTCTACCGCACATTTAATGGCAGAGGCAATAGAGGCAATTTTTCCTGGAGTTAAATTCTGGGTAGGCCCTGCATTAGAAAAAGGGTTTTATTATGATATGGATTTAGGGGATCGCAAAATCACCGAAGAAGATTTATTGGCCATTGAAAAGAAAATGAACGAGTTGGCCAAAAAGAACAATGCATTTATTCGAATTGAAAAATCGAAACCAGATGCAATCCAATATTTTGACCAAAAAGGCGATGAATACAAACTGGATCTTCTAACCAATCTAAAAGACGGAGAGATTACCTTGTATCAGCAAGGGGAATTTACCGATTTGTGCCGCGGACCACATATTCCTCATACAGGGTTTATCAAAGCCATCAAATTGACCAATATTGCAGGTGCTTACTGGAAGGGAGATGAAAAAAATAAAATGCTTACCCGATTATATGGAGTGAGTTTTCCTGCGCAGAAGGAATTAGATGAATACTTGTTGTTACTGGAAGAAGCCAAGAAAAGAGATCATAGAAAGCTTGGAAAAGAATTAGGTATTTATACAATGAATGATGACATTGGTCAGGGATTGATTCTTTGGATGCCCAATGGTACTGTGATTATAGAGGAGTTGGAGAAATTGGCGAAGGAAACCGAAAACGAAGCGGGTTACAAGCGTGTAGTAACTCCACATATTGCAAAAGAAAATTTATATCTCACCAGCGGACATCTTCCATATTATGCAGATAGCATGTTTCCTCCAATGGAAATGGATGGAGAAAAATATTATCTCAAAGCAATGAATTGTCCGCATCACCATAAAATATTTGATGCCGAGCCAAAGAGCTATCGTGATATGCCTTACCGTATTGCAGAATATGGTACATGTTACAGATACGAACAGAGCGGTGAATTATTTGGGTTGATGCGCGTGCGTTGTTTGCATATGAATGATGCGCATATCTATTGTACCAAGGAACAATTCATGCAAGAGTTCAAGGCAGTGAATGATATGTACATTAAGTATTTCCAAATTTTTGGAATTGACAAATATGTAATGCGTTTGAGTTTGCATGATCCTGAAAAACTAGGACAGAAATATATTAATGAACCCGAATTGTGGTTAGAAACAGAAGCGTTGGTAAGAAATGTGTTGATTGAAACTGGAGTGCCATTTGTTGAAGTAAAAGGGGAAGGTGCATTTTATGGCCCTAAAATAGACGTTCAAATATGGAGTACTATTGGACGTGAATTTACTTTGGCCACCAATCAAGTTGATTTTGCTCAACCAAGAAGTTTTAATTTATCATTTACCAATAAAGACAACGAGCCAGAAATTCCATTGATCATTCACCGTGCTCCTTTAGGAACTCATGAAAGATTTATTGGATTTCTATTAGAGCATTATGCAGGCAAGTTTCCTGTTTGGATTGCGCCACTTCAAGTTAAAATTCTACCAATTAGTGATAAATTCCTTGATTATTCCTATGAGGTATCAAAGCAATTAAAGAAAGCAGGGGTGAGGGTTGAAGTAGATGATAGAAGTGAAAAGATTGGCAAAAAAATCAGGGATACCGAATTGATGAAAGTGCCGTATATGCTGGTGATTGGAGAAAAAGAGATGAATGAAAATCAGGTGTCGGTAAGAAGACAGGGTAAGGGAGATTTGGGAACAATTGCAGTAGAAAGCTTTGTTGAACAAATTTTAGATGAAATTGTAAATCGTAAATCAGGCGAATAGCGTAAAATAGGCATATCTTTATCATAATTTATAAACCAAACAAGTTTTAATGGCATTACCACCAAGAGGCGGAGGAAGATTTAATCCAAGATTTAACAGGCAGCCTGAGCCGGAACACAGAATTAATGACAGAATTAGGGTTCCCCAAATTCGATTAGTAGGAGACAATGTAGAAGTAGGTATTTATTCTACCCAAGATGCATTGAAAATTGCACAAGAACAGGAATTAGACCTGGTTGAGATTTCTCCAACAGCAGATCCTCCCGTTTGTAAAGTTATAGATTATAAAAAATTCTTATACGAGAAGAAGAAGAAAGAAAAGGAAATGAAAGCCAATTCTAAGCAAAGCGAGATCAAAGAAATTCGCTTTACGCCTAGTACAGACGATCATGACTTTAATTTCAAAGCTAAACACGCCGAAAATTTCTTAAAAGACGGCAATAAGGTGAAAGCCTATGTTCAGTTTAAAGGCCGTGCAATCATGTTCCAGGACAGAGGACAATTATTGTTACTCAAATTTGCCGAAAGATTAGCTGAAGCAGGTACTTTGGAAAGCATGCCAAAACTAGAAGGAAAGAGAATGTTTGCCATTTTTACCCCTAAAACGGGCAAAAAGAAGTAAATAACTGATTTTGTCAATTCATGGTAAAATCCTACCTTTGCAATCCAAAATTTTCCCGTAAGGCCAAAACAAGTGTACTCCCCGTGGAGAACCGCCAGCAGGGTGTAATCTTAATAAGATTATTTAAATGCCAAAAGTAAAAACAAACTCCAGCGCTAAAAAGCGTTTTAAAGTGACCGGAACCGGAGAAATCAGTTTCCAAAAAGCATTCAAGCGTCACATCCTTACCAAAAAATCAAAAAAGCGCAAGCGTGCTTTAAGACAGAAAGGTATTGTTGGATCAACTAACAAGGATTTCGTTCTACGCTTATTACGCCTTAAAGGTTAATTAGCCGCTTTTTAAACAGATTATTCATCACGGTTAGCCCAGCTAACTTCAAAACATTTTAGTATGCCACGTTCAAAAAATGCAGTTGCATCAAGAGCTAGGAGAAAAAAGATTCTCGACCAAGCAAAAGGATTCTACGGAAAACGTAAAAACGTTTATACAGTTGCCAAAAACGTTCTCGAAAAAGGACTTACCTATAGTTATGTAGGTAGAAAATTGAAAAAGCGCGAATACCGTCAATTATGGATCGCTCGTATCAATGCAGCTGTTAGAGAAGAAGGAATGACTTACAGTCAATTTATCAATAAGTTGAGTGTTAAAGGAATCGACTTGAACCGTAAGGTACTTGCTGATTTAGCAATGAACGAACCAGCTAGTTTCAAAGCATTGGTTGCTTCAGTTAAATAAGTGCTCAACAGAAAATAACTATCAAAAAACCGGTGGCAATTGCTCCGGTTTTTTTTATTTCCACTTTCCATCACAAGAACTATTTTTGTCATCTAAAAGGAAATTCCCGGAATGAATAATACCTACACCTCTCTGGTAAACCAGACCTTTCACTTTCCACAAGAAGGATTTGATGTTAGCGATGAAGGATACCTTCAATTCAATGAAGTAGATATCAAAAAACTAATTGACAAGCATGGTACTCCGTTGAAGCTAACTTATCTTCCTAAGATTGGGATGCAAATCAATAAGGCAAAAAACATGTTTGCCAATGCTTTTAAGAAGCATAAATATGAGGGGGAATATTTTTATTGTTATTGTACTAAAAGTTCTCATTTTTCTTTTATAGTGGAAGAAACATTGAAGCATAATATCCATTTAGAAACTTCCTATGCTTATGATATTGAAATAGTCAACAAGCTATATCAACGAAGGAAAATCAATAAAGAAACCTTCATCATTTGTAATGGGTATAAACAAAAAAATTATACTTCTCGAATTGCCAAACTGATCAACTCTGGCTTTAAAAATGTAGTTCCCATTTTAGATAATAAAGAAGAATTGCAAGCCTACAAAAGGAGTGTGAAATCAGCTACGCCTTTTTCTGTTGGAATAAGGGTTGCTGCTGAAGAAGAACCGAATTTTCCTTTTTATACTTCCCGCTTAGGAATCCGTGCAAAAGATATATTGGAATTTTATGTGGATGAAATTGAGGGTTATGAAGATAAGTTTCAATTGAAAATGTTACATATTTTTTTAAATAAAGGGATTAAGGATGATATTTATTATTGGAGTGAGTTGAATAAAATCATCAATCTTTATTGTCAGCTAAAAAAGATTTGCCCAGAATTAGATTCCATCAATATCGGTGGTGGATTTCCAATTAAACATTCTTTGGGTTTTGAATATGACTATCAATTCATGATCAATGAAATTGTGGGTAATATCAAAAAAGCATGTAAGAAGGCAAAGGTACCAATGCCCAATATTTATACAGAGTTCGGGAGCTTTACAGTAGGAGAGAGTATGGCTCATATATATAGTGTAATAGGAGAAAAAATTCAGAATGATCGTGAGTGCTGGTACATGATTGATTCTTCATTTATTACAACATTGCCCGATACATGGGGAATAGGAGAAAAGTTTTTAATGCTACCCATCAATAAGTGGGATAATGAATACCATCGGGTTGTATTAGGTGGAATCACTTGTGATAGTCACGACTATTATGATTCAGAGGAGCATATCAATGAAGTCTTTCTTCCTAAAATCAAAACAACCGATAAAAAAGAAGAAGAATCAAATAAAGAACCGCTTTATGTTGGTTTCTTTCATACAGGCGCTTATCAGGATCAGATCAGTGGCTACGGAGGAATTAAACATTGTTTGATTCCATCGCCCAAACATGTGATTATTGAAAAAGATAAATCTGGGAAACTCATAGATTGGGTATATGCTAAAGAACAGTCAGCGCAGAGTATGCTCAAGATTCTTGGATACCTTAGATAGAATTAAGAATTAAGAGATAAAAGATAAAAGATAAGAGATAAAAGATAGGAGATAAGAATTAAGAGATAAAAGATAAGAGATAAAAGATAGGAGATAAGAATTAAGAAAGAAGAATTAAGAGATGGAAGTTATTGGTTAATCGTTAAAATACTGCAAATGAAAAAGATAGTTCCTTTCCTTGTAATCTTCTTACTAAATAGTTCTACTTCATTTGCGCAATTATCAACCGATTCGGTGAAGGCAACCATTAATCGACTTTTTGAAGCCATGTTGGAAGCGGATGGCAAAAAACTACAATCTTGTTTTACTGATAGCGCATTTTTACAAACCATTACACAAGACAAAGCTGGCAAAGACATTGTTAAAAACGATGAAGTTGCAACATTTGTAAAACAGATCAATGGAATCCCTAAAGGACTAGCCGATGAAAGAATTGTTTTTGGTGTGGTGAAAGTAGATGGGCCATTAGCTATTGTTTGGGCCCCTTATCAGTTTTTTAGAAATGGAGTTTTCAGCCACTGTGGCGTAAATTCCTTTCAATTGGTGCGTTTGCATAATGAATGGAAAATTCAATACCTCATTGATACAAGACGCAAAGGCAATTGTGCTGAATAATATTATTCAGTTTCCTTGAGTTCATTAATGTAAATTTTCAATTGATCTACATAGTTCCCATACAATTTTTTTAAATACCATTTAGTAAAATAATAAATTCCTACGGTTAAAGCAGCCATATAGATTACAGTTAAAATACCAATCAGCGTAACACTGGGTTTGTATTTTAACATGATTTGATCTACTGATTCAATTGGATGTTTTTCATTGTATCCTAATATAAAAGCAAATGAAAAACAGATTGGAATCAATGCCATGGTAAATTGAAAATAGCGTTTCATGAATTCCTCCAATACCTGCACAATGGATTGTAGATTATTTTTAACTGATAAATTGTTTGAGTTAATTTGATTTGTTTTCTTTAATAAATAGAATAAGATAATACTGAATGGAAGAAAAACAAAAGCAAATACGGAAAAATAAATGTTGATTGAAGAATAGTCGCTGGTAAAACCCAGGTATCCAAATATGAGTGTTATTACAATACAAGAAATAATTTCAAACCATAAATTTCTTCTAATCTTACCAAGAATTGAATTGGCTTTCCTAGTAAGTATTTCAGCAATATCTGCTTCAGATCTATACAAATGATCGGTCTCCATTTGTTGGTTAAGCATATCTTTAAATTCGTCCAATTCCATAATCGCTATGTTAAGTTGATTCAAAATGTTTTTTGGTCTGCTCTTTCAATTTTATTTTTATTCGATTCATTTTTACTGCAATATTATTGGGAGTAATTCCAATTATTTCACTGATCTGGCCATAATTATAATCTTCTAGATAAAGCATTACGATAGCTTTATCAATTTTAGATAATTCTCCAATGGCCAAATACATAGCTTTTGTTTTTTCTTCTATCTGATCGAAACTACCTTCTGATGCTTCTGGTAGCTCTTCAACATTAAATTCGATTTTTTTCTTTTCCTTTCTAAAGAATGTAATGGCTGTATTTAATGCAACTCTATATAACCAAGTAGAAAATTTTGAATCTCCTCTAAAATTGCCATATGCTTTCCAGGCCTGCAAAGTAATTTCCTGAAAAAGATCTTCCCTGTCTGCATGAGATTGCATATACAAATTGCATACTTTGTATATGATTTTTTGATGCTCCTTTAGAAGCCTTATAAACTCTTTCTCTGCAGCCATCTAGGAATATTAGTAATTAATTGCTTTTATATGATATCCTTCCTTTTTTAATAAATTCAATAACCCCGTTTCACCACCTAAATGTCCAGCCCCAACAGCAAAGAAACTGGATTTTTGGTTAATTGCTTTTGTTATTACAGGAATCCAATGTTGGTTTCTTTTTACCAAGAGTTCTTGTTCAAATTCACCATCAGCTCCATTTTGTTTCATATAATTATATAAACTATCTACATTCTTTAATTGATAAACATCAATCATTTTTCGCATTTCAATTTTCACGCTATCAAAATTAAATATCATCTTTTTTAATGAATTAATCTGTGAATCCAAAGGTTGTGTATCTATGGCATTCATTTGATCTGTAATTGTTTCTAATCCGAAAACTGGGGTCTTTCGTTGATTGACAATATTAATAAACATGGTCTCCGGTTGAATTTTATCAGAACAGGGGATGGAGTTCAATGTTAATAAACTTAAGCTCATAAATGGTTTTGCATTATTGAGTAAGGTTAAATCCATACCAGTTATTTCTTTGAATTTTTTATTGGCTTTTTCAAAATCCAGTTTTCCCATCAGTCCTTCAATAGTTTGATCTTTCATGATCAAGCTCATAGCCATTTCATTCTGCCAATTGGGTTTGCTCATATCTAGTTCTCCATAAAACTGTTCGGCTGCATTCAATTTTTCACTTAATACTTTGCTTATACTAAAGTCTGTTGCACACATTAAATGAAAAGTTCCGAATAGATATGATGGTTTCGAAAGGGCATTGCCACTAATCTCCCATAGTAAAGAGGATGTTTCTTTTTGTTGTGCGTTTGACTTAGAAAAGCCTACAAGATTTATAAATATAAATAGGTATAGTTGCTTCATTGATCAATTAGTAGTTACAAGTTGCAAATTATTACAAGTAATAAAAAAGGCCCCGAGTTTACCTCGAGGCCTAACCAACCCATCTATAACCAAACAATTTAGTTTATTGCAATTTGCTTTGGGCTAGTTGTTGTAATTGCTTTTTTGGGAAGCAATAACTGCAATACTCCATTTTCATATTTTGCTTCAATTGCTTCTGAGTTAATGTTTTCATCTAAACTGAAACTTCTTTTGAAGCTTCTGTAAGTAAACTCTCTGCGAATTGTTTTGTAATTCGTCTCTTCTTTTTGACTAGGTTTTTCGTAACTAATGGTTAATATCCCTTTGTCTACATTCAGAAGGAAGTCGGATTTTGTTCTTCCAGGTGCATTTAATGATAAATGATAAGCATCATCTGTTTCATAAATGTTTACGCTAGCTGTTGGGTAGCCAGTAGGGGCATCTTTACCCCAGGTTGCAGGAAATGAATTCATTAATTCGTCAAAAATTGTTTGATTGTGTTGTTTTAAAAATGTCATTTTATTTGTTTTTTAGGTTTTTAATATGTTACTGAATTTCAAATCTTATACCATTTCATTTTCAAGCCATTTTATAGAACAAAATAGCAGAATAGATATACAAATAATGCCAATATGGCACTATTATGTTAATAATACAGACAATTAGTCTTGTTTATAACTCCTATTTTTAATTTTAGATGATTTTAGTATCTTTGCAATAGAAAAATAAGTGAGTTATGTATCCAGCGGAAATAGTATTGCCAATGAAGGCAGAGTTAACAGATGAAGGATTTAGTGAATTATTATCAGCAAATGAAGTTGATAACACATTGAAAATGGATGGTACAACATTGGTTGTTATCAATTCAGTTTGTGGTTGTGCTGCAGGAACCTGCAGACCAGGTGTTGTAATGGCTGTTCAAAACGCTTTGAAAAGACCAGATCGTTTAGCAACAAGTTTTGCAGGATTTGACATTGAAGCTGTAAATAAAGTAAGAGAACATATGTTGCCTTATCCACCATCTTCTCCAGCAATAGCGTTGTTCAAAGATGGATCATTGGTAAGCATGGTAGAGCGCCATCAAATTGAAGGAAGACCTGCACAGGTTATTGCTCAACATTTGATTGCTGTTTTCAACGAACATTGTAATTAATTTTTTTAAAGATTGTTTTTAGATGGGTTAGTAAGTATAGGCCTCACTTTTGTGGGGCCTTGCTATTTATCGGATTTTCTAACTAACATTGCATAACCATTCAATTAATCGGTTCTTATTTTATGTATCCTAATTTATACTTCGCATTTAAAGATTTATTCGGAATAGAATTAAACGGATTAAAACTGGTTAATTCATTTGGTTTTTTTGTAGCCCTTTCATTTATTGTATCCGCTTGGATATTAACTATAGAATTAAGAAGAAAACAACAGCAGGGTTTATTTGTATTTACAGAAGAGAAAATAATGATTGGTCAACCCGCAGGATTGACAGAATTATTCATTAATGGTTTATTAGGGTTCGTGTTTGGATACAAGCTGGTAGGGGCTTTCACGATACCCGATGCGTTAAATGATCCTCAGGCTTTTATATTATCAAGCAATGGTAATTTTTTAACGGGGATGATACTGGCATTGATATTTGCAGGATTGAAATGGTGGGAAAAGAAAAAACAACAACTTGAAAAACCAGAAGAAAGAATTATTCGTATCTGGCCTCAAGATAGAGTAGGAGACATTGTAATTTATGCTGCGTTGTTTGGGTTTTTAGGAGCTAAAATTTTTCATAATCTTGAAAATTGGAATGAGTTTGTTAAAGATCCTATTGGTTCTTTGATATCTTTCAGTGGATTAACTTTTTATGGAGGGCTAATTTGTGCAGGGATCGCCATTTTATGGTATGCACATAAAAACAAAGTAGCCATCATTCATTTATTAGATGCAATGGCAACGACGATGATGTTTGCTTATGCTTTTGGGAGGGTAGGTTGCATGGTTAGTGGTGATGGAGATTGGGGAATAGTTAATAGTCATCCAAAACCGTTTAGTTGGTTGCCAGATATTTTATGGGCATACAAATTTCCTCATAACGTTATTGGTGAAGGTGTTCCTATTCCTGGATGTGTTGGACAATTCTGTAATGAACTTCCATTAGGAGTTTATCCAACTCCTTTGTATGAAATAATCATTTGCCTTATTTTATTCGGAGTGCTTTGGTTTCTAAGAAATAAAATTAAAGTACCGGGTAAATTATTTGCACTGTATCTAATTTTCAATGGACTTGAGCGATTTTTTATTGAAAAAATAAGAGTGAATACAAAGTATGATTTCTTATTTAATCCTACACAGGCGGAATTAATTTCTTCTTTTTGGGTAATTGGTGGAATTATCTTGTTCATCCAATCGAATAGATGGGCAGCCAAAAAATTGAGTTAGACTTTTTCTAATACTGGTTTATTTTTTATCATTCTTGTATTCATTTTCCGCATTATAAGATAGTTCATCCTTTATTTTACCCCCTTTAACCTTTTATTTTACCGTCCATGCTAAAGCATTGTACTATGTTTAACACAGTAGTTAGTTTTGTTTTGTAATTGCCTTTAACAAGAACTAAATAAAAACATATAATAATGAAAAATCTCGTAAAAACCCTATTTCTGTTTATCGGAATAGCCATTAGTTATGCTTCAAATGCTCAACAAAACAGCTATTTAGTCAATGGGAGCATAAAATCTAATCAGTCATCTGTCGAATCGGTTTTGATCAGTTTATTGAAATCAACCGATTCTAGCTTGGTAAAAACAACTTTATCAGACAAAAATGGTCTTTTTGATTTTGACAAAGTAACTGGAGGAACCTATATAATTTCAGCCAATTTAGTAGGCTATCAAAAAACCTTCAGCCAGCCATTCTTAGTGAATAAAAATATCCAATTACCAGATTTACAATTGGTCGCCACCAATAAACAATTGGCCGAAGTTACTGTAAACTCAAAAAAGCCATTGGTGCAACAATTAGCGGATCGTATGGTTATCAACGTAGATGCATCACCAACTAATGTTGGGGCAAGTGCATTGGAAGTATTGGAAAAATCACCCGGTATCACTGTTGATAAAGATGGAAATATCAGCTTGAAGGGCAAAGAAGGGGTAATGGTGTATATGGATGGAAGGCCTTCGTATTTGTCCGGACAAGACCTGACCAATTTGCTAAGGAACATGCAAGCCAATCAATTAGATCAAATTGAAATAATGACGAATCCTCCTGCTAAATATGATGCAGCTGGAAAAGCAGGGATAATTAATATCAAAACAAAAAAGAACAAAGTCTTTGGATTTAATGGATCGGTAACAGTTGGCTATGGTCAGGGTGTTTATGCAAGAAACAATCAAAGTGTAAACTTAAATTATAGAAAAAACAAAATTAATGTCTTTGGAAATTTAGGTCATAACGATAGAGAAAGTTTTCAAAATTTATCTATCAATAGAAGTTTTATTGACAATAGTTCTAAAAAGATAGTTTCTCTTTTTGAGCAAAATACTATCATGAGAAATTCAAATAGTAGTTATAATGGAAAAATTGGTGCAGATTATTTTGTTGATAAAAAAACAACAATTGGAATTGTAGTAAATGGTTTTATCAATCCAAATGAACAATTGAGCGAAGGGGATATCAATATTTTTAATACAAGTCATTCTTTGATCAGTACTACTAAAGCAGTTTCTAATTCCAATAATAAATGGAAAAATATTGGAACAAATTTTAACATCAGACACCTGCTAGATACAACAGGAACAGAAATTACTTTTGATGCTGATTATTTAAAATACAATAGTTCTAATAATCAAGCATTAAGCAATGCATATTTCAATCAGTCTGGAATTCCTACTGCTAAGTCAGATACATTATTAGGATATTTGCCTCAATCAATTGACATTTATAGCGCAAAAATAGACTTTTCGCATCCATTAAAAAAAGGAGCAAAGTTGGAAGCTGGTTTAAAATCTAGCTATGTTTCAACTGATGCAAATGCCATTTATGATAGTTTAATTAATGGTAAGCGCGTAAACGATGTAAACAGAAGCAATCATTTTATATATAAAGAAAACATCAATGCAGCATATGTTAATTTCTCAAAACCTTTTGGAGAAAAATTCAGTATGCAATTGGGTTTGAGAGCTGAGCATACTCATGCAACAGGCAATCAAATTACTACCAACATTCAGTTTGATAGAAATTACATTCAATTTTTCCCTACAGCCTATTTTCAATACAATCTCAACAAGAGCAATAGTTTTGTAATCAATTATGGGAAAAGAATTCGCAGACCTGATTATGAAAGTTTGAATCCTTTTGTTGAATTTTTGGATAGGTATACTTTCGAACAAGGTAACCCTTATCTGGTTCCTGAATTCAGTCATAATGTTGAGTTAAGTCATACATTCAAAGGGTTTTTAACCACTACTTTAAACTATACCAATACAACGGATATTATTCAAGATGTATTGATTCAAAATAATGCAACCAATGAAACCTATATTAAGAAAGAGAATATAGCCAGCCAGAAACAATTTGGCTTATCTGTAAATGCTTCTAATCAATATACAAAATGGTGGAGTGGAAATATTTATATGAATGTGTTTCACAATGAATTTAATGGCATTATCAA
Source organism: Sphingobacteriia bacterium (assembly GCA_037129425.1). Classification (GTDB taxonomy): domain Bacteria; phylum Bacteroidota; class Bacteroidia; order Chitinophagales; family Chitinophagaceae; genus Sediminibacterium. Next base: position 241,349 of record JBAXUV010000001.1, read on the forward strand.
TGGCGATCAAGTGAATCAAAGTGCGGTTACTGCATTGTTTAATATCAGTCAGCAATTTAAATTCAATAAAGGATGGTCTGGAGAAATAAGTGGATTTTATAGAACTGAAGGATTAGAAGGTCTTTTTGTTATTCAACCATTCGGCGTAATCAATCTTGGTGTGGGGAAACAAATTTTGAAGAATAAAGGATCTATCCGTTTAAATGTGAGAGATGTATTATGGTCTCAAAAAATCAATGGATCTGCAAAGTATAGTTCAATTGATGTGAATTTTCACCAATTCAATGATAATAGAATTGTCAACTTGAGCTTTACCTATCGTTTTAGTAAAGGAAAAGCAGCAACAAGTCAACGCAAAAGAGGTGGTGCTGATGATGAACAAAGCAGGGTTGGGAATAAGAATTAAGAATTAAGAATTAAGAAAGCAGAATTAAGAGATAAAAGATAAGAGATAAAAGATAAGAGATAAAAGTTAAGAGATATAAGATAAGAGATATAAGATTAAAGATAAAAGATAAGAGATATAAGATAAGAGATATTAGTTGAGAATTCGTCCAATAACCAGTATCTAATAAGAATCAATAGTTGGTAGCATCATCTCCAACTATTGATTATCTTTGAAAAAAAAATGTTATGCCTTCATTTGACATTGCAAGTGCAGTTGATCTGCAAATTTTAGATAATGCTATCAATACGGTTAAAAAGGAAATTGCTACCCGTTACGATTTTAGAGATACCGCAGTTAAAGTAGAGCTAAACAAAAAGGATTTTGTTATTTCTCTGGAAGTTGGCAGTGAGATGCAAATGAAACAGCTGATTGATGTACTAATTAGCAGATCTATGAAACAAGGAATTGATGGTTCCGCCTTCGATTTCACTAAAGATGCCTACCCAAGTGGGAAAGTGGTTAAAAAGGAGGTTTCGGTTAGAAATGGCTTGAAACAGGAAGATGCCAAGAAAATAGTAAAAATGATCAAAGACAATGGTTTTAAGGTTCAGGCGGCCATTATGGATGATATTATTCGGGTAACTGGTAAGAAATTGGATGATTTACAGGAAGTTATCGCTAAATGCAGAACTGGAAACTTTAATATTCCGCTTCAATTTGTGAATATGAAGAGCTAAAAAGGAGCAAAATGTCAATTGATTTGGTAAAAACAGCGATTTTTACTAATTTTGCCATCCAAATTAAATAATCGTACGGCCAAATCCGTACCACCTAAACCAAAAATCATGAAGCAAGGTATCCATCCAGAAAATTATCGTTTCGTTGTTTTCAAAGACATGAGTAACGGTACTTCTTTTTTAAGTAAATCTACAGCTCAAACCAAAGAAACAATTACCTGGGAAGACGGTAAAGAGTATCCAGTTGTAAAATTGGAGATTTCTAATACTTCTCATCCTTTCTATACTGGTAAAAACGTATTGGTTGATACTGCGGGTAGAATTGACAAGTTCAAAAAGCGTTACGCAAAAAAAGACTAATTCAATCATTTTGAATACAAATCCTGCTCTAATCAGCAGGATTTTTTTTGACCATACATTAATTATCTTTGTCTCAATTGAATGCTTATGCAATTAGATATTTTGGCTTTTGGTGTACATCCAGATGATGTTGAATTGGGTTGCTCGGGTACATTATTAGTAGCTATCGCTGAAGGAAAGAAAACCGGAATCATTGATTTGACTCGTGGAGAACTGGGTACGAGGGGTACAGCTGATACAAGATTGATAGAAGCCAAAGCTGCAGCTAAAATTCTAGGAGTTCATCATCGAGAAAATCTTGAAATGGCAGATGGGTTTTTACAAAATGATGAAGCGCATCAAAGAAAAATCATTGAAGTAATTCGACAATTTCGCCCTTCTATCATTTTTGCAAACGCACCTGAAGATCGTCATCCAGACCATGGGAAGAGTGCAAACCTAGTTGCAGATTCTGCTTTTTTAGCAGGACTAAGAAAAATTGAAACTATAGATAAAGCTGGTAATCCACAAGAAGCATGGAGGCCATCTTATGTTTTTCATTATATACAAGATCGATTTTTAGAACCCAATTTCATCATTGATATTTCTAAATATATAGATATTAAAATGGAATCAATTCTTGCATATAATACACAGTTTCATAATCCAAGTTTAAATGAACCACAAACCTATATTTCTTCTCCACAGTTTTTGGAAACATTAAAAGGAAGAGATGCGATGCTTGGAAAACGAATCGGCGTTGAATATGGTGAAGGATTCATTACTCATAAAACACTTGGAATAAGCAGCCTTGATGCTATAATTCAAAAAACTACCTAATTAAAAAATATGTCAAAAGTAAAAATTGGCCTTGTGCAAATGAGTTGTACAAGTAGTAAATCCGAAAATCGTGCTAAGGCAATTCAAGGAATAAGAGAAGCTGCAAAAAACGGCGCTCAGATTGTTTGTTTACAAGAATTATTTACTTCTCTGTACTTCTGCGATGTAGAAGATTATGAGCACTTTAAATTAGCAGAATCTATTCCTGGTGAATCAACTGATGAACTCTGTAAAATTGCAGCTGAATTAAATGTGGTAATTATAGCATCACTCTTTGAAAAAAGAGCTCAGGGTTTATATCATAATACAACTGCTGTTTTAGATGCTGATGGAACTTACCTAGGTAAGTATAGAAAAATGCATATTCCAGATGATCCAGCGTACTATGAAAAATTTTATTTTACTCCAGGTGATTTAGGATATAAAGTATTTAAAACAAAGTTTGCAACATTAGGTGTGTTAATCTGCTGGGATCAATGGTATCCTGAAGCTGCAAGAATTACTGCGTTGATGGGCGCTGAAATATTATTTTATCCAACTGCCATTGGTTGGGCAAGTTCACAGGATGAAGCGACCAATACTGAACAATACAATGCCTGGCAAACCATACAAAGAAGCCATGCAGTTGCTAATGGAGTGCATGTGGTTAGCGTAAATAGAGTAGGAATGGAGCAGAATGGCTTGATGAAGTTTTGGGGCGGTTCATTTGTTTCGAATCCATTTGGAACATTACTATTCAAAGGCTCTCATGACAAAGAAGAAAATACAGTAATTGAGATCGATCTTTCAAAAACCGATCAATATAGAACGCATTGGCCTTTTATGAGAGACCGTAGAATTGATTCTTATCAACCAATTACCAAAAGATTTATCGACGAAGATTAATAACTGATTGTTATTGAGTATTATTTTCTGGATCATTCAATTTATTTAAATGCCTACTTCTTCAAACATCATTACACCAGCTTCTCTTGGATATAGTTTTCCTGCAGAGTTTGCTCCACATGTTGCTACTTGGTTAAGTTGGCCTCATAAGGAAGCTAGTTGGCCTGGAAAAATAGATTCTATATATCCCAGTTATTCATTGTTTGTAAAATACCTGGCTTCCAGCGAAAAAGTACGGATAAATGTAGCAAATACAGCTATGCAGGTTTTCGCAACCAAACATTTGGAAACTGTTGGAGTTGACATGAAAAATGTTGAATTTTTTATGCATCCAACCAATGATGCATGGTGCAGAGATCATGGCCCGGCTTTTTTAATCAATCCTGCACTTGAACAAAAGAAAGTTATTGTAGATTGGAATTACAATGCATGGGGAAATAAATATCCACCTTACGATTTAGATGATGTAATTCCAACATTAATTGGGAATCATTTTAACCTGCCTGTTTTCCATCCTGGTATTATTATGGAAGGTGGTTCTGTAGATTTTAATGGTGCTGGAACTTTGATTACTTCTACATGTTGTTTGCTCAATAAAAACAGAAACCCACAATTAAGTCAACAAGAAATTGAACAATACTTATTTGATTATTATGGTGTTCAACAAGTGCTTTGGGTAGCTGAAGGTATTATAGGCGATGACACAGATGGTCATATAGATGATACTGTTCGTTTTGTAAATGAGGAGACAGTTATTTCAGTGATAGAAACGGATCAGCAAAATGAGAACTATGATTTATTGCAAACCAATTTGAAGCAATTAAAGCAAATGCGTTTATTGAATGGAAAGCAACTCAATATTATTGAATTGCCAATGCCTGATCCAGTAATTTATGAGGACCAGTCTTTACCTGCTTCTTATGCAAATTTTTATATTAGCAATCAACATGTAATTGTTCCGACTTTCAGGAGCAAAAAAGATGATGAAGCATTAAAAATAATTGAATCAGCATTTCCCAATAGATCTACTGTTGGAATAGATTCTACTGATATCATTTGGGGACTAGGCAGTTTTCATTGTTTGAGCCAACAAGAACCTTTAACGTGAATTAAGAATGATGAATTAAGAATGATAAATTTTTAACTCTTAATTCTTATCTCTTAATTCTTAATTAATTAACTGGTAACAGTTAATGTATTGCCCGAAATAGACATATTATACGGTTGTAATGCCCTTGTTGCAGGACCTGTAACTACAGCACCGGATGATGTAAATACTGCACCGTGATTTGGACAATTAAACTGTCTGGTGGTATTATTGAAATTTACATTGGTGCCTTCATGTGTACAAGCAACTTGTACGGCGGAAAAAGAAGAAATGGTATTGCCAGTAGCTAATCTAACAACAATTACCCCACTTTGAATAATGGATGCACCAATAGTTGTAATGGAAGCACTTAAATCAACAGTAAAATTTACATTGGTTGGTGCTGTAACATTGTTACTAGAAGTACCACTTTTACTACAAGCGCCTAAACAAGCAGCACATGCTACAACAACTGGTGCACTTAATGTGCCTAAAAATTGTCTTCTTTCCATAAAATAGTTTAATTGTTATTTATAGAGACAATTTAAGAATAAAATGTTGCTTTAATATGAAATTAACCTAAATGGCGTTTAATTTCTTTGGCTACGTCGCGGTTTTTTATGGTTTCCCTTTTGTCGTGTAACTTTTTACCCCTTGCTAAACCTATTTCAACCTTTACAAATCGTTTTTCGTTAAAAAACACTTTTAAAGGAATAATTGTGTAGCCCTTGTCCTTTAATTTGACTTGTAATTTGTTCAGTTCACGTTTATTAAGCAATAATTTTCGATCATGAACTTCTATATGGTTGTTCACTGTGCCATGCGAATAAGAAGCTATAAATAAGCCCCTGACCCATAATTCGCCTTCGTCAAACATACAAAAAGCATCATTGAAACTGAGTTTACCTTCTCTTATAGATTTTACTTCAGTACCTAATAAAACAATGCCAGCCTCATATTTATCCTCTATGTGGTAGTTATAATAAGCCTGTCTATTTTGAATACTCAATTTCTGAATAATTGAACTACCTGAGCAAGTTTATCCTTCAAGTTTTTTCGGTCAACTATAAAATCGAGGAAACCATGCTCCAATAAAAATTCACTTCTTTGAAATCCTTCAGGAAGGTCTTTTTTGATGGTTTCTTTGATTACACGTGGACCTGCAAAACCAATTAGGGCGCCAGGTTCAGCAATATTTAAATCACCCAACATTCCAAAGCTGGCAGAGATTCCACCAAATGTAGGGTCTGTTAATAATGAAATATATGGGAGTTGTGCATCACTCAATTGAGAAAGCTTTCCACTTGTTTTTGCTAATTGCATTAAGCTGAAAGCACTTTCCATCATTCTTGCACCACCACTTTTACTAATTACTAAAAAGGGGAGCTTATGTTCAATACAATAATCAACTGCTCTGCTGAATTTCTCACCCATCACGCTACCCAAAGAACCACCAATGAATTCAAAATCCATACAAGCAACTACAATTCCTTCACCATTTACTTTTCCTACAGCAACACGCATTGAATCTTTCAAATCGGTTTTTGCATGAATATCATCCAATCGTTTTTGATAGTTCTTCAGATCGGTAAATCCAAGGGCATCTTTGCTTTTTATATTATCGTATAGCTCAGTAAATTCCTGCTGATCAAACAATAAATCGTAATACTCCTCACTTCCAATTCTATGATGGTGATTGCATTTAGGGCAAACAAATAAGTTCTCTTTTAATTCGGTTGTAGTACATATTAAATTACACTCCGGGCATTTATTCCATAAGCCTTCCGGTGTTTCTTTTTTATCAGCAGTAGAAGTTAAAATTCCTTTCCTTTTTCGAGTAAACCAGCGAGATTTACTCACTTCGGTCTGTTGTGTTTCTTCTGCTCCAGCCAAATTCGATTCAATATCTTCTTCTCTTTCTTTTTTCATAATGGCATACTATTGGGGGAAAATAATTATGCGTTTCTGTTGATACAGTTTAAATCTTCAAATGCAACTTCTAAACGTTTAGCAAAACTTTCTTCGCCTTTACGGAGCCATACTCTTGGATCGTAGTATTTTTTATTTGGCTTTTCGGCACCTTCAGGATTACCTAACTGTCCTTGTAAATAGCCTTCGTTCTTTTTATAATATTGTTGAATACCTTCCCAGAAAGCCCACTGTAAATCGGTATCAATATTCATTTTAATGGCACCATAACTTATGGCTTCTCTGATCTGGTGTTGTGGAGAACCACTTCCGCCATGGAATACAAAATATACTGGTTTCTTTCCAGTTTTTAATTCGCGCTCAATATAATCCTGGCTATTCTTTAAAATTTCAGGGCGCAATTCTACATTACCTGGGCTATACACGCCATGTACATTTCCGAAAGCTGCTGCTACGGTAAACATGTTTCCAACCTTGCTTAGTTCTGTGTATGAATAAGCAACGTGTTGAGGTTGAGTATACAATTTATCGTTTTCTACTCCGCTATTATCTACACCATCTTCTTCACCGCCTGTAACTCCTAATTCAATTTCAATACTCATTCCTAATGGTGCCATTCTTTTATAAAATTCTACCGATGTGTGAATATTTTCTTCCAATGGTTCTTCTGATAAATCCAACATATGAGAACTGAATAAAGGTTGACCTTTTTCTTTGAAATATTGTTCCCCTGCGTCAATTAAACCACTAACCCAAGGCAACCATTTTTTGGCAGCATGGTCAGTATGTAAAACAACTGGTACACCATAATATTTTGCCACATTGTGTATATGTAAAGCGCCAGAAACTCCGCCGGAAATATTGCCTTGTAAAGCATCATTAGGCATTCCTTTACCTGCTATGAATTGAGCTCCACCGTTTGAAAATTGAACAATTACTGGTGAATTTACTTTCGCTGCTGTTTCTAATGTTGCATTAATGGTATTTGTACCTATAGTATTCACTGCAGGCAATGCAAACTGATTGTCTTTAGCATCATTGTATAATGCTTCTAATTCTTTGCCAAATAAAACGCCAGAACTGTACTTCTTCATGTATGTATAATTTTTATAAAGATACAAAAATAAGCCTTAAATCTATTTTAGTAGGTGAATTAAGTCTTTTTAGGCTTTATCTTTAATATTCTTATTTTTTTGCTAAATTCCTGTAAATTATGAACAAGAAATACCTCTATTTATTGATCTTTTATCTTTTTTTCACCATTATGGATATCAACGCTCAAAACCTAAGTCCCGAACAAATTGTTCAAAAAAACTTAACGGCCTATAATAAAAGGGATATTAATGGATTCATAGCTTCATTCAGTAATGATATTGCATTATACAATTATGGTGAAGCCAAACCATCGATTGTAGGAATAGATGCCATTAAAGCATTTTACAAAAGAGTTTTTGATGCTTCTCCAAATTTGCACTCTACTATTTTAAAAAGAATTGTATTTGATAATAAAGTGATTGATCATGAAAGAATAACAGGCAGGGTAGGGTCTGAAAAGCCAGTTGAAATTGTATTGATTTACGAAATAATCAATTTTAAAATAGTTAAATTGTTAGCAATTAGAAAATGAAACAACTTTTTCAATCTAAATAGGCTTTAATTTTAGTTTATTTCTATTGGTTATTGTAGTTTTATAAACAATTACATCTCGTAATTCCAAATAAATAAATCATGAAACTAGTTTCTTTTTTTTCAAAAATTGTCTTAGTAGTTGCAATTACAATTCAGTTAAGTCCAAATATTAGTGCCCAAAGGCCAGGTGGTGGTGGTGGAAGACCAGCCCCAAGTAGGCCGAGCCCTGGCGCAAGTAAACAAAACCTATCTAGACCAAGTACACAAAAGCAATCTCCTACAAGAGAATCTTCTTCTAAAAAAATGCCTTCTACATCGAATATTGGAAATAAGGAAAATACGAATTCAGTTAGTGGAGATAGAAAAAACAATATTTCTAATGCTGGAAACAAGACAAATAATTCGAATAATAAAACCAATAATATAGGTTCTGGAAATAAGCAAAACAATATTGATAATAGTAAAAAGAATAACATCAATATCGATAACAGTACCAATATTAATATCGGTTCGAATAATCATGGGAATACTGTTGTAAGACAAAACAATTATCGACCATACCCAAGACCGCCTTATGTTTATGGTGGGTATCATTATCGTTGTTACAATCCTTTTTTCTATCATCCATATACACCATATATTTGGGGCCCGGTTTGGCATCCATGGGGTTTCTTTGTTGCGGCACTTGCTACTACAGCCATCATTGTTAGTATAGAAAATCAACAATACCATTATGACCAAGGAGTTTATTATGTTCAAAGTAATGGTGGTTACACGGTTGTGCAAGCTCCTGTTGGTGCCACTATAACAACACTCCCGCCCAAGACGGAAACCGTTGTAGTGAATGAAACCGTCAATAATTATTATTACGGAGGTGCATTTTATGAAAAAACAGATAAAGGATATACCGTTGTTCCTCCAACTGCAGGTACAGTTGTAGAACATTTACCTGAAGGTGGAAAAGAAGTTAAGTTGGGTGATGTTACCTATGTTCAAGTAGGAGAAGTATATTATCAGCCAATCCAAAAGAACGGAAAGAATATGTATGAAGTGGTTGATGTTCAAGAAGCTGATAAAAAAGAATAAGTCTAATTTTTAAATAATATCTAAAACAAAAAAAATGAAAAACAATTTAATTGCCGGATTATTAGGAGTTGCTCTTTTAGCAATGAGTTGTGGGCCTACTTTAAAAGTAACCAACGATTTAGACAAGACCGCAAACTTTAGTTCTTACAAAACATTTACTGTATACAATTTAAAAACATCAGGAAGTGTTAGTCAAATGAATGCAGACAGAATTGTTGCTGCAATACGTGCAGAAATGGTCAAAAAAGGATATCAAGAAGGTGGAGACAATGCAGACTTAAAAGTAAATGCAGTAACGATTATTAAAGATAAACAACAAGTATCTGCAAGTACTAATTATTATGGATATGGTGGCTTGTATAGACCATACGGTTATTATGGTGGAATGGGAATGGGGTCAAGCACATCTGTAAGCACTTACGATTATAAAGCTGGTACTTTCATAGTAGATGTTGTAGATACGAAGACCAATAAAATGATTTGGGAAGGAGTAGGAAGTGCTGATTTCGATAAAGCGCCGAAAGATCCTGACACTGCTGTTCCTGCTGGTATAGCAAGAATCATGGAAAGCTTACCATCAAACGGTTCTAAATAATACAGTCAATGAATTAATAAATTAGCCCTTTCTGTAATTATCAGAAAGGGCTTTTTATTTAACGATATTTATACCAGGAGCCAGTGTTAACTAACAACACTTCTTCCTGTTCCTGGATCCAATCTTTTTCCATTAATTTTTTCATGCCCATATAAGTAGCAGCTCCTTCAGGAGAAAGTAAAAGTCCCTCTGATAAAGCTACTTCTTCAATACCCTTATCCATTTCTTTTTCAGAAACAGTGATAGCTGTTCCATTGCTTTCGAATAATGATGCTAACATCATGTCTGCAGCAAATGGATAGGGAACAGCCAGACCAAAAGCTGCAGAAGGTTGAGGCTCATAATCTTCTGGTAATACGCCGTTGTCGAATAAATATTTCATAGGTGAGCAATTTTCTGTTTGAACTAAAACAAGACGTGGTAATTTTCCTTGAATCCATCCTAAAGCTTTCATTTCTTTGAAAGCCTTCCACATTCCAATTAAACCAGTACCTCCGCCGGCAGGATAAACAATGACATCTGGCAATTGCCAATTACTTTGTTCTGCTATTTCATAACCCATCGTTTTTTTTCCTTCTAAACGATATGGCTCTTTCATAGTAGATATATCAAATGCGCCAGTCTCTTTGGCAATCTGACGGGCTAACTTGCCACAGGAGTCAATTAATCCATCGACTAATATTAAATTGGCGCCATATATACTACATTCCTCTTTTAAAGTATCTGCTGTATGCCTGGGCATGATAACAGTGGCTTTCAAATTACCTTTTGCACAATAGGCACTGAGTGCACCACCAGCATTCCCAGCCGTAGGAATAATAAATTCTGTAATCCCTAATTCTTTTCCTTTTGAAACCCCCATACTAAGACCCCTGGCTTTAAATGATCCGGTAGGATTAACGCTTTCATCTTTTATTCTCAAATTGTTTAACCCAATTTTGGAAGATAATTTATTCAATGGAAGGATAGGGGTAAAGCCTTCACCTAGACTGATAATATGATCATCATGAATTACCGGCAGCATTTCTCTATATCGCCACATATTCAATGGCCGATCGCCTAGTATTGATTTTGAAAGCGTATCAAGATGATAACTTGCAGTTAATGGCCGACTACAGCATTTGGATATAGTATGAATTTCTTGATGGTGATGTTTGCTTCCACATTTGAAACAAACCAAGTTTTCGATCCTAGATTCAATTCGATTTTTCGTTGAATTCATTATTCGAAACTAGGAAATGCAGAATAACTTTTAATTTATAAATTATTATATACTATAACATTTAGTTATAAATACTTTTGGCCAAACGAATGAAAATAGAATTCAAGTCGTTGGTTTCGCCTTTGCGTTGAATAAAATAAAACTGTCTTTCAAGTTGAAATGATTCGATCGAAATTTCTTTGAGTTCTCCCGTTTTGAGTTCTTTTATTACAGAACGTTTTGGTAAGAATCCTAAGCAATCCGATTCAATTAAAAAGTTCTTTAATGCTTCAGTTCCGCCCAGCCTTACTTTTACCTGTAAGTCACTTAACTTGATCTTGTTTTTTTCCAGTTCATGTTTCAAAACTGCTAAAGTGCCGCTACCTCTCTCTCTTAGTGCAATTGGAATTTGCGTAATATCTTTTAATTGATAATTTTTCTTTTTTAATAAATGGCTATTTGAACTGCAAACGGCCACTACTTTGTCTGATAAAAATGGGCTGTATTCAATATTATTTCGTCTTCCTTTCTCTTCCACTATACCCAAATTAATGCTCTTATTCAAAAGAGCTTCAACAACGGATTCGGAATTTCTATTGAGTAAACTAATATCAATTTGTTGATATTGTAAATGAAATGCAGACAAAACTTTTGGTAAAATATACAATGCAACTGTTGTGCTTGCTCCTAATTTTAAATTACCTTTAGCTTGAACACTGTCATGAATGATGGACAACTCGTATTCCGTTCTGTCTTGAATATCTTTTACTTCTAATAACTTATTTAATAATAAGCTACCAGCTTTGGTCAATTCTAAATGAAGTCCTTTACGTTCAAATAATTTTGTTTGATAGAAATCTTCTAAGTGTTGTATATGCTTACTCACTGCAGGTTGTGAAATAAATAGTACTTGACTGGCTTTTGAAAAACTCAATTGTTCTCCAACCGCCATAAAGACTAAATGCCTGATTGATATCATTTCACTTATTTTGCCAAACTTTGAATTACATCGTATTTAGTAACAATATGGTAGTCACCTTTTTCGTCTTTGGATAATACAGCCCCATTTTCTTTATTGATTAAACTCCCAATTTTTTCAACTGGTGCCAAGAAGTCAACCATTGGAAAAGCAGGTTCCATAACGCTTTCAACCGTTGCCATTTTAATGTCGGCATTGTTAAAAACTTTTAAGAATAAACCCACTTCACTGATACTACCGGCAAGTAAATTATTCTTCATTACTGGAATATGCTCGATATCATATTTTTTCATCAATTCAACTGCATCAGCAACTGTATGAGAAGCATCCACTGTAATTAGTTTTGTGCCAGCCCTACCACTAATAATATCCTTAAATGTTTTTACTTCCAGAAAGCCTCTTTCCATCATCCATTGGTCATTGTAAATTTTAGCTACATACCTGCTACCATGATCATGGAAAACACAAACTACCACATCATCTTTTTTCAATTGATTTTTTAATTGCATGAGTCCCTGCAAACAACTTCCTGCACTATACCCACAAAAAAGGCCTTCTTCTTTAGCAATTCGTCTTGCCATAATGGCTCCATCTTTATCGGTCACTTGTTCAAAATGATCGATCACACTCATATCATAATTTTGCGGAAGAAAATCTTCACCAAATCCTTCACTGATATAAGGGTGTACAAAACTCATATCAATATTGCCCGTTTTATAATAATTGGTCAATAGGGATCCATACACATCAATCGCCCAAACTTTGATATTGGGATTCTTCTCTTTTAAAAACATGGCTGTTCCAGTAATGGTTCCACCAGTTCCAGCTGTACAAACAAAATGAGTGATTTTCCCTTCTGTTTGTTCCCAGATTTCAGGGCCCGTACTTTCGTAATGGGCTTGTCTATTAGCCAAATTATCGTATTGGTTCATGTACATTGAATTAGGAATTTCTTTTCCTAATCGTTTTGCTACACTGTAATAACTTCTTGGATCATCAGGCAATACATTGGTAGGACAAACAATTACTTCCGCACCAACGGCTTTTAATATATCTGCTTTTTCTTTTGATTGCTTATCGGTTGTAACGAATATACTTTTATAGCCCTTTACACAAGCCGCCAATGCAAGCCCCATCCCCGTATTTCCGCTGGTGCCTTCAATGATTGTACCACCTGGCTTTAATTTACCTTCTTGTTCGGCAACTTCCACCATCTTCAAAGCCATTCTATCTTTGATTGAATTTCCTGGATTGAAATAATCTACTTTGGCCAATATGGTTCCTGGTAGATCTTTAGTGATCTTATTCAATTTGATCATCGGTGTATTACCGATTGTTTCCAATACATTGTTCTTCCACATATAAACTAACACTTGTTTGCACAAAGGTATAGTTTTGAAATTAAGCGTTGGACTCTTTATAATGAATGTCTAAAGAAAAATTGGCTGGAAATTTAGGCGTAATATGGCTATAGAAATCCATGATTTCATCCATGGTTTGATTGAACTCAATGGGATGGATCACTTTTCCAATTCCAGCAGTTTTTGTAGCGTAATCCACATATCCCAATAGGATAGGAACATTGGCCTGTTGTGCTACATGAAAAAATCCGGTTTTCCATTGTTCTCTTTTGCTTCTTGTTCCTTCAGGAGTTATTACAATGATCAATTCTTGATTTTGATTAAATAGGGTGGTCATTGCATCCACAAAGCTTGGTCGGTTACCATCTTTTCTAGGGGATCTGTCGATACCAATACCGCCCAATGGTTTCATGATTAAATTGAACGGAAATCGCATCCATTCTTTTTTTACCGTGAATCTGATCTTTAAACGATAAATAGAAAAGGCTGCCATACAATACCAAAAATCCCAATTACTCGTATGTGGTGCAGCAATAATGATACATTTTTGAATGGCTGGCGGAAGATTATGATCAACTTTCCACCCTGTTTGTTTAAAAATAAACAGGCAAATTTTTCGGATCATGTGAAAGTATTAAAGGGAGGGTTAAGCCTTAAAAGATGCGGCCATTTTAGCACAAATATTGGTAGAGATCATTTTAGCAGCTACATGGATCATGTTTTTAAATGCTTTAGCAGAACTGATCCCATGTCCGATGATTACTGGCTTGGCAACACCTAGAACAGGAGTGCCGCCGTAGTTTTCATAATGAAAACGGTTGAAAAATGCATCTTCGCCAATACCTCTTTGAAATGCCATGTCGTATACTGATTCAGCCATTTTCAATACAATATTACCGGTGAATCCATCACAAACCATTACATCTGCTTTATCAGAAAAAAAGTCCCGGCCTTCTATATTTCCTATAAAACGAATATTATTATTTTCTTTTAAAAGAGGGTAGGTGGCTTGTGCTAATATATTTCCTTTTCCTTCTTCTTCACCTACATTTATTAAACCAACTGATGGATTATTGATCCCCAAAATATGTTCAGCATATAAACTTCCTAAAATTGCAAATTGATTGAGCGACTCTGGCTTGCAATCTGCATTTAATCCAACATCTAGTAAAACGCCAGTTGAACCATTAATTTTGGGCATAATGGTTGCAATTGTTGGTCGAGAAACACCTTCAATGGCTTTAATAGTGAACATTGCTCCAACAAGCATTGCGCCTGTATTGCCAGCACTTATAAAAGCATCAATTTTTCCGGATGATAATAAATGAAAACCAATAGCGATGGATGATTTTTGTTTCTCTTTTAACGCTTTGGTGGGATGCTCGTGATAACCTATTACTTCTGGAGCATGTATTAAATGCAAATTAGGTGATGAAACTTTGTACTCATCTAAAAGAGGTTGTACAATTGCTTCATCACCTATACAAAATATGTTTACTGGCTCTATAGTAGTGGACATAAAAAGTTGGATACCTTTCACCGCTTCAAGCGGTGCAAAATCTCCACCCATCATGTCTAATCCTATATTCATGCAAGTAAGCTACTTAAATAAATTGATCTAAAAGGTTATGCTTTCAATGGAGCTTTTTCAGCTACCAATTTACCTTTATAGAACAACTTACCTTCGCTTACATGTGCACGATGGCGTACATGTGTTTCTCCTGTAGTGCTATCTTTGCTCAAGGTAACTTCTTGTGCAACATAGTGTGTTCTTCTCTTAGCACTTCTCTGCTGTGAATGTCTGCGTTTTGGATTCGGCATTGCTCAATTTTTATTGTATCAAAAAAAACTTATTCTAAATCTTTAAATTTTTCCAACCCTTTCCAAAGAGTAGGAGTATCTTTTTGTGCTTCTTCTTCCATCTTTCTCAATTTCTCCAGCACTTCTTTATTGCATTTTGGCCCACCGATTTCTTCGGGTTTACACATTTTTTGTAATGGTAAACTTAAGTTGATGAACTCATAGATCCAATCAGCCAGGTGTAAATGACTTTCGCCTCTACTGATATAATATACATCTGGATCTTCTTCCTGCTCATTCATGAGGTTAGGTTCGTCAACCATTTTTACAATGATATTGAACTCATCCCATAATTGAAAAGGTATTCCATTTCCACATCGATCACAGTTTGATTCGACTTTTCCGTCGATATCAAATTTCAATAACATAAAGCCCGTTTTTTTATCTAAGCTTAGCTTGATATTGGCTTCACATTTCTTGAAATCCTGCTCACCATAAGGTAAAAAGAACTGATCATCTACCCTGTATTCATACACATGAATTCCCGGCTTCAAACCCACAAAAGCGATCTCAAATTCGCGCCGATTACTCATATCCACATTTTAAGGGTTTGCAAAGGTAGAAAAAAGCCCTGAATTTGCCAAAGTAAACAAGAAAATACACGATTAAGCTTTCGGCAACTATATCTTTGCTTATTGTAAAGCAATGAGTTTCTCCATAATTATTCAAGAAAAAAGGATTAAAACTAATTTTTGGCTCATAATCGGGTCATTTTTAGTGTATTTAATGGGATTTTACCCTGATTTTGTGGAAAAATGGTATTCTCTTGGATTTTATCCACTTTTTGCAAAATCACTCAGATTTGGCACTGGATGGCTAGGATGTAGCTTTGGAGACCTGTTATATGTTGCCTTGGGTGGGTGGATTTTGATTCGTTTCATTCAATTTATTCGGTTGATTTTCAGAAATGGAATTGGATGGAATCTTTGTTTTGAAGTCTTGGGTATGTCAGTAAAGTGGATTTGTATCGTTTATATATCTTTTAATTTGTTCTGGGGCCTCAATTATCATCGACAAGGAATTGCTCATCAACTCGATATTCAAAATGACCATTATACCAAAGAAGAAATACAATCGCTTACCAATGAGTTAATTGAGCAAACTAATTTTTATAGAAAAGCAATATCGGCGAATGACCTGCCTGTTTATTCATTTGATAAAATCAAAAAAGAGGCAATTCTGAGTTATTACTCAGCCAATCAATATTACCCTTTTTTAAAATATCCATTCAATAGTATTAAAGCCAGTAGTTTCAATTCAATTGCTGATTATGTTGGTTTCTCTGGATATTATAATCCATTTTCAGGAGAAGCGCAACTAAGAACGGATATACCATCTATTTTACTTCCTTTTACTACCTGTCACGAAATAGCACACCAATTAGGTTATGCGAGTGAAAGCGAAGCCAATTTTGTAGGTTTTTTGACGGCTTCAAAATCCAGTAACCCATATTTTCGTTATTCTGCTTATCTTGAAATGTTGAATTATGCTTTGAGTGAAGAATTTCTGTTGTATGCCAGAGATAGTAGTTTTAAAGAGCTGGAGGCCGTCATTCAATTTAATAAAAGCCATATTGACACGTTGGTTAAAAAAGACAGAAAAGAAATCAGACAATTCTTTAACCAAAGAAAAAACAAAATTGCACCTATTACCGCTGATTTATACGATCAATACCTTAAACTAAACAAACAATTGGCAGGAATTAACAGTTATGATGAAGTAATTGGCTGGTTAATTGCATATAAAACAAAAAAGGGAGCGTTGTAAAACACGAGACCAATTTTCTATGAATAACATTTTTAAATTAATACTCGCGTTGCTGTTTACTGTTGGCTTTGGCTCACTGGGTGGAATTTTTACTATTGCTGAAATTCCTACCTGGTATCAATCACTTATAAAGCCAAGCTTTAACCCACCTAACTGGTTGTTCGGGCCAGTATGGACGCTACTCTATACATTGATGGGTATTGCATTGTGGTTAGTTTGGAAAGAGCCTTCAACAACGGATCGTAATTGGGCTATCGGTATTTTTATGATTCAATTTGTATTGAATTTTTTATGGTCAGTAATATTCTTTAAATACCATTTATTGGGCTGGGCATTATTAGAAATACTACTGATGTGGATCTTTATTTTATTGACAATACTTTTTTTCTGGCAACATTCTAAATTGGCATCAATACTATTATTGCCTTACTTATTCTGGGTAAGTTTTGCAACCATTTTAAATGCTGCAATTTTTAGATTGAATTGATGCTTAAAACTGATTCTTCCACATCATGCTCTCAATTGGCTTGTCGGGCTGCCCACTGTATTTAGCATTTTTCTTCTGATTATAAGCAGTTCCAATTTCTCCATCTACTGGAAAATAAATCAATTGTCCTATAGGCATTCCTTTATATACTCTAACCGGCTGTTTACAGGAAATTTCCAAGGTCCAGTTTCCACAAAATCCTACATCACCTTTACCAGCAGTTGCATGAATATCAATCCCTAATCTACCAGTAGATGATTTACCTTCTAAAAACGGAACATGGGCATGTGTTTCTGTATATTCTTCGGTAACCCCTAAATAAAATCCCGATGGCTCTAAAACAAATCCATCATCAGGTATTTCGAAATACTCAATCTTATTGTGTTGCTTAGCATCCAACACTTTGTCAACATAAACCGCCAGCCATTTTCCTAAATGAACATCATAACTATTGCTTCCTAAATCGGCTCTGTTGTACGGAGCTATTTTAATAGTTCCTTTATCAATTTCTTCTAATATACGCAGATCGCTTAAAATCATTTTAAATTCTTTTATGATGGAATTGCAAATAAATTGTAATTCTGCAATATATAAACGCAACTACCCAGCTTTGCCAATCAATTATCAACAAAATATTAACGATACTACTCAATTAGCCCTTTGGGAGATAAACGAAACAGAATCTTTTTTCCTGCAAAAAGTGCCTTTGCATCAGCCAGTAAGCCATCCCCATAAGCGTTTACAGCATTTAGCTGGAAGGTATTTGCTGCAATATTTATTTCCGAATTTTCCTACAGCTTTGATCGAAATTGCAGATACCAGAAAGCCTTTTTTGCCAGATGAACAATTCCATTTCTCAATTTCTCATTGTGGCAATTATGCGGCTGCCATTGTAAGTTCGAATCAAAGGGTAGGAATAGATATTGAATTGATAACACCAAGAGTAGATAAGATCAAGCATAAATTTTTACATACAGATGAATTAATCGATTGGAAGATTGATCAATTGGATGATGAAAAAAGAATTGAAACACTTACTTTATTATGGAGTTGTAAAGAAGCGATGTTTAAATGGTGGGGAAGGGGAGATGTCGATTTTAGTGAAGTAATGCGTATTGATGCAAGTGCTATTTCTGAGAAAGGAATTTTAAAAGCAAGGTTCACAAAAAATGAATTTGACCATGAACTCATACTTTCCTATCATTTGAATAATGTGCTAAGTTTGGTTTGGATAGTTACTTGATTAATCAGCGATTCTATTCCTTGTTTTGGTTACTTGTTTAAGCAATTTAAGTAAAGCTTGTTTCATATGGGTTTTCAGTAATTGTCCCATCGTATTTGCTTTCAAATATTGATCATTGTGAAAATGTTCTGCTAAAGACAATTTAAGCTCATTGATTTTTTCTGGTTTTGAAATCGGGTCATCATCCATTATGTCTAATAGCTCTTTAATCCTATACCTTGAGGAGACCAATCTAAATGTCATCATCGTTTTTTCTTCAGCCTGGTATTGTTCAATCGATTGATTGTTTAAGTGTTTCATTACTATTTTAACCAATTGTTGATTCTCCTTAAAAAACTGGGGGAGGTATAAATTTTTTCTGCCCTCATAGGATTGCTGGTCAAAATCAATTGCCCTGATTCGATATTGAAAATCTTCAATATCTGGAATAATATTTACTACAAAATTATATGAACGCATATCGCCCAATAATTGTACAAAACAGCGTTCATTGAATTTTACAAACTCTTTGGCCAATCTGATCTGATTGGTTTGTTTACTATTTAAATAATCAGCAATAAATACATCTCCTGGAATTCCTGGAATATGTTCTTCAATTAAAGTTTCTTTACTGGTAAAATAAGTCATCCGGTTAGGGGAGAGCAAGTGCTCTAATTCTAATCCATAAACCCTGCTGGCATCAGCCTGTTTTATATAGTAATGATCGTAGTTGTCGTTGAACTTATTGACTATTCTAATTCTAAATGGTTTGCTATTCCCAAAAAAACAATAATCTATTCGAGCTACATCTAAATGATCGATATAACTCATGTCTCCTTCAGTCTTTAAAATGGCATATACTTTTATCAAGCTCTCTCTTAAAAATTTCCATTCATGTAGATCATAGGAAACCTTCTCCCAGGCAGTATCTAACCCATGCTTATCTTTTAAGGGAACTGTATAAGTGAATTTTTGTAAATCACTATAGGCGAAAGGCAGTTTTACTTCTCTGCCATATTTAACTAAATACTTTCTTAGATCATCCTTGATAGGATATATTGGTTTCTTTCTTGAAGGATGTACGTTTTGCCCACTATGATTAATATGGTCAATAAAATTAATCAAGTAGTAAAGATTCGTTATCGTCTTCCAATAAATTCAAATTAACCGCATCTGCACCAGCAATACCTTCTACAGAGCCCTTGATATGCGCTGCATTCAACAATATTTTATCGAGTTGCTTTTCTCTGGCTTTCCATAATTTTTCCATAGCGTCTCTTTCTTTTTGGATGCTTTGTCGCATACTTCTGTATCCTTCGCTAATGGCTTTCCATTGTTCACTGAATTCAGAGCCAATTAAATAGTCGTACAGCATTACCATTTTATCGCCTTTGTTTTCCTGGCTTTTTTTAGCATCTGCAATTTTTAGTAATGCATTTCTCAATAATGCCGCTACACTTTTTACTTCGGCTAAAGTGCATATATACACGCCTTCTTTTTCTCCAAAACGATCCATATCTTTTGGCAAAGTTTGTGTAACAATCACCGCTACATCTGCACCGAAATGGCGCATGTCTTTCTTTAATTTCTCAATCCATTCATTGGCAAAATCCTTGGTTCTTTTGCTTTCATAAATTATTTTACCAGATTCATTGCCAAACTGATTGCGTACAATTTGAATACAATCGGCACCTCTAACACCTTTGCCAACTTCCTCAATTTTATCAAAAGGGAAACAACTTTGTAACAATTCTTCTAAATGCAATTCTTGAATTTCACCCTGCAATTGCATACTGCCTTGTTCGGCTTTTCGCTTCATTTCTTCGATGAGCCTATTTTGATCTTCCTTTTGTTTTTCTAATTCTTTAATTTTTAAAGTATAATCTTGTTCCTTTAAACTCAATTTAGCAGCTTCTTCTTTCATCAATTGTTCCTTCAGCTTTTCTCTTTCTTCCATTAACTGACGTTGAACTGCAATCTGCATTTCCTCTTCTCTGGTCTTTAATTGTTGTTCTTTTTGTAAATATTCCAATTCCTTCTTTCTGGATTCTTTTAATTTAAGTTCGTTATCTGCAGCATTTTGTTGCAATAATTTTAATTGATTTTCGTAATCTGCTGCCATTGATTTTCTAATGGACTCCTGCATTTCGGTTTGTAAGCGTTTTTTCTCCTGCTCCAATTGCGCCTGCGATTCCAATTCTTTCTTTTTTTGCCAGTCCTGCATTTGACCCCTTAATTCTTTCTGGATCTCATCGCGCATAGATTCACCCGGTTCAAATTGATGATTGCAGTTAGGACATGTTATAATAAAGCTTGACATATAATATAATTAGGGTATGAAGGTATTGTTATAATTCAAATTGTATTCGGAATTGATAGAAATTGGTTTTGCCTGTTATGCCTTTACTTTCTAAATTACCGATTCCAAAATTGAACTCATACCTGAAATGAATATTGGGGTACCAGCTTAATGCCGTAGTAAATCGATTGAATTGTCCACCATTGATAAGCGCATCAGTTCCATTGGTATGAGTATATCTGGCCCCTAGCTCAAAAGCTCCATATCCAGAACCTTGCCTGAATTTAAAATTTTTCTTTGGAATTAGTTTGCCCAGGTTTCCTGTTGTTTTATTGTAACGTCTATTTTCTCCTGTAATAAACCAGCTACCACCTAATTGAATGGTATTGAAATTAGGATTACCACTTGATGCACTATTAACGCTTGTTGCAATATACTCTCCTAAAAAAGAAATAGGGCCTTTAACAAAAATTCCCTCTAATGTAAATGAATTGGCCCCTTTGGCATTAAATGATCCTGTACTAATATAGGATGGTGCAGTATTTGCTTCTGGCTTAGCCTTATATGTTAGTTTTCCGTCTGTTGCATCTGTGTATCGATAACCCATTCCAATATGCAATAAATTTCGATCGGATTGATAAATAGGTAACCCTGTAACCCTTGCAACTATTTGTGAACCATTGTTTTCAAAAGATTTGCCCGTTTCCCAATAATTATTAAAATAGCCAAGGGTGTATTGCATCCTTTGTTTTAAAACAACATTGGAATATCGAATGCCTATATTTCTTTGACGAACAAACATAGGAGTACCCGTACTTCTTTCAGTAAACATAAGTTGTGTACCAGGAGATACATATTCTAAACCAACACCTTCTTTTTGCTTTCCAATGGTAAACCAACCAGCTTTACTACTAATTGGTATATCTATATTCCAATCAATCAATTCAAGGCTTTTTTTACCTTCTGGAGCATCCAATCCATTGAAATTAGCACTAACCATATATCGCCAAGGCGTTTTATTTTTTAGGAAAAAACTTCCAGTAATAATAATTCGATCTCCTCTGAATTCTGTTCCTGGGTCTACTTTCCCAACCTGTTGTATACTATTATTATCCTGTGAAAGAATATTATGATCAAGTAGAACCGCCAGCCCAATATTCATGGTGAAAAACTTATTCTTAATTTGATTCCACTTTTTAGCTGATACGTTTGGTGCAGTTGTTGCATTTGCCTCTCTGATGACCATTGCTGTATCGTCAAATGTTTTAAAAATGTCTTGGGCCCCAACAGAAGTAGATGCCAATAGAAATAGGAGTATTAAACAATAGATATTATACTTTTTCGAATTGAGCATATGCTTGATTGTATATACTTTGCAATTTATCAATTTGTGATCAGTAAATTATGAAATGATGAAAATGTTTGATTCAAATTTTAATTTGATACTAGGGGGGGCTTATTTAAAAGCCCCGCACCGCCTGCGGCGTTGCAGCCTTTATTCCGATTGTATTATATGGATTGTCGGCTACACTTCGTTGCGCAGACTTCCTAAGAGGAGGGGCTTACCCAAGCAAAAAGTCCCACTTACTTCGCAAGTAGGATTAGCTCACTTCATTTCATTTCGTTCGCTGATCCATAAATGTTGGTCTTACTCAAAAGCCCCGCACCGCCTGCGGCGTTGCTGCCTTTTTCATTCTCTCTCTTATCCAAGCAAGCTTGGAACGAGCTCGAATAAAAAAGACCAACACGAATGTGTTGGTCTTTTGTGCCCGAGACTGGATTCGAACCAGCACGCCGTTTCCAGCACCACCACCTCAAGGTGGCTTGTCTACCAATTTCAACACCCGGGCTAAAGAAATGCAATATTAGAAAATAATCATTACATACGTTCTGGTACTTTTATGCCTAATACTTCCATGCCTTTTTTAATCACTTGGGCAGTAGAAATAGCTAACATTAAACGAAGGTTTTTCTTTTGCTCATTTTCTGCATTGGCTATGGAATGTTCATTATAAAAGGAACTAAACGTTTTTGCCAAGTTATATATATATATAGCTACTTTAGATGGATCATGTTCAAACGCCGCATCAGTTAAAACTGTTGGAAATTGTTCCAGGTTGATCAATAATTCTTTTTCGAGTGGGAAGAGCCCAACTGAAGCGTCAATCTTTTCTAATGGAGTTTCCGGATTAATATTCATTTTCCGCAGAATGCTTTTAATACGAGCATGTGTGTATTGAATAAATGGCCCGGTGAAACCATGAAAATCAATACTCTCTTCCGGATTAAATATCATTTTCTTTTTAGGGTCTACGCGAAGTAAGAAAAACTTTAATGCGCCTATTCCTAAAGTTTCATATAATTCAAATCTTTCCGATTCAGTAAAATCATTGACCTTACCTAATTCTTCCGTTTTTTGTTTGGCAATGGCAATCATTTCATCAACTAAATCGTCTGCATCTACAACAGTACCTTCTCTACTTTTCATTTTACCTGTTGGCAATTCAACCATCCCATAACTTAAATGAAATATTCCATCTGCAGAAGGAAGTTGTAATTTTTGGCAAATCAATTTCAAGACTTTAAAATGATAGTTTTGTTCATCACCTACCACATAAATACTTTGATTGGCATTAAACTCTTTTTGCTTTTGCTCAGCTAAGCCAATATCCTGTGTGATATAAACTGATGTGCCATCCTTTCTGCGCACCAATTTTTCATCTAATCCGTCTTCAGTTAAATCTATCCAAACACTGCCATCTTCTTTCTGATAAAAGACCTTACTCAATAATCCTTTTTCTACTAAATCTTTACCCAACAAATAAGTATTGCTTTCGAAATATGTTTTATCGAAGTCAGTGCCAATTTTTGCATAAGTGATATCAAACCCTTTGTATACCCACTCATTCATTTTCTTCCACAATTCAATAATTGCGGGTTTCCCTTCTTCCCAATCAAACAACATTTGTTGGGCAGCTAATAGGATAGGGGCTGATTTTTCTGCTTCTTCTTGTAAAATGCCTTCTGCTTTTAATTGTTCAACTTGAATTTTAAATTCATCATTGAATTTCACATAATAATCTCCAACAAAATGATCTCCTTTCTTATGGCTGGTTTCTGGAGTAGCTCCATTCGCAAATAATTGCCATGCAATCATGCTTTTGCAAATATGAATTCCTCGATCATTAACAATACATGTTTTGACAACTTTATTTCCAGTTGTCTTTAATATTTCAGCAATACTTCTACCTAAAAAATTATTTCTTAAATGACCTAAATGCAATGGTTTGTTGGTATTGGGAGAGGAGTATTCTACCATTACAGTTGAACCATTGTTTGGCGTTGACCCAAATGATTCGTTGGTATAATTGTTTGTTAAAAAACTCAACCAAACTGAATTGTTGATCGTTAAATTCAAAAAGCCCTTCACCACATTAAATGCAGTAAATAGATGCCCATAATTTTCAACCAAATAAGTTCCTAATTCATTCCCAAGTTGATCTGGAGATTTCTTTAATTCTTTTACAAATGCAAATAAAACAACTGTATAGTCTCCTTCAAATTCGGGTTTAGTTAAATTTACTAAAATTGATTTTGGCTCAATAGTATAGTTGAATAATGCATTTATACTTTCTGCACTTGCTGCTTTTATTTGTTGAGTAACACTCATATTTATAACCGTTTCGGGTGGCAAATCTAACCAATTAAGCGCTACCTTCGCCTCTAGTTATGCAAAAGCTGCATTTTTTTATTCGTAATTTGATTCTTCAAACGGTTGATTTATTTTATCCACTGTTTCGCCGCTTCATGCCCTTACAAACTTTCAGGTATGCGGCTTGTGGTGGGTTTAATACCGTTTTAGATATTAGTTTATTTTTTATTGCCTATAATTTTATCTTTTTAAAACAACCAGTTCAAATTGGCGCTTTAACTATTGGTGCTCATATAGCATCTTTTTTGACGAGCTTTTTAGTAACTTTTCCAATAGGGTTTTATTTAAGCAGGTATGTGGTTTTTCAGGAAACAAATGTTGCCAAAGCCCAACAATTGGGTAAATATTTTATGGTAGTATTGAGCTGTTTGATTTTGAATTATTTATTTCTGAAAGTATTTGTAGAAGTTTTCGGATGGTACCCAACCCCTTCTAAAATAGTGACTACTTTTTTTGTAGTAGCATTCAGTTATTTTTCTCAAAAGAATTTTACTTTTAAAGCGAGTAAAGATTTGCTTTAAAATTGTAGTCGGAAACTTCCGAAAATACCAAAATCATCATTGTTTTGTAAAACCAATGATGGGTTGGTTCTGGCATAATAAGGGTTAACTCTCCATACCAAATCGACTCTAAAGAAACGTGCAATATTGTCTAATCCAGTTCCAAATTCTGTATAGAAATCACCTCTTAAAGATCTTAATCGGTAATCACCAAAATCGGTTCTGTTTAAAGCCCTGCTATCTAAATCTAGATTGCCCCATACAGTTTTAAAATTCCAGAATTGTCGAATGGGTGACTTGCGCATAAAGGGTAATAGGTTCAATAATTTCTTTTCAATATTATGTTCTATTGAAATACCAACAAATCGATCACTGAAATATTCAAAACGATTCATTAAGTTAAAACTCTCTTTGTTAAAATAATATATTTCATTACCGGGATGCAATTCTAATAGCATAAAGGGCAATGCTGTTTTAGACCAAATTTTACCTCCATACAAATTGTAATTAATTTGTCCAAATCGGGGAATCCTAAATTGTTGACGTATGCTCAGATTTAGTTTATTGATATTGTATTCACTATTCAATAAGCCTTTAAATGAAAGGCCATAACGCATTTCATAAATTGGTTGATTGGATCTTACTTTAAAATCTTTTCTATGTGAATGAATGACCCTTTCGCCTGGTGCATACCTGAATTTCAAAACCATTTCAGAATTGATAATTGGTTTATCTGACAAAGCCCTTGTAGTTGGTAATGGGTCGTAGGTTCTATAGTCAATTTTGCTTAAAAAACTATTAACTGAAAAACTTGATGGCCATTCTTTACCAAGCCCGATTTTATATTCCTCAATGCCTAAAAACTTTTGTGGAATATTGGGTCTACGAATGAGTTGGCTGAATAAATTATCTGTTGTTACATCTTCGTCATTAAATTTAATTTTACCATTATCCAAATCATTGATATAAGATCCAAATACACTCCAACCTTTACTATTGGGGATACGGTAATTAAAATCAAATTTCCCTTTAAATCGATTGTCTCTCGTTCCATAAGCAATATAAGCATGTAATCGCCAGTTTTTACTAAATGAATCAGTTGTTCCCAAATCAAAACGAAGTCTTAAACGTTCTATTGGATTTCCACTTACCCATTTATACCAAGGCCCAATTTCATATTTACCTAGTTTTTTATATCCGCCTACAATAAATTCTACCCTTTGTGCATATTTCTTAAATACAGGTACTGATTTGAGTGTATCGATTAATACTAAAATCTTTTGTTCGTTGATAGTCAAAGGTTCTGTTCGATTTTGGTTCCAATATTGCTTATCAACTATAGCAGCATTTTCATGCAGAATAGATTCGTTTTTATTTTTATTCAGTTCTAGTTTTTGCGAAACTAATGATGCATTAAAATCTATGTTAGAATAGATTTTTGTTTTTCTTCCGATGAAAGAAAATTTGTCTTTTTTTAATGGAGAAACTTCTGCTACGAAAATGTCTTTGGCAAAAACCCATCTAATACTATCGATTAATTTAAATTCCTGAGAAATGGAAAGTCGTTTTACAAAATTGATATTTGCAGCTTCTGAAACGGCTAAACTAATTCTTTGAATGGCCCAAGTTTTACTATGAATCCAACAATCTCCACTAAAAGTATTTTCTCCTGCCGACTTTGGAGTGAATAGTAAATGAAAATATTGCTGATTACCAACTTTTATAGTATCAGCTCCTTTAAAGTTGTAGTAGCGATCTGCCACATTGCTCAAGGGACTAATGAACTCTTTTCCAAACAAACTGAGTTCATTATTATATAGATTTATTTTTTGATTGATGCCATTGATGAATTGTAAAAAAGATTCATTTTTTAATCCATGTGTTTGCTGAGCATATATTTCCTCTCTGCTTGATTCTGGATTATTGTTATAATAATTATTAGACAATGTTTCTGTTAAGAAAACTGGCAAAAATGGTTTTTCTTCTGATATGCTATCGATATTATCAAGCACAAATCCGAAAGGTTTCATTAATTTGATATTATTGAACTTTTCTTTCTTGATATTATTTAAGTCGATCTCTAATTTATTATATAGGTTAAATGAATAGGAAGGGAACCTTTGAGGATTGTTTTTTGGTTTATTGATAACCACATTTTTCCACCACCTCAATCCTTTACTAAATTTGGATTTTACCTGAACATCGCCCGATAATTTTGTTTCACCAATTAGCAAAGTGATTATTCCCGTATCCCTCAATAAATTAAAAGCTATATAATTGGGAGCATGGCCCACATAATTAACTACAAGACTGTCTGTCTTAAAACTAGAGATTTTTATATCAAATCTTCCTGCACTATCCGAGTTAACCCCAAAACCTGCTTTTTTCCATTGAATACTGGCAAAAGGAACTGATTCTTTGGTAAATCCATTCATTACCTTGCCCTTTATACTAGATTGTGCAACAATGCTTAATGGCAAGCTAGCTGACAATAAAACCAATAAAATTAATAGAAAGCCTGTTTTATTCATTGCTAAAATGACCCGAATTATTGCTCGAATGTAGTTTAATCCCTACAAAATGGCTTAAAAAATGGCTAAAAAAATCAATTTATGACAATATTTCATTGAAATAATGGGTGGCATAATCATTGCCATAATCTTTTAAGAAAAAATAATAATATGGGAAAGATAATTGGAATTGACCTAGGAACCACGAATAGTTGTGTTTCTGTAATGGAAGGGAACGAGCCTGTTGTAATAGCCAACGATGAAGGCAGAAGAACCACACCATCAGTAGTGGCTTTTTTGAAAAATGGCGAACGTAAAGTAGGAGATCCTGCTAAACGTCAGGCAATTACTAATCCTCAAAATACCATTACAAGCGTAAAACGTTTTATGGGTCGTCAGTTTGATGAAGTAACTGAAGAAATCAGCCATTGGAGTTATAAAGTAGCAAAAGGCGATAATAATACTGTTAGAGTTGCGATCGATGATCGTTTATATACTCCTCAGGAAATTTCTGCTATGATCTTGCAGAAAATGAAGAAAACCGCTGAAGATTATTTGGGTCAAGAGGTAACAGAAGCGGTTATTACTGTTCCTGCTTATTTTAACGATGCTCAGCGTCAAGCAACCAAAGAAGCTGGTGAAATTGCAGGCCTAACGGTTAGAAGAATTGTAAACGAGCCAACAGCTGCGGCTTTGGCTTATGGTTTAGATAAGAAACATGCTGATCAAAAGATTGCAGTATTCGATTTAGGTGGTGGTACTTTTGATATTTCTATCCTAGAATTAGGGGATGGCGTTTTCGAAGTAAAATCTACGAATGGAGATACCCATTTGGGTGGTGATGATTTTGATAAAGTAATCATGGATTGGTTGGCTGAAGAATTCAAGAACCAAGAAGCAATTGATCTGCGTAAAGATCCTATGGCTTTACAACGTTTGAAAGAAGCTGCTGAAAAAGCAAAAGTTGAATTGAGTTCTTCTGCTGAAACAGAAATCAATCTGCCTTATGTTACTGCAGTTGACGGAGTTCCTAAGCACTTAGTAGTTAAATTAACTCGCGCTAAATTTGAACAATTATCTGATAATTTATTTGCTCGTTGCTTAAAGCCTTGTGAAGCTGCTTTGAAAGATGCAGGTTATTCAATATCTGAAATTGATGAGATCATTTTAGTAGGAGGTTCAACTCGTATACCTAAAGTACAGGAAATAGTAGAAAAATTCTTTGGTAAAAAACCGAATAAAGGAGTTAACCCTGATGAAGTGGTAGCAGTTGGTGCAGCTATTCAAGGAGCTGTTTTATCTGGAGAAATTAAAGATGTATTGTTATTGGATGTTACTCCTTTAAGCCTTGGAATTGAAACAATGGGTGGAGTAATGACAACCATGATTGCCTCTAACACTACTATTCCTACCAAGAAAACAGAAGTATATTCTACAGCTAGCGACAATCAACCTGGTGTACAAATTCATGTATTACAAGGTGAGCGCCCGATGGCTTCACAGAACAAGAGTTTAGGTATGTTCAACTTAGATGGAATTCCTCCATCTCCAAGAGGAGTACCTCAAATTGAAGTTACATTTGATATTGATGCCAATGGTATGTTGAATGTAAGTGCAAAAGACAAGGGCACAGGTAAAGAACAAAAAATTCGCATCGAAGCGGGTAGTGGCTTGAGTAAAGAAGAAGTAGAGAAAATGAAAGCTGAAGCCAAAGCCAATGAAGCAAGCGATAAAGAAGCCAGAGAGCGAGTGGAGAAGATCAATCAAGCGGATAGTTTAATTTTCCAAACTGAGAAGCAATTCAAAGAATTTGGAGATAAAATTCCTGCTGATAAAAAAGGTGCCATCGAAACAGCATTAACCAAATTGAAAGAAGCACATAAAAATCAGGATATCCCTGCAATTGATGCTGCTATGACTGAAATGAATACCGCATGGACTGCTGCTAGTGAAGATATCTATAAAGCTCAACATGAATCTGGTGCACAACCAGGTGCTGAACAAGCCGGACCTCAAGCATCATCTGCTCAACAAGCCAACAATGACACTGTTGAAGATGCACAGTTTGAAGAAGTAAAATAAAATTTGATTTTAAAGTATACAGGCTTCAGTGAAAACTGGAGCCTTTTTTTTGTCCAATTATCGAATGATCACAGTGCCTAATTGCTTGGTAATTTCTCTCTCGAATTCTTTGAGTTGTTTGTGTAATTGAATGAGCTTGATTTGCTCTTCGTAACTCGCATGTTCCATATCACGTTGATTGTCGTCAAACATTTTTTTGAGTTTTCGCAACTTGAAATAATTCATACTCATAATGGCGTCGTTCACGGAAGTATCTCTATTCAAAATTTTCATTCCTTCCATGATTTCATCCCATCTGAGGCTTAACTCAAAAGGAAACATTGTAATGCTGGTAATGGTATTTCTAATGAAATCATCTTCATGATACAACATGGTTTTAGAAGTTGGCTCTAAACCTTTATTGTACCAGTCTTTGTAAACATTCATCAATTGTTCTAATTGAGTATTTTCAAATTGAAAATGTTCCATTTCAGAAAAAATATATGCAGCAATGGTTGTGGTCTCATCAAAAGGTTTTAATCCATGATCTAATAAAACGCGTAGAATATTTTTTTCGTATTGCTCATCTTGTTGCAATAGGGTAGCAGTATCATCCCATTCCGGATTATTTTGCGTAGCACCTAATTGGGTATCTTGTTGAATAAAATTGGCTTCTTCGAATGGAAGCTTTTTTTCATCCTTGGCAATTTTGTCGCGTTTATATTTATTGACAAGATTGGTAAATCCGGTTTCATCAATTTTTAAAATTGATGAACATTGCTTGATATAATCTTGCTGCTTGGTAAAATCTTCGGCCTTATTTATTTTGCTAAGTGTCTCCGCAATCTGATTGACAATTCCACTTTTTTTATTGACATCATTTCCTGCTTCTTCCAAAAGCACTTCTAATTGAAAAAGAATAAAATCTTTTTTAGAAGCTGCAATGAATTGATTGAATGCAGTTGCGCCAACTTTATTTACATAACTGTCTGGATCTTCCTTGTCTGGAATCAATACCAGTCTTACGTTTAAGCTTTCTTCGATGGCTAAATCCAATCCTCGCAGGGCTGCTTTAACACCCGCACTATCACCATCATAAATAATGGTTAAGTTATTGGTGTATTTTTTTATCAATCGAAGTTGTTCAACCGTAAGCGATGTTCCTCCGCTAGCCACTACATTTTCTATTCCTGCTTGATGCAAACTCACAACATCGGTATAGCCTTCCACTAATAAACATTCATCGGCTTTATCAATGGCCATTCTTGCAAAGTAGGAACCGTATAAAATTTTGCTTTTACTGTATACTTCGTTCTCTGGTGTATTGATGTATTTTGGGCCACGATCCGATTTGCCAATCACCCTTGCTCCAAACCCAATTACTTTTCCGCTGTTGTTATGAATAGGGAAAATAATTCTTGAACGATAATTATCTACCAGTTCATTATTGCGATTGGCTACCAAACCTGTTTTGGGTAATAGTTCTGGGTTAAATTGATTTTGAAGTAATGCTTTGGTTAAACTGTCTCTATGCTCGGGATTATATCCTATTTGAAATTTACGAATTACTTCTTCTCTAAAGCCGCGCTCTTTTAAATAGGAGAGTGCAATATTGGTTCCTTCTTCTGTTTCAAATAATTGATCCGTAAAAAATTGTTGGGCAAAATGATTAATAGCATGTAAACTATCCGCAATTTGGATTTGCTGAACCTGCTCTGCGGTTTTTTGTGTTTCTTCTACTTCAATATTGTATCGCTCTGCTAACCATTTTAATGCTTCTACATAAGAGTATTTTTCATGTTCCATTAAAAATGTAATGGTATTGCCGCTTTTGCCACAACCAAAACATTTATAGATTTCTTTAGCAGGAGAAACAGTGAATGAGGGTGATTTTTCACCATGGAAAGGACATAAACCCAAATAATTGGTTCCTCGTTTTTTGAGTTTTACGAATTCACCCACTACATCGATGATGTCGATCCTATTGGTAATCTGTTGTATGGTATTGGGTGTAATCATGCGCTATTGACGGGCTGCTAAATTAAGATTTAAGCGACCAACAGTTCAAAAAATAAATTATTTGGACATTTTTAACCAAACTATTTACTTTTAAGGATGCTTAAAAAAGAAAGACAGGCCTATATCATTCAGCAAATAAATATCCATAATAAGGTATTATCCTCCGATTTGGGCAATCAATTGAATGTGTCTGAAGACACGATACGTAGGGATTTACAAGAATTAGCCGAAGAAGGTAAACTAATAAAAGTACATGGGGGAGCATTGGCCAATTCCTTTCATTTTACCATTGAAACCAAGAATGTTTATAATATTTCAGCAAAACAGATCATTGCACAAAAAGCAATAGAACTCATTAAAGATGGGATGCTGATTGTTATTTCTGGAGGAACAACCATGCGGGAAT
Source organism: Sphingobacteriia bacterium (assembly GCA_037129425.1). GTDB lineage: Bacteria > Bacteroidota > Bacteroidia > Chitinophagales > Chitinophagaceae > Sediminibacterium. The sequence continues at coordinate 273,248 of JBAXUV010000001.1, forward strand.
TGGTGAAATTATTGCCCCCTCAACTAAATGCCACTTTTGTTACTGCTAACGTGCCCATTGCATTGGAATTGCTGGATCATCCAAATGTAGAAGTGATTTTTCTAGGCAATAAATTATTAAAAAGTGCCCAAATGGCTGTAGGAGCGGAAGTAGTACTTCGCTTATCACAGATCAAAGCTGACCTTTGTTTATTAGGCACTAATAGTATTGATCCAAACTATGGTATCACCGATTTAGAATGGGAAATCATAGAAGTGAAAAAAGCCATGATTGCCTGTTCAAAGAAAGTAGTTTCATTGGCAATCTCCGAAAAACTCAATACTGTTCAACATTTGCAAGTTTGCACTTTGGATAAAATTGATGTTTTGATTACAGAATTAGATGCTGAAGATGAGCTTTTATTAAGTTATAAAGTTCCTGGCATTCAGGTTTTATAATATGTATTAATTACACTACCACGCAGGTTCTTGCAGAAAACCGCGGGTCATGATCATTAATTTTCCACAATTAAGTTTTTATTTGAAAAAATATGACCATCGGTATTGTTAATATGATTTTAACATATAGTTTTACCTAAGTTTTTTCGAAATTTTTGTATTTGCGTTTTTCTGCGGTTTATTGTTTTTATTACGCAACTATTTCATTGATCGAAAAACTAACCCAAAACTATTTAATGAACACAAATTAAAGCTATGAGAAAACGCGTTTTTCTACCTAAAGTAGCCATGCTACTATTAGTGTTTTTGCTTCGATCCTTTGTTAGCACCGCACAGGATAAAACCATCACTGGTATTGTAACTGACCAAACAGACGGTACGCCATTACAAAGTGTATCCGTAAAAGTAAAAGGAACTTCAGTTGCTACACAGACCAATTCATCAGGTTATTTTTCTTTAAAAGCTAGTCCAGGGCAAACCTTGGTATTCAGTTTTGTTGGATATAATACCTATGAAGAAAAAGTAGGAGCTGGAACAACAATGAATGTAAAAATCGGTAATGACGACAAACGATTGAATGAAGTGGTTGTAACCGCTTTGAATATCAAAAGAGATAAGCGTTCATTAGGATATAGTACTGCTGAAGTTAAAGGTGAGGAAATTGCTGCAGTAAATAGAGAGAATGTATTTACTTCTTTAGCAGGTCGTATGCCAGGGGTAACTGTTACACCAACATCAGGTGCAGTAGGAGCTTCAGCACAAATTGTATTAAGAGGATTTAACTCAGTAGGTTTGAGCAATCAACCCTTAATTGTGGTGGATGGTGTTCCATTTAACAATGAAACCTTTAACCAAGGTAATTTAGTTTCAGATAAGCCCAATAGAGATGTGGACTATACCAATAGAGGTGCCGACCTTAACCCAGAAGACATTGAAAATGTTACTGTTCTAAAAGGGCCAGAAGCAGCCGCTTTATATGGTGCTCTAGGTGCGAATGGTGCTATTTTGTTTACTACTAAAAAAGGTAAGCCAGGTAAAGGAAAAGTTACTTATGACTATAACACCCGTTGGGATGTAATTGATCAAAGCAGAATTCCGAATACACAAAATGTGTATGATCAAGGTAACAATGGTGTATTTGATATAACTACCAGAAGTACTTTCGGTCCAAAATTTCCTGCTGGAACTGTAACTTATAATAACGCTCAAAATTTCTTCCAAGTTGGTAGAATGGAAAGACATAACCTTTCTTTAGAAGGTGGGGCCGATAAAACATTTTATCGATTCAGTGCACAGTATACCAATCAACAAGGTACAGTGCCTAATACCGATTTTAAACGTTTGAATATGCGTTTAAATTCAAGCACAAGAATTTTGAATAAGATTGATGTAAGTTCATCTTTTGCTTATTTTAATACTGTAGTTAACAAGCCAATAAGAGGTCAAGATGGTTTAATGACTTCTTTATGGCAATGGCCAATAGATGATGATGTTCGTCAGTATTTAAATCCAGACGGAACTAAAAAAAGAATCAATCCAAATCAATTAGTAAATGATGTGGACAATCCTTTTTTTGATGTAAACTTCAATAAGAATACTGATAGAAGTAATCGTTTAACTGGTTCCTTGAACTTGAATATGGATGCAACAAGCTGGCTTCAATTATCTGCTAGAGTTGGTGCAGATTTTAGTGCTGCCAATGGAAATAACTTTATCCATCCTAACTCATCTCAATCTGTAACATCAGGTGCCGGATTTAATAGAGGTAGAATTGAAAATTATACTAATAATGATTTATTGTTGAACTATCAATTTGTAGCTTCTGTAAAACAACAGTTTGGCAAGTTTAAAACTACATTAAGGGTTGGTACAGCATTGGATGATTATAGAAGATTTACTTCTTCTCAAAGAGGGGATAGTTTATTTATTCCTGATTTCAACAGTTTAGATAATACCAATCCAATTTTTCAGCGTCTTCGTCAAAGAGATTTGAAGCGCAGAATTATGGGAGTATTCGGAGAGTTCTCTGTTAACTATGATAACTTAATTTATCTTACTGTTGCCGGAAGAAATGACTGGGCTTCTCCTTTACCTGAACAAAACAGGGCTTTCTTTTATCCAACAGCAAGTTTATCATTTGTTGTGAGTGATTTAAAAGGAGTAAAAGATGCAACAGCTAGCTGGTTGGATATCTTTAGATTGAGAACCTCTTTAGCTGCTACCAATCGCTTTCCAACACCTTATCAAAATCAGGCAGCTTTCTTAGCTCAAACAACTTCTGGTGGTGGATTTGCTTATGATTTCTTTGCTCCAAATCCTGATTTAAAACCAGAGCGTCAAAGCACTTATGAATTAGGTTTTGAAGCCAAGTTTTTAAAGAATCGTTTGGGAATAGATTTTGCTTATTATAATACTACTATTAAAGACCAGATCGGACAATTATTGCGATTAAGTTATGGTTCTGGATTTGTATTGAATACACAAAACTTTACCGATACCAGAAACTGGGGTACTGAAATTCAGATAACTGGTGTTCCTGTAAAAACAAAAGATTTTGTTTGGAATATTGCTTTGAATTTTAATAGAATGCGCAATCAGGTATTAAGAATGCCAGCTAATTTGCCTGAATTCTATGTGTCAGATAATTTTGTTTCTGATTCCAGAGGTTCAATGTTCAATGGCGGAACTACAACATCTATTGGAGGTCGTGAATACCTTAGAAATGTAAATGGAGATGTAATTATTGATCCAGCAACAGGTTTCCCATTAATTAATACTATTTATACTCCAATAGGAGAAAGAAATCCAAACTATACTTTAGGTATCAACAACCAAATTAGCTATAAGAATTGGAGCTTCAGTATGCTCTGGGATTATAGAAATGGTGGAGATATTTTTAATTTAAATGAATGGTATAGAACCAACAGAGGATATAGTGAAAGAACTTTGGATAGAGAAAGACCGAGAATTGTTCCTGGTGTATTAAATGATGCTAATGTGAATTCTGCTAATCCTACCAAAAACACGATCTCTATTACTCCAATGTTTAGAAGTAATTATTGGTCTTCAATTAGAGAAAATGAGTACGTTGAAAGAGATATTAGATGGTTTCGTTTAAGAGATGTGACCCTTACTTATAACCTTCCAAAATCTGCATTGGCTAAAACCAAGTTTATTTCTGCTATGAGTGTATATTTCACTGGTACAGATTTATTCTTAATTACCAATTATTCTGGTATAGATCCATTGACCAATGCAAATACCCCAGCTACACCTGGTGTAGGAGGGTTTGGATTTGATTATGGTACTGTTCCTTTGCCAAGAACATTTTTGGTTGGCGTAAGAGCATCATTTTAAATTGATACAACTTATTAATTATGAAAAATATGAAATCAGTTAAATTAATCATACTAACAGCTTTAATGATAACCTCATTGGTTAGCTGTAAAAAATATTTGGATGACGCATATCTTGATCCAAATAGACCAACATCTCCTAATGTGCAAACCATGTGGGGGCCTGTTGCCAACAACTGGACACGTGGAGTTTTCTTTGACTCAAGATTTATTGGCGCTTACACACAGAATTTTGTGAGTTCTGGCGTAAACAATGTTTGGGACAGAATGGGTTGGGATCAAAATATTTCTAACGGAACTGCAGGTGGAGAAGTATGGCGTCAACATTATTGGCAAGTAGGATCTACTTTAAGATATATGATTGAAGCTGGAAAAGCCTCAGAAAACTGGGATTATGTAGGTGCTGCTTATGCCATGTTTGCCTATAGCTGGCAAACTGCTGCAGATCAATATGGAGAGTTAATTGTTAGCCAAGCATTTGATAATACCCGTTTGACTTTCGATTTTGAATCACAATCTGAAGCATATAAATTGGTATTTCAATATTCAGATAGTGCTATCAAATATTTACAAATGACAGGTACTAAAGTAACTCCTACAAGTTTATTACCAGGAGATGCTTGGATGTACAATGGACGTCAAGACAGATGGTTACGTTTTGCATATGGGGTAAAAGCCAGAAATTTTCATCGCTTTAGTAGAAAAGCTACCGGATATTCTGCAGACAGTGTAATCAAATATTGTAATTTATCATTACAAAGTGCACAGGATGACGCCATGTTTAAATTTGCTGGTGGAATTTCTGATCAATCTAATTTTTATGGCCAATTGAGAGCAAATCTTCCTGCTTTTAGACAATCTACTTTTATTGTTGATCTAATGAATGGTGCAACAGGAACCCCTTTTGCTGGAGTACAAGATCCAAGAATTGGTACTTTATTATGGCCAAGTCAGGATGGTATTTACAGAGGAGTGTCTCCTGTTGGTGGCGAAAATACTTCAGTTCCAACAACACAAAGGGTTCCCAATCCATATGGTCAAATTGCCGGTGCAACCCCTGCTCAGGATACAGGAAGGTTCATTTATAGGAATACTGCTCCAATGCCAGTTTTAACTTATGCGGAAATCCAATTTTTAAGAGCAGAAGCTGCATTTATAAAAGGAGATCGTGGTACAGCATTAGAAGCATACAGAAATGGAATCAATGGGCATTTTGATATGATTGAGCAAAATTTCCCTGCAACTACGGCTGATGGAAATGCCAAAAGATACACTGCTGCAATGAGAACTGCTTATCTTGCAAATCCAGCAATTGTTCCTACCAATTCAGCTAACCTTACATTAGCGATGATCATGAATCAAAAGTACATTGCATTGTATTTTCATGGATTCGTAGAAACATGGGTTGATTTGAGAAGGTACAATTATGGTGGTGCTGCATATCCAACTTTTGTTTCTCCGGTTGGTGGAAATTTATTCCCTGATAATAATAATAAATTGGTGAATAGAATGCGTCCTAGAATGCAGGTAGAGTTCCAATGGAATGCTGAATCATTGAGAAGTATCGGTGGATTAGAAATTGATTATCATACCAAACCAGTTTGGTTCCAAATCCCTTAAAATAATGAATATGAAAAAAATATTATCATATAGTTTACTTACAATTGGAATAGCTACTTTGATTGTAGCTTGTACAAAAGATAAATTAATTTTATCCAGATCAGAAACAGACTATTCATCTACTGATGTTGCTGAAATTAGATTAATTCATGCGTTATCGTCTAATTCAATCAATACTGTAACACCTGTTGTTGCTGCAACAGCTCCACCTGCAATGAATTTCTTTGTTAATGGAGTTCGTTTGAACGCAATATCTTCTGCTTCGCAAACATTTACAACTGCATACGGTGGTTCATTTCCTGGAACTGCAATTACATTTGCAGGCGCAACCAATGGAAACAATGTATTTGATTATGCTGTAGTGCCTTCGGGTCCTTCTCGTGTAACTGGTGCTATGTTTCGTTTGACTGGTGCAAGTGCAGCAGATTCAGTGGTTTCAACTTCCTTGAGTTTTGATAAAGGAAAAAAATATACTGTTATTGCAGCAGATACCATTCCAAATCAACGTTTCTATGCATTTGAAGATGTATTTGTAACACCAGATACTGGTAATTACGCTTTCAGATTCATCAATATGGCTTTAAATATTCCATCTGTTGGTGCAGCACCTACAGCTATTGATGTTTTCTCAAGAAGAAGACAAGCCAATTTAGTGTCGAATATTGCTTATAGAGGTGCTTCTGCTTTTGTTGAATCCAGAGTTACTAATTTATTTAACGGTGTAGCTACAACTACTGATACACTCGAAATAAGAGCAGCTGGATCAACGGTTCCTTTGGTTCAAATCAATGGCTTCTTTCCAGTAAGAACCAGGGTATACACATTTATTGCCCGTGGGGTTTCTACTACTGTTGCTCCAAGAAATTTAAATGTTGCTGGATTTTTGAATCGATAATCTGAGTTTCGTTATAAATACTTAAAACCTCCTTCGGGAGGTTTTTTTTGGCTCAATATTTGGTATATTGAATAATCATTATACTACAATTATGAAAAACACATTATTGCTATTACTTTTAATTGGTTTTTATACCGTAAATGCACAAGTAACCCCAAACCAAATCAAGCAAAACTTGGTTACATTAGATAGTTTTTATCAGTTGTCGCCAATTGAAAAAGCCTATTTACACACCGATAAAGATTGGTATACACCCAATGAAACAATCTGGTTTAAAGGATATGTTACTGTGGAAAATCAATTGACTGAATTGAGTAAAGTGATTTATGTGGATTTACTCAATAGTAAGGATAGTGTAGTGATTAAAACTATGTGGAAGCTGAACAAGAATAGTTTCAAAGGAGATATTTCATTGCCTTCAACATTAGTAGAAGGGAAATATAAATTGCGCATTTATTCGATGTGGATGTTGAATACACCAGAAGTAATTGATGAAAAAATCATTCAAATTCTTTCCCCAACTCCTGCTATTTCAAATAGTAAAACCAATAACAATACCAGTAAATTTAAAGTGTATCTATTTCCTGAAGGAGGTCATTTAATCAGTGGATTAAATAATAAACTCGCAATTAAAATAACCGATAAAGAAGGAATTCCCGTAAATAATGCAGTTATCAACTTAGAAAATGAAACTGGTACCATTTTAAAATCAATTCAACCATTTCATCAAGGAATGGGCAGTATTGAATTTGTTCCCGACAGAACCATCAATTATAAATTAACCGTAAAAATAGATGGGGTAAAATATATCCCCGATTTTCCGCCAATTGAAGAGAAAGGAATTACTATTCAAGTAAATCCATTAAATAATTCAAGAATATTTTACACAATTAATAGACAAGAAAATACAGAAAAAATAGTACCTGAAGTAATTGTAATTGCTCATATGAACGGTGTGAGTTTTTATGCTGAAAAAATAAAATTAGAAGAATTAACCACTGGAGGAGCTATTCTAAAAAAAGATTTACCACACGGAGTATTATCCTTGACTGTTTTTAATGACAACATGATTCCGTTAGCAGAACGCTTAGTATTCATTAAAAAAGTTCAGACTATTAATCCTCAGATAGTTTTAGATAAAACCAATTTGCAGGCAAAAAGCAAGAACACTGTAAGACTTAGTTTTCCAATTGACAGTGCGAATGTTTCTGTTTCAGTTGTAGCTGCAGAACAATCCTTTTCTGCTTTTACAAATAATAATATAGGATCTTATTTTCTATTGAGTAGTGAAATCAAAGGCTATATATATGAACCATCTTATTATTTTGCAGCCAATGATAGTGCGCATAATGCTGCTTTGGATTTACTAATGCAAACACAGGGTTGGAGAAGAATTACCTGGACAGCTGTTCTCAATAAAAAATTACCTCCACTCAATTATTTTATTGAAACAGGTATTTCTGTGAGAGGCGTTGCTCTTCCTACAGACTATCAAAAGATTTTGGCCAATGAAGCAAAAATGAACATGATTTTAAAAGGGGATGATTCTACTACAATAATTGCGGAAGCACAATTAATGAACGGGGGAAAATTTGTATTGAATAATTTAGATTTTAGAAAAAAAGCTAAAATTTATTTTCAAGGAACAAAACTAAATACAAAAAACCCTGCTCTAGATTTAAATGTTTACCCTAATTATTACGACTCCCTTAGTTATGCAAAAAATAGTAAATTATTTTTTCCTCCAATCGATACAACAGCTAGTTTAATTAAAAACAAAATCATTGGTACTTATTATGATAATCGATTATCGGAAACAAATGGCATTACACTTGGAAATGTTACTGTAAATACAAAAACGAAAACCAAGGAACAAAGACTAACAGAAGAATATGCAACTGGATGGTATCAAAACAGTGATTTCACCTTTGCCATTGATAGCTTAACAGGATTTTCCTCAATTTGGCAGTATTTGCAAGGTATGGTACCTGGACTAAATGTAAGCGGCGATATGTTTAACCCAACTGTTAATTTTTCTAGATTTGAAGGAGGAATTACAGATCCAGCATTATTGTCAGAATCTATTTATGAATCTTTAAATACCATTAATGGTGAAGTAAAAAGTAGAATTGCTTTTTTTATCAATGAAATGCCTGTTTCTATTGACAATGTAAATAGTATTAGCCCTAAGGATATTGCATTGGTAAAAGTAAACAGAACTCCCAATGTAATGTCGAATGCTACAGCCGGTAGTATGTTTATTTATACCAGAAAGGGTTACAGTAATAATGGGTTTAAGAAAATGGATAGCCAATCAATTTTAGGTTATAGTGTTGCTAAAGAATACTTTTCTCCAGTCTACGAAACAGAAGAGTCTAAAATACAAATCGATAAAAGAAGTAATTTATACTGGAATCCCAATCTAAAGATTAGTAATAAACAAAGTTTATTTAATTTTTATACCAGCGACAGAACTAAAAAGATAAAAATTATTGTTGAAGGATTAGATAAATTAGGAATTCCTATCTGGGCAGAAAAGATTGTAGAATAATCATCCCTTCACTATCAAAAAAGTAATTACTGTTCCTATTAAAACAGCAATCAACACTTTATTGTTTTCCCAGATTGCTTCTCTTTTTCGGGCTGAAAAATAATGTTGTATTGCTTGAATCAATAGTTCGTCATGTAAAGCAAATTTCATCCATATAGTTTTGATTGCTACTAACTCCTTAAAAGACAAATATTGTAAACTTTTGGTTTGTTCTATAAATAAACTCTTTTTCAAGACAGCATCTTGGTTAAACAGGGATTGGTTTTGTTCCGAGATCAATTCAAGAGATTCATTTAACAACCAGTCCTGATTAATGAAAAACTGATTTTGAGAAGCGCATTTTTTATTCAATTCTTTAGCTGCTAAAATTAATTCTTCAGGATTTAAATAGGTTTTTACAATAGTAGTTGTTTGATCAAACCAAATGGTTTTATTATACTCCGCTCTTTTAACTCCATTAGATAAAGTTTCATAAGCCTTTTGAACCAATTGAAATTTGGCTGCTTTGATTGGGTCGTTATTATTTTTATCAGGATGATAAAGCAACGCTTTTTTGCGATAGGCTTTTTTTATTTCAAGCCTACTTGCGTTAAAATTAACTTCAAGCAATGAGTAATAATTTTCTTGAGGCATTGAAACTTTCTAACTATGAATGGGTTTCAAAATTGATATCATCTCCATCTAAAAGCTCTCGTTCGATTTCTTCCATTTGTACAATATCCCATGCTTCGGATTCAGTGGGTGTTATATTGAGTATTTCCAATATTTCTAATTCCTCTAATTGTTGATCTACTTCATTAGTAAGATTGCAAATAACAAAAGAGGCACTGTTTTCATAAAATTTTCCCTGTAATTCCATTAACTGCTTTGCAAATGTTTGATCAAGCGCTGAGACTGCTTCCATATTTAACACTACATTTTTAACAGGCTCATGCAGCAGTTTTTCGCATATTGGAATCAATGTTGCTGCTATATTGGCAGAAATACTGGCTACAATTGGTGTTACAACGGTAAATTTCTCCTTGGTATCAATTTTGACTTCCATAATCTGATTGTGAATTAACAAAGTGTGTATAAATGACCTACAACTTCACTCAAAAATATTCGTTATAATTGTATAAATCCAAATTTAGATTATGGATAATAATTTTTCAGCACAGGTTAAAGAGATTATTTCCTTTAGTAGGGAAGAAGCCCTTCGTTTAGGAAATGACTTTATAGGAACAGAACATCTATTGCTTGGATTGATCCGCGATGGAGACAATACTGCCATCAAAGTGCTTAAACAGCTCAATATTGACCTCTATGAACTTCGCAAAGAGGTAGAATTAGCTGTTAAAGACAAAACAGGTAAGAATATCGCTAATATCAATAGTTTGCCTCTAACTAAGCAGGCAGAAAAAGTAATTAGGGTAACCGTTTTAGAAGCCAAAGCTTTAAAAAGCCCATTGGTTGAAACGGAGCACTTGATGTTAAGTATTCTAAAAAACAAGGAAAATATTGCTACACAAATATTGAATCAATTTGATATTGATTACGATTTGTTCCGCAATGAGATTGGTATGGTTGGAACCACCAATCCTCCCCCAAGAAGCGAATTTCCTGACGATAACGACGACGATTTTGATGAAGAGAAGAAGGGGTCTGGTTACCAGCAATCTCGTTCTGGTAAGCAAGCACCAGGTGCTGCAAAAAGCAAAACACCCGTTTTGGATAATTTCGGCAGAGATATCACCAAATTGGCTGAAGCCGGCAATCTTGATCCTATTGTTGGGAGAGAACAGGAGATTGAGCGGGTTAGTCAGATCTTAAGTAGAAGGAAAAAAAACAATCCAATTTTAATTGGAGAGCCTGGTGTAGGTAAAACAGCAATCGTGGAAGGCCTTGCCTTAAGAATTGTACAACGCAAAGTGAGTAGGGTTTTATTTGACAAGAGAGTGATTTCATTGGATCTAGCTGCGCTAGTAGCTGGAACGAAATACAGAGGTCAATTCGAAGAAAGAATGAAAGCCATCATGAATGAATTAGAGAAAAACAGAGATGTGATTTTATTCATTGATGAAATACATACAATCGTTGGTGCTGGCGGAGCTTCAGGTTCTTTAGATGCTTCTAATATATTCAAGCCTGCATTAGCAAGGGGCGAACTCCAATGTATTGGTGCATCTACTTTAGATGAATATAGAATGCATATTGAGAAAGATGGTGCATTAGATAGAAGATTCCAAAAAGTGTTGATTGAACCACCAAGTGTGGAGGAAACGATCATGATTTTGAACAATATCAAATCGAAGTACGAAGATTTTCACAATGTTATTTATGGCGATGATGCTATAGAAGCCTGTGTAAAATTGAGTGACCGATATATGACCGATCGTTTATTGCCGGATAAAGCCATTGATGTAATGGATGAAGTGGGAGCTCGAGTGCATTTGAAAAACATCAATGTTCCAGAAAGTATTGTTGAACTAGAAAAGAAAATTGAAGAGGTAAAGAACGAGAAGAATAAAGTGGTGAAAAGCCAGCGTTTTGAAGAAGCTGCTTCTTTGCGAGATACTGAAAAAAGATTGGGAGAAGAATTAGAAAAAGCGAAGGGTCTTTGGGAAGAAGAAAGTAAGCACAAACGTTACCCGATTACCGAAGAAAATATCGCTGAAGTGATCTGCATGATGACAGGTATTCCTGTAAAGCGAATGGTACAAGCAGAAACAGAGAAATTGCGCAGAATGAGTGAAGACATGCGCAGCATGGTGATTGGTCAGGATGACGCCATTAACAAGGTAGTTCGTGCAATTCAAAGAAATAGGGTAGGATTAAAAGATCCTAAGAAACCAATTGGATCCTTTATTTTTCTTGGCCCTACAGGAGTAGGTAAAACAGAATTGGCCAGGGCATTGGCCAGGTATATGTTCGATTCAGAAGATGCGTTGATTCGCATTGATATGAGTGAGTACATGGAGAAATTTACCGTAAGCCGTTTGATTGGAGCTCCTCCTGGATATGTGGGTTATGAAGAGGGTGGACAGTTGACTGAAAAAGTAAGAAGAAAGCCTTATAGCGTTATCTTATTGGACGAGATTGAAAAAGCACATCCAGATATTTACAATATTTTATTACAAGTACTGGATGATGGGCAACTAACGGATGGCCTTGGTAGAAAAGTAGATTTTAAAAATACCATGATCATAATGACTTCAAATATTGGTGTACGCCAATTGAAAGAATTTGGAGATGGTGTTGGATTTGCTACTGCAACAAGAATGCAAAATGCCGAAGAGAATAATAAAGCAGTAATTGAAAAAGCATTGAAGCGTACATTCTCACCAGAATTCTTGAATCGTATTGATGATGTGGTAGTCTTTAATTCTTTAACCAAAGAAAACATCTTCAACATTATTGATATTTTAATGACTGGTGTTTCTAAGCGTTTACAGAACCTGGGCTTCTCTTTAGAATTAACAGCGGATGCAAAAGACTTTATTGCTGAAAAAGGCTATGATGTTCAGTTTGGTGCTCGTCCTTTGCATAGGGCCATTCAAAAATATTTAGAAGACCCTTTAGCAGAAGAGATCATGAAAATGACCATCAAACAAGGCGATATTTTAGTAGCTGATCTGAATAAAGAATTAGGTCAACTCACTTTTACTTTCAAAGAAAGAGTGGAGGAAGAGGAGGCTAAAGCAGAATCTTAAAATGGTCTACGTTACTAGTAAACTTTTTAGCAACGTAGAATAGAAAATAAAATTGACCGGTAGACAAATACTTAATTGAATTAGTCTATCGGTTTTATTTTTGTGTACCCCAACGATATGATTGGATATCTAAACCTGCCAGATCCAACACTCGATCTACAACAGTACCTGCCAAATCTTCAATTGTTTTTGGTAAACTATAAAATGATGGAGTAGCTGGGCAAATGATTCCCCCAGCCAAAGTAACGGTTTCCATATTGCGAATATGAATCAGGTTATAGGGAGTTTCTCTTGCCAATAAAATCAATTTTCTTCTTTCCTTTAAAATTACATCGGCAGCTCTAGTAACTAAATCATCACTAATACCTGAAGCAATTCTTCCAAGCGTACCCATACTACATGGTGCAACAATCATGGTGTTGTATTTAGCTGATCCGGATGCAAATGGTGCAGAAAAATCGTTCTTCTCATAAATAGGGAAAGGATATTGAGTATATCCATCATTGCCAAGCTCTGTTTTCCATACATCTTTGGCATTCTTACTCATTACTATACCAATAGATTCATACTGGTCCTTCATTAATACTAATTTGTCTAAGATCATTTTAGCATAAATAGATCCACTGGCTCCTGTAATAGCAATAATAATTTTGTTGGGCATAATGTAATAACAAAATTACTAAGGAAAGGTTAAGTAAGTACAAAAAAATACCCTCACTAGGAGGGTATCGTTCTGTATACTGTTTAATAGGGAAATTATTTATACATGATCTCGTAATACTCATGTGCCATACGATTGCTGTCAAATTGGAATCGTACATCCATCATTCCGTTTTTCATGATCTGTCTCCAAGTATCAAAATTGTCATAATACATTGGAATGATTTGTTGTTCCAATATTTCATAAGTCTTATTCAAATCGTATTCATCCTGATCATGCTGAGACATATTAGCATAGTCTGCTTTAGGAACAACGAATCCATTGTTTCCATGATTGATGAATTCTGGTATCCATCCATCGTCAGTTGAAAAATTCACCGAACCATTCATTGCTGCAGTCATGCCAGAAGTGCCTGATGCTTCTCTCGGAACTCTAGGATTGTTCAACCAAACATCTGACGATTGTTTTAATCTTTTACTTAATGCCAATTCATATCCAACTAATACGGCTACATTTTTATAATTTTTGCTCAAATGAACTAAATTATTGAATTGTGATATTGCAGGGTAATCTACTGGATAAGGTTTTCCTGCCCAAATAATTTGAACTGGGTATTTGGTATTGTTGAGCATTTTTTCAAAACGTGCCATATCGTAGGTAAGCATATCTGCACGCTTATATCCTGCAAAACGGCGGGCCCAAACAATGGTTAATACATTCGGATCAAAAACTTTACCTGTTTGATCGGCAACAATTTCAAAAGCTCTTTTCTTTAAAAACTTTTTGCGATCATCAAACACCACATCATCTTTTGCTTCCATCGCTTTATACATCTGTTTGTCTGACCAATAATACCAATTCTGTGCATTGGTAATGGAAGTGATTGGGCAAATACCTTCATAGTCTTTCCACATCTCTCTACTAACTACACCATGTAAAGCGGATACGCCGTTTGCTTTACGTGCAAATCTAAGTGCTGCCAATGAGTGATTAAATTGATCATCGGTAATTCCAGTAAGTTTTCTTACTTCATCAATACTTAAACCACAGAAGTAGCTCATTTTATGACACAAATAAATATCGTGTTTTTCATTACCTGCTTCTTCTGGAGTATGTGTAGTAAATACCAAACGTTCTTTTACTTTATCTACACTCTTATATTTATTCAATAAATAAAATGCAGAAGAAATACCATGTGCTTCATTCAAATGATATACATCTGGGTTGAACGATAACTCATCAATCAATTTTGCACCTGCAACTCCCAACAAAATGAACTGTGCTACTTTAGTAGCAACATTGGCATCATATAATCTATGAGTGATTGTTTGAGAAACATAATCATTCTCCGGTAAATCTGTGCTCAATAAAAAGAGGGGAGCACTTTTAAAGGTTTCCGGATTTAAGTAAAAGGCTTTCACCCAAACAGGATGTTCATGAATTAATATTTGAAATTTAATTCCAGTATCTTCTAAGAAACTGTAATTTTTTTCCATGAATGTTACCTGTAAAGTTTGATCCTGATTTCTTGCCTGATCATAATATCCATATTTCCATAAAATACCAATACCGATCATGTTTTGTCTTAATTCGTAAGCGCTCCTCAGATGAGAACCTGCTAAATAACCCAATCCACCGCTATATATTTTTAAAGGTTGATGTATGGCGAATTCCATAGAGAAATATGCTGCTTTTTTAGCATATTGTTCGTTGATTGCATAAGGAACTTGGTAATTTCTAAAACTCATAAGTATTTGTTTGGTTAACTATTCTTGGTGCAATATAAGCGAAAATGGTAAAAATGTAATTTTTACACATTAACATAGGTGGATAAACCTTTATGCAAACGTTGACTATCGCTTTTTGGAGACTTTTTGTTTGGCTTCTTTCTTTTTAATAAAGGAATCATTAAAAAAACATTTGATTCCTCGATGATTCCCACAACTGCCCTGTTCT
Source organism: Sphingobacteriia bacterium (assembly GCA_037129425.1). Lineage (GTDB taxonomy): Bacteria > Bacteroidota > Bacteroidia > Chitinophagales > Chitinophagaceae > Sediminibacterium. The sequence goes on from JBAXUV010000001.1 coordinate 288,416, forward strand.
TTCAAAGTAATTTCATTTCCTTCGAAAATAAAATCAATAATGCAAGGGTCTCCATTTTCATTAAATACACCACTATTGGGCTTTTTCATCTGAAGATTTCCTTTCAGTTCTCCAATGCAAGCACCTTCATTTCTTTCGAAGTGTATAAAAAACGAGTAATTGTTTATGTCCTTGCCGTCCCGAATAGAAACATAATTCTTTTTGTCTTTTACATAATCTCCACTGAATTTATTTTTCTTAGGCAAAGTATCTAATGGATTGATTACTTCCGACTTTTTTGGATCTTCATTTGAATCATTTATCACTACCATAAAAATACCAACATCATTGTATACCCATCCAGCTCTTGAAAATTGTATCTGATTGTCTTTGCCCATTTTTTCTTTACTGATTAAAAATGTTGGCTCCTTATTAATGGATAATGAATGTGCATATTCATCGTTGTAATTATTTTGCAACAATTCTTTTACGCCAAGGAATTTATTTTTTTTATCTGTTACAAATACAACAATCTTTTTTATTTTTTGCTGTGTTATCAATACTAAATAGTAGTCTTCTTTTTCTTTTTCAATCTTACCAATCGGATGAATGATTAATTTTCTATTTTTCCCTGTTACAATAGCAAATGCACTATCTGGGAAAAATTGTAAGAAAGCCTTAATACCAATACTCAGTGTATCTGCATTTTTATCGATATTGGTATCACTAATAGAATAGGGGAGATTTATTGGTTTGAAAATACCAAAGAAGTCTTTTTGTTTTAATGGCACATCACCCGAAAAGTCAATTTGCTTTTCTTTGCAACTAAAAATGAGTATAATCAAGAATGCTCCAATCCATTTATTCATATCTGAATATTTGTAATAAAAATACACTTATTAGTTGCTTTGCCCATTTTTTGTTTGTTAAGATGGCCGAATAAATTTAGATTTATCCCAATTATTAATAATGAGGAAACATCCAGAAAACTCTTTAAGTGAAGTTCATGAGTCGGTTGATACCACATTGCCCAGAAAGGGCTTTAAAAGGGTATTGGCTTATATTGGTCCTGCCTATTTAGTGAGTGTGGGTTATATGGATCCAGGAAATTGGGCCACTGATTTGCAAGGTGGGGCACAATTTGGATACAAATTGATTTGGGTTTTATTAATGAGTAATTTGATGGCCCTTTTACTACAAAGTTTAAGTGCCAGATTAGGTATTGTTAGAAGAAGGGATCTAGCTCAAGCCAATCGGGAAGTATATCCTCCATTGGTTAATTTTTGTCTCTATATTTTAGCAGAATTGGCTATTGCGGCATGTGATTTGGCTGAAGTGTTGGGAATGGCCATTGGTATTCATTTATTAACTGGAATTCCAATCGTATGGGGAACAGCCATCACTGTATTGGATACTTTCCTCTTTTTATTGTTACAACAGTATGGGATTCGAAAAATGGAAGCTTTTATCATTGGGCTTGTTGCGGTGATCGGAGCTTCATTTTTGGTGCAAATATTACTTGCACAGCCTCCCATGTTGGAAGTGGCAAAAGGGCTAATTCCATCAAAACTCAATGACAAGGCTTTATACATTGCAGTAGGTATCATTGGCGCTACCGTAATGCCACATAATTTGTATTTACATTCCGCATTGGTTCAAACCAGAAAAATTGCTCCAACTAAAGAAGGAATTAAAACTGCCCTTAAGTATAATTTTATAGATAGCACAATTGCATTGAATGCCGCCTTTTTAGTAAACACTGCCATTTTGGTTTTGGCTGCAACTGTATTTTTTAAGACCGGTAATACACAGGTTGCCAAAATAGAAGATGCTCATAAATTACTGGAACCATTACTGGGATCAGCATTGGCTCCAATTCTTTTTGCTGTTGCTTTGATTGCTGCAGGACAAAGCTCTACTTTAACAGGAACACTTGCTGGTCAAATAGTTATGGAAGGTTATTTACAATTAAGGATTAATCCTTGGTTAAGAAGATTACTAACCAGATTGATCGCTATTGTACCAGCTGTTTTAGTCATTTTGATTTACGGGGTAGATAAAGTGGATGATTTATTGGTATTTAGTCAGGTAATTTTAAGTCTTCAACTCGGCTATGCTGTTATACCATTGATTCATTTTGTGAGCGATAAATCTGCCATGGGAGAGTTTGCCATTGGCATTTCAACCAAAATATTTGCCTGGTTAGTTGCAGGTATATTGATCATTTTGAATGTGAATCTGGTTTCAAATGAAGCCATAGCCTTATTGAGTTCTTCCATCGGAATAGTTCCAAAAATGTTCATTGTACTGGCTATTCTGGCCTTTATTTGGTTATTTCTTACGATGACCTTCTATCCAATGCTTAAAAAAAGAAAATTTGCCAAAGACGCTTTATTGCATGGTGATGCTCCATTATTGAAAGATTTAAAAGTCAATCAAGTGAATAATATTGCTATTGCATTAGAATTTTCACAGTCCGATGAAAAACTGATTGCACATGCATTAGCTCAAGGGAATGAAGCAGTATCCTATGTTTTACTACATATAGTTGAAAGTGTATCCGCCAAATACCTAGAAGCAGCCAGTGATGATGCTGAAACAAGAAAAGACAAAGAAAGACTTGATTCTTATGTGCATCAATTATCCAAAAAGGGATATCAGGTAAAAGGTATTTTAGGATACCATAATCGGGTAAATGAAATAGTAAGAATAGTAAAAGAATCCAATGTAGATATGCTGGTGATGGGAGCCCATCGGCATGCAGGGCTAAAGGATTATATTTTTGGTGAAACAATAGAAGATGTTAGACACCAGTTAGCCATTCCTGTATTGATAGTCAATGTTTAATGCAGAATAATTCTGATTTTTTCAATATATTTGACCTCCCTGAATCACTAAATAAAAAAGAATGTCGCAGAAAATTAAAGTAGCAAATCCAGTAGTAGAACTAGATGGAGACGAAATGACCAGGATTATCTGGAAGTTCATCAAAGAAAAATTAATTTTACCCTACTTAGAATTGGATATTAAATATTACGATCTTGGAATGGAATATCGTGATGAAACCAATGACCAAGTTACCATTGATGCAGCAAATGCAATTAAACAATATGGTGTTGGTATTAAATGTGCTACCATTACTCCAGATGAGGCTCGAGTTGCAGAGTTTAAACTCAAGCAAATGTGGAAGAGCCCCAATGGAACCATTAGAAATATATTAGATGGAACTGTTTTCAGAGAACCCATTGTTTGTAATAATGTTCCTAGATTAGTTCCTAACTGGACTGCTCCAATATGTATTGGTCGACATGCGTTTGGTGATCAGTATCGTGCAACCGATTTTGTAACAAAGGGCAAAGGAAAATTAACCGTTAAGTTCGAAGGTGAAGATGGTACCGTTCAAGAATATGAAGTGTATAATTTTAAAGGAGATGGTGTTGCCTTGGCTATGTACAATACCGATGAGAGTATTATTGGCTTCGCTAGAGCTTGTTTTAATCAAGCTTTAATTAAGAAATGGCCTCTGTATCTTTCTACGAAAAATACCATCTTAAAAAAGTACGATGGTCGTTTCAAAGATATTTTTGAAGATATCTATCAGAAAGAGTTTAAACAATTGTATGCCGATGCAGGCATTACATACGAACATCGCTTAATTGATGATATGGTTGCCAGTGCATTAAAATGGAATGGCAATTTTGTTTGGGCTTGTAAAAATTATGACGGAGATGTGCAAAGTGATACAGTTGCACAAGGTTTTGGATCTTTGGGCTTAATGACTTCTACTTTAGTTACTCCTGATGGGAAAGTGATGGAAGCAGAAGCGGCACATGGTACAGTTACCAGACATTTCAGAGAGTATCAAAAAGGCAATCCTACATCAACCAATCCAATTGCTTCCATTTTTGCTTGGACAAGAGGATTAGAATTTAGAGGCAAACTAGATAATAATCAAGCATTAATTGATTTTTGTACTGCACTTGAAAAAGTTTGCGTTGAAGTGGTAGAGAGTGGCAAAATGACCAAAGACTTAGCTGTATGTATTTATGGCAATAAAGTAAAACATGGAGAACACTATTTGTATACAGAAGAGTTCTTAGATGCTATTGATAGTGAATTACAAAAGAAATTGGTTAAATAACATTTACATTATTGTATATGCAAAAAGGCTGTTCTAACAAGAGCAGCCTTTTTTACTTGATCAATTAAATACATTTAGGCACTGAACTGTCTTAAATGATGATCAAAATGTTTCCATTGACTATACCCCCATTCTTCCTCTGTTAATTTACCAAACATTGGATGATTAATAGGAGAGGGAAATTCATCTTTCCCATTAACAAACTTATCTAAGGTTGATAATAATTTTGCTTTTTCAACATCAAAATCTCGTTCATCATTGATGATCATTTTTTTTGCTGTAGGTAATCCTTCTTTATAAGGTGTATCACTCATGACCATTTTTTTAATATATGGTCCGAGCAAAAATGAAATGATTGAAAATTTAGCGGGCCCTTTGTGGAGCCCAGTTTCAACTGCTTTTCTCAAATGTGCCATCATTTGTGGTAAATTCATTTTACCCCATTTTTGTTGACTATCTGGCGTAAGAGATTCAACCCTAGATCGTATTAATTGATGTGTTGTACTATTGTACAAAGTAGGCTTTGCCATTTAAGAGAATTATTTGCTTAAAATTAAGCAGAAATTTCTACCCAAGTATGGTCAGCTAATAATTTTACAGAGGAAATAAATTGTTGGAAAGGCCCTGATTGCCCCCATTCATTTGGCCCAATAAGCGATAGAAGATGATTTCCATCCTTCTTTTCATATAAATGATAGATATGGCCAATTTGAGGCTTAAATGAGAGCTTGGCATCATAAATCATCATGCTTAGCTCTTTTCGTTTTCTAATTTCTTGTGCTTGTTTAGCTAATAATTCTATTTGTTGCCTGATCTGATCCAATTGCATATTGGTTTGATCTTCCATAGCACTTAACGCTTTGTGTTTGATCACACCCTCTTTGGTAGGGCGAATTGCTACGCCAGAAACGGATGATGCGTATGGTAAAACACTCATTTGTTTGTGGTAGATTTCAATATTTTTAAAAGTTCCTTGAGTTTTGTTGGTTCCTTCTTGGGTAACTTTTAAATACCCATTTGGCATTATTTCATGTAATACATTCAAAACAATCTCCTCATTTTTAAAGAATTTTATTTGAAGTGTATAAGTGTTGAGAATACTCGAAATATAGGTATCTGCTAATTCAGGGTTACTGAAAGGTCTTGGTTGATCATCTGGAATAATTTCATATTGGCTGAAAAATGCTTCATTATCCAAACTAACCCAATTGGTGATAAATGATATGACTTGACCATTCTGAATACTTTCAATCTTGAAATTTCCATTTTTTGGTGCTAACCCATATTCGTAACTACATTTCTCTGGAAATAATTGCCAACTTGCCAAAAAATTATACACTTGAACCATCAATTGATACATTTACGTACTCTTCTAACAAAAATTGAATCTAAAAGTTGAAGTAAATAAATAAAAAAATCCCGGCAACCTGAAGCGACCGGGACTTTTTAAATCTTTCTATATTATTAGGAGGCAACAATATGACTATTTAACGTTAAAGTCAATTTGTACTGTGCCCCAATTTAATGTCACTTTTCCAGTATTGGAAATAGTATAAGTTAAACGTTCCATTGAAGAAGCTGTAGTTGGTGTAACATTTACTCTAATTGCATCATCCGCTTCTTTATAACTAAATGCACCCCATTGTTTCCAGGTTTTATTGAAAATAAGGGTCCAATCTGTTCCGTTATTAATGGTAAAAAAGCCATATTTACCAGCAGGTAAAGCTTTCCCATTGATGGTAACATCCTTGCTGATTTCAAATACTGTTGCATCATTTGCACCAGCTCTCCAAACTTTACCTTGCATTGGCTCAACATCTTTACCTATCGTTCTTCCTTTTAGTGCTGGCGAACTATAATTAATGGTAATAACTGTTCCATTTTGAAGTGTGCCTGTAGCTGTAGCAGGAGGGCTTGGTTTTTGAGCACATGCCGATCCGATTGTCATAAAAACAAGGGCAATTGCAGAAAGGATTACTAATTTTTTCATGGTTGTATTTTAATTAATATCCAAATTGACAAAAAAAAATTGAAAAGGAGTAATTTTTTTGGATAAATGGCTAATTAGTTTACTTGAACCACATCAGGTCTTCTTACCAGTTGAGTACTATATCTAAATTTTAAATCAGTGGTAAAAGTAATATTCCATTGTCGCATATTATCAATCGTTCTCGGGAAATAGAATGCTTTTAGTTCCATGGTTCCAAAAACTAAATTTTCGTTTCGAGTTCTTACGCCAGCTCCAATTGCACTATAAAAATCTCCTTCAAGAATTGCTTTACCAGTATTTTTTAAATAAGAAAAATTGGAAAACCAAAATGGTGCAAACCTAAAGCCTACAAAACTCCAAGTATTGTAAAAAACCGATTCTACATTAATAGTAACTCTTCCAGAAGAAATGGTTGTTGGGTCTCTGGAAACTGGTAATCCATAGATGCTCGAAAGTCTTAATGGATCATTTAAAAAAGTATTGAACTGTTGGGTAAAACTTCCACTTAGAAAATGTCTTAAATACCAGGTTGATGCGCCAAGCTTTCTTAATTTAGTAAAAGCTTCTACACTTGCTAAAAAACTAATATCTTCTAATCGATTGTTATTATAATAACCACCTAACTTAATATTGTAATTTAAATATCTGCTATAATTTCCAAAATAACTTCTTTGATAATCTGCACCAAAATACAAGCGAGAAAATTCATTTTGATTGGTCCATCCTCCAGTAAAAGACAAATTGAAACCTTCAGGTATATCTTCATTTCTACCAAAACCATAAATAAAATTAGTATGGTAAAAGTCTTGTTGAAAAATGGTATAGGTAGTTAACAAGCCCCTTAAATCGGTGTACCTACTATCGTATTTTACAGAAGTGATGGTTGGTACATTACTGAAATCTCTATTTAATAACCGAAGTGAAATAAGCTCTTTCTTTCTTGTAGAAAAATTATATCTCAAATTTCTTTTAGCACCTAAGCTAAAACCAATCCAGGCATCAATATTAGTATAACTATATTGATTGAATATTTGATAAATTGAATCATTGATGTACCGATTAAATGTTGAATTTCTAGATAGCTCAAATGCTCCAGTAATGGAGTGATAAGGGCTAACCAATGGGAGTTCTCCTCTTACATAAACCGATTGTTCTTCTCTTCTGCCTGTGTTAAATGTGGGATTCTGATTATTGTATCCAACTGTTAAGTTTATAAAAGTTCCTCCCATATTTCTTTTTCGATATTCCGCTCCAAATCCGAAACTAGGGTCTCTATTTACATCAATTAAATTTTGTATTTGAATTCTGTCACCGGAGCCAAATAAGTTATCATCGTTTACTTCGAAAATAACTTTATCTGCACTCGCTTCACTTAAACTACCTCCGATAGGAAATACATCTTTTGAAACAATGATAATATCTACTGAGTCTGCATTCACATAGGAATCACTTATTAAAATTTTTGCATCTTGTAAAAAACTTAAATCACGTAAAAATTTATCGTTATCAGCCAAAAGATTGGGATACAATGAATCACCCTCTGAAAAAAACAAATTATTTCTAATAATTTGCTTTTTGGTGCTTGTATGAAGCATATCCCCCAAATTGGTTAAAAAAGTTTTTTTACTATTTAGTGTATCATAAACAGATTTATTAAAACCTAGTTTTTGTATTAATATTTTTCTGATAATTTTTCCTTTATAAGGAGCGAATTCCTCCTCATTTTTAGAAGCGCCATTATCTGGTAAGATTTCAGGAATTTGGTTGACAGAAACTGATTTGCCTATTTTTCCCAATAAGCCTTTTTTATTGGCCAGAAAAAAAACAGAATCATTGGTTGGTTTTTTTTGAGCAAACCCAGGGGTTGCAATAAAGAAAGCAGCTATTATCAAAATGTACAATGAACATTTAATGGATATATTTAGCTGACTGAACATATTATGCTTGTTCTTGAAATCCAGTATCGTTTTTTGGAAGGATAAACCAAATATACCCAATTATTATGGCTAGTAAGCTTGTAATTAAAACAGCAATTTTTGCAATATCCTGTTCTTGGTGATTTGCAAATGCAAGGGTTGATAAGAAAATACTCATAGTAAACCCTATTGCAGCAAGAATACCAGCTCCAATTAATTGGTACCAATTAGTGCCAATGGGTAAAATGGAGAATTTATTTTTAATCACAAAAAAGCAAGCAGCTACTATACCTAATGGCTTGCCAATTAGTAAACCAAAAAGAATGCCCCAACTATACGTAGTGTTAAGAGAATTTAAACTATTTATTGGAAATACAATTGCCGTATTCGCCAAAGCAAAAACAGGCATTATTAAAAAATATACAGGGGAATGAAATTTCATCTCTAATGAAGACAATTTGTTTTCTGGAATCATAAACGCAAATAAAACCCCTGCAATAGTTGCATGTATGCCTGAATTATACATGGAATACCATAAAAGGATTCCAAGCACCCAATTATACCATCCAAATGAAATCTTTTTCTTATTTAAAATCCAAAGAACTCCCATTATGCAAGCGGCTAGTAGGAGATAAAGCAATTGTAATTGATCACCATAAAATAATGCAATCACCACAATAGCACCTAAATCATCAATAATGGCCAGCGCAGTAATAAAAACTTTTAATGGTAATGGAATTCTTTTTCCAAGTAATGAAGCTACTCCTAAAGTAAAAGCAATATCCGTGGCCATTGGAACAGCCCATCCAGTCATAAAAGGAGTTCCCTTATTGAATTGAGCATAAATTATGGCGGGCGCTATCATCCCTCCAATTGCAGCTACTGCCGGTAATAAAGATTGTTTGAATGAAGATAGTTCTCCATGAGCTAATTCTCTTTTGATTTCCATTCCGGCTAAGAAAAAGAAAATGGCCATTAGAAAATCATTGATTACTGTAAGAACAGAATTCGGTAGAAATAATAATCCCATATGTATATGATGGCTTTCTGTTCCATCAAAACTAAATTTCCATATGCTCTGGTACCAGTTAGAAGTGGTCGATAGATTGGCTAAAAACAATGAAATTGCGGTAGCAGATAATAATATAATTCCGATAGACCTGCTATCATGAATAAATTCTTTTAAAGGGTCAACAAATGTATTTTTGAAAAATCTTAGTAGTGGCATACTCTATTAATTAGACAATATATCAAATTTAGATTTTGGTCTTTTTGCCTGCTGCCATTTAAACCCCCGTAACTTCAACTCTTCGTGATTGATTTGCCGCATTGGGTAAGTAGTTCCTTCCAAACCCCTTAAAAAAAGTACTCTTTGTGGTTTGCCATCATCAAAGAGAACATCGATAATATCAGATGAAGATTTATTTACACCAATGAATTTTTTATAATCATCTTGTGCGTAATAGATATTTGCAGCATTTCCTTTAGATCTCATTTTATCAATTTTGCCATCTGTAAAATAAGCGTTAATGGTTGTTCCTTTCAATTGATTAAAATAATCGCTGCTGTCTAAGCGATTAATCGCCATAGCATTTTCAAAAACATACAATCTTTCTGGCTTCTTTTCTTTGATATACAAATAAATAGTGTCTCCAGTTATTTGATTTTCTTGTGACCATACAATTGGAGATTTGAATAATCTAAAAACAGAATCTTTTAATGAATAAAATAAGCTGTCTCCAACTGCCTGCAAGGAATCAGAGAAGATCCGGACATTAAAAAAAGCCTCAAAAAATTTATCACTGCTATCTTCCACATTTTTATCTGTTACAAAAGGAGTGGGTTTTGTTTCTCTGATTACTGGCACTTTACGTGTTTTCATAAAATCAGAAAGTTTAGCGGAGTACAATGTGTCAGCAGTAATATAAATAGAATCGATCCCTTGTTTAATCAACAATAAAGGTTTTTGTGTTGCCAATAATGAATTGGTCTTTTTATTGGTTTTAATATTATTGGCAATCATATCGAAACCCTGTGTGGTATCTTTTCCTCTGTAAACTGCATTACCCCTAAATTCCCCCAATCCAGTAGAATCATCAAATGCCATTTCATCTGCTGTAAAAGTATATGTACTATCGTCAATGAAGGATCTTTTATAGAGCTCCGCTTTTTTATTCTTCATATCATAAAAACCTTCTTTAGTTTTTATAGTTCTTTTTTCTTTTGTATTGAGTATAGTGGTGGGAGAGGTGAATGTAGCAATTTTGGTTCCTGTATTGTATTGTAAGGTATCAGTGGTGATTCTATTTTCTGGGTCAATCATCAGCACTTTGCGTTTAAAGATCACATCCCTCGTATCGCCATAATAATAGCCTTCGGTGCTCGTAAGAGTAGTTTTTTCGCTTACTAATTTTCCACCTTTTAAATAAGTGCCGATTTTAACGTTCACATCATATTCTAATTCTTCTGTAGTGAGCACACCTTTACCATCGGTAAGTCTTACTTTATTTTTGAGAAAAGCTTTTTTTTCTTTCCCAAGATATTTGAGGTATTGAGCGTAAGTATGAATACTATCTGCATCATTAATATGTACGTTTCCAAAAGCTTCTAAAGTATTTGAATTAAGGCTTAATACAGCACTGTCTGCATAAAATAATGTTTTTCCTTGTCGCACTTGAACTTTTCCTGAATATGAAATTAACTCAGTTACTGAGTCTATCTTTTTGTAATTCTGCCGGTCAGCTTGAATGATATCTAATCGCTTTCCTTCTTGAATAGTAGTGTCGGAATTTTGTCTTTGAGCCAATAGGATAGAAGGAAAGCCGATCAAAAGAATGATCAAGAATAAATATCCTAGTTTCTTTACACTCATTGATTATTTTCTATTGGTAGTATCTGCTATGGGAGCCATTAAAGGGCCAGTTTTATCTTTTTTGCCAAATACAGATATGTTCACATAACGCTTAGGGTGCATTCGAAGATCGTCTACTAAAATATTGGCACTTTTGATCGTATTATTCAAATTATTATACAAACTGGGATCATTCATCAACTTACCCATTGAGCCTTCATTTGAATTGATTTTTGCCATAATAGCATTCAAATTCGTAATAGCTGTTTTTAATTTTTCTACAGAACCATTGATATCTGCTTTAGAAAAATTATCAGATGCTTTACTTACATTTTCTAGTGTTCTGGTGATTTTATCATTATTATCACTGAGATTTTTGGTAAAACTGTTTACATTTTTCATAGATTGAGCAATGGTTCCAGTTTGTGCTTGTAGCATAGATTCTAATGAGGCAGAAGAAGCAACTAGGCTGGCCGTTGTTTTATTTACATTGGCAATAACGGATTGTAAATTATTCTTAGTGGTTGGATCAAAAATAGTGTTGATGTTTTTCATCACAACATCCAAACTTTTGATGGTTTCCTTTAATTGATCTGCAACTGGGGTTAATTTATCCATAACACCGCCTAATAGTCCTGCACTTGCAGCTGTGTTAATGGTATCTCCAGATTTAAAATATGTTTTAGCATTTCCCAATCGAATATCAATACTTGGTGAACCTAGGGGATTGCTATTAATTACGGCAATAGAGTTTTGAGGTATTTCATAATTCCCCTTTAATTTGATAGAAATAATGATACTTTTTAAAGATTCATCCTCGTTTTCAATGTCTGCAACTGCGCCAACCTGGTATCCGTTTACGTATACTGGGTTAGATATCATGATGCCCTTGGTATCAGCGTATTTAGCATGTAAATAATTCCCCGTCTTAAGAATGGTTTTACCTTTCAAAAAGTTAAACCCAAGAATCAATAATGTAATAGAAATGGCCGTTAACGCACCTACTTTTGTTTCGTTCGAAATAGTCATTGGCTTTGTGGTTATACAATGAAGCTACAAATTTAGGGTTTCTAAATGGGTAATTTGTTAAAAATAGAATAATGAAATTATTTGCGACCGTTGGTATTCCCTGAATTTCCCAACTGTTTTTCTAGGGAAAACTTATAACGTTTAACGGCCTTTATGAGTACTTCACAGATTTCATTCTGCCCTTCTTCACTATTTAGATAATCCTCTTCTTCTGGGTTAGAGATAAATCCGGTTTCTACTAAAACAGCAGGCATTGCTACAGCATATAGTACAAATATGCCCTCTTTACGCTGCTTGGCTTCTCTACTTACCCTTCCAACTTTTTTAAACTCATCTTCAATTGTAAGCGCCAAATCTGCACTACGCTGGAAAAAAGTTTGGGTTTTCATGCTCAATAACATCATTTTTGTAGGATCATTTTTTTCCAAATCCTGCATGGCTTTTAATGATACACTATCCATATCAATATCCTCATTTTTACTGAGCGCATTCATTCGGCCATTGGTTTTATCTACAGGATAAATGAATGTTTCGGTACCTCGTGCTGGGTTGGGAGTAGTCCAATACCTGTATTCTTTAACTTTTCTGGTATATTTCTTTTTCTTTTTGCCCTTCCCTTTATAATAAGTTTCGGTTTTATAACCAATAAACTCACTGTGTTTTATTGGCAAAGCATCATTTACGTGAATACATAAAAATAAATCTCCCTTTGCCTGATTGGCTATTTCTGCTTTTTTGGTAACATGATCAAAAACATCGGTTCTTCTGGTCATAACTATTTCAATGTCTGGAATAGCTTCTCCCATCATTTTCTCTAATCGCAAAGCCACTGCTAAGGCAATATCTTTTTCGTTTGAATATTTACCTCTTGCTCCACCGTCACTACCTCCATGACCGGCATCTATTACAATCCTTTTTAATGGCTGTTTTTGCTGTGGTTTCTTGTCCTTATCAGTAAAAGAGGAGCAAATAAATAAGCCAAAACTTAACAAAATCAAAGCAGCAATATATCTTTTCATCATATCATTTCGTTAAAGGAAATAGTGCATATTACCCATTTACACAGTTTAGACTTAATTTTGCCAATCTGATCATGAGTAGAATCCTTAAAATTAACGTAAAAACTAGGCTGGCTATTGTTCTGACCCTTATTTTGGGGATATTAACATTTCATACAGAAACTGCTTTTGCTGCTTCTTTTTACCAATTAGCCCCCAAAAAGGACTCATCAAGACAAAAAATAGATACAACTCGCAAAGACAGCATCCGAAATGTGGTGGATACGTTAAAAATCTCCAAAGATTCCATTGATGCACCCATTCAATACACTGCTGAAGATTCAGGGGTACTGATCATCCCTACCAAAGAGTTTATCTTATATGGAAAAGCTAAAGTAGATTATACCGATATTAAACTGGACGCGGCTACTATTCGATATGATCAACAAACGCAATTAGTTAAAGCATATGGTTCAAGAGATTCTACCGGTAATCCTATGAGCAAACCACAATTCATACAAGGAGATATGAAATCGGTAAGTGACTCTATTTTCTTTAATATGAAAACTGGAAAGGGTTTAACCAAAAACACTTTTTTTCAGGAAGGGGAAATTTATGTAAATGCGCTTGAATTGAAGAAAATCAGTGCTACTGAAGTTTTTGCTCGAAGAGCTCGATTCACTACTTGTAATTTAGATACTCCCCATTATAATTTTCGAACAGCCAAAATGAAGATTATCAATAATAAATTGGGGATAGCTGGCCCTTCATTTCCTGAATTTGAAGGAGTACCCATGCCCATTGGTATTCCATTTGGTATATTTCCGCTCAATCAAGGAAGACATTCGGGTATATTGCCTCCAGCATTTAATGCAAGCCCAGATTTTGGATTAGGTTTAGAAGGTTTGGGTTATTACAAAGTATTAAGTGAGAATTTGGATGCAACAGTAAGGGCAAATATTTATTCGTTTGGTGGTTGGAGTATGAATTTTAATTCCAAGTATATTAAACGATATGCCTATACTGGAAATTTGAATTTGACTTTTCAAAATACCAAATCACTGAATAATAACACTTCAAGTAAAGATGAATTTAATAGCTTCCGATCTTTTATGATTAACTGGACACATAGTAGAGACAATCGGGCCAGACCAGGAACCAATTTCTCTGCCAATGTAAACTTTGGTAGTACCCGATTTAACCAAACAGTGTTAAATAACCCTTTTATCAATTTTCAAAATCAGATAAGTTCTTCAATTAGTTATGGAAAAGATTGGAGAGGCAAATACAATTTATCACTTAACTTAAATCACAATCAAAATAGTAATACAAGATTGGTCAATATGAATTTACCTACCGTGAATTTTAATATGGTAACCAAATATCCTTTCCAGAAAGCTGATCAGATTGGTTCTGGAAAATGGTATGAAAAGATAGGAGTTGGATACAGTGGGAATTTTCAGAATCAATTATCATTTTATGACACTGCATTTAACATCAATCGAATATTAGATACCATGCAATATGGTGCAATTCACAATATTCCTATAACACTGTCATTGCCTTCATTAGGAGCCATAACGATTGCCCCAAGCGTATCTTATGAAGAAAGATGGTATGGACAAAGAACATTTAAGTCTTGGAATAGTGTCACCCAAAAAGTGGATACACTAAAACAAAGAGGGTTTTATACTGCTCGTCAAATGAGTTTTGGTGTTGGATTAAATACCCGAATTTTCGGAACCTATAAGTTTAAGCCCAAGAGTAATATCATGGCCATACGTCATGAGATAAGACCAACTATTTCTGTTAACTATCAACCTGATTTCGGTTCAAAATACCATTATACTACTCAAGTTGATACAAGCGGAAGAACTGTTCGGCTCTCACAGTTTGATGGCGGAATTATTGGTTCATTCGGAGAAGGAGCTTTTGGAGGAATGGGTTTTGGTATAGATAATTTATTAGAGATGAAATTAAAAAATACCAAGGATACCGCTGATAAAAAAGGAAGAAAAGTAAAACTGATTGATGGATTTGGATTTAATTCTTCATATAACTTTTTAGCAGATAGTTTTCAATTAGGGAATTTTAATATTTATGCAAGAAGCACTTTGTTTGAAAAAGTAAATATTACAGCAGGGGCAAATTTAGATCCATATGATGTAGATAAGCAAGGATATAGAGTGAATAGACTTTTATGGGATCCAGCAAATTTTAAATTCGGAAGAATAACCAGTGGAAATATTGCATTATCAACTTCATTCAAGAGCAAATCGAAAGATGGGAAAAAGGAAACTGATAAAAATATTCCTATTGATCCATTTATGACTCCGGATGAACAGCAACGTCAATTGCAATTTGCAAGAGCTAATCCAGCTGAGTTTACAGACTTTAATATTCCTTGGAGTATCAATTTATCTTATTCATTTAATTTTACAAGAGTTTTATTACCAGATTTTAGTGGATACAAGACCGAGACTTTTTCTTCGATTAATTTTAATGGAGATTTTAGTTTAACAGACAAATGGAAAGTTGGAGCAACTGGATATTATGATATCACGAGAAGAAGCCTTCAACAATTAAGTACGTTTATTACCAGAGAAATGCACTGCTGGCAATTATCGATCAATGTAAACCCTGTTGGATTGTATCGTTCATTCAATATAACCATCAGTCCTAAATCGGGCATATTAAGAGACTTAAGAATCAATCGGAGCAGAACTTTTTCTAATTCTACTTTTTAATTTAATGCTTCAACGATCGTTTGCAGTGAAATAAGCCGACATAGTGTTGAATACTTTTTGCTTTAATTCTTCAACAGTTAAATTGGCTGGTTCGATGGGAGGTAAAAAATGAATGGATAATTTCTTTGGTAGAAAATAAAAAAAGTATTTGGAGCTCAAAGCTTTTTTAGTATTAAAAATTACCGCAGGAATGATTGCATGATTGGTATCTATAGCTAATTTAAATGCACCATCATAAAACTTCTTCAAAGGTTGATCCGTTTTATTTCTTGTTCCTTCAGGATAAATACACATATGCATTCCTTTCTCTAAAGCTTCTTTCATTAATTCGAAACTTTTTCTTCTGCTTGCATCACTATGTCTATCTACAATTACAGATCCTCGATTATAATACCATCCAAATAAAGGAACTTTTAGAAAATCTTTTTTAGCAATGGTCTGATTTGCTCCAGGAATAAAGGGAGAGGAGAGTGGAATGTCCAGTAATGCATTGTGATTACAGGTTACTATATATGTTTTCCCTTTGCTAAAATTTTCTTCCCCTTTTGTGCTCACAGGACATCCAACCATGTTCAACCAAACAGTCATCCAAATTTTGGATATTCTGATAAAGTAATCAATCCCTTTTGGGTCGGGATATAACGCTGTTAATAAGGATGGAATTAAAATAATTAGAAAAGTAACTATAAAACTCACTAGCCCCCATAGCGCCCAAATTCTTGCAAGTACACTTAATACTATTTTTTTTACACTCATGTTTTATAATTTCCAGTTAATGGGTTCTATTCCTTGTTGCATTAATATTTGATTGGCTTTACTAAAATGTTTGCATCCAAAGAACCCTTTATCGGCACTAAAGGGTGAAGGATGTGCAGCTTTCAAAATTGAATGTTTAGTAGCATCAATAAATATTTGCTTTTCGTGTGCAAATTTACCCCATAAAAGGAAAACGACTCCAGTCTTTTCATTGGATATTTTCTGAATAACTGCGTTGGTAAAATCCATCCAACCAATTTTGGCATGACTTGCTGGCTCGTTAACCCTAACAGTTAAAACTGCATTCAATAACAATACACCTTGCTCTGCCCAGGGCGTAAGATTTCCTGTAGTAGGGATCGACATACCAATATCATTCTTTAATTCTTTGAAGATATTTACCAATGAAGGAGGCGGTTTTACTCCATCAGGTACCGAGAAACTTAATCCATGTGCTTGACCAGGGCCATGATAAGGGTCTTGACCAAGTATTACCAATTTTAAGCGATCAAAGGGTGTTTTTTCAAAAGCATTAAAAATCAGTGGCCCTGGAGGATAAATGATGGCTTTGGTTGCTTTCTCCGATTTTAAATGTGCAGTTATTTGCTGAAAATAGGATCTAGAAAATTCTTTTTGCATTACTGCTTTCCAACTTGGCTCAATTTGAACATCCATGCTGCAATTTATAGAAGGATTATTGCATAAGTTTGTATTCATGCAAGTATTTTCTACACCAAGTAAGATAATCATAACCTGTCATAAATGGTTATCACCCGTTCTTCAAAAGGAAGTAATTGATTTAGGCTACACCATAACTCGAGCATTTCAAACAGGGGTTGAATTAAAAGGCAGTTTATCTGACTGTATAAAACTGAATCTAAACCTGCGCTGCGCTAGTCAGGTTATGTATTCCTTGAAATCCTTTATTTGCAATGACCCAGACGAATTGTACAATCAATTAATTACAGTTGCCTGGGAATCTATTATAGAGCCTGAAGGCTATTTTTCAGTAACAAGCAATGTGTTTCACCCTTCCATTCAAACCAATTTATTTGCGAATTTGAGGGTCAAAGATGCCATTGTCGATAGAATGCGAAATGAAACTGGGAAAAGACCTTCTACTGGTTCTGCTTTAACAGGTGCGGTAGTGTATCTCTTTTGGAAAAACGATGAAGCCGAAATATTTATAGATAGTTCTGGAGAAACATTGGCAAAACATGGATATAGAAAATTGCCTGGCAAAGCACCGATGCTCGAAGCATTAGCTGCTGCCACTATATTATCTACAAAATGGGATCGACAATCTCCTTTCATTAATCCAATGTGTGGTTCTGGTACATTGGCCATAGAAGCTGCCTTAATTGCTACTAATCGAAAACCAGGTTTACTAAGAAATCAATATGCATTTATGCATATCAAAGGATATGATGCTACTTTATACAATAAAGAAAAAGAGAATATTCAAACACAAATTAAGACACCTGATTCATTGAAAATTATTGCATCCGACATCAGTAATCAAGCCATTGCTACTACAAAATTGAATGCCGCAGCTGCAGGAGTAGAACAATTCATTGAGTTTGAAGTGGTGGATTTTGAACAAACGAATATTCCTGAAACACCAAATGGGGTGATATTTTTTAACCCAGAATATGGAGAAAGATTAGGTGATGAAACTGCATTAATGGAGACTTATGCCCGCATGGGTGATTTTTTAAAAAATAAATGCAAAGGGTTAACGGGGTATGTATTTACTGGAAATTTAGATCTGGCAAAAAAAATAAGGCTAAAACCAAGCAGAAGGATTGAATTCTTCAATGCCACTATAGATTGTAGGCTCTTAGAGTATGAATTATACGTTGGTACAAAAAGAACGGATAAACCTATTGCACCATCCATTTAATATTTAAACGATACCTTCGCGGCAAATTTAGAGTAGCGATACTCAAAAACAACAATATATGAGACTAATCGTGGGGTACAGAAAATTATTGAATGTAACAGAATCAGCTACATTAAGCGAACTAAAATCGGCATATAGAAATTTGATGAAAGACTGGCACCCCGATAAATTTGCCGAAGATGCTGTTTTGTTAAAAGAAGCAGAAGAAAAGAGTAAAAAGATCATTCAAGCTTATCATTTTTTAGTGAGCATATCTGCTGAGACCATTACCAAAACAATCGACGCATACACCGATACAATCAATAATGCTGCCATTGTTGACTTTGAATATAAATCAGAAGTGCTTCGTGTTGTTTTTGCTGATGATACCGAATATGAATATTATGGTGTTCCCAAAGCCACTTATGTTAAATTAGTGAATGCAGAAACACCTCAGCGATTTGCTAGAAGACATATTTTTCAATCTTTTGTATACAGAAGTACTAGTAAATTAGTGTCTTCTCCAGCATAAATAATCATACTATAAGAGTACCTTAAAGCCTGCCACAAATACAGCATATTGATAATTAAACTTCTGAACTACTTCTTGTTTTTGTTCAGATTGATAAAGTCCATAAACGGTAAGATGCTTATTGATATTGCCGTTGATCAGCGCGGAGAATCTGGATTTAGTTAAATCTGGTGAGTTATTAATGATATAACCATTTTTTTCTATAAAATTATCATTTTGATTAGTCAAATAACTCAATTTAATGCTTAGGTTTTTGATTGGATCAAATGAAACAAAAGGAACAAAAGCAGTATTCAGGGTAGAATAACTTGAACTTGTGTGTAAATAAGTAGTGAGGCCTAATAGTAATTTGGTATTTCCAAGCGGAGAAACTGCAATTCCACCACTATGAATTAATTGAGTGGTACTATTCATATTAGAAATGGTAGTGCCTAATGAAAAAAGAAAATTAGGAAGCCTTTTTTGAATTTCTACAGAACCAACAAAATAATTATTCACTGTTTTAATGGTTTGGGTTCTTGGTGGTTGTGGAGGAAATGTTGGTGGAGATGGAGTAGTAATTTGCGTGGTGTTTCCTAAATTAACCCAATGAATCGCAGGTGCTAAATGCCAATTATTTTTTAATGAAAACCCTGCATTAATATAATATTGAAACTGAGCAATTGTTCCAATATGAGCTGTTTGATTAAAATAGGTTAGTGCATGAGTTAAAGTGCTGTGTTTACCAATATAGTGAGTGAGCCCAGTTTGTATATATAAAGCTGGATTAAAAAAATTAGATTTACTATTTGTGCCCTTATTGTAATAATAGGCACTATCACTTATTTTGGTACCACCTTCTAGAAAAAATAATATTACTCCATTATCTTTTCTTGCCCCAGTTTTTTGGCTGAGGGAAGTTGAAAAGTTAAAACTTAAAGTTCTTGCTTCGTCAAATTTTGCGTTTAACAAATAGCTATAATACAAATATTCTTGAGCAACTTCATCAGATGAATTAAAGGTCAATGCTTTTTTAAAATGTATTTCCGATTGCGAATAATTAGATAATTCATAATAAGCAATTCCTAAACGCATTCTTAAGTAAAAATAATCATTGCCATCAAGCAAAGCTTGTTTTACAAATGGAATCAAATCGTTCCATTTTTTTTCATTGAATAACTGCAGACTTTTCTGTTCAACTTCTGCTGAACTGATTGGTTCTTGTGAAAAAGAACTGGAATAGGAAACAAGTAGAATGGAAATGAATAATGCGATTTTTTTCATTATAAGTATCTATATAGAAATAATTTATTTAATTAAACTCAACCCTTCCAATGCAGATTTGTCATTAGGACTATATAATAGTGTTTTATTAAAGAGTATTAGCGCGTCATTTTTGTTGCCTAAGAAATAATTTGTCCAGGCACTCATTAATAAATTATTATACCCAAAAGGATACTGATTTAAAGACACGTCAAAGAATTTTTTTGCACTTACATAATCTTTTCGATAATAATAAATACTACCTAAATAATAACATGCTGTTGCATTTTTAGGATCTAATTTTAAGATACTTAGGTACGTTTTTTCAATATCATTCCAATTTTCCAATTTTGTATACGGATTGATAATAGCCCACTTAGGCTCAGTAGCTGCAGGCATTAATTCGATTGCTTTTAAATAGTAAGGAATTGATTCTTTATTTTTCCCAGCAGAATAATTCAGCCAACCTAATCTCAAATTGATTTCATAAGAACTTGCATTATACACCCCATTAATGGCTGCTATAGCTGCATCATATTTCTGACTATTTTCCAATTCATAAGACTTGGCAAACGCATTTTGCATTTCTTTGTTTTGAGCATCTAGGTTTAATACAAAAGTAAAACTCAACAAAATAAATAATAATCGTGCTAATTTCATATTGTTTGATTTAAGAAATGAATTCATAAACAGTAGTTGTATTCTTTTGATTAATAGTAAATTTTTTAAAAGCTTGATTCTGTAATTCAATTTCATAATTAACTTTTCTAAAAGTAAAATTAGTCAATTTTGCTTTGATAGATGTTTGAATAATTAAATGTTGAGGAGCATATGCATTATCTGCATAACTAAACTTAGTGCTATGATTAGCGGTTGTGAACAAATAAAAGGGAGCTAAAAAATCTTGAAAAAACTGAACAAATGGATTGTTGAAATGAATCAAAGGAACATTATCTGATACTTCCAATTGTTCATAATAACCCAATAGTTGTCTGTATGCTGCTAAATAAAAATGAAATAAAACAGAAGTTTTATCACCTTCAAAATCTGTAAAATAAACCATTACTCCATCATTGATAAAATAAGCATAAGATTTAGTCTTCTTACAATATATATAAGTCTTATTATAGGCGTCTGTAAACACTTCCCACTGAATCAATTCTCCACTTGAATGTTGCTTTAATTCAATTTGTTTTCCTGGTAACATTGAAAATGCTAAATACAGCAACTCATTTACAGTTACATTACTAATAAAAGAACCTTCTTTTGGAGTTTCTGAAATCTTCAATGTTTTAACTGTCCCATTCCTTTCAATAAAATAGGCAATAGGATAGGGCAGTGTAACAGCGCCAATTGTAGGAATTGTTTGTAATTGAAAATGTATATGAGGTTCAGGTGATCTTCCAGAATTACCGCATGTTGCTAAATAAGTTCCTTTGGTAACATACTGACCAACAAATACATTAAAAGAATCTTTCTTAATATGACTAATTTGTGAAAACAATCCATTTAAATGATTAATAATAATGGTGTTCCCCCAATTATAATCGGTATTAACATCTCCAATATCATTTTCCTGAACTGTATTTATGATATCGTAGACATAGCCATCGTATGGTGCTAAAATCTCTCTATTGTAACAGTAAAAGTTTTCTCTAGTAAATCCTTCTGCAGGATGATTCGGCTCTTTGTATGTATTGTTCTTTGAATCAACAATTACAAAATCTAAAGCTTTACTCCATTCCCCTAAATGAGTGATTGTACCATCATATCCCTGACTAACATTCCATTCACCAGAAAAGGGTAGCGCTAATTTATAGAGGTGCTCATTTTTAAATCTTTGTATTGAATTTATATATTTATAAATCGTTTTTTCAGCAGAAAAATATTGCAGCGTTACAATCTGTAAATAATTGTGTAACCAACGTTGATTTAATGCAAAAAGTACTGCAGTACAAACTACGCTGAAAGAAAAGGTATATGCTTTTAATTGAAAAATGCCTGCAATCTTTCCAAAAAACAAAGATGCCATTAATAAAACAGGAATCAATATCAAAACTGTAATATAACTATATGTATTAGGAATTAAAAAAAAGCATCCTATAGCAATAGATAAAAAAATAAAATTAGCTCCTTGTAAATTAACATTCAAGTCATTCACGTCGGCTCCAAAAATGGAATAGAAGAAATAGGCTGTGACAAATCCAATGATACTCAAAGAGAATGCAATTCGAGAGAAATAAAGTAAACCAAAGCCAATCAGCATTCCAGCCAATACACTTGTTTGAAAAAATGTTCCTGCTAGGGTTTTAAAATATACCAAAGCAATGTTGGGTATATTAATATGATCAACAATATGAATGTAATTAAACCATTTTGAATGCTGGTTAAGTAGCGCTTCGTTGATTGCAAAAATATGTGTCTCATCTAGGTGAATATTACTGAAATTATATGCAGCTAATGAAACAATCCAATAAGAAATGATAAAAGGAAATGATAAAAATGGGAGTTGATATAAGCCAAATAACCCTTTCAGGCAAACTGTAATTAGTAATAAAACGAAAATAGCTGTAATGAATAATATTACAAATGTTCCATTGAATGAAAATTCATAACCGAGTGCCAATCCTAAAAATAATGCGTTGAAACCGAACACTCCTTGTTTAATTTCTTCTCGGTTAAACCCAATGAAATATGCTGAAGTGTTAATTAATATCACGCCCAATAATCCACACAAACCTACTAATGGAGAAAAAAAAGTAACTAAAAGAATAATGATTGCGAACAGATTGTTTAACGAAAAAAACATCAAACTATAGCTGTTCAAAATGCATTGAATCCAGTATCTGCCTAATAGTTGATTGATGGATAATTTCAATTGATGCACAAATAAACCATGATTTTAATGAAACGAGGGTTTTTACTAAATTTAAGCGTCTAAAGCTATAATAAATGATTCAATATATATAGGACTCGAAATATTGATTAAACCTTTAGTTAATTTATTAAAAAAAGATTAAAACCAATACAAGGGATTGTTTTTCAATATCTTAAACTGATATTAATGAATTAATATCAGCAAATTACATCACAATTTATTTACAATGGGGTCTACAGTTAATTTAAAAAGTAAAATTGAAGCAGCCAATTTACTGAAGCTAAAAAAGCAATCGGTATTTAAAAACTTTGTGACCTGGTTCGAAATACCTGCTTATAATCATTTCAGGTCTGTTGCATTCTATAATTATATATATGGAATTGAAATAACAACAGTGGAAATTAATGGACTTGCAATGGGGTTTTTTCCGGCCGAGAGCGGAATTGGGGGAGCAATTGTAACTGGTCCTGGCTGTGTACCGAGTGAAATAGGGCCATTGATTTATTTGAATGGCGGGGAAGATTTGAATTCAGTATTATATAAGGTCAACGAAGCAGGAGGTAGGGTATTAATGGAGAAGACCTATATCAGCGATACAGCTGGCTATTTTGCCCTTTTTATTGATTCTGAAGGTAACAGACTTGCCTTGCATTCTAAATATTAGTTATTTCAAATTTTACAATGAAAGCCAAACATTATAATATTAACCAATTGAGAATTGATTGTTGGAATGAATTGAAAGAAAAATCTCAATTGGCCAATCGCTTAGTGAAAAAAACTGAAATAGATGCTTGCTTAAAAGAAATCAAAGCATTACTGATTCAGTTAAAAAGCATTGAACAATACTACGTTTTCCCTGGTACTGCAATAGTGGAGAAGTTTATAGCATCTGCAAAAAAAGAGGAAATCAAAGCCATGTCGGGCCGAATTGCCGAAACGGTTGCTTTATTAGTTAGTGAAAATTATCGTTTACATCCAGAGATGATGGATGAATTTTTAATGGGAGATTATGTTTCAATTGAAAAAAATGATAAAAATATAACCTCAAAAGGTAAAACCTATTTTGAAGTATTGCATGTAGAAGATTTGGCGCCGAAAGAAGCATTGGCAATCAAACAGAAATTAAAAGAAATTAGCAATCCCCTGAGTAATTTTACATTTGAAATAGTTGTACAAAGCAATTTTCAAGACGCATTAATTGCTTTATTCTTTAATTACAATATTCAAGCAGCTGTAATTCGATATGCCCCATTACGTAATTCCAAAAATATCACGGACTATATCAAGCCTTTTATACAAAATGTTTTAAAAGTTGATGTATCGGCTATTTCAGACAATGATCTTGGGCTTTTATTGGGTAAATTTATTCACGAATTTAGGCCAGAGCTGGATATTTATTATATCACTGATTCATCATTAACTCATTTAGATGATGCTACACTAAAATCTTTCCGTAGAATTTTTTACCGGATGGAAGATCTTCAGGAATTGTATTTAACCATCATTGATGGAATCAACGAAAGATATTCAACTCCATTTTTTAGCGCTTTAATGGAATACAGTAAACGACCAGTAAGTGTATTTCATGCAATGCCCATTTCTAGAGGTAATTCAGTATTTACTTCCCGTTGGATCAATGATTTTGGTGATTTTTATGGCAGGAACGTTTTTTTAGCTGAAACATCTGCAACCAATGGAGGTCTAGATTCTTTATTGCAACCAACAGGGTCGCTCAAAAAAGCACAATCAAAAGCTGCAAAAGCATTTGGTGCAGAACATACTTTTTTTGTTACGAATGGTACATCAACCGCAAATAAAATAGTGCAACAATCTTTAATTGCACCCGGAGATGTAGTTCTTATTGATAGAGATTGCCATAAATCTCATCACTACGGTTTGGTTTTAGCGGGTGCTTTTCCAGCATATTTGGATTCCTACCCAATTGATCAATATTCTATGTATGGAACAGTTCCACTATCGGTTATCAAAGAACAATTAATCAAACTAAAAAATGCCGGGAGATTAGATAAAGTAAAAATGCTTTTATTGACCAATTGCACTTTTGATGGAATTGTATACAATGTAGAAAAAGTGATGGAAGAAGTATTGGCTATAAAGCCAGACATGGTTTTTGTTTGGGATGAAGCATGGTTCGCTTTTGCTAGTTTTACCTATACATTCAAGCAAAGGACTGCCATGTATGTTGCTCAAAAACTTTTTTATAAATACCGTACAGAAGCATATAAAAAACAGTATAAAAAATATATCACTGGTTTAAAAAATGGCCAAATCGCAACAATGCCAGATCCAGATAAAGTTAAAATAAGGGTATATGCCACTCAAAGTACTCATAAAACACTTTCAAGTTTTCGTCAGGGTTCGATGATTCAAGTATGGGATGAAGAGTTTAGTAGAAGAGTAGCAGATAATTTTCAAGAAGCATATATGGCTCATACTACTACTTCAGCTAATTATCAAATATTAGGTTCATTGGATATTGGAAGAAGACAAGTAGAATTAGAAGGCTATGAATTGGTAGAAAGAAGTATTGAAATGTCCATGGTACTTCGGTCGAAAATTAAAGACCACCCAAAATTGAGTAAGTATTTTCATGTGTTAACTGTGAATGATTTAATTCCTTCAAAATACAGGTCAAGTGGCAGTAAAGAGTATTATACTACAGAAGAAGGATGGGATCGAATGGAAGAAGCTTGGGGAAAAGATGAATTTGTATTAGACCCAACAAAAGTAACATTGTCGGTAGGAAAAGCAGGTATAACCGGTGATGCTTTTAAAAATAGTTACTTGATGGATCGTTTTAATATTCAAGTGAATAAAACATCTCGCAATACTGTTTTATTAATGACCAATATTGGAACAACTAGAGGAAGTATTACTTTCTTAATCAATGCACTTTTACAAATTGCCAATGAATTAGATGAGAGTAATAGAGCATTGAACAAAAGAGAAGCAGAAATTTCTGCAAACCAAATTCAATCTTTAATTAAAGACGTGCCTCCGTTACCCGATTTTAGTGCATTTCATCGTTCATTTTTAGCAGCGCCAGGAGTGCCTGGTGGTAATATTAGAGAGGCGTTTTTCTTGGCATATGATGAAGATTTATGTGAATATATATTGCTAAAGGATTGTATCTCGGAATTAAAAAAAGGAAGAGAATTAGTCTCCACATCATTCGTAATACCTTATCCTCCAGGTTTTCCCATTTTGGTACCTGGCCAGATTGTGAGTGAAGCAATTTTAAAGTTCATGATTGCATTAGATGTTAAAGAAATTCATGGTTATAGAGCAGAACTTGGATTAAAAGTGTTTTCTCAAAAAGCACTTAATCGAAAAAACACCATGTCTGCAATGGGAGCAATGCCTTTATTTATGGGAAATCAAAAAAATACAAAAAAATAAAATGATAGTGAATCAAACAGTATTAAAAGGAGTAGAAGCTATTAAGAAATATTTTTTATCAAATGAAATTCCTTTATTTTTTATAAGTGCTACAAATTTTAATTTATTAGGGATCGACGAATGGGTTAGTAATTTTAATTACATCAGCCATATCGATCCTTTTGATGGAAAGCATCCTCATTTATTTTCACCAATAAATGAAGTTCCACATGATGAATTTCAAAGTATAGAAGACATTAATAATTACTTATTAGCCCATCCAGAAGTAGTTAGTTTCATTAGATCAAAATTGACTACAGGCAAAAAAGGGAAGGCGCTGTTTTTAATGTTCGACGAAAAGTCAGAAGCATTAGCTGCACAATTAAACTTAGAAATTGCATTTCCTAAAGCCAGTTTGAGAAATTTTTTAGACAACAAAGTAAATACCAATCGAATAGCAGAAAAAGCTGGAGTGGCATGCGTTCCATATATTCTAGCACCTGTTGGATCTTATCGAGAACTTTGCAAAATTGCCGCTCATTTAGGCAATGACTTAGTAATTCAAACCCCTTTTGGAGATTCAGGACATACAACCTTTTTTATTTCAAATGAATCAGAATTTGATGCTCACAAAGAAGAAATAGTTAAAGAAAAAGAGCTTAAGATCATGAAAAGGATCAATTGCTATGGAACAGCTATTGAAGCATGTGTAACAAAAACGGGCACTTTAGTTGCACCATTAATGACAGAATTGATTGGCTTCAAAGAATTAACTCCATATCAAGGAGGATGGAGTGGAAACGAAATTTATCCAAATGCATTTACTCCTGAAATCAGAGCTAAAGCACAGGAATATACACAATTATTTGGCAATCAATTACTCAAAGAAGGGTATAAAGGGTATTTTGAATTAGATTTTTTAATTGATAAAGACAATGGATCAATTTATTTAGGTGAATTAAATCCAAGAATTTCAGGCGTTAGTTCTTTAACCAATCATGCAAAATTTGCAATGGAGGATATTCCTTTATTTTTATTTCATTTACTTGAATGGATGGATATTCCTTATGAAATTGACGTGGACGAATTAAATGCAAAATGGCTTGATCAATCAAACTTAGATAGCTGGAGTCAATTGGTAATCAAACATACAAGGCCTACTTTAGAAATTGCCATAAAAGCACCACAATCTGGAATTTGGGAGATGAAAAAGAATGGAAAAGTGTTGTTTGAAAAAATGGATGCCCACCGTCAATCTGTTGTAGATGATAATAAAGCTTTTTATTTTCAAATAACCCAAAAAGATGGCTATTTATATGAAGGTGCCGATTTAGGGATTTTAGTAATGCGTGGAAGGCAAATGTCCGATGATTTTATTTTATCTGAAAGAGCAAAAAGGTGGATCAGGGCAATTAGATCGGAGTATAAATCTCATATAATCAATCCTGGAATACTAGATGAAAACGATTATGCCGACACTGATGGATTTAAATTTATGTAATTTTATTTCTTGATTGTATTTGTTGGTGATTGGATTTAATTTGAATATACAGAAAAGCCAATGCTAATGTAATTACCCATATAACTAGTGTATATATTGCTAAAAGAAATGTTGAATCAATTGTTTTGTATAATACTGTTGTAAGGTTTCCAATAATTATCCATTGAATGATATAGATGATGGTTAAATGTTTACCCATCCACTTTAATAAAAGAAATACTTTAGTATTTCCAAATACCTGATTTATTCTTTTGATGAATAAGCTATAGCCCAGAATAAAAAATAATACCCAGGCAATAAATTCAAAACTATGATGATAGTATGTTTGAAGATTTGAGGAAACGTCAACCGCGTAATTGATACTCCATACTCCAAATAGTAAAAAAACAACAGTAATTGGCAGGTTGAATGAATTTGTTTGAATAATAGTAGGAACTTCTTTTTGTTCCAGCTGAAAGAATAAAAAACCACTTAGCGGATACGCTAACCATGGAAATAATGGAAAATATGACCATTCGGTGATTCCATAAAAAAATGAACATAGATATTTAAAAAAAGGCAAAGCTGGATTAAACTGAATTAAAAAAGTGCTTAAAAATCCACATAGAATTATCCCAAGTATCGAAAACAAATAATGCTTTAGTAGTCTATTTCTAATTAAAGCAATAAACATCATACTCAATCCTGCAAAATAAAAAATATCCACTCCTAATAAATAAGGCATTGGATCTAAGCTAAAAGTTCCTTGATTGATAGCTATAAATAGGTTAGTATTGATAGCAATATTTAATATAAAACCACCTGCAAATAAACCAAGACCTCTCTGTACAAGAGATAATGAAGTTTGTTTACTTGATGCAATAAAATAGCCCATGATAATCATGAAAACAGGAGCCACAGGCGGGCCTCCTAAAAAAAGCACCAATTTACCGCCCTCACTAGATAAAATTTTATCTGTTGAAAATTTTTCTACAACATGAACCAATATCATTAATACAATAGCAATGCCTTTCAATAAATCAGCTATTGCGTTTCTCTTTGTATTCATCGAAATGAATATAAACAAAAGTTTAGTAAGACAGATGAAAAATCGACTATTTCTTAAATGCGCCTTAACTATTGTTCTGTAATGCTGTAGTTCTTCAAAAAATCTATAGCAAGAATCATATCATTGTGTAGTAAACGATCGGCTTCATTAAAGTCTACTTTATTTCTAAATGCAGTATATAATGTTTCAATTGCAGGTGAACTTTTTAAAGGTCTTCTAAAATCCAATGCTTGAGCTGCACTCAATAATTCAATGGATAATACTTTTTCTACATTTTCAATTACTCTAAAACATTTGGTTGCAGCATTTGCACCCATACTAACATGATCTTCCTGATTATTACTTGAAGAAATACTATCCACTGAAGCAGGTGTTGATAACTGTTTATTTTCACTAACAATTCCTGCGGCAGTATATTGAGGGATCATAAATCCAGAATTTAATCCGGCATCTTTCACTAAAAACAAAGGAAGCCCACGTTGACCTGAAATTAACTGATAGGTTCTTCTTTCAGAAATATTGGCTATTTCACTCATCGCAATGGCCAAATAATCCAATACCAGTGCTAAAGGTTGACCATGAAAATTTCCACCACTAACAATTAAATCTTCATCGGGAAAAACATTGGGGTTATCTGTTACAGAATTAATTTCCTGCATAAAGACTGATAAAACATGGTCAAATGCATCTTTGGATGCTCCATGAACCTGAGGTATACAACGAAATGAATAAGGATCTTGAACTTGTGATTTTTTTTGCTTTGAAATTTCACTCCCTTCTAAATATTGCTTTACTTTTTTTGCTGTTGCAATTTGACCCGCATGTGGTCGAATTCGATGGATATGCTCATTTAAAGGCTCTATTATACAATCAAATGCATCAAATGATAAAGCAGCTATTAAATCGGCCATTGCCAATAAATGTTCAGCTTTCTTCAGACAATACATCCCATAGGCACTCATAAATTGAGTTCCATTAATCAATGCCAAACCTTCTTTGCTTTGTAAATGAATTGGATCCCAATTAAATTTCCCCATAAGTGTTTCAGTGGCAACCTTTTTACCTTGAAAATGCACTTCGCCAAGCCCTAACAAAGGAATGCTCAAATGACTCAAAGGCGCTAAATCACCAGAAGCACCCAATGACCCTTGCGTATAAATTACAGGCAATACATTGTTATTATGCATTTCCATTAAACGAATAACTGTGGCAATTTGAACTCCACTATGTCCATAACTGAGTGATTTGATTTTCAGCATCAACATCAGTTTTACTATTTCTGCCGGCACTTCTTCACCTAAACCACATGCATGAGATACTAATAAATTGTATTGTAACTGTTCGATTTGATCGGCATCAATTTTTACGTTTTGTAAAAACCCAAATCCAGTATTGACTCCATAATACAATTGATCGGTATTATTGGTCTTTTTATCTAAATATTCCCTGCAGAAACTAATTTTTTCATGTGCGTCAAAAGTGATTGAAACAAGCTGATTATAGTCCAGAAAATCTTTAACTTGTTGAAAATGAAGCCATTTACTATCGAGTGGCAAGTAATTATAACTCATGCAAGGAATCGTTTAATGCAAAGTAACAGAAATAGCTGATTGCAATGAAAAGTAGGTTTGGTTTGTAAAACTGAGTATTTTTCCGTTATTTTGCACCTCCAAAACCGGTTCGGTAGCTCAGCTGGATAGAGCAACTGCCTTCTAAGCAGTAGGTCATTGGTTCGAATCCAATCCGAATCACTAAAGTGAAACAATAGTTTCACTTTTTTTATGCATTATATATAAATCTTACTCCTTTCAATTTCGTAACTTTGCCCACCAAAAACAGTGGAATGAGCGAAGAAAAGAGCCTGAATTTTATAGAAGAAATTATTGAAGCAGATTTAGCAACCGGAAAACATTCATCAATTACCACCCGTTTTCCTCCAGAGCCTAATGGATATTTACATATTGGTCATGCAAAAAGTATTTGTTTGAATTTTGGCCTAGCCATTAAATATGGTGGATCTACCAATCTCCGTTTTGATGATACAAATCCGGTTACTGAAGATACAGAATATGTAGAAAGCATTAAAGAAGATGTACGTTGGCTGGGTTTTGAATGGGCTCGTGAATTGTATGCATCTGATTATTTCGATCAATTGTTTAATCTAGCGCTACAATTAGTGGAAAAGGGGCTGGCTTATGTAGATGATAGTACAAGTGAAGAAATTGCTGCTCAAAAAGGTACACCCACTCAACCTGGGGTTCGTAATCAATTTGCAGAAAGAACGATCGACCAAAACAAGCAGTTGTTTTTGGAGATGAAAGAAGGAAAATACCCTGACGGTTCAAAGGTATTGAGGGTCAGAATAGATATGGCATCTCCGAATATGTTGTTAAGAGATCCCATTATTTATAGAATCAAACATGCACATCATCACCGTACAGGAGATAAATGGTGCGTATATCCAATGTATGATTTTGCTCATGGGCAAAGCGATTCTATCGAAAAAATCACCCATTCCATTTGCACACTGGAATTTGTACCGCACAGAGATTTATACGATTGGTGCATTGAGCAATTAGGCACTTTCCCTTCAAAGCAATATGAATTCGCTCGATTGAACATGACTTATACGGTTATGAGTAAAAGAAAATTACTTCAATTAGTGAATGAGCAAATGGTGCATGGATGGGACGATCCAAGAATGAGCACAATTAGCGGAATGCGTAGAAGAGGATATCCCGCAGCAGCTATTCGTGAATTCTGTGAAAGAATTGGGGTAGCCAAAAGAGAAAATTTAATTGATGTAGGATTATTAGAATTTTGTGTACGTGAAAATTTAAATAAAACTGCTCTAAGAAGAATGGTCGTTTTCAATCCGCTTAAATTGGTCATCACCAATTTTGATAAAGAATTGGAGATGCTTACCAGTGAAAATAATCCGGAAGATGAAAATGGCGGATATAGAGAAATGCCATTTAGCAGAGAAATATACATTGAACAGGATGACTTTATGGAAGTTGCTCCTAAGAAATATTTTAGACTGGCTCCCGGACAAATGGTTCGTTTAAAAAGTGCTTACATTATTCAATGTAATGATGTGATAAAAGATACTGCTGGAAATATTACTGAAGTGCATTGCACTTATATTCCAGAGAGTAGAAGCGGATCTGATAGCTCAGGTATTCATGTAAAAGGAACATTGCATTGGGTGAGTGCAAAACATGCCATTCAAGCAGAGGTTCGTTTATATGATCGTTTGTTTAAAGTAGAAGATGTTGCCAACGCGGAAGGAGATTTTAAAGACCATATTAATCCAGACTCTTTACAAATCATCTCAAATGCTTATGCAGAACCTGCATTGGCAAAGGATTCAATCAACAATCAATTTCAATTTTTACGTAAAGGTTATTTTGCAATTGACAAAGATACTATCCCTTCTAAACTTGTTTTTAATAGAACAGTAACATTAAAAGATGCCTGGGCTAAAGAAGTAAAGAAGGGATAGTGTTTGATTATTTTATTTTGCTTAAAGCATCTAAACAAGAAGCATTCCCTGGAGCAATCAATAAAGCTGTATTAAATGCTAATTTTGCTTCATTGGGTTTATTCATTTTCAAATAAGTCCATCCGAGCAGGTGATTTCCATCGAAATTGAAAGGATAATTATTGACTACTTTTTCGAAAAATCGAGCTGCTTGTTCAAATCTTTTTTGATTGTAATGAATTACACCTGCCCAGTAATTGGCTGTATAATTTGCATCGTCCAATTTTATAATATCATTATAAACCTGCAAGGTTTTTTCTTGGTTATCTAAGGCGGCCAAAGGATTAACAAGTCCTAATTTTGCTTCAATTGATTGCGGTTTTTTAGCAACTGCTTTTTGATAAAATTGTTGTGATTGTGCATAATTTTTATTCATGTAATTCAACCAGCCCAATCTCAAATTGATCGCATAGCTGTTCTCATCATATACTTTATTAAGCGCTGCTATCGCTTCGCCATATAATTTTTTATTCTCTAGTAAATAACTATCAGTAAATGCCTTTTGAATAAGTGCAGGATTTTGTGCTTGAATATTGTTCATAAAGAATAGAATGAACAATACTCCAATTGTAGTTTTAATTTGATTCATAAAAGTTCCTTTTTGATGAGTTGATTCAATAAGTTAGAAGTAAAAGCAAGAAAATACCTTCAACCTTAATTGTTAATTATTTACTAATGAAGGGGAGAACTTTTAGAGATTCTTTAGTGGATTTCTTTTTCCAGCTAATATATATTCCTTGATATTCATCCAGAATGCCAAAATCATATAGATGATAATGGGGGAGCCCATGGTTAAAAAAGAAATGTAAATGAACCACATTCTTATTTTGGAAGAAGCAATACCTAGTTTATCCCCAATGGCAGTGCACACTCCGAAAGCGTGTAATTCCAGAAATTCTCTTAATTTATTCATAAACATGCATTGTTTCCTGGGGGAGGAATTATGATTATTCAAAATTAAACAGAATTGACCTATAAAAGTTCAAAACAATGGTGAAATAGCGCCTCTTTTTTGTTAATTTCGCGCATAAAATTGCAACGATATGGCTTTTGACATTGAAATGATCCAGAAAGTTTACGCAGAAATGCCTGCTAAAGTAGATGCAGCCCGCAAAGCATTGGGACGTCCACTTACCTTATCAGAAAAAATTCTTTTTTCGCACTTACATGCCAATCAATCTTTGGCAGGTTTTGAAAGAGGTAAAAGTTATGTTGATTTTGCTCCAGATAGAGTAGCCATGCAAGATGCAACAGCACAGATGGCTTTATTGCAGTTTATGCAAGCAGGTCGCCCAAAAGTGGCAGTTCCTTCAACTGTACATTGCGACCATTTAATCACAGCCAGAGTTGAAGCAAAAGAAGATTTACAAGTTGCGAATGCAGAAAGCAAAGAAGTATATGATTTCCTAGCTTCTGTTTCTAATAAATATGGCATTGGATTCTGGAAACCTGGTGCTGGAATTATTCATCAGGTGGTATTAGAGAATTATGCTTTCCCTGGAGGAATGATGATAGGAACTGATTCTCATACCGTAAATGCGGGTGGATTAGGCATGATTGCAATAGGTGTTGGCGGTGCTGATGCATGTGATGTAATGGCAGGATTACCTTGGGAATTGAAATGGCCTAAATTAATTGGAGTTAAGCTTACCGGTAAATTAAGTGGCTGGACCGCTCCAAAAGACGTGATTTTAAAAGTGGCTGGTATACTCACTGTAAAAGGTGGTACTGGTGCAATTGTAGAATATTTTGGAGAAGGTGCTACCAATATGAGTTGTACTGGAAAAGGTACCATTTGTAATATGGGTGCTGAAATTGGAGCAACTACGTCAACATTTGGTTACGACGAAAGTATGGGAAGGTATTTATCAGCCACAGGCAGAGAAGAAATTGCCAAATTAGCTGATGGAATAAAAGATTTTTTAAATGCAGATCCAGAAGTATATGCTTCTCCTGAAAAATATTTTGATCAAGTGATTGAAATTGATTTGTCAACGCTTGAACCACATTTAAATGGACCTTTCACTCCAGATTTGGCAACACCTATTTCTAAAATGAAAGAAGTTGCTGCAGCCAATGGCTGGCCTACTAAAGTTGAAGTGGGTTTAATTGGAAGTTGCACCAACTCTTCTTATGAAGATATTAGCCGCGCAGTAAGTCTTGCTAAGCAAGTAGATGAAAAAGGATTAACCATCAAATCGGAATACACCATCACTCCAGGTAGTGAACAAGTGAGATATACTATTGAAAGAGATGGATTTTTGGCTGCTTTTGATAAAATTGGCGCAACCGTTTTTGCTAACGCCTGTGGACCTTGTATTGGAATGTGGGATAGAGTAGGTGCTGAAAAGCAAGAACGCAATACCATTGTACATAGTTTCAATAGAAATTTTTCAAAGCGTGCCGATGGCAACCCAAATACTTTGGCATTTGTAGCAAGTCCTGAATTGGTTACTGCATTGGCAATTGCTGGAGATCTTACATTTAACCCTATTACCGATTATTTAATCAATAACAAGGGAGAAAAAGTAAAATTAGACGAACCTACTGGTATGGAATTACCAGCTCGTGGTTTTGCAGTAGAAGATGCTGGATTTCAGGCACCTGCTGCTGACGGTTCAGGAGTGACTGTTCAAGTTGATCCTGCTAGTAAGCGTTTACAATTATTAGATCCATTTGCTGCATGGGAAGGAACCGATTTAAAAGGATTGAAATTATTAATCAAAGCAAAAGGCAAGTGTACAACCGACCATATTTCAATGGCAGGCCCATGGTTAAAATTCCGTGGTCACTTAGATAATATTTCCAATAATATGTTGATCGGTGCCGTGAATATTTTCAATGAAAAAACGGATAATGTAAAAAATCAACTTACTGGAGAATACGGTCCTGTACCTGCAACCCAAAGAGCT
Source organism: Sphingobacteriia bacterium (assembly GCA_037129425.1). Taxonomy (GTDB): domain Bacteria; phylum Bacteroidota; class Bacteroidia; order Chitinophagales; family Chitinophagaceae; genus Sediminibacterium. The sequence continues at coordinate 323,761 of JBAXUV010000001.1, forward strand.
TATAAAGCAGCTGGAATTGGGTCTATAGTTGTTGGCGACGAAAATTATGGTGAGGGAAGTTCTCGTGAACATGCTGCTATGGAACCAAGACATTTAGGCGTTCGTGCAATTTTAGTAAAATCATTTGCACGTATTCATGAGACCAATTTGAAGAAACAAGGTATGTTGGCCTTAACGTTCAATGATAAGGCTGATTATGAAAAGATTCAAGAAGATGATACCATCAATATTGAAGGTCTAACTAGTTTTGCACCTGGAAAACCATTGTCAGTTGTATTAAATCATTCAAATGGATCTACTGAAACCATTTCGGTAAACCATACTTATAATGAACAACAAATTGAGTGGTTTAAAGCCGGTGGAGCATTGAATATCATTCGCAAGCAAGTGCTTGGATAGGATATAGGTTGATGGAGGAAAAATTAGTTATCTTAACGCTTCAAAATAATCTATGGCATTAAGCAGATTTTGGCTGGTAATTATTTTAGCCTCCATCACTTATATACTGGTACTTTTATTTAGTGGTCAGTATTATTCTATTGAATACGCAGTTAATGGAAAAAAAGATGACCCCATTGTTAGAAATGAGTTTTATCTAAAGGATTTACCCGTTTCCATTCAGGATACTTTAAAAAAAGCCAAAGACAATCGATATGCTGTAGGGAAAGACAGCTTATATATTCTAGATAATCAAACAGTTCGATTCTGTGTAGGCAAACAAGCCACAGATGGGATATTACCTACTTGTAAGAATACCATTTTTGATTTATTGCTTCCATTAATTGCCTATTTATCTTTTTTCTGTGGCATACTTCAATTATTAATTAATAGTGGAGCATCGGAGCGACTGGCCAAATTATTGAGCCCGATCTTTGTAAAAGTATTTCCAGAAATACCTGCAAATCATCCATCGATTTCTTATATGATGTTGAATTTTGCAGCCAATTTTTTAGGATTGGATAGTGCAGCAACACCTTTCGGATTGAAAGCTATGGAGAGTTTACAAGAACTTAATACGGATAAAGAAAAAGCCAGCAATAGCCAGATCATGTTTATGTGTTTGCATGCTGCAGGCTTAACTTTAATTCCAACTTCCATTATAGGATATAGAGCTGCACAACATGCGACCAATCCAGCAGATGTGATGTTGCCATGTATTATCACGTCTTTTATTGGAACAATTGCCGCATTAATTATAGTAGGAATTAAACAAAGAATCAATTTATTGAATGTTACATTGATTGGTTCTATTGGTGTGGTAATTGGAATCATTACCGGGCTTTTGTTATATATCACCAAGCTCGATTTAATAAGTAAGGGTCATTTTACTGGTAATCTTTCGAATGTGCTTTTATTGGGAATTATTTTCATTATTCTGGCATATAGTTTTTTAAGAGAAAAAAGATTTACCGATCAGGGAACCAATGTTTTCAACTCTTTTGTTGAAGGTGCATATGATGGACTAAAAACTGGCAGAACTATTTTCCCTTATATACTGGGAATGCTTGTAGCTATTTCATTATTCAGAAATAGTGGTGTATTTGAAATTCTTGCTGGATTATTAGCAAAAGGATTTTTGGCCATTGGTGTTACCAAAGAAATTGTAGATGCATTACCAATAGCCATTTTAAGACCTTTTAATGCGGCTGGAAGCAGGGGATTTTTAATTGATGCAATGCGCACTTATGGTGCGGATTCTTTTACAGGTAGATTGGCATGTGTATTTCAATGTGCAGCGGAAACTACGTTTTATGTGATAGCAGTTTATTTCGGAAGTATAAAAGTGAAAAACACCAGGTACACTTTAGGAGCCATGTTATTGGTTGATTTGATCTGTGTATTTGCTGCCATCTTTTTGTGTTTATTATTTTTCTAATTCCAATTGAATCAATTTGTTTAAGTCAATATTTACTTTATACCTGATCATTTTTGGTTGCTATATTTTATTTACGCGTATACCCGATTATTTTGATGGCGAAAAATATCCAGCAGTCATTGAAATGGTTAAAAATGATTCAACTAAATCAACTGATATTAAAGCGGTTTATCAAATTGCCGGAAAACAATATTCCATTAATGCAGCATATCCTTTATTGAATTATTCAGCCAATGAAAGAGTGGAAGTAATTGTTGAACACGAACATGTGGAGAGTGGCGCTGTATATCGTTTTTGGGGATATTGGATCACTTGGGGGGAATTAATTGTTTCGATTGTAATGGCTATCGTATTATTTCAGGTGGCCGTTTCAATTACAAACAACCCTACCCCCGAATCTTTGATGGAACAGTTGAGCTATAAGGAAGAAAAGAAAACCAAATACGATTAAGAACACAATTAAGAGATAAGAATTAAGAGATATGAATTATGAGATAAGAATTATGAGATAAGAGATATGAGATATAAGATATGAATTATGAGATATGAATTATGAGATACCAATTATAAATAACTAATAACCCATTAACTTTTCTAAATGAAACCTTTTTTCCGAATGTTGCTAATCTTACTAATTGTAAGTAGTGCTTGTAATAATAATCCATACAAGGAAACCAATAAATCCTATAAAGAACAAGCAAAGAATTATACTAAAATTATCAATACTAAGCCGGAAGCTCCTATCATTTCGGACTCTTTAAAACCATCTCCGTATTGGGTAGGCACAACCAATTTTGGTATCAGAAAACCCAGTTATGTAATCATTCATCATACAGCGCAAGGATCAACTGAAGAAACACTTAAAACTTTTACACTTCCGAGAACTGCTGTGAGTGCTCATTATGTAATTGGAAAGGACGGGGTAGTTTACCAAATGCTCAATGATTATTTCAGAGGGCAACATGCTGGTGTGAGCAGATGGGGTAATCAACTGGATATGAATTCTGCCAGTATTGGAATTGAATTGGATAATAACGGTTTTCAGTATTTCGACAGTTTGCAAATCAATAGTTTATTGATTGTTTTGTCTAAACTCAAGAAAGACTATAATATTCCAACAGCCAACTTTATAGGACATGGGGATATAGCTCCAACTAGAAAAAACGATCCCAATTGGCGTTTCCCATGGAAAATATTAGCTGATAAAGGGTTTGGATTATGGTACGATGATAAGCGAGATACAGTACCATCATCATTTAACCATATTGTAGGGCTAAGAATAGTAGGGTATGATATAAAAGATACTAGTGCAGCAATTATTGCTTTTAAAAGGCATTTTTTGCAGGATACAACTAGAGGAATGACGCCAACAGCTAGGGAAATTCTTTTCAACTTACATAAAAAGTATTTTTAACATTAAAGCAATCTGTTTTTTTGAACAAAAATTGTATCCTAACGCTTGTTAGCTTATTTTTGCGATTCAAAATTATACGACCATGAATTTCCAGTTGAGCGAAGAACATTTAATGATCCAAAAAGCAGCAAGAGATTTTGCAAAAACAGAATGTTTGCCAGGTGTTATCGAAAGAGATGAGTTACAAAAGTTCCCTCGTGAACAAGTAATGAAATTAGCTGAACTTGGATTCATGGGTATGATGGTAGATCCAAAATATGGCGGAGCAGGAATGGATACCGTAAGCTATGTTTTAGCTATGGAGGAAGTGAGTAAAATTGATGCAAGTACCAGCGTAAGCATGAGTGTTAATAATAGCCTGGTATGTTGGGGATTAGAAACATTTGGCTCGGAAGAACAGAAACAAAAATATTTAACTCCATTAGCACAAGGTAAAAAAGATGGAGAATTATATATTGGCGCATTTTTATTAAGTGAGCCTGAAGCAGGTAGTGATGCAACCAGCCAACAAACAACCGCTGAAGACAAAGGAGATCATTATTTATTAAGTGGTACCAAGAACTGGATTACCAATGGTTCATCAGCTTCTGTTTATTTAGTAATTGCACAAACAGATCCAGCTAAAAAAAGCAAGGGAATCAATGCATTTATTGTGGAGAAAAACTGGCCAGGTGTAACAGTATCAGCAAAAGAAAATAAATTAGGTATTAGAGGAAGTGATACTCATACTATTTTATTAACCGATGTAAAAGTGCCTAAAGAAAATAGGATAGGGGCAGACGGTTTTGGATTTACGTTTGCAATGAAAACTTTAGCTGGTGGAAGAATTGGTATTGCTGCACAAGCATTAGGTATTGCAAGTGGCGCTTATGAGTTGGCTTTGGCTTACAGCAAACAGAGAAAAGCTTTTGGCAAAGAAATCATGCATCATCAAGCTATTCAATTTAAATTAGCTGATATGGCAACCAAAATCGAATCTGCACGTTTGTTATGTTTGAAAGCTGCATGGGAAAAAGACAATGGATTGGATTATACATTGAGCTCATCTATGGCAAAAGTATTTGCCAGTGAAGCTGCCATGTGGATCACCACTGAAGCAGTTCAAATTCATGGAGGTTATGGTTTTGTAAAAGAATACCATGTTGAACGTTTAATGCGAGATGCAAAAATCACCCAGATCTATGAGGGAACAAGCGAAGTTCAACGAATTGTAATTAGTAGAAGTATTTTAAAATAATTATTTAAAGTATTGGCTTTAAAGACGCAAGTTTTAAGGCAATGCCGTTGATATTATGCCAGTAAATTTAAATGCTTATCATTCAATCAATAATTTACTACAGCAGGAACATGTTCAATTAATTGCTGTAAGTAAAACCAAGCCCGTTTCCGACATTGAGGAATTGTATGCATTGGGGCAAAGAGATTTTGGAGAAAATTATGTGCAGGAATTGGTTGATAAAGAAGCCCGACTTCCTAAAGATATTCACTGGCATTTTATTGGCCATTTGCAAAGCAATAAAGTAAAATACATCGCTCCATTTGTTCATTTAATACATGGTGTAGATAGTTTAAAATTATTACAAGAAATTAATAAGCAAGCCATTAAAAACAATCGAACAATCGGTTGTTTACTGCAATTTCATATTGCAGAAGAAGAAACCAAATTTGGTTTGGATGAATCAGAAATTGAATCAATTAAAGCAGCTTTACCCACTTTACAAAATATCCAAATAGAAGGCTTTATGGGAATGGCTTCCTTTAGTGATGATATGAATAAAGTAAAAAGAGAATTTATACATTTAAAAAATCAGTTTGATTTATTTAAAAACTGGGCAGAACAAAATCCAATGAAAGCAACCAACAAAGAAATTTCTACGCTTTCGATGGGCATGAGTGGAGATTATCCACTTGCAATAGAATGTGGTTCTACCATGGTAAGAATTGGCAGTTTATTATTTGGTGCAAGAAATTACAATAATTAGGTATTATTGATTTACATCATTCTTTATCAAAAAAGCGAATCAAGTGATTCGCTTTTTTGATAATAGCATTATTTTAAAGTTTCGTCCAGCCATTTGTAGAATTCTCTTTGCCAAACCAAGGCATTTTGGGCACCAATTACCCAATGGTTTTCATCTGGCAAATACAATAGCTTAGATTTTATCCCTTTTAATTGTGCAGCTTGAAAAGCTTGCAAACCTTGCTCGATTGGAACACGATAATCTTTGCCTCCCTGAATAATAAATATCGGAGTATTCCATTTGCTCACTTGATTACTCGGATTGAATTGGTTATAGGTTTTTTGGGCGGCTGCATTATTCTTATCCCAATAATTACCACCATAGTCCCAGTTAACAAAGAATAATTCTTCAGTGGTACCATACATACTCTTGGTATCAAAGATTCCGTCATGAGCAATGAATGTTTTAAAACGGTTATTATGAATACCCGCTAAATAAAAGGCAGAATAGCCTCCATAACTTGCTCCAATACATCCCAATCTATTCTTATCTACATAGGTTGATTTGCTAACCGCATCTATTGCTGATAAATAATCATTCATTACTTGTCCACCATGATCTTTGCTGATCTGTTCATTCCATTTGGTGCCATGACCTGGCATTCCTCTGCGATTTGGAGCAACAATAATGTATCCTTGAGAAGCAATTAACTGGAAATTCCATCTGAATGAATAAAACTGGGTGAGTGGACTTTGAGGTCCGCCTTGACAATACAATAATGTTGGATATTTTTTTGTAGAATCAAAATCAGGTGGATAGACTACCCACACCAACATTTTTTTATTATCGGTGGTGGTAACCCATTTACGTTCTGACTTAACTTTTCCGATGATATTGTAAAATGCATCGTTTACATGGGTCAGTTGATTCATGTTACCAGTATTTACATCAACTGAAAACAATTCATTGGCATGATTAAAATCTGTTCTTGAAACAATCAACGATTTATTGAGTACTCCAACAATTCCACTAATATCAAAATCGCCATTGGTAATTTGTTTTACCACAGGCATCATTTTACTCATTCCAGGATTATTTACACTAAATAATTGCAGTGTTCCGTTAATAGGAGCCCAGAAGAAAATGGTTTTACCATCATCGCTCCATTTAAATCCTTCTACATGAATTTCATCTCTTGCACCTGTTAGATTAATTTTTTGACCATTTTTTAAAAGTATTACAATGTCTTGCTTATCTGCTTCAAAGCCATCCCTTTTCATTTGCAAATAAGCCAATTCTCCATTTGAATTGTATGCTGGTGCTAAATCATACCCTTTATTGGCTTCAGTTAAATTTTTGGTAGTTCCATTTTCGATATCGTATTCATACAAATCGGTGTTCGTACTTATAGCATAAGCAGTACCATAGCTTTTCTTTGTAACATACAATACTTTTTTACTATCAGGACTGAAAATAAAATCTTCGTCACCACCGAATGGCTTTTGAGGACTATCATATGCTTCTCCAACCATGATGTCTTTGGGTTCACCAGCTTTACCATTAATGATTGGTGTAATAAAAACATGACTGAATTTTCCATCTTCCCAAGTATCCCAGTGCCGATAATTGAGTGAAGTATAAATTTGTGCATTCGACTTTGGCAAGTCTTTATAAAAATCAACACCAGTAACATTATTGATTTTTACCTCTTCAGCACTGATTGAATATTTTCCATCGGGTGAAATTCGGTCGTTGGTCAATAGGCCTGCAAAATCCTTTATTTCAATAGGGGTACCTCCAGCTATTGGTATTTGATATGTTTTACGACTCGACTTGTTTGATTGTATATCAGGTATTGAAACACTGTATATAATTGATTGTTGATCTTTACTGATACCAGGCGCAGATACCCTGCCCAATTGCCAAAGGCTTTCTGGACTTAGTCTTGCATTTTGTGCCATTACATTTAGCAGGCCACTTGATAATATAAATGCAAAAAGAAAATATTTTTTCATGGTTTTATTTTTTTACTGTTTTAGCATAATCTAAAACCAGGTTTACAAAAGCACTCACTCCAACATCCAATCTTGCATCGCTAATCATAAATCCGGGAGTATGGTGATCGGGAGCAGCATCAAAATTTGGATACTTTGGATCTCTAGCACCTAAATAGAAAAAAAATGCGGGTGCTTTTGTTCCATAATAGGAGAAGTCTTCTGCACCAGTAACCCAATTGGTTAATTGAACATTATCGATACCTCCAGCGGCTTTTTGTAAGGAAGGAATGCTTTTGGCAACCAATTCGGGATTGTTGTAAGTAACCAATGTTTTGGTATCAATACTTACTTCTGCCGTTGCTCCATTGGCTGTTGCAATATTTTGAGCAATCAATTTTATTTTTTCATGTACCATTTTCTGTGCCTGATCATCTAATGTTCTAATAGTGCCTTCCATAATGGCTTCTTCAGGAATAATATTGGAACGTACACCTGATTGAAACTTTCCGACTGAAACAACAACAGGAGATTTAGTAATATCAATATTTCTACTTACAATAGTTTGTAAAGCCTGAATTATTTCTGCACTCACTGCAATCGGGTCGATAGCATTCCATGGATAGGCACCATGACTTTGTTTGCCTTTTACTTTTATAGTAAACCAATCAGAGGATGCCATAAATGCGCCAGGCTTATAGTAAATCTTTCCTAGATCATATTTTGATTCAATATGAATTCCAAATACAGCATCTATTTTAGGATTGTCCATGGCACCTTCCTTTATCATCAGTGGTGCACCACCTTCTTCATTTCCTGGAGGGCCTTCTTCTGCTGGTTGAAATAAGAATACAACAGTTCCTGTGATATCATTTTTAATTTTACTCAACACTTCGGCAGCACCCAATAACATAGCAATATGAGCATCATGTCCGCATGCATGCATTACTGGAACTGTTGCCCCATTATAATCGCTTTTTGCTTTAGACGCAAATGCCAATCCGTTTCTTTCTTCAACAGGTAAAGCATCAATATCGGCCCTTAAAGCTATTACTGGCCCTGGCTTTCCACCTTTTAAGACACCTACCACTCCAGTTTTGGCAATTACTCTTGTAGAAATTCCCCATTCTTTTAAGTTGGCTTCAACAGTTTTACATGTATTGAATTCCCGATTTCCTAATTCAGGATTCTGATGAAAATACCTTCTCCAATTGACTACTTTTGAAGTTTCATCTTTAATTAATTTGTCTACATTGATAGGAGTATTCTGTGCTTTCGCAAAGGATGAAGCAAATAATAAGCCTAATAATCCCAGTTTTCTCATGAGCTGATTTTCTTTGTATGGAAGGTAATGAATTTATTCAAAAACTGATTTGAGTTTAAATAATGAAATTATACAATCTGATAATTATGTAACTAAATTTGTTTAAATTGAAATCAATTCAATTATTTGCAGGTTATTTTTACTCAACTAATATTCATCATCCCAAATTTAAACTTATGAAAAAAACCATCATTTTATGTACAACTGCAATTGCATTCATGTTTTCAGCAAATGTTTTTGCTAGCGCTACTGAAACCACTACAGAAACAGATGCTAAATCAAGTTCCACTGAAACAAAAGCATTTAAAATGGATGATGCAGTTGTGCAAGATGCCATGCTGCAATTCAAAAGTTTATCTAGGGTAGAAAAGAAAGAGAAATATGCAGAAGTTAAGAAATTGATGAAAGAGTATAAGGCTCAAAAAGCGACTGGGGAAGCAAGCACCAATACAATCCTATTAGCCATTTTGGCCATTATCTTGCCACCATTAGCAGTTTACTTGCATGAGAATGCATTCAATGGAAAATTCTGGTTAAGCATTTTATTGACACTGTTATTCTGGATCCCAGGAGTTATTTATGCTTTAATTGTAGTACTATAAATCAAAACCAATAACTGCCAACTGATCTTATTTAAATTCACCATAAACAGATCGTAGGGTGTCAGCAATTTCACCCAGTGTACAATTATTTTCAACGGCTTCTATTACAAAAGGCATCAAATTATCGGTGCCTTTTGCCGTTTTAGCAATAGCTGCTAAACATTCACTTACTTTTACATTATTGCGCTTAGCCCTTAATTGAGCCAGCTTTTCAGATTGAATTGACCGTATACTTTCATCAATCTTAAATCCTGGAACGGCTACTTCTTTATCAACCGTAAACTGATTAACACCTACAATAATTTTTTCTCCACTTTCAATATTTCGCTGGTATTCATAAGCACTTTGAGCTATTTGGTCTTGCATATAACCTTCCTCAATGGCAGCAACACTTCCACCAATAGCATCAATTTTGTTGATTATACCCCAGGCTTTTTGTTCTACTTCATTGGTTAATGACTCAATGAAATAACTACCAGCCAGTGGATCAACTGTATCGGCAGCCCCAGATTCAAAAGCTACAATTTGTTGTGTTCTTAAGGCAATTCTTGCGGCTTCTTCGGTGGGTAAGCTCAAGGCTTCATCATAGCCATTGGTATGTAAACTTTGAGTACCCCCTAAAACTGCAGCCAGGGTTTGAATGGTTACTCTACTAATATTGTTCAGAGGTTGTTGTGCTGTTAGCGTAGCGCCTCCAGTTTGAGTGTGAAAACGAAGCATCAGGGCTTTTTCATCGGTTGCTCCCAGGTCTTTCATTATTTGAGCCCACATTTTTCGAGCCGCACGAAATTTGGCTACTTCTTCAAATAAGTTATTATGAGCATTAAAGAAAAAGGAGAGACGTTTGCCAAAAACATTGATATCCAAACCCTTAGCTAATGCTGCTTGAACATAAGCTTTACCATTACTTAATGTAAATGCAATTTCCTGAACAGCTGTGCTACCAGCTTCTCTAATATGATACCCTGAAATGGAGATAGTATTCCACTTGGGTAATTCATTGCTACACCACTCAAAAATATCGGTGATAATACGCATTGATGGCTTTGGCGGATAGATATACGTACCTCGAGCGGCATATTCCTTAAGTATATCATTCTGAATGGTACCTGTAATTTTTGTTAGATCGGCTCCTTGCTTTTTAGCTAATGCAACATAGAGGGCCAATAAAATAAACCCTGTTGAATTGATGGTCATAGATGTACTCACTTTCTCCAATTCAATCCCTTTAAATAAGGTTTCCATGTCATCTAAACAATCAATGGCAACACCTACTTTTCCTACTTCGCCTTCTGATAAAGCGTGGTCACTGTCATATCCAATTTGAGTGGGCAAGTCAAATGCAACACTTAATCCCATAACGCCTTGAGACAATAAATAATGGTACCGTTTATTGCTTTCTTCTGCAGTAGAAAATCCAGCGTATTGGCGCATAGTCCAAAGCTTTCCTCTATACATATCCTGCTGAACCCCTCTGGTAAATGGAAACTCCCCAGGCAAATCATTCCCTGTATTAGAAGCTGGAACATCTTTAGCAGTATATAATTTGTTGATCTCTATTCCACTGTCGGTAACCACTTTCTTAGAAGACATAGTCAATTATTTCAACCTTTATAAATATTTTTTCGCTTCAAAACTCAAAGCTTCGCTAACTAATTCGTGCAAATTGGCTTTTGGCTCATTCACTAAAAAATTCAATAAAAATTTTTGCAAATCCATACCCGTAGCATCTGGCGCTAATTCCTGTGCTACCTGATTAATGTAGAGTATATTTTTTTCTTTTAGATTTTTTAGTGCATTCCATGATTCAGGCGTTACATAAATCTGTTGAGTAACATTATAGTCAAACTCTTCTCGAATATTCTTGGTTAAAACATGTTGCATATCTCTTGCGGATAATCCTTCGCTGGGAGTTCTGCTGATTACATTCGGCAAGGCAATTCGATCTACCAATAATATAAGCCTTTCATAGGCTTGTAATTGTAATGGACTATGTTGTTTTGGAGCATTTGAAACTGGTTCTGCTTTTTTAGGTTGAATGACCAATATATACACCATTATTGCTACAATAGCCAAGCCTAATATGATACTCAATAAAGTAGTATTCTCCATTATCCAATTGATTTTTACGAAGATAAGACTTAACTTATAACGGTTATTAGATATTGGTTACTAAGCATGATCTTGAACTTACTATCAGATAATGAATCGGGAGTTATTCGGTTATTGGGGCTATGATGTGGATTTTTCTAGTTTCGAAAATTGGATCTCCAATTCCAAGAGTACAAAATCGTACCTTTACATCTCAATTATTCGATTATGGAAGCCACAATAATAGCTAATTCTCCCGTTTCTCTTACTGAGGGAGCAATAACAGAAATCAAAAGATTGATGAATGAACCTGATTTTGATACCACTCAACGTTTAAGAATTGGGGTTAAAGGAGGAGGATGCAGTGGAATGACTTATGTATTAGGATTTGATAAAGTAGAAGCGGAAGATGAATTATTTGAAATTGAAGGTGTGCCTTGCATCATGAATAAAAGCCATGGCTTATACTTATATGGAATGGAAGTAGATTGGCAGGGAGGATTAAATTCACGCGGTTTCACTTTTACCAATCCCAATGCAAGTAAAACCTGTGGATGTGGAACTTCTTTTGCGGTATAAAATTTTCTAAAAAAGTGGTACTAGCTAATTAGTATTTTATAATAATAGTATAGTCAATAAAAAACCCGTTCAATTGAACGGGTTTTTTGATTTATCCAATCGATAATTTATTTTTTTGCTTCAGCTTTCCCTAAAGCTCTGCCACCACCAAAATCTACTAGGATAGGAGCTGCAACGAAAATAGAAGAATAGGTACCAGTGACTACTCCAATCAACATCGCGAATGCAAATCCGCGAGTTACTTCTCCACCAAAGATGAATAAGATCAAAATGGTCAAGAACACTGTTAATGAAGTCATGATGGTTCTGCTCAAAGTTTGATTGATTGCTTTATTAATAATAGAAGCATTATCTACACCAATCATGATCTTACTATCTTCTCTGATTCTATCATAAACAATTACCGTATCATTCATTGAGAAACCGATTACTGTTAGAATGGCTGCAATAAAATGCTGGTCAATTTCCAATGGAAAAGGAACTACTTTTCTTAAGAAACTGAATACAATTAATGTAACCAATACGTCATGCAATAAAGCCACAATCGTACCTAAAGAATATCTCCAATCACGGAAACGAATGAATATGTACAAGCAAATTGCAAAAATGGCAAATACAGTTGCTTTAGTTGCTCCAGCTTTCAAATCGTCGGAGATAGTAGGCAATACAGTTTGAGAACTTTGTTTATACACTGTTTCAAAAGTATTGAAACTGGTTCCTTCTGGTAAATGCTTCTGCAAACCAGTGTACAACATTTTCTCCACCAAAGAATCGATATTGCTACCCGTTTCTTTGATCTTGTAAGATGTGGTAATATTAACTTGATTCTTTGTATCTACTGTTTTAGTAATTGGTGCTTCTCCAAATGTTGCTTTTAATTCATCGCGAATTTCATCAGCATTTACGGCTTTATCGAATTTAATCGTATAGCTGCGACCTCCAGCAAATTCAACACCCTCATCAAATCCGTTAAAGAAAGAAGCAACTCCTAATACTAAAATCACAGCAGATAAGCCATATGCAAACTTTCTGTATTCAATAAACTTATAAGAAGCATGCTTAAAAATACTTCTAGAAATTCCAGTGAAATATTCAAAATGCCTGTTCTTATTCGTGTACCAGTCTGTAATTAATCTAGATACTAAAATTCCACAGAACAATGATAATAAGATACCAATGATTTGTGTTGTAGCAAATCCTAATACTGGTCCTAGACCAAAATAAGCAAGAATTACAGCAGTTAATAAAGTAGTAACGTGTGCATCTAAAACTGGAGACAAAGATCTTTTGTATCCATCATTCACTGCACTTACATAGTTTTTACCTTTCGATAATTCTTCTTTGATACGCTCAAATATAATTACGTTGGTATCTACCGCCATACCGATGGTCAATACCAAACCAGCAATACCTGGAGCGGTTAAAGTAAACCCTAAAGCACTCAACACACCAATGGTAAATAATAAGTTCAATATCAATGCGATATTTGCAACCCATCCACCGGTGTTGAAATACAATAACATCAAAGAGAAAATCACAACAAATGCAATTAAGAATGACATTGCACCACCTTTGATTGATTCTTTACCCAAAGTTGGCCCTACGGTTTGGCTTTGAACAATTTTAGCAGGAGCAGGTAATTTACCACTCTCTAAAATTTCAGAAAGATCTTTTGCCTCTTTAATAGTATAGTTACCACTGATTTGTGAATTACCAGTAGTGATCGGGTCGTTAACATTAGGAGCTGAATAAACAAAATTGTCTAATACAATTGCAATTGGCTTGCCAACATTGCGCGTTGTCATTTTTGCCCAGATAGCAGATCCAACTCTATCCATATTCATTTTAATAGCAATTCTTCCACGCTCATCATAATCTTGTGATGCTCCAGAAATATGATCGCCTTCTAATTCTGCTTGACCATTGTCTAAAGTTTTAATTGCATATAAAGTTAAAATGTCTTTTAACTTAGGATCGTTCAATTCTGCCTTACCATATAAAAACTGTAAATTAGAAGGGAATTTAGATTTCACCGATTCCATTCTGAAGTAGTTATTTAAAGTACCAGTATCTTTTGTTTGAATATAACCAATTGCTGCAGGGAAAATAGTTTTGCCATTATCAGCACGATAAGGTTGAGAGAATTGGATTAAACGAACAATTGGATTTACATTCAACTTCGCTTTAGCGGTATCTGCTTTTGCACCTGATTTATTGGTATCAGCAGAAAGTGTTGAAATGGTAGCAGTTTTTGTAGTATCGGTACTAGCCGCTTTTTCAGTTGTTGCTACTGATGTGTTTTTAGTTGTATCAAGTGCTTTTGCTCCATTCAAATAATCCTGAACAGATTTATCTGCAGCTACGATTCCACTTTGAACATCATTGCTTTCTAATGTATATACTTCAAAGAATTGAAGGTTAGCAGTAGATTGTAAATAAGATCTTACTCTTTCTTTGTCACTCACACCTGCTAATTCAATATTGATTCTGCCTTTTGCAGCATCTGGATTGATATTATTAGATGCAACACCAAAACGATCAATTCTCGTTCTAAGAATTCTGTATGTATTACTAAATGCAGCATCAGATTGTTTAGCTAAATAGTCTTCTACTTTAGCATTACTATCATCAATTTTTAATGCACCATTACTTCTTGCAGTGAATAGAGGTGCTAGTTTGCCATCCGGACTAACTTTCTTGTATTCCTCTAAAAATAAAGTAATCAAATTAGCACCACTATTTGCTTTACGTGCAACAGCTGCATCCAATGCTTTATTTAAATTAACATCTTTAGTATAATTAGATAAAGATTTAATCAATGCATCAAGACCCACTTCCATGGTTACACTCATACCACCTTGCAAATCCAATCCGAGCATTAACTCTTTTTCTTTTGCACTACGATAGGTAGTTAAGCCAAATGCTAATTTTACATCTTTGGTACTATCCAACAGACGTTGTAGTCTTTCTTTTTTTAAATCTCCCAATGAATCTGCATAAGCAGATTGCAATTCTTTATTGCCCGGATACTTTTGCTCGGGGCTAGTAAAAGACTTGAGCCAGGTGCTGGCTTTAGCATCCATTTCAGATTCATGGTTGCGAACAAACCAAGTAAAAGATAATTGGTAAAGACAAATTAATGTAAGTGCTATTGCAAAAAAACGCACTAAACCTTTCAGTTGCATATTAGTAACGGTTTACGTATTGTTTAATCCTGATTTTTTCAGGTTGGCAAAGATAGGGGAATGAGGTATATTTTGGTTAGCTATTTAAGCACCATTAATCAACATATATTAAATAATTATATATTTATCTAACTTGAACCAAGGTAACATCAAAAAATAGAGGGGAATTTGGAGCAATCGAGCCTGAACCTACACAACTATAGGCTAATGCAGATGGAATGACCAATTTAATTCTACCTCCAGCCTTAATAAGTGGAATGCCAATTTTCCACCCTTCAATTACATTGGCCAACGGAAATGTAGCGGGATTGCTGGTTGCGGCGTCGAAAGTTGTACCATTCATTAATTTACCGGTATATAAACAAGATACATTTGAAGCAAGGCTAGGAGCAGTGCCTGTTCCTGGGCTTACAATTTCATATAAAATTCCACTTGGATGTTCTGTATAATTGATACTATTTGCTGTACAATAAGCGATCATTGCTGTTTTTTCACTAGCAACAGTTGCAGGTGTGCATCCAGAATCAACTGTTTTTCCGCAAGACAAAGAGAACAATACCATTCCAATAAAGGCAATAACTGATTTTTTCATTCCTAATGCTGATTTTTAAAGTAGACGCATTTTGACCAATTATGGCTGCATCTGTTGATTTTTATTTTTTTTTGCTACGATTTCTAAATAACGCTGTTCCTGCATTTCCCACTTGAATTTTTGATAAATAAATGCAATAAATACAGATATCAACAAAATTGCCAAAAATAATACGAAAGCACTCATTTTACTATTCGCTTCCATGGTTGCTCGAGGATACCAACCAGAAAGAATAGCTATTAAAAGGGCTCCACCTATTGCAAATCCAGAAGATAATCCTATAAAAAAAGCCTTTTTATTGCTTTTTTCTTTTTGTCGATTTTTACTCCAATAGTCAAAAAAACCTGGATCATCCATTTGCATTTTGCAAAATTAGCTCCATTTTTATTAATAATTTCCCATTATTTTACACTCTTTCAATAAAAGGCTTGAGAATGCAGATTATTAAAAAACATGGGATTATCATTTTTTGGACAGTGTTATTTGCTCATTGTGCATTTATTTATTTTGAAAAAACTGATTTCAGGTATATCAGTAAACTTTTTTTAATGCCAATTTTAATTGCTTACCTATTGATGAACGTTCGTAAAAATGCTTATCATACAAGTAAGCGCATCATCTATATTGGTTTGTTTGCAGCATTTGTTGGAGATTTATTATTGATTTTTAATGGAACAGCTTTTTTTATTGGAGGAATGCTGGCATTCATTGTTACGCATATTGCCTATACCACTTTTTTTTTAAAATCCAGCAATGTTCGTTTTAATAAAGCAACTGAATTTGTTGTTGCATCTGTATTGGTCACAATATTTGCGGTTAAATTATTGGATTTTCTAAAGCCATATCTGGGAGATATGATCTGGCCGATTAAAATATATATGGCTGCAATTGCTATTATGACCGCTTCTGCAGCCAATTTGCTGAGTAATAATTTATTGAAAGTGATTGCAACTACTTATTTTGTTCCAGGTGCGGTACTCTTTGTTTTTTCAGATGCGGTATTAGCCTCTAATCATTTTTTATACAAAGACAATTTTTTAGATGTTGTGGTAATGTTGAGTTATGGATATGCGCAATGCTTAATGGTGCAAGGGTTTGCTCGATATCTTAAAGCATAAAAGATTCAATCAATTGCATAAAAAAAGTCCCGAAATCTTCGGGACTTTTTTACTATCATTCGAATAGATTTTAGTAACCCATTCCACCCATATCAGGAGCACCCGCATGTGAATGAGGAGCTTCAGGTTTTGGTTTATCAGCAACTACACACTCAGTAGTGAGCAACATAGCAGCGATAGATGCAGCATTTTCCAATGCAACACGGCTTACTTTTGTAGGATCAATTACACCTGCTTTGAAAAGGTTTTCATACACTTCTGTACGAGCATTGAATCCAAAATCTCCTTTACCTTCTTTGATTTTTTGTACAACGATAGAACCTTCAATTCCGCTGTTGATAACGATTTGACGCAATGGCTCTTCAATGGCTCTTTTTACAATTTGAATACCAGTTGATTCATCTTCGTTTGAACCTTTTAATTTCTCCAAGCTTTCTACAGCGCGGATATAGGCAACACCACCACCAGGAACAATTCCTTCTTCAACAGCAGCTCTTGTAGCGTGTAATGCATCGTCAACACGATCTTTCTTCTCTTTCATTTCAACTTCAGTAGCAGCACCAACATACAATACTGCAACACCTCCGCTTAATTTAGCTAAACGCTCTTGTAATTTTTCGCGATCGTAGTCTGAAGTAGTGTTTTCTACCTGAGCTTTGATTTGATTAACTCTGGCAACGATATCTGCTTTTTTACCTTTTCCACCAACAACAATAGTATTGTCTTTATCGATGGTAATAGAAGCAGCTTGTCCTAAATAAGTTAGGTCTGCATTTTCTAATTTAAACCCTTGCTCTTCGCTAACAACAGTTCCTGCAGTTAGGATAGCAATATCAGTTAACATTTCTTTTCTACGGTCACCAAATCCTGGTGCTTTTACAGCAGCCACTTTTAAGGTACCACGTAATTTATTTACTACCAATGTAGCCAATGCTTCACCTTCTAAATCTTCAGCGATAATTACCAATGGACGACCAGTTTGTGCAACTTTCTCCAAAATGTGTAAAATATCTTTCATAGCACTGATCTTCTTATCGTAGATCAAAATGTATGGATTCTGCATTTCTGCTTCCATTTTCTCGCTATTAGTAACGAAATATGGAGAGATATATCCACGATCAAATTGCATTCCTTCAACAACATCAACTGTTGTATCGGTACCTTTTGCTTCTTCAACAGTAATAACACCTTCTTTACCCACTTTAGCCATGGCAGTTGCAATCAACTTTCCAATTTCGCTATCGCTATTTGCAGAAATAGTAGCTACCTGCTCAATTTTCTTAGAATCGTTACCAACAGCTTGTGATTGTGCTCTTAAGCTATCAATTACTTTAGCAACGGCTTTATCTATACCACGCTTTAAATCCATTGGATTTGCACCAGCTGCAACATTTTTTAATCCTTCGCTGATAATTGCTTGAGCTAAAACAGTAGCAGTAGTAGTTCCATCACCAGCAATATCTGCTGTTTTAGAAGCCACTTCTTTTACCATTTGAGCACCCATGTTTTCAATAGCATCTTCTAATTCAATTTCTTTTGCTACTGTAACACCATCCTTGGTTACTTGAGGAGCACCAAATTTTTTCTCAATTACTACATTACGACCCTTTGGTCCTAAAGTTACTTTAACTGCGTTGGCCAATGTGTCAACGCCTTTCTTCATTTTATTTCTTGCTTCAATATCAAAAAATATTTGCTTAGCCATATTGTTTAGTTTTTAGATGTTAGATAATTGCCAAAAGATCGCTTTCTCTCATGATCAACAAGTCCTGACCTTCAATTTGCACTTCAGTACCAGCATATTTGCCATAAAGTACGGTATCGCCAACTTTAACAGTCATTGGCTCGTCTATTTTACCTTTTCCAGCAGCAACTACTACACCACGTTGAGGTTTTTCTTTTGCGGTATCTGGGATGATGATTCCACCGGCCGTTTTTTCTTCAGCGGCAGCAGCTTTTACAATTACTCTGTCGTGCAGAGGAGTAACGTTGATTTTCTTAGCCATACGTTATAAATTTTGGTTAATTGAATGAAATTTTTCTAAATATGGCTATAATTATGCCAAAGCAGCCATTAAGCCAATTTTTCAGTAAAAGGATAATTCCCCGTTTTTGGAGGGTTCATGCTGACAGAGATAGCCATTTTATCAATTCTTTATGTGCCAAATTTGCATTTTGCGCCTATAAGTATTGATAATGCCTTACCTTCGCGCAGCTAAAAAGTTCTTATTGAATGATCAGTAGAAGAAATATACGGGTTAAAGTAATGCAATTGCTCTATATGATTGAGTCTGCAGACAATATCAATACTTTTAAACAACCCATTGAAACATTAGAAAAGCAGTTAGATAAAAGCAGGGAATTGTTCATTTATTTGATCTTTTTTTTGTCGGAAGTGGCCAGGTACGCCGAAACAAATGCAGTTAAAAGAGCTTCCAAAAATCTTCCTTCGCACAGTGATATGAATGTAAATATCAAAATTGCTGGGAATGAATTTATTTGGGCTTTATTGGAGAATAAATCTTACCAGAAAGCCATTGATTCGGATCATCCAGAAAAAAGGATAGATCTTGAATTGGTTAAGAAAATTTACAACCAATTAATTGAGACCCCCGAATACAAGAAATACATTACTGAAGAAAATAGAGACAAGGCAAAAGAAAGAGAAATCATTAAACTGATTTTCACTCAATTGATGTTGCCTGATGAAAATTTCATCAACCATATAGAAGAACATTTCAATAACTGGGATGATGATGGAGAAATGATGGATCAAATGATGCTGACCTTTATTCAAAAACCAGCAACCACAGCATTAGACCAGTTGATGAACCAAGATAAATGGGACTTTGCAAGAGGTTTATTGAGAACAGCCATAGAGAAAAAAGAATATTGCGCCGAGTTAATTAAGCCAAAATTAAAAAACTGGGACGCAGAAAGAATTGCGCAATTAGACATGGTTTTAATGCGTATGGGCATTTGTGAATTACTCTATTTCGAAACGATTCCAACCAAGGTAACCATCAACGAATACATTGATTTAGCCAAAGATTATAGCACTGCACAAAGTGGTCAGTTTGTAAACGGTATTTTAGATAATATTCATAAAGAATTGACTGCAGAAGGGAAGATCAATAAAATCAGTTTTAAGAATAATACCATTTAAAATGAAATTATTTTTGATAGGTGCTGTATTTATGTTTGCATTCTGCTCTTGCAAAAACAACAATGCAGAAAATGCAGAAGCAGCAAAACATATAGTTGATACTGCCATGTACACCACAATTGGTTTTAAAGATACCATCATCAATTTCGGCACCATTAATATGGGCGAAAAAACAAATATTCTGTTTGAGTTTACCAATACTGGATCAAAGCCTTTGTATTTAACAGAAGTGAAACCTGGTTGCGGTTGTACTGTTGCCGATTATACCAAAGGAGCTATTCCTGCTGGAGGCAAAGGAAACATTACAGCTTCTTTTGATAGCAATAAATCTCATCCAGGAACGGTTGCAAAAAATATATTTGTTACAGCAAATACGAGTAATGGTATTACACATACCCTTACCTTTAACGGAGAAATTCAACAATTAAAAACACCATAATATGTTTCCTTTAGTAGCAATTATTTTATCTGCCGACCCAAAATCGGGTGGCACAGTTCAATTGATCATGATGGGTGCCATCATTTTGGTATTCTGGTTATTCATGATTCGTCCTCAAGCAAAAAAAGCAAAAGAGCAAAAAAAGTTCATCGACAATATGCAGAAAGGCGATAAAATTGTAACCATTGCTGGTATCCATGGTACCATCAATAAAATCAATGAAGATGCAACCATTCAAATGGAAGTAAACCCAGGAAGTTATTTAAAGATTGAAAAATCTTCCATCAGTATGGAATGGACATTGGCTGTAAACAAACCAGTAGCAGAGAAAAGCTAACCGTATTTGTTTAAACAGTAAATTTATTGCCGGTAACTCAATGTTGCCGGCTTTTTTATGTCAGTACTTAAAATTGGTTTAACAGGCGGAATTGGAAGTGGTAAATCTACTGTTGCTCAAATTTTTGCGCAATTAGGTGTTCCTATATTATATGCAGATCAACTGGCAAAAAACATCATGCAACATGATGAAAACGTACAACAACAAATTATTGCCGCTTTTGGTATCAACGCTTATACTAATAATTTACCCAATAAAGATTTTATTGCAGGAATTGTATTCAAGGATCCTTTTCAATTATCCATACTTAATTCGATTGTTCATCCAGCCACCATTGCAGCAAGTATTGAATGGGCTTCCAAACAACAAGCACCCTATGTATTAAAAGAAGCTGCTTTGTTTTTTGAATCCGGGTCTGCAGAAGGGCTTGATGGGATCATTGGTGTGTATGCACCTACAGCATTAAGAATTCAAAGAGTAATGAGTCGGGATGGATCTAACAGAGAGCAAGTAATCGAAAGAATGAATCAACAAATTGATGATCATTTAAAAATGAAATTATGTGATTGGGTAATTACCAATAACGAACAGGAATTATTGATTCCTCAAGTAATTCAATTGCATGAAGAACTGCTTGAATTGGCAAAAAAACAATTGCACTAAGATTTTACAATTTCGAAACACCAACGTTTTAATTTTCCTTCGAAATCAAATGGGGTAGTGGCTCTGGTAATATCTTTTATTTGTGTTGCATGAATGGATGCCTTGTCTATTTCGAATCTGGAAAAATTAGTGCTAAAAAAAAGAATCCCTTCAGGGGATATTGCATTCAACACATCATTGATTAATTCGGCATGGTCTCGTTGTATATCCAAAATATCTTTCATTCTTTTGCTATTACTGAATGTGGGAGGATCCATGATAACAATATCAAAACTATTGGGTGCTAAAGTTTTTAAATATTGCTTCACATCTGCATGAATGAAATGAAATTTTTTGGGATTGGTATACTGATTGAGCGCCATGTTTTTTTCAGCCCATGCTAAATAAGTTTTTGACAAATCAACTGAGCTAACTGAAGCTGCTCCACCATCTGCGGCGTAAACCGAAAAAGAACCCGTATAACAGAATAAATTCAATACTCGTTTTCCTTGACTTAACTGTTTTACTTTATCTCGAGTAACTCGATGATCGAGAAATAAACCAGTATCTAAATAATCGGTAAGGTTCACTAAAAAAAGCTGGCCATTTTCTTTAACTGTATAAAATTCCTGTTCTGTTGCTAATTTCTCATATTGCCCTTCTCTATGTGATTGGCGTTTTCTTTGTTTACAAAACATATTATCCGTAGGCACTCCTGTAATTTCTTGAATGATTTCGAGACAAGCCATTAACCAGGCTTCATGCGCATCATCTTCCATGCCATGCCTTCTTAGATATTCCGCTATATAAATATTGTTTTCATACAATTCAATACTGAAGGGAAATTCAGGTAAATCGTGATCGTAGATACGATAGCAAGTAATATGCTGTCGCTTGGCCAATTTGCTTTTATGTTTAAACACTTTGGTCAATCTATTTTTGAACATTTCTGCCTTACCCGGGTCGATCATGGCCGAAAATTAAGCATAAAATCATGCACCTTTTATCCTTTTTTTGATTTTTCAAGAAACAATTCGATTATATTTATTTCTTAAACATGCTTCATGAGAAAACAATTTCTTTTTGCCATCGGACTGCTTTGTTTTTCGGGCACCTTTGCGCAGAACTATTCTACCCTTGCTGAGCAACAAGCAAGAATTCAAACTATTGTAAAAGCCTATCCGCAATTGGCTACGGTATCATCCCTTGTAAAAACAAATGGCGGCAAAGACATTTGGATGATTACCATCGGCACAGGCAAAACTGAAACAAAACCCGCCATTGCAGTGGTGGGAGGTGTTGAAGGCAATCATTTATTAGGAGCTGAATTGGTTATTGGTTTCGCGGAAAATTTACTAAAAGCCAGTGGAACAGATTCCATTAAAAATCTGCTCCAAAAAACAACCTATTATTTGTTCCCTAATATGAGCCCTGACGCTTCGGAGCAATATTTCGCCAAATTAAAACATGAGAGAACCGGCAATGCAACAGCAACGGATGATGATAGAGATGGACGTTTAAATGAAGACCCATTTGATGATTTAGATGGAAATGGCAAAATCAACTTCATGCGTATTGAATCTCCCATTGGAGAATACAAATTACATCCTGATGATCCAAGAGTCTTGATTAAAGCAGATGCAACTAAAGGAGAAAAAGGAAAATATTTAATTCTATCTGAAGGTGTTGATAACGATAAAGATGGTTTATTCAATGAAGATGGAGAAGGCGGAATTGCTTTCAATAAAAACCTGACTTACAAACACAAAACCTTTGCACCAGGTGCTGGAGATTATCCTGCAAGCGAAAAAGAAACCCGTGCATTATTGGATTTCTTATACGACGCTTTCAATGTATATGCGGTTGTAAGTTTTGGATCAAATAATAACTTAAGTTCCAACGATGATAAAGCAACTACTATTGTAAGTGATTTATACAATAAAGTGTTGGGATCAAAAGATGCTCCAAGAACAAGTGTTGCTGGAGGTGATTTTTTATCTTGGGCATATCAACATTATGGCAGGTATAGTTTTAGTACCCCGGGATGGTGGGTTCCAAAATCTAAACCTGATACAGCTAAAAAAGAAAAAGTATTTACGGTGGAAGATCCTATTGCCAATTATTTAAGATGGAGTGCGCAACAAGGAATTAGCGATGTTTTTACAGAATGGAAAACAATTTCACATCCCGATTTCCCCAATCAAAAAGTGGAAGTGGGAGGAATCGATCCATTTGTATTGATCAACCCACCGTATAAGCTGGTTGCTGATTTAGCCAAAAAGCATACTGAATTTTTAATTAAAGCGGCATCTTTTCAACCAGAGATTGATGTAACCAATATTAAAACAGAATCTTTAGCGAATGGACTTACAAGGGTAACGGTAGATGTTGTAAATAAAGGTGCATTGGCCACGCATAGCAAATTTGCTGATAGAAATTATTTCGTTAAAAAAATAAAAGTTGGCCTTACAATTTCAGACAAACAAAGTTTGGTTGGTGGTAAAAAAATATTGTT
This sequence comes from Sphingobacteriia bacterium, assembly GCA_037129425.1. Classification (GTDB taxonomy): domain Bacteria; phylum Bacteroidota; class Bacteroidia; order Chitinophagales; family Chitinophagaceae; genus Sediminibacterium. The sequence goes on from JBAXUV010000001.1 coordinate 347,596, forward strand.
ACTCAACAATATGGAACCATCAACAAAACAAAGTTTTAGTTGGCTGATTAAAGGGAAAGGTAAGATAACCATCGATGCTGGTTGCCCTACAGCTGGAATTAAAAATATTGACATTTCACTTTAACGATTAATTGAGCTAACATGAAAAAAATATTCTTATCAACCTTATTATTTTGTGCTTTTGCCATTTTAAACAATGTAAATGCGCAAAGCCCCGAGCAAATATTTAAAGCATCGGGCACACCCGCTAATCCTAAAGTTACGGTAACATGGAACCGTTATTACGACCATGAGGGCATTACCGAAATTTGCAAAAAAATTGCTGCCGCCTATCCTGATCTAGCTAAACTTCAATCCATTGGAAAATCTTATGATGGAAGAGATTTGTGGTGCTTAACTATTACCGATTTCAAGAAAGGAGTGGAGTCGAATAAACCAGGAATGTACATTGATGGAAATATTCACTCCAATGAAATTCAGGGCGCTGAATTTGCCATGTACACTGCATGGTATTTAACGGAAGCATTTGGAGATACAAAATTCATTCAAGAGCTTTTAGCTGACAAAGTGTTTTATATCATTCCAAGCATTAACCCAGATGCGCGAGACAGTTATATGCATAAACCAAATACTTCTTCTTCACCACGTTCTGGAGTAAAGCCGATTGATAACGATGGTGATGGTTTGGTAAACGAAGACAATTACGATGATTTGGATGGAGATGGACATATCACTTTGATGCGAAGAAAAAATCCAAACGGAAGATATAAAGTTGACCCAAGAGATCCACGCAATATGATTCAAGTAGGGCCAGATGAAAAAGGCGATTATGAATTATTAGGTATTGAAGGAATTGACAATGATGGTGATGGTAGAGTGAATGAAGATGGTTATGCATTTGAATACGATCCTAACCGCGATTGGGGTTGGGGATGGCAGCCTAATTATATTCAAAACGGTGCATATAAATATCCGTTTTCTATACCGGAAAATAGAGCAGTGATGGAATTTGTGATGAAGCATCCAAATATTGCAGCAGCACAATCCTTTCACAATGCAGGTGGAATGATCTTAAGAGGCCCAGGAGGTGCAGAAGATGTTGGCACCTATAATGCACAAGACGTTGCTGTATACGATGCCATTGCTAAAAAAGGAGAAGAACTAATGCCAGGATATAAATATTTAGTGGTGTACAAAGATTTGTATTCGGCTTATGGTGGTGAATTGGATTGGTTCTATGCAGGAAGAGGTATCTATACTTATTCCAACGAATTATGGACACCGTATTTAATGTTCATGAAAGAATCTACTCGTGATCCATTTGATAATACTTCTTATAGTTTTGACAGGTATTTATTATTTCAGGATGCATTTGTTCCCTGGAAAGAATACGATCATCCTCAATATGGAAAAATTGAAATCGGAGGATTCAAAAAGAATTTCGGAAGAGCTCATCCAGGATTTTTATTGGAATCAGATGCACACAGAAATATGGCTTTCTCTATCTACCATTGTTATCACACTCCAAAATTGGCTGTGTCTTCGCTTACAGAAAAAGATTTAGGAGATGGCTTAACAGAAGTAACTGCAGTAATTGCCAACAGCAGAATCATGCCAACACATAGTAGTCAGGATGTGAAGAACAAAATTGAACGCCCAGATTATATTACTTTAAATACAAAGGCTAAAGTAGTAGCTGGAATGATTGTAGAGAATGCTGACCTTAATTTAACCACTGAACAGAAAAATAATCCAAGTGTATTGGAAGTAAATAATATTCCTGGATTAGGAACCGTAACAGTTAAATGGATAGTGAGTGGCAAAGGGCCTTTTACCATTACTATTGATAGTAAAAAAGGTGGAGTAGTAGAAGGAGGAAAATAACATCGAGTAATATAAATAAAACGAGGAGCCTATTACTAGTGCTCCTCGTTTTTTATGTACAACTAGTTATTTTAATAATGCCAATGCATCTGCTATTCGCTTCCATGCACGTTCAATATTTTCCATGCTATTGGCAAAAGAAAAACGAACACATAAAGGCTCTCCAAATGCATCCCCCATTACAGAAGAAACATGCGCAGTATTCAATAAATACATACTAAAATCAGCTGCGTTTTTGATGGTTTCTGTACCATTTGATTTTCCATAATAATAACTCACATCCGGAAATACATAGAAAGCTCCCTCTGGTTCAAAGCATTTAAAACCAGGAATTGTTTTCACCAATTCTAAACTGCGTTTTCTTCTTCTGGTAAATTCTTCGGTCATTGCTTCTGAAGGACGCAGATCTCCTGTAAGTGCTACTACTGCTGCTTTTTGTGTGATTGAACAAGTTCCACTGGTAAACTGTCCTTGTATTTTTTCCATTGCCTTTGCAATGGTAAGGTTAGAAGCAGTATATCCTAATCTCCAACCAGTCATAGCAAATCCTTTGCTCAATCCATTGATCAATACCGCACGATCTTTGATTGCTTCAAACTGTGCTATACTCTCATGCTTTCCTACAAAATTGATGTACTCATAAATTTCATCGGATAGTATAATAATATTGGGGTGTTTTTTAAATACTTCCACCAAGCCTGCTAATTCTTCCTTGCTATAAACAGCACCTGAAGGATTACATGGAGAAGAAAACATAAACACTTTAGAACGAGGTGTAATGGCAGCTTCCACTTGTGCTGGAGTAGCTTTAAACTTATTCTCTACCGTTGTTCTTATTTCTACTACTTTACCTCTGGCTATTTTTACCAATTCAGAATAAGTAACCCAATATGGTGTTGGAATAATTACTTCATCGCCCTCATCCACCAACGCTAGAATGGCATTGGCCAAACTTTGCTTAGCTCCAGTAGAACTAACAATATTTTCAGGCTTATAATCAAGGTGATTGTCTCTTTTTAATTTTGTACATACAGCTTCTCTTAAATCTAAAAAACCGGGTACAGGTGTATAATGGCTCCAGTTATCATTGATGGCTTTTATAGCCGCATCTTTAATATGTTGAGGTGTATCAAAATCAGGCTCACCCAAACTTAGATCGATAACATCTACACCACTAGCCCTTAATTCGCGACCTAATTTGGCCATTTTTAAAGTTTCTGGTTCATTAAATCTGTTCAATAAAGAAGAAAGTTCCATTCGTATTTATATTATTAATTTTACTATATATGAGGTAAAGTTCGGAAAAAGGAATTAAACGGACTAATCAAATACTAAATAGTCGTTTTTGTCAATGATTAAAGCAGATTATAATAAAATCAACTTTTTTGACGAGCTATTTTTTGTGAAAATCTAACTTGCTCAGATCAGGAGTATATTTTCTTTTTCGAGACAATTCATATTGATACACTGCTTGACCCAAATTTTTCATGAAAGGAAAACCAATGGTATCATAATCATAATGATCATCGTTGTAAATGCCATCTTGGTTGCATGAAATAGCTGCACTCAACATAAACTCAATATTATTAGCGAGGTCAACTACATATGTAACATCAATTAAAAAACCATAAGCATCACCCACTTTATTAAAAATTCTAAAATTATTAGGTTTTGTTCCTTTTTCAGAACCATAGTATAAAAACTTGCAATAAGCATCCCAATAATGAGCAGAATCGTAATTAGGAAAATCGCTTTCTTTCGGAAAAGCACTCATCCATTTTCGAACAAATGCATAATCTTCCTTGGTTAAATTAAATCGTTGTTCTTTTTTTAATTGCTCCGGAAACAAAACAGATTGAAGTATATGATGCAGGTCTTGTAAATAAACCCGGTTTTTTGTAGCGAATGAAAATGGCTCATTCACTAGTTTTCCTCTACTCATATAACCCTTACCCAGCTTGGCTTCCAGCAATGGGTACTGAGCATTACTTATTTGCATTGGTTGTTCGTATACTAAAGCGCCAGAAGTATCATAAAATTTTACAGGATTAGTAGTGGCATTCTGTTCAAGGGTTCTACTTATTTGTAAGCGGTGACGGATAATAGCATCAGAATACCCTTTAGCTGCTAATTTTTTTTGAATGTATTCTTGGCCTAAGAATTCGTATAAGCGATTGTATGCATCGTTATCGCTAACTAAAAAAATTTGCTTGATATAGTTTTCAATAGTAGGTCTGCTATCTGCAGCGTTGGGTTGAGTATACACATAGTCCTGTGCTGCAGCAGCGCTATCCGTAATCATAGTGGTTTCTTTGGTAAGGCCTTTTATGTTAAGTTCATTGAGTTTTTCCAAAGCCAATAAAGCGATGGGCATTTTTACGGTGCTTGCGGGATAGAAATAAGTATTGTTATTGAGGTTGAAATTAAACTCTGTAAAGCTGGGTTTATTGCGTTTGTTTCGATCAATCTGGGTATAGACAATTTGAATCCGCAAACTATCTTTATTCAATAAGGCGCTTTTCAATGCAGGGCTTGATTGCATCAACATTTCCAGCGGATTGGGGTTTGAACTTTGTTGAGTATTTTGAGCAGTTAACATTTCAATACTCCAAAAAAATACGACCAAATAAATAAACGTTCTCATACTCCAAACTTAAATTAAAAATCCTATATCTTTTATCTTATATCTTTTATCTTATATCTCTTAACTTTACGATATGCCACATGAATCTATTTCGGTTTTCGATATGTTTAAAATAGGGGTAGGCCCTTCTAGTTCTCATACCCTTGGGCCATGGAGAGCAGCACAGCGTTGTATAGAATCCATTCAAGCAAAATACCCATTAGATCAAGTTGTTTCACTATCCGTTTTATTGTACGGGTCTTTGGCTAAAACTGGCAAAGGACATGGAACAGATATTGCCGTTTTATTAGGGCTTAGTGGAGAAGATCCTGTTACCATTGATGTAAATAGCATCAACCAGAAAATAAAAGATATTGAAAACAATCAATCTCTTTTATTAGGTGGTAAAATAATGTTGCCCTTTATCATTAAGGATGATTTACAATTTTTATATAATGAATCCTTGCCTTTTCATCCAAATGGTTTATCATTTTTAATATCAACAAAAGATGGCAATCATTTTAGCGAAACCTATTTTTCTATTGGTGGAGGATTTGTTGTTAAGGAGGGTGAAAATGGTGGAGGAAAAGAACCAGTTGATTTGCCTTTTCCCGTAAATACAGCCGACGATTTATTGCATTGGTGTAGGAAAACCGGATTGCACATTAATGAGATTGTTTTGGAAAATGAATTGTCATGGAATACAGAGAAAAATGTAAAAGCAGGTGTTTGGAAAATATGGGAAACCATGAAGGAATGTACATTCAGAGGTTGTCATACTCAAGGCGAATTGCCTGGTGGATTGCAAGTACAAAGAAGGGCTTTTAACCTCAATAAAAAATTAATCAATAATCAAGTTTACAATAATTACGAAGAATGGATCAAAGCCATTAAAAAAGGTGGTGGAAGTTTTCAGTATATATTGGATTGGGTAAGTTGTTTTGCTTTGGCTGTGAATGAAGAGAATGCTTCTTTTGGAAGAGTAGTTACAGCACCTACGAACGGTGCAGCAGGAGTAATTCCAGCAGTTTTACAATACTATATTGCTTTTTGTGAAAATGTTAGCGATGAAAATATTATCAAATTTTTATTGACAGCATCGGAGATAGGAAGTATATTTAAAAAAGGAGCAACCATATCTGCAGCAATGGGTGGATGCCAGGCAGAAATTGGTGTGTCTTCAGCAATGGCCGCTGCAGCATTAACGGAATGTATGGGCGGCACACAAAGACAAGTGTTGATGGCCGCTGAAATAGCTATGGAGCATCATTTGGGTCTTACTTGCGATCCGATCGGCGGGCTGGTGCAAATTCCTTGCATCGAAAGAAATACCATGGGTGCTATTAAAGCGATCACCGCTTCTCAATTAGCATTACAAAGCACACCGGATTTTGCATTGGTAAGTTTAGATAAGGTAATTGCAACCATGTGGTCTACTGCTTTGGATATGAATAGTAAGTATAAAGAAACCGCTGATGGAGGATTGGCTGTGCAAGTGCCGTTAGGATTGAGTGAATGTTAAAAAGAATTAAGAATTAAGAGATAAGAATTAATAGATATGAATTACCCACATTTATTTGAGCCACTCGATTTAGGGTTTACCACACTGAAGAACAGGATCCTGATGGGATCAATGCATACTGGTTTAGAAGAAAGCAAGAATGGATTTGCCAAACAAGCCGCTTATTTTGCTGAAAGAGCCAAGGGTGGTGTTGGATTAATTGTAACTGGTGGAGTAGCGCCTAATAGAGCTGGATGGACATCTCCGTTTGGGAGTAAATTATCTACTCGTTCTGAAGCAAATCAACATCGATTAATTACAGAAGCAGTGCATGCAGAAGGTGGAAAAATATGCATGCAAATTTTACATACAGGCAGGTATGGATATCATCCAATATGTGTTGCTCCATCCGCCATCAAATCGCCCATTTCTCCATTTAAACCTTGGAAACTAAGCAGGGGCGGAATAAAAAGAACAATTAATGATTTTGTAAACTGTGCAATGCTTGCCCAAGAAGCAGGTTATGATGGTGTTGAAATAATGGGGTCAGAAGGATATTTAATTAATCAATTCATCGTTTCTAAAACCAATCATAGAACCGATGAATGGGGTGGATCTTATGAGAACAGAATTAAATTTCCAATAGAAATTGTACGCCAAATAAGAGAAGCAGTTGGCAAAAATTTTATCATCATTTATCGGTTATCGATGTTGGATCTGGTGGAAGATGGATCTAGTTGGGAAGAAGTAGAACAATTGGCAAAAGCCATTGAAAAAGCAGGAGCAACGATCATTAATACAGGCATTGGTTGGCATGAAGCAAGGGTTCCTACAATAGCCACTATGGTGCCTAGAGGCGGATTCAGTTGGGTTACCAAAAGATTGATGGGTAAATTATCTATTCCATTAATTACCACTAACCGAATCAACATGCCCGATGTGGCTGAGAAAATTTTAGCTGATGGTCATGCCAATATGGTATCAATGGCAAGACCGTTTTTGGCTGATCCCGAATTTCCTATAAAAGCATTGGAAGGAAGAACCGATGAAATCAATACTTGTATTGCTTGTAACCAAGCATGTTTAGATCATGTATTCGAAAGAAAAACTGCGAGTTGCTTGGTGAATCCGAGAGCATGTAAAGAATTGTCTACGATTGTTTTACCAGCAACTACTAAAAAGAAAATTGCTGTTGTAGGAGCAGGGCCGGCAGGGCTATCTGCATCCATTACATTAGCGCAACGCGGGCATGAAGTGCATTTGTTTGAAGCCAATTCAACCATTGGAGGCCAATTTAATATTGCTAAAGAAATTCCTGGCAAAGAAGAATTCATAGAAACATTGCGCTATTATAAAAAGCAAATGGAATTGCATAAAGTACAAATTCATTTGAATACTGTTTTCTCAAAAGCTAAGGCGGCTGATTTTGATGAAGTAGTTATTTCAACTGGGGTTAGAGGAAGAACTTTATCGATTGAAGGAATTAATGATCCAAAAGTATTGACCTATACCGATGTTGTGTTGCATAAAAAACCTGTTGGAAAAAAAGTGGCCATTATTGGTGCAGGAGGCATTGGTTTTGATGTTGCCGAATTTTTAACCAACGATGAAAGCAACACCATTCCAGCATTCATGGAAGAATGGGGTGTAGATATGAATTATGCAGTAAGAGGAGCTTTGCAAAAAAATCATGCAACAAAATCTCCAAGAGAAGTGTATTTATTACAACGCTCCAAAGGCAAGCTGGGAGAAGGTTTAGGAAAAACAACTGGCTGGATTCATCGGGCAGCATTGAAAATGAAGAAAGTAAAAATGATTGCAGAAGTAAGTTATGAAAAAATAGATAGTGAAGGTTTTCATATAACTGTTGCAGGTGTACCTCAAGTGTTGGATGTAGACAATATTGTTATTTGTGCTGGTCAAGTCTCCAATAATGAACTTTTTGAAGATATAAAATTGAATTATAATAATGTTCATTTGATTGGCGGTGCATTAGAAGCAGGAGATCTAGATGCAAAGCGAGCAATCGAACAAGGTTATCAAATTGGTATACGTTTATAAAAATAACATAATGAAAAAGATTTTTCTATTTACCGCATTGATTTTTTCTATTCAAAGTTTTGCTCAAAATGAATTTGACTATTTTGCTAAAGCTGCAAAATTTTTTACAGCAAAAAATTACCAGGAAGCCGCAAGCAATTATGTTGCTGGGATTCAATTGCAAGGAAAGAATGCCAATATAGATGCAGTATTAGCAGGTACTGCCGCTTATGCTGCTGCCAATAAAGTTGATAGTGCATTTTACTTAATTAATTTACTCAACAAATCTGCTGATGTTTCACAAGGCGATATTAGTTATATCAATGGTTTAAATGAATTTCAAAATGCCAGAAAAGACAACCGATGGGAAGCCATTAAAGAAAGCTTAATGAAAAAAGCAATTGCCAATTATCCAATGGAGGAAATTATTTACGGAAGAAAAGATGGATTGGCATTAACCATGTTGCAATTAAAACCAAAAGGAAAGTCAAATGGCAAAGCAATTGTAAGAGTAATAGCTGGTTCATGGTTTTCATCTTACAGAAGTGCAGAGTATAGCATAAGGCCATCCAGCATGTATTTAGAAAAAGGCTATACCTGTTTCTTAGTTATTGTCGGATCACAACCAAGATACCCCATTCCAAGTCAGATTGATGATATCAAAAGGGCTATACGTTTTATTAAATACAACGCAGCAAAATTCAGTATCGATCCAAACAAATTAGGTATCGAAGGAAGTTCGGCAGGAGGTCATTTATCTCTTGCTGTTGCCACTGCCGATGAAAAAATCAATGTAAATGCAGCAGACCCGATTGATCGTTTATCAGCAAGGGTGCAAGCAGTTGCTGTTTTATTTCCTCCAACCGATGTGTTGAATTGGGGTGGGCCTGGAATTAATTTTGTGAACATGCCCTCTATTTTATATACCAATAAAATTTACGGGGCATTGGATTTTAAAAAATTGGATGAAGCTACCATGGCATTGATGCCTATTGCTGATACTGCAATGCGCAATAAAATCGCGAAAGAAATTTCACCCATTTATGCGGTTAGTGCTGATGATCCACCCACATTTATTATTCATGGCACTGCAGATTTAACGGTACCAATTCAACAATCCATCAGTTATATTGCCAAGTTAAAAGAGGTTGGTATTCCCAACCAGTTCATCACAAAAAAAGGTGGCGGACACAATGCCAATGATATGCAACCTGAATTGAAACAATTTGTGGATTGGTTTGATCTGTATTTGAAATAGACATCTTAATAGAATAAGACTGCTTCTCCTTAAGGCGTAACTTTGTGCAAATGTTTTATTTATGCAACCACAAAGAATTGTAATACTTGGTGCAGGATTTGCAGGTTTACAAGTAGCCAGAAGATTAAGCGGATCTGGGTTTGATATTACTTTAATAGATCAATATAATTTCCATCAGTTTCAGCCATTGATGTATCAAGTGGCTACTGCACGTTTAGAACCCAGTTCTATTTCATTCCCATTGAGAAAGGTTTTTCAACGAAAAGAGAATGTGCATGTTCGATTAGCCAATATTCAATCCATTGATACAACCAATCAATCAGTTATTACAGATACCGCTACCTATCCTTATGATCAATTAATCATTGCAACAGGATGTACTACTAATTATTTTGGAAATCATAATATAGAAAAGTACGCTTACCCAATGAAATCTACCAATGAAGCATTGGCATTGCGCAATCATATTTTACAAAATTTTGAAGATGCATTAACAGCAGCACCAGAAGAGCTACTTGCCTTAATGAATATTGTAGTTGTAGGCGGAGGGCCAACAGGGGTGGAACTTTCAGGCTCATTGGCAGAATTAAAAACCAATATTTTACCCAAGGATTATCCGGACATGGATTTCTCTGCGCTCAATATTTATTTGTTAGAAGCAGGTCCTGCAACATTGGGTGTAATGAGTAAAGCAGCTCAAGTAAAGTCGCAACAATACCTCGAAAAAATGGGCGTGCATGTTTTAACCAATACAGCAGTTAAAGATTACGATGGAACAACCATTGTTTTAGCTGACGAAAAAGAAATTCATTCCAAAACCATGATCTGGGCTGCAGGAATTATTGGCAATGTACCTCTTGGCATCAATCCCGATAAATTGGTGAGAGGCAATAGAATTAGGGTAGATCAGTATAATAAAGTAGAAGGCTTGAACAATGTTTTTGCAATCGGAGATATAGCTTATATGGAAACCAAAGAATTTACAAAAGGACACCCACAATTGGCCAATGTAGCAATAGAACAATCAAAAAATCTGGTAAAGAATTTAAATGCCCTTTCGCAAAATAAACCTTTGAAACCCTTTAGTTATCAAAACCCTGGCACTATGGCCACAGTAGGTAAACGCAAGGCAGTAGTGGATTTACCAGGCTTTAGTTTTCAAGGAAGGTTGGCCTGGTTTGTATGGATGTTCTTACATCTCATGCTTATAGTGAGTGTAAAAAACAGACTCTTCATTTTCATCAATTGGGCCATTAGTTATTTTACCAACGATACTACTTTGAGGTTGATATTGAAGCCGGAGCGGAAATGAATAAAACGAAAAGCAATAATTAATTCATCTGCGGATCCAATTCCAAACTTGCTGCATCAACCAATGAATAATCCCTGATTTCGTTGTAGAGCGTTCCTCTTTCAACAGGTTGGCGTTTTACTTGCTGAATCAATCGAACCAGATCAGCGGTACTCATGGTAGGCGTTTGTTCTTCAGAACCTGCCATTGCATAAATTTTTGTTGAATCATCAATGGTTCCATCAATGTCATTTACACCAAATGATAAAGTGAGCTGCGCATTCTTTCTACCCAACATTGGCCAGTAAGCTTTGATGTGTGGGAAATTATCCATGTAAATTCTGGAGACCGCATACATTTTCATATCTTCTACAATGGTAGATTCTTTGATATGACTCATATCATTATCCTGATTGCGAAACTTCAATGGAATAAAAGTATTGAAGCCACCCGTTTTATCTTGAAGGCTTCTCAATCTTTCCATATGATCTATTCTGTGTGCAAAGGATTCAATATGACCATACAATAATGTTGCATTGCTATGCATCCCTAACTGGTGGGCAGTTTCATGAATTTTTAACCAACCTATCGCATCTACTTTATCATCACAAATTTGTTTGCGAATATCTGGATGAAATATTTCTGCACCTCCACCTGGTAAAGAATCTAAGCCCGCTTCATGCGCTAAACGCATTCCTTCTTCTACAGTCACTTTGGCTTTCTTAAACATATAATCTAACTCAACCGGAGTAAATGCTTTGATATGTAATTCAGGACGATGGGCTTTGATGGTGCGTAATAATTCCAAGAAAAATTCGAGGTTCATTTTTGGATGAACGCCACCAACAATATGCACTTCAGTTACTGGTTTTCCATCGTAACTTTTTACAATATGCATCATTTGCTCGATGCTCAATTCCCAGCCTTCTTCTCTATTAGAATACAAACGAGAGTAGGAACAAAATGCACAAGAAAAAACACAAACATTGGTGGGCTCTATATGAAAATTTCTATTGAAGAAAGTTTTATCTCCATGCTTTTCTTCGCGCACCCAATTGGCCAAAGCGCCAACATAGGAGAGAGATGCTTTTTCGAACAAAGCAACACCTTCATCAAATTGAATTCGTTCTTTGTTTAAAATCTTATATCCGATGGATTGTAATAGGGGATCTGTTTCTGCGTCTACCAAAACTTTAATCGCTGCACTGTTCATTTGTTCTCTTTTAGAATGCAAATTTACGAAATATGCATCTTAGTTTGATAACTAGTTCATGAGAATTCCCGCAATAGTCGCAGACAAGTAGGAGGCCAGGGTTCCACACAATAAAGCTTTCAAGCCTAATTTGGCAAGGTCTGCTCTTCGGGTTGGAGCCAATTCTCCAATTCCTCCAATTTGCATTCCTACACTGCTAAAATTAGCGAACCCACAAATGGCAATACTTACAATGAGCAAGCCTTTTTCTGAAACGATGGGAACTGCTTTGGTAGTTAGATTATTAAAAGCCACAAACTCATTGATGGTGAGTTTCTGCCCCAATAAGGACGCTGCATTGGCTACATCAACTGCAGGAACACCCATTGCCCAAGTCATTGGATAAAATATTTTACTAAACAAATAATCCAGTGTAACGCCAGGAATGAATTTACCCAATCCCCAGTTGATAAAAGCAATCAATGCAATAAAACCAATTAACATGGCTATTACATTAATGGAGATTTTCATTCCATCGCTGGCTCCATGAGAGATAGCGTCGATGATATTGCTATATGGGCTTTTTACTTCGAGCTTTACTTCACCCATTGTTTGAGACTCTTCTGTTTCAGGAAATACAATTTTTGAAATCACCAATGCACCTGGTGCTGCCATCAAACTGGCTGCCAGTAAATATTCTGCTTTTGCACCCATATTGGCATATACTATTAAGATACCTCCTGCAATACAAGCCAAAGATCCACTCATACTGGCCAATAATTCGCTCTTGGTCATAGAACTTAAATAAGGGCGGATCATTACTTGCGCTTCCACCTGTCCTACGAAAGCACTCGCTACATTACTCAACGCTTCTGCACCACTTACACGCATGATAAAATTCATGGCTTTAGCTATCAAAGAAACAATGAATTGCATAATGCCAAAATGATATAAAATGGCTACCAAAACACAGACTAATATAATAGTAGAGGTAACTGAGAATGCAAATACAAATCCACTTTCACCAAAATCCTTCACACCTGCAGGGGTGTTAACCATAACTCCACGATACACAAATGCCACACCTTCACGAGCAAAACGCTCAATTTTTTCCATGCCATGTCCTAAAACCTGAAAGAAACGGGTAACTGGAGGTACTTTTAAAATCAATACTGCTATTACAATTTGTAATAGTATCCCACTAATGACTAAACGGTAATTAATTCTTCTTTTGTTATTGGAGAATACAAAAGCGATCCCCAAGATCAATATAATTCCAAAAATTCCTTGAAACCTTTCCATAAGCAATTAGTTAGCGATCAATTAGGTTCGGAAGATACGGAATGAATTGGAAAACCAAATGATGGAATTGCTTATTCAAACAAAAAACCGTGCATAGAATATACTTCTAAACACGGCTTATCTAATTAGTTATTTTCTAATTATTAAGAGATAAGATCTAAAGATTACATCAAAGTCTTGATTTTCTTATCCAATACAGATTTTGGAACTGCTCCAATCTGCTTGTCTACAATTTGACCTCCTTTAATGAAAAGGATAGCAGGGATTGAAGTAATACCATAGTTCACACTTAATCCAGGATTGGTATCTACATTTACTTTACCTACATTAATTTGACCATCGTACTCTTTAGCTAATTCTTCAATAACTGGTCCGATTGCTCTACAAGGTCCACACCATTCTGCCCAGAAATCTACTACGGTTAATTTATTACTATCCAGTACCGTTGTCTGGAAATTTGCGTCTGTTAATTCTAATGCCATTTTGTTTATTTTATTTTGATGATTTGAATATGCCTATGATAATTACGATTTAGTAATTATTTCCTTACATAAATCAAATTTACTGCCAAAGCTACTTATCTGCTTAATTGACTTTTCCACCAGTGTGACTAGATTGTTTTGTCATTTGCAACTGACAAGCTTTCCGTTGTTTTTTTCATTGGATACCATTTGAAAAAAGTAGCTGAGCGCCATAGCCATTCAATCGGGCCATAATTATAGCGTTTTAACCACCAACTGCCTACAATTACCTGTAAACCAAAGAATAAGAAGGCAATTCCCCAATTTAAATAAGGAGGCGTTTTTCCTACCAAGCCAAATCCAACATGATAAAATAATAAGAGACCCAATGCTGTTTGGGTTAAATAACAGGTTAATGCCAATTTGCCGACAGTGGCAAATGATTGAACCGCTTTCTGCCAAGATGGTTTATACATCAATAAACTTAGCCCTGTAACATAGAAAACAACCAATGCTGCATTAAACGTATCATAAATGATTCCAAAAAAGAATCCGACTACTGGATTTTGCTCCCATTTCAACTTAAATAATTCGTTGGCTCCAATAATGGAAAATGCAAGCATCAATAATACCAAACCCAACCAGGCTGTTCTTTTGCATAGTTTTTTAAAGATAGGTTTAGCCGTTTCAACATTCCTGAACCAACCCATTCTACCTGTATACATCCCCAACAAAAAGAATCCATAAGTGATGTAAATTCTTCCCCCTAAAACCTGAAACTTAAACTTATCATACAAATTATTCCAGTTATCCATTAGCAATTGCTTCCAACCAGCTTTACTCATGGTAGCATAATACACAACTGGGTCCCCCCCAAAATCAAAACCAACATTTTTAGGGTTGATGATAAACCTGATCACATCAACTAATTTTCCTGGAACATTTAAAGCGAATAAAATACCTAACACTAAAATCAATTTATTACTTGCTTTACGCAAAGGCAATAGCAATAAGCCCAAAGGTGCATAGATCGATAAAATATCACCACGCCAAAATGCATGATGAATCAAGCCTATAATGCCTAACAAAATAATTCTCCAACCATATCTTAGCATGAAATTGTCTTGACGTTTCTCCATGCTTTGCATTTGCAGGTAAAAACTCAATCCAAACAAAAAAGAAAAGAATGCAAAAAACTTACCTGCAATTAATATATCATTTATATAAGGAACAATTTGACTTCCGATGTCCTTATACTTGGTAAATAATTCCTGAGGCAGGGGGCCTGCACTGTACCAAAAAATCATATGTGCTAAAAGAATACCCAATAAGGCCATGCCACGAAGCGCATCTACTGTTTGAATTCTATTGGATTGAACTAAATTCTCCATGATAGTTTGATTGTTTCAAGTTCAAGTAAGCCAATTAAATGCTTATCATCAAATCTAAAAGTACAAACGCAACAAATCGAGTATAAAGCCGATTATAGAAGGATGAAATTATCCCACCAAACCCACTCGAACATCAACATCTGGATTATTCATCAAGAAATCCGCCATTTCTTCGTTCATTAAAAAGCCTTTTTCAATGGTATACATGCTGATGCGCAAATTTTCTTTGGGCTCGTATACATTGAATTTTAAGGTAGATTTTCCAGGATTTGATTTCAGGTTTTTTTCCAAAAATTGCAACATCGAAGGATTAACAGCACTGGGATGCATGCTAATTTCAACACTTCTGGTAAGGTTTTGCTTCACCGTTTCCAACAAACTCATGGTATTGATTTTAAACTCAAATACATTGGGTTGATTGTACCTGTTTCTAAAAAATCCGTTGATCAAAATATTTTGCCCTTTCTCCAAATAGTTTTGAAATTTCACATAGTCTTCGCTCCATAAAACATATTCTGTTTTACCGCTATAATCTTCCATTACAAATGATCCAAAATTCTTTCCTGTTTTAGTTACTCGATGTTGCACATCTGTTACCAAACCTGCTACCCGCCACATTCTTCCGGGGTTGGGTTGTAATGCAATGGCATCTTTGGCTTCATTGAAATCTGCAATATTGGTGATCTCGTAATGTTTTAGTTCGAACTTAAAATGATCCAGTGGATGACCACTCATAAACATACCCGTTACGTCTTTCTCGTAATTGAGTAATTCAGTAAGTGTCCATGGTTCTGCATTGGGAATCTTAGGGGTTGGAACAGTCATAGCACCTGGTAAATCTCCAAACAGCGTGTTGGTAGTGCCATGGTTCATGCTTTGTTGTTGTTGCCCATATGCAATGATCTTTTCTAAACCGGTTACCCTTTCACCATCAGCAATTCTAAAATATTGTGCTCGATGAAATGCAGGAAAGCAATCGAAAGCACCAGAGTAGGCAAGACTTTCCATTGATTTTTTATTGACCGATTTAGTAAGCACTCTTTTTACAAAATCGAAAATATCGGCGTAGGGGCCATTTTTTTGCCTTTCTGAAATGAGTTGTTCTATGGCCATTTCACCAACACCTTTTAGACCACCTAATCCAAAACGAATTTCCCCTTTTTTATTTACTGCAAATCCTTTCAGTGATTCATTGATATCTGGCCCCAATACTTTAATACCCATTCTCTTACACTCTTCCATAAAGAAAGTAATCTTCTCAATATTGCCCTGGTGATTCAACACAGCGCTCATGTATTCACCTGGATAATGCGCTTTTAAATAAGCAGTTTGATAAGCTACAAATGCATAGCAGGTTGAATGCGACTTATTAAATGCATATTGCGCAAATGCTTCCCAGTCGGTCCAGATTTTTTCTAATTTATCAGAAGGGTAACCTTTAGCAGTTGCTCCAGCAATAAATTGTGCCTTCATTTTATCGAGCACCGATTTTTGTTTCTTTCCCATTGCTTTACGCAACACATCGGCATCACCTTTAGTAAATCCAGCAAGGCTTTGACTGAGCAACATCACTTGCTCCTGATATACTGTAATACCATATGTTTCACCCAAATACTCCTTCGTATCTTCAATATCATAAGTGATGGGCTCCTTACCATGTTTACGATCGATGAAGAGTGGGATATAGGCAATCGGCCCAGGACGATAGAGGGCGTTCATGGCAATTAAATCATCAAATTTATCTGGCTTTAATTCGCGTAAATATTTTTGCATGCCCACACTTTCAAACTGAAATGTAGCATTGGTCTCACCACGTTGATAGAGTAAAAAAGTTTTCTCATCATCTAAAGGAATGGTATCTAAATCGATGGTGATACCATGATTTTGTTTGATCAATTCTAGTGCTGTTTTTAAAATAGAGAGGGTTTTTAATCCCAAAAAGTCCATCTTAATTACGCCTGCGTCTTCAATGATACTTCCTTCAATTTGTGTTACCCACAAATCAGAATCTTTTGCTGTAGCTACGGGTAATAAATCGGTAAGATCAGTAGGGGCAATGATGATTCCTGCTGCATGTATTCCTGTATTTCTAACAGATCCTTCTAAACGTTCTGCTTCCTTCAACACTTGAGAACGAATATCAGACCCCTTATAAATCTCTCTTAGTTTTTTTACATTCTCAATATCTTCTGGTTGATAGCCTTCTTTTTCTTCCAAAGATTTTGCGCCTTCTTTAATAGTGAGAGGTGCTTTTAGAACCCTGCCTAATTCAGTACCTGGTTTATCAGGAACTAGTTTGGCCAACATATTGCTTTCCGCTAATGGCAAATCGAGCACACGTGCCACATCTTTGATACTCATTTTTGCAGCCATGGTACCATAGGTAACAATTTGTGCTACTTGACTTTTTCCATATTTATTGACCACATAATCGATCACTTTTTGTCTGCCTTCATCATCAAAATCCGTATCGATATCGGGCATGCTCTTACGATCTGGATTCAGGAATCTTTCGAATAGTAAATTGTATTTGATTGGATCGATATTGGTAATACCTATACAATAGGCAACCACACTTCCTGCAGCAGAACCACGGCCTGGACCTACAAATACGCCCATTTCACGGCCTGCTTTAATAAAGTCACTTACAATTAAGAAGTACCCTGCAAAACCCATGGTACGAATGGTGAAAAGCTCAAAATCAATTCTTTCTTGAATTTCAGGAGTTAGATCGTTGTATCGTTTTGCTGCACCTTCTCTGGTAAGATGTTGCAAAAATTCCCACTGGTTCATGTTGGCATCTTTATGCACTTGAAATGAAGCAGGTATGGGGAATGCAGGTAATAGAATATCTTTTTTTAAGTTGAGTACTTCAACCTTGTCTACAATTTGATTGGTGTTGTCGAGGGATTCAGGAATATCATGGAAGAGCGTTTGCATCTCTTCGGGCGTTTTGAAATAAAATTGATCATTCGGAAATTTAAAACGTCTATTCTTTATCTGAACCTCATCATTTACAAAATCATCAAAGCCTGGAGTACTTTGTTTTTCACCGGTATTGATACATAATAAAATATCATGTGCATTAGAATCATCCTTATCTACATAGTGACTATCATTGGTAGCAATAACAGGCACATTGTACTTCTTAGAAAATTTCAACAGTGTTTGGTTGATGATCTCCTGTTCCTTGATATTGTGTCGTTGAATTTCGATATAATAATCTTCCCCAAATAAGTCGAGCCACCATTTAAATTCCTGCTCTGCTTTTTCTTCGGATTGATGCAAAATGGTTTGAGGTACATATGCACCAATACAGCATGTTGTGGCAATTAACCCTTCATGGTATTTTTCAATCAATTCCTTGTCTATTCGAGGATACTTACTGTACATTCCCTCGATATATCCTAGAGAAGTGAGCTTCACTAAATTTTGGTAGCCAATTTTATTCTTTGCAAGCAGCACCTGATGGTATCGGTCGTCTTTTACTTCTTTGGTAAATGCTTTAACATGACGGTCCTTTACCACATAAAATTCACAACCAACAATGGGTTTTACTACAGGCTCAACTATGTCTTTTCCATTTTCATCTTTGCCGGTTACTTTGGTATTCTTCCAGGCCTGACTCACAAAATCAAATGCGCCAAACATATTGCCATGATCGGTAATTGCCAGGGCGGGCATATTATTATCTGCCGCCTTTTTGTATAAATCTGCAATAGATGCAGCACCATCTAATAAAGAATATTGGGTATGTACGTGTAAATGAGAAAAACGATTCATGATCCGACGAAGTTCGTTGAAAGATACCCTTCAAAAAAGCAACAATTTTCCACATTTATAAAAGCCTTAAATTGCGCCTCATATGAGATTGAATTCATATATCATTATTGTTTGCCTCTTGGTGTTTACAGCCAGTTGTCATTCTGTGAAAAAAACTACTACTACCAAAAAGAAAAGCACCCAAAAAAGGGAATTCATCAATGGGATAGAAGTTACTTTGGGCTCAACCACCAAAACCAAGCACAATACCAATAGCGACCCTAGCGGAAATAACAAAAAAGAGTCCGACGCATATACCAGTAAATCTGAAAAAGAAAAAGCCCATTATTTACAGCTAAAATATGCGGTGATTCTAGATGTGCCTACCAATAAATTGAAGAATATTGATTTACTTGAATTAATTGATAAATGGTGGGGCACTAAATATTGTATTGGGGGGAATACACAAAAATGCATTGATTGTTCAGGTTTTACTCAAATTTTGGAAAGAGAAATTTTTTATACCACTTTACCCAGAACTTCTCAGGAACAATACAAAGAATCTAGAAGGGTAGAGCTGGAAGATCTACGTGAAGGCGATCTGGTATTTTTTGGATCGGGAAGATCTATCAGCCATGTGGGTGTTTATTTACAGAATAACAAGTTTGTGCATGCTTCTACATCACAAGGTGTTACCATCACCGATTTGAATGATAAATACTGGAAGCCCAAGTTTGTGGGAGGTGGGAGGCTTCGACTGTTTTAATTATGAATTAAGAATTATGAATTAAGAGTTATGAATTAAGAGATAGGAGTTAAGAGATGAATCGCTTCTTAAAATTATCAATTAACTGTGCGGCGTCTGGAGTGAGCTTCAACTGAATAACTGCACCAATTAAGATTCCAGAAAATAAGATTGATCTTCCAAATATTCCCAACCATCCTGTAATTCCATCCAACAGAAAATAAGCAAGCGCATAAGCTATGGCTGCAACCAAAATAGAGAGCAATGTTTTATAAGTGAATGGTTGCATGTTGAATTTTTGTCTCAAGAACTCAAATCTTATAAAATTGTAAACCGAGTAAGCTGCTAATTCTGCAAAAGCAGAACCAATAATGCCATAATTTTTAATCAAAAAATAAGTGAGTGGCAATCGAAAAGCCAATAAAACTACTCCACTAAAAAAATCGAATCTCCAAAAAGTTGATGTATTTATTACCATGGCATTTATTCCTGTACCGGCGTCAATGATACGTACCATCCCTAAAATAAAAATGGTTGCAATACCTGCTTCATAATCTTTTTGAATATCCAGCACCTGCATTCCTTGTTGTACGTTGAGCCATAGATTGCCAAAAATAAATAAGGCCATCAATAACAAATTGATGCAAGAGCGATTATAGATTCGTTTGATTTCTGTAATGTTTTTGTCTTTCCATGCCCTTGATAGCACACTTGCTGAAACCGCTTGTATACTGCGTTGTGGCACTTGAATTAAATTGGCTGCATATTGGGCTAATCCAAAAACCCCTACAACAGCTAATCCCTGAAACTTTGCAATAATAAAGCTATCAATGGTTGCTGCAATGGAAGCTATGATTGTTCCGCTATAAATCAATAGCTGCATACTCATCATTTTCTTCCAGAATTTTTTACTAACCCTACTAATCGTTCTTGGAAAATGCAATTGATTGCTCTTATATAAAAACCCAGCTAATACTAAAAATATGGCTAAATATAAAAAAGCAAAAAGATGTACAAAGTCATCGAATTTGATCAGTTTGAAAAAATAAAGAATGATCAAAACACTTGTGAGAATTCTTAAACCAGTTTCTTTTAAAAAATTGGATAGCACCGATTTTTGTAAAGCCCAAGCAAAACTTTCAATGACCGAAAAAAACAACATCCCCATTGCAAAGGGGAACATCCAGTAATAGTAATCTACAATCAGTTTAGATTTTTCTGAAAACTGGTGCACAAAAACTGGTTGAAAATACCAACCTAAAATAATTACTAGAACAAATCCAATAAATGCAGAAACCATTCCCCAAGTCATCAGATCTATTTTATGTGCTTCGAGATTGTCTTTGTAATAGGGATAAAATTTATAGATGACCGGAATTAAGCCCAAGGCCCCAAAAGCATACATGTTTTGAGCAAAATCAAAGAATATTCTAGTAAGTGCAAATTGCTCGGGCGTGAAAGAACCGTTCTTGGTATAGAAATACATATTAATGGCACCGATCAAAAATCCGATGTACACCAATATACTAGAAATGATTGTTTGCTTTCTGATGCTTCCCATGCGTTAATTTACTTTGATGGTCATTTCTTTTCTTTCCATCAATTGTATGTAAAAGTAAGGGACTAATGCTTTTATTTGAGCATCTGTAATGGGCAAGGATGTTAATGGTATGTTAGACCATTCCTTGTATTTGGGTTGAATGCGCTGCATTGATGTACCCAAATTGACCATTAAAGGCATATCAAATCCTTCAACCGCCTCCATCCAACGGAAATGGAGCGATTTTCCATCTGCTGCAAAATAATATTCTAAAGTAGGTACTTGTGCAGTTCTTAAATATTGATCAAAGGTTTTAGTTAAAGAGAAACCCGCATATTTGCTCATGAACAATTCTACATCTTTGGTAGTAATTGTTTGGTGATAGAAAGTTTTATTCATTCCCCTTAACATGGCTCTGAATAAACTGTCGTTATTCATAGCCATTCGAATATTGTGGATCATAGCAGCTCCCTTCGGATACATATCTCCACTTCCTTCATTTTGAACATCGTATGCTCCTATAATTGGCGCATTATTTCTGATATTTTTTCTAATACCCAAACTATATTCATTCCCTGCATTGTTCCCTGATTGCCATTGGGTAAACAAGGTTTCGGTATAAGTAGTAAACCCTTCATGGATCCACATATCCGCAATATCTTTACTGGTAATATTATTGCCAAACCATTCATGTCCACTTTCATGAACAATGATGAAATCCCAAAGTAATCCCCAACCAGTTTTGGATTGATCTCTTCCCAAATAACCGTTCAGGTATTTATTGCCATAAGCAACATTGCTTTGGTGTTCCATGCCTAAATAAGGAACATCAACTAATTTATAGCCATCTTCATAAAATGGATATTTGCCCATCCAAAATTCGAAACAGGCCAACATGGTTTTCACTTGAGTAAATTGCTTGATGGCTGCTTCTTTATTAGAAGGCAGTACATAATAAGAAAGGTCTAATAAACCACTTTCGCCTTTATAGCTGTCTTTGATGAGTATGTATTTCCCAATATTCATACTCACTCCATAATTATTAATTGGATTTTTTACTTGCCAGCTAAATGTTGTTGTGCCATCCTTATTGGTAACTGTTTTAATTAGCCGACCATTTGAAACAGCTGTTAGTGTATCTGGCACAGTGATATTGATGTTTACTCCAGCATCAGGTTCATCATACTGATGATCTTTACAAGGCCACCAAACGCTTGCGCCAAGCCCTTGACAGGAAGTAGCAATAAAAGGAGCGCCAGTAGAGTCATTCTTCCAACTTATACCTCCATCCCAGGGTGCACGTCTTGCTTCTCTGGGAGTACCATGATAATAAACAATGATATTGGCCATCTTGCCTATAGGAATAGCAATGGGTAACTGTAGAAAAGCTGCATTGCTATCTCTTTTGAATGGAATCTTTACCGATTTTCCGTTTGGTTGGTTATACAAAACACTGTCCATGATCAGCGGTTGCTGCAAATCGATTTGCATTGTTTTTCCAACTTTGATGGCTTTAAAGCGAACAGCCACATTACCTGCAATTGTTTTATTGGATATGTCTGGTTTTATATTGATGGTATAATGCTGCAAATCCCACCATGCTCTTTCAGGTGTAATACTACCTCGCAAAGAGTCGGCACGAGAAAAGGTTTTGGGTGATTGAGCTATTGATTTTTGCGGGATCAATATACTAGCAATAGTACATACCGTAAGTCCAAAAACGAATGCGCTTAATTTCATCCGATAAAAATACTAAAGAGAATTAAAAGATAAGAGATAAAAGATAAGAGATACCTAATAACTAATAACTAATAACCCAATAACCAATAACTGTTAACAGTTAATGCTTTAGTTTAGCCTTAAACACTTTCTCGAATTTCTCCAACTTAGGCTGAATTACAAAACGGCAATAGCCCTGATTTTGATTGGAATTATAATAATTCTGGTGGTAGTTTTCGGCTGGATAAAAGTTTTTGAAAGGTTCAATCACTGTTACAATTGGCTTAGGCCATGCACCCGATTTATCTAATTCCGCTTTATACTTTTCAGCTTTTTCTTTTTGATCGGCATTATGGTAAAAAATGGCACTACGGTATTGAGGGCCTATATCATTGCCTTGTTGATCCATAGTAGTAGGGTCGTGAGTTTTCCAAAACACTTCTAATAATTCATCATAAGAAACTTTAGCTGGATCGTAAATAATTCTACACAATTCTATATGACCAGTGTTTTTATCGCAAACTTGTTCATAGGTAGGATTTTCCACGAAACCACCTCCATATCCACTTAATACTTTTTCTACTCCATTAATTCTTTGGAAGAAAGCTTCTGTACACCAGAAACATCCTTCACCAAAAGTGGCAGTATCTCTATTGGGGCCAGTAACATTGGGATCGTTTAATTCAGTTGTCATAGTTTGATTTTTAGTAACTAATTTTTTATCTGTCTCATTTTCTTTAGAAGGCGCAGCAGCACAAGCTATCAGACAAATAGAAGACAATGCACTAAATAATAAGTTCTTTTTCATAATAAGTAAATCTACGTTTAGTATATACAAACCTCGTGGTATTTTGTTTGATTTACGTTGCAAATTAGCCTTCCTTACAAGAATCCTATTTTCAAAATGTGAAAATTATCATAATAGTTAGTAGTTTTATTTTAACCGTACAGCTATGAGTTTCAAATCCCAACTCAAGAAATACTTTTCATTAAGTATAGAGACCCTATTATTATTAGGCCCGATTATCATCTTTGTGATATTCTACTTCTTCTATAAGGGGATGAATATTAATCCATTTTTTACCATTTCTATCCCGTTTATTATTAGTAATAACGTCATAATTATTCATTTGGGCCTGTATACCGTGCCTTATTTGATGCACCGTTTTTTAAGAGACAAACAATTAGGAACAGAAATGATTCATTATGGGCACGTTTTATTGTCTATAGGCTTATTATTTGGAATGCTATTTACTTACCAATTGAATGTTCCATTCTCATACACTGGGAGAGAAGATAGTATTGCCGTCTTTGGAATTGCTCCCGAAACAGAAGCAGGAATGGAAGCAACTGCTGGAACTTATTTAGTGCTTGGTTTGCAATTATTAGTTCAGCTAATTTTTATTATGTATGCTTTAATATTGATGTTCCCTTCAAAGCAGAAAGAGGAAATTCGTGAGTATTCTCAGGCTAATTAGCACAAGCACTTACCTTTGTCGATAAAATAGGCAAAGACCCAATGCGTTTATATCCCGAATCGGCGTTAACTCAATTAGAATTCGACAAAGTAAAAACACTATTGGCGGAGCTCTGTAAAACCGATTATGCACAAGAAAAGGCGCTGCATTTGCGCATACATACTCGAAAAGATTTTATAGACAGAGATTTACATCAAACCAATGAGTTCAAACTCATCTTGTTACAAGGCCAATATTTTCCCAACGATTTTTTGATAAATATTAAAAGAGACATAAAACTCTTATCTATTCCAGGTGCTTTATTAGTAGGTGAGCAATGGATGCAAATAAAAAAACTCACCGAAAGCATTGGAAGCATTTTCAGGTGGTTTGATAATGAGCGAAGAATGGCTTTTCCGGCACTCACATTAGTATTGAAAGATAGCTATTATGAGAAAGCAATTGTGGAAATGATCAATGAAGTATTGGATGATAGTGCTGTAGTAAAAGACAATGCATCTCCCGAATTACAAAAAATTCGGATGAGTTTGTACAAGCGCAGAAATGAGCTACGACGGATGTTTGAGAAAGTAATGCAAAGAATGGCCAAAGCTGGCTATACTGCTGATATCGATGAAAGTTTTAGCAATGGAAGAAGGGTTGTAGCCGTTTTTTCAGAACATAAAAGACAGGTGAAAGGTATTTTACATGGCGAGAGCGATAGTAGAAAAACAGCTTTTATAGAACCAGAAGAAACAATTGAACTTAATAATGAAGTTTTCTCTTTAGAAAACGAAGAGCTGCAAGAAGTGCAACGCATTTTAAAAGCATTAACGGCAAGACTTTCGGTATATGCTCCTTTATTGAATAGTTATTTGCAAATAGTGGGAGACTATGATTTCATCAAGGCCAAAGCGCAATTGGCGCTTAAAATGAATGGAAATCTACCTGAAATAGCTGATAAAGCGCAGATGGTTTTGGTTGATGCCTATCATCCATTATTGTTTCTCTACAATCAAGTGGCTGGTAAAAAAACAATACCTGTTACACTTACACTTAATGAACAGCATCGCATATTGGTTATCAGCGGGCCCAATGCAGGTGGTAAAACCGTAACAATGAAAACCATTGCACTCAATCAAATGATGGTACAGGCTGGCTTATTAGTGCCAATGAGCGCATTGTCTCAGTTAGGAATCTTTAAACAATTATTCATTCATATTGGCGATACGCAGAATTTACAGTTTGAATTAAGTACTTACTCCAGTCATTTATTGCACATGAAGCATTTCATGGAAAATGCCAATGGAAAGACATTGTTTTTTATTGATGAATTGGGCTCTGGCTCAGATCCTAACCTGGGCGGTTCTTTTGCAGAAGTAATTATGGAAGAATTGGCCAGAAAGCATTCCTATGGAGTGGTTACCACCCATTATTTGAATTTGAAAGTGATGGCCAATCATACCCAGGGTATTTTAAATGGAGCCATGCAGTTTGATGAAGTGAATTTGCTCCCCATGTACAAACTCATTACAGGCAAACCCGGAAGTTCTTACACATTTGCCATTGCAGAAAGAATTGGCTTGCCCAAACACTTGATCAACCGTGCACGTAAATTGGTAGAAGATGACCATTTTAAGTTGGATAAATTATTGAACAGAACCGAACAAGACTTACAACATTTAGAGAAAGAGCAAAAAGAACTAAATCGCTTAATGAAAGAAAATGAGCGATTGAAAAAAGAGATGGAACAGGTGTTGAATAAAGAGAAACACCGTCAACAAGTTGAGATTTTACGCAATCAAAATCAAATAACCGAAGATCGATTGGTGTATTTAAAAGACATGGAGCGTAAGTTGAAGCAGATCGTATTGGATTGGAAAAAAAGCGACAATAAAAATGAAGTAGTTAAAAATTTGCAGGATTTATTATTCAAACAAAAAGAAAAAATTGTTGTAAACAAACTCGCG
Organism: Sphingobacteriia bacterium; assembly: GCA_037129425.1. Classification (GTDB taxonomy): domain Bacteria; phylum Bacteroidota; class Bacteroidia; order Chitinophagales; family Chitinophagaceae; genus Sediminibacterium. The sequence goes on from JBAXUV010000001.1 coordinate 373,732, forward strand.
AAAAAAGTAGACAAGCAATACAAAGAATTGGCACAAACTATTTCAGTAGGCAGTTTGGTGAAGCTGAAAAAGAATTATCAAGTAGGGGAAGTAAAAGAGATTAGAGGTAAGCGTGCTATTGTACAAATTGGATCATTGCCCATCAATGTGGAGTTAGCTGATTTGATATCGGTACAAAAGATTGAGGAGAAAATTTAAAACTTTTTATTCTGCTTTAAAGCCTAATCTAAAGTGGCTATACATTTCATGCATGATCTGCATATGAGGGGCGGTAAGTACAGCAAGCCCTAAAAACAAGTAGCCCATAGTGGCTGTATTGCTTGCGAACATAAATCCTGCAAACCCAACTACCGCAATGCCTACTATTGCCAAACTACTATAGAATAGAATTTGTTGAATGATGATTTTTCTGCTAAAGCGATTCTTATCGCGCAAATAACTTACAATATTATTTAAGGATAAAAAAGAATGCCATACAACAAAATAAAATGTAAACCCTAATAACATGGGCAAACTAAACAATATAAATAAGATCAAGGCAAAACGAATCAGAAAATAACCATTTGCATTGGTAGAAGAACCCCTGTTTTTTAGAAAATAAATAAAGGTTGTAGTAAAGAAAGCGATTCCAGCAAACGACAACAATGTGTACCGGTGTAAATCGATCCAATTAATGAGGGCAGCATTTTTTTTGCCTGATTCAAATTGTAAATAAATGGGCATTACATCTTCAAAATGATGCAATAGAATTACTGAAAGAATTAATAGCCCATAACTGATTATAAAAATTTTACCAAAGAAAGTATCTGTTTTGAACTGATATAGATCAGTTTCTCCAAAATGATAAGCAGCAAAAAAGATGAAAAGAATATTGCCTATTACTGGAAAGAACCATAGCACTGCTGCAAATAAAAACAATCTGCCTAAATAAATCCCTAAAAAGCGAAATTTTGAAAATGATTGCTGATTGCTTTCTGCATTTTGATTGGCAACTAAAAGATCTGCAGCACCATGTGGTACGCCTAACAATAAAATACCTACAATAAAAAAAACAAATTGCAGGTTGATATTGAATGAGTAGATATATTGTTGCGTAATTAACAATAGAAAACCCGCAATCAGTAAAAATATTCTTATCATGGCAATACTGTAAATTGGATAAATGATAAAGGGAGTGCAATAAATAGATGCACTCCCTTTATTACAATTAAGCTTTTGCCTTATCAGACTGAGCAAGTGCATAGATCACTAAACCAAATCCAATCTTATTGATGGCATCGCCGATATTGTACACAATATCCATAGACAATCCTTCAAAAACTCTTACGCCAAATAATCCACCAGCTGTTCCAGCGATATATCCAACAGGATAAATAGCCCAACCAACTAGTACAAACCAACCTAATGTTCTTACTGCTTTTGCAACAGCAGGTCCTGCATTTGTAGCGAGTGTTGCTACTTCGCCAAACCATACTAAATATACAATGTAGAAATAAGCGATACCGCTAATCAAACCCCAAATCCAACTTTGGGTTTCATTACCATAAATCGCTTCTCCAATATAACCTGTAACCAACATCACCAATGATGCGAAAATCAATTTCCATAATAAAGCAATTTTAGCTCCTGCTTTTTTGGTGATCAAATAAAACTCAACACACATCAAAGGAACAGTTAAAATCCAATCTACATAACGAAAGAATACTGGAGATTCGCCAGTTTCTAAATTGTAGCCACGCATGTAATAATAGTGCACTGCGGCAATGAACGTAATCAACCCAGAAACTAAAATGGATGTTCTCCATTTTTGATCAACATTGGATAATTCAAAAAAGAAGAAAACTGCGGCGGCCATCATGGCCATCGTACCTACAAAGAAGGTAAATGCTACATAATTGTTGTTAGCAAGGGGGAGTGCTGACAGAAAATTTTGATACATGTTTAAAAATTTGAGGTTGAATTAATTACTTATTTAAACATTTTGTTTAAGCAAGCGTTACAAAAAGTTGAACATAAAAAATAAAAAAAAGTTTAAAAAAGTGAAAGATTTATTAAATTCAAGGGCTTTGTTTACTCTTTTAGCATTTATTCTCAATTAGCCTAAACAGTATATTCAATACTTATCATGTGTATTAATGGTAAATTTGAAAATGAAGTAGCACACTAAATCGAAAACAATGAAAAACCCCATTCTTTTTACCTTTCTAATAGCATTTTGTGCATGTAATATAGTTTCAGAAAAAAATGTAAAAACGATTACTGTATCCGACACTACATTTGAATCGGTTCAAATGAATGACAGCGCAACAATCATCCCAATTCATTTTTCAAAAAAATTAGCATTTGGAAAATATAGTTTTACGGTAACTTCTATAGGGGATGGATCTATACAAGAATTAAATATTCTACCAATTGGATTGAGCATTATTAATGATCGGTTAATTGATTCAATTGATGGATCAGTATCCAATGCTGAAATTGGTGATATCAACGGAGATGGGTTCCCAGAAGTTTTAGTGTATACCAATTCAGCAGGAAGCGGAAGCTATGGAAATGTTATTGGATATTCTTGCAATAATGGAAAATCAATGAGTCGTATTTATATGCCTTCTATAACAGATAATAACAAAGCAGCTATTGGATATATGGGGCATGATGAATTTACCATAGGTGAGGGTAGGCTCTTGCGCAGATATCCAATTTATCATTCCAGTGAACCCAATAGTAACCCTTCAGACAGTATTCGACAAATTCAATACAAATTGATCAATGGAGAAGCTTCACGTAAGTTTGTAATTGATAAAATCATTCAATTTAAAAAATAGAACCCGAAAAAATTTCATTCAATGATCATCGACCAACTAAGCCAATTACAGAAATACGCTCATTTACATCCTGTTTTTCAAAAAGCAGTATCTTTTATTGAATCCAATGACTTGAATGCTTTAACTCCAGGAGACATAACGATCGATGAAACATTAAGGATTATTGTGATTCACGATGCATTGGTTGCAAAAGAAACTTCGATTGATGCTTTTGAATGTCACAATGCAAATATTGATATTCAAATTATTTTAGAAGGCAGTGAAACAGTAGGATGGAAGCCAAGAAATACATGCCATTCTCCAAAAGGAGAATATAGTGCTGAAAAAGATGTACTATTTTTCAAGGATGCACCTGATATGTATTTTCAATTAAACAAGGGTCAATTTGGCATTTACTTTCCCAATGATGTACATGCGCCCATGATTGGAGCTGGTTCCATTAAAAAGATTGTAATGAAAGTATCCGTCTAATTATTTCCGTTCATCCAAAAAGGCTTTGTATTGCTAGTTGATTTTTTATCTTGTTGTAAAATCAACTATTATGCAGTTCATCAATAGATCTATTATTGCCATAAGCCTTGCTTTTGTTAGCCATTTTGTTCAAGCACAAGCAATTAAAATTCCATCAGCAACCAATTTATCTTCCTCAGTAGGAAGAAGACTAGGAGCTACAGATATTAATATTACTTGGAATGCTCCTGGTGTAAAGGGCAGGGAAGGTAAAATTTGGGGAACAGATATTGCACCTTATGGATTTACAGTCCTGGGTTTTGGATCAGATGTTCAATCACCATGGCGTGCTGGCGCGGATGAAAGTACTACTATTCAATTTTCTACTGATGTAATGGTAAATGGTAAAAAATTACCTGCAGGGAAATATGGATTTTTTATAGCATTGTATCCCGATTCTTGCTTACTCATATTTAATAAAAACAATCAAGGTTGGGGTTCCTATTTTTACAATGATCAATTAGATGTGTTGCGTGTAAAAACTATTCAACAAAAGAATCAACCTCAATTAACTGAACTATTAGAATATTCTTTTATTAATCAAAAAAACAATAGCGTAGATATTGCAATGTCTTGGGAAAGATGGAAAATTCCTTTTACCATAGAAGTTGATGTCAAACAAACTACTTTGGCTTCCATACAAAATCAAATGAGTGGTGCTTTGGGATTTGACCCACCCAGTTTAGAGGCAGCAGCACAATGGTGTTTAACCAATCAAGTGAATTATGAACAGGCACTGAACTGGATCAATTCAGCTTCATCGCCATCATTTGGAGGTGTAAACAATTTTAATGTATTGTCTATTAAAGCTGGATTATTGGAGAAATTAGGCAAACAAGCAGATGCCAAAAAAATTATGGAGAATGCCGTTGATATTGCTGGAATTTTTGAATTGCATCAATATGGCCGAAGATTATTAACTGAAGGAAAAAAAGCTGAGGCAATGGCAGTATTTGAAAAAAACTACTCCAAAAACAAAGGGGCTTGGCCAACCAATGGTGGTATGATGCGCGGATATGCTGCTATGGGTAACAATGTCAAAGCTTTGGAACATGCGAAATTAGCCTTAGCTCAGGCACCAGACGAAGCCAATAAAAAAAATATAGCCAATCAGATTGCCTTGTTGGAGCAGGGAAAAGCGTTACAATGATATCCTTTTATTCATTATCGAAATTCGATTTGCATCGAATAACTGAATAAGAGTCAACATTGTTATAGTAAAGAGAAATATCCATTTATATTGAAATAATACAGTTTTTACCATATACAACATATCAGAATTTATAAAGAATATGAATGCTGTAAATGAAAATAGGGTTAAGAAAACAATTAAAAAGTTTAAGAAAATCTGATAGCGTCTTGTCTTTTTATGAACGATTTTTTCAGTAATGATTGATGAAAAATCGTTTTTTATAGCAGGATTTGGATATGCTTGAATAGCTTCAACCACTTGCTGATAAAGCATTAACGATACTTTTTCTTCTTTAGTGAGAAATTCATCTTGAGTGATTTCTTTACTACTCAACATTTCTTGAATAATGGAATCATTTACTTGTTTCATGAAATAATATTGAATGATTTTCGATTTTTGTTTTTAAAAGGTTTCTTGCTCTAAATAAATATCCTTTAATGGTACCTTCGGGCATACCTGTAATTTGTTGAATCTCCTGATAACTGAATTCATTCAAATGAAATAAAGTTAAAACAGTTTTATATTGAACTGGTAATTGATCTACTAGAAATTGCACATATCGTTTCAAATCTTTTTTTTCAAGAATCCAATGGGGTGTTTCATTGCTAAAATTGAAATTGTCGATATCCTCATTTAAACCATGTGAAAGGTTTCTGCTTGATTTTTTAAGATAATTGAGTCCTTCCGAATAAGCAATTGCCGCAATCCAGGTGGATAGTTTGGATTGGAACTGAAACTTATTTAAGTGCTTGTGTACTTTCAAAAAAACTTCTTGGGCAACATCTTCTGCATCTTCTTCTTTCTTTAATATCTTGATCAAAATTGAAAAAACCAAGTTTTGATATTGTTTTACCAATATAGTAAAAGACATCAAATTGCCTTCTAATACCTGATTTATTAGTTCTTGATCATCAATCATTGTTTATTGGACAATTATTTATCCCTAAATGTTACATTTTTTTATGAAACTGTAACTTTCTAAGTAAAATAGTTGTCTACTGAGTATATTAACCAAGTGAATTATTAAAACATGAAAAATTTAGCCCCATTCTTTGTAATGCTCGCTTTACTGATAACAATAGGAGTTGCTATAATCACAATTACTAATTATATTCTGAAAAGACGAATTATTGATCGTGGGCCAATTGATGAAAATTCTTTACAGTTTTTAAATAAACTGTCAGGGCTTGGTTCAGAAGTCTTAAAATGGGGGTTAATCATCCTTTTTGGAGGAATTGGTCTCGTAATATTGGAATTCATTCCTTATAAACAAGATTCTCCTTTACCATATGGTGTTGAAGCCATATTTGTTTCAATAGGATTTTTACTCTACTATGTTATAGCCAAGAAAAAAGGCTAACTAAACTTCCATAAAATTACTATTCTACTTAAATGGGTTTACCCAAAGGGCATTTTATTCCCTATCAAATAATTAATGTTATGTTTAAAAAAAATATCCTTGCACTATTAGCTACTGCTTTCTTTATTTTCTTAGCTACTTCAATTGCTGCTCAAAAAGATTCTGTAAAGACAACCATTCTAAAAGAAGTAACAGTACAATCAAAAAAGCCCATCATTAAACAAGAAATTGATCGAATTATTTACAATGTGCAAGCAGACCCGGAAAGTGGCTCAAAGAATACCATTTCAATATTGAAAAAAATCCCTTTTGTATCTGTAGATGCATCAGAAAACTTATTATTAAAAGGAAACAGCAGTTATCAGATACTATTAAATGGCAAACCTTCTGGTATCATTGAAAAAGATCCAAAAAACTTTTTAAGAAATTTGCCCGCATCTTCTGTTCAAAAAATAGAAGTAATTACAACTCCTCCTGCTAAATATGATGCTGAGGGCTTAGCAGGAATCATCAATATCATTACCGTTAAAAAGATTGCTGAAGGCTATGCTGGTGACATTAACTTCAATCAAAGTTTTCCGACTGGAGGTCCTGGGATTGGTGCAAATATTAATATAAAAAAACAAAAATGGGGAATAAGTGGATTTGCTGGAATAAATAAAAACATTATCCCAAGTACCATTTTTGACAACAATCAAATTTCTTCTAACCTAATCGTTCAACAAATAGGAAATAAATCATCGAATCAATCATCAGGTTATTTTGGAACATCTTTTAGTTATGAAATAGATAGTATTCATTTACTATCCATTCAATTTTCAAAAAACAAATCCAATTCTGATGGTCTTGAAAATCAAATATCAAAGCTATTGAACCCGATAAATTTAGTACAAGGGTATACTGCCAATAATCGTAATGATGGAACAGGAGATGGCAATGATTTTAGTTTTGATTACCAACTTGGGTTTAAGAAAAACAAACAACAATTATTGACTTTCTCCTTTAGAAATAGCGCGTTCTCAAATAGTAAAGCCAATCAAATCAATTACCAACAAAAACTAAACTTTTCTGAACCAGATTTTTATCAAGACAATCAAAGCAGTGCTTCAGAAAATACAGCACAAATAGATTTTGTTACTCCAATTAAGAAAATAAACTTTGAAACTGGATTAAAGGCAATCCTGCGAAAAAACAACAGTGATTTTTCTGTTTACAATCTTGTAAATAATAATCTTGTTAAAGACCCCTCAAAATCTGATTTATATACGAATACACAAAATGTGTACAGCTTCTATCAGTCAGCGCGTTTTGGCATAAAAGATTGGTCTTTTCAAACTGGATTAAGACTAGAATACACTTCGGTAAATGCCAATTTTATCACCAATGCACTGATTGTAAATCAGCAATACTTAAATATTATCCCTACAATTAATATTCAAAAGAAGCTCACAGAAATCAGTAGCCTAAACGCTGGATTTTCTCAACGTATTAAAAGACCTGGAATCAATCGGCTGAATCCATTTGTTGATAGATCTAACCCAGCATTTGAAATAACAGGAAATCCTTCACTACAAGCCGTTTTAAACAATAGTGTTAATATGGGATATAGTAGAAATGGAAAAGTAACCCTGATGTTTAGTATTGATTATTCATTTTCAAAAAATATTGACTTAAAAGTTACACGTCTAAATACTAGTACTGGAATAACGAGAACCACTTATGAAAATACCGGAAAAGCCAGCAGAATAGGACTTGACTTTAGTTTGGGATACCCAATAACTCCAAATCTAAACTTTGGGCTGAATGGAAATATTGCAAAGTTTAACATTGAAGGAATGGTGAACAATGTACTCATCAACAATGATTTATTTACTTATTATGTGGATATTTCTATTGGATATAAGCTTGAATCAGGTTGGCAATTCAATGCAAACATGAATGCCAACAGTAAGAATCCTAGCGGATTACAAAGTGTGATAAATGAAATAATTGCCAGTTCTGTTAGTGTTAGTAAGGATCTGATAAAAAATAAATTAGGCTTTTCCGCTTATCTAAACAATCCATTTACAAAGTTTAGAGACAATATTGAAAAACTACAGGGGGCAGATTTTAACCAACAAAATATTGCTCAAAATTACTTCAGAATGTATGGCTTTAGTGTAAATTACCGATTTGGTAAACTGAAAGAATCTATCCCCAAAAACAGAAGATCCATTAGAAACGATGATCTTTCTAACTGATTAAATCATTGATATTCAATTATTTTAAAAAGTTTTGGATAAAAAACCCCCAACCCTTACTTTTGCCGCGGAGAGCTGGCAGAGTGGTCGATTGCGGCAGTCTTGAAAACTGTTGACTGTTACAGGTCCGGGGGTTCGAATCCCTCGCTCTCCGCTAAAGAATTTAAAGCCCGCGATAGCGGGTTTTTTTATTCCCGAAAGCGTTGAGAATTTATTCTCATAAGCTTGAGGGGAGAAAAAAATGGATCGAAGATCCAGCTTTAAATTCTTTAAGCACCCCCCATAAAGGATCAGCGCAGCTAATCCCAAATGGAATGTCGAAAGCAATCCCTTTGGAACGCCGAAGGCAATCAATTGCAAATACACAAGACCCCCGAATTGAAGTATATTTGTAATCTAATTTGAGCATTTGAAACACCTAGCATCCCTCAATCACTATTTCTGGAAATACCGTAAGCGATTTTTTATCGGGATGTTTTTTGTTATTGCTTCCAACTATTTTGCAGTGTTGGCACCTCAGATAACAGGCTATGTTATCAGTTTAGTACAACAAAAATTACCTGGCGCAAAACCAACTGGCATCTATAATGCCCATGATTCAATAGTAAACTGGTTCATTGGTATCATCAATCAATTTACATTTAGCTTCGGTTGGTTAGTGGCTATTTGTAGTTTATGTATTTTATTGATAGCAGTAATAAGGGGTGTACTGATGTTTTTCATGCGTCAGACCATTATTGTAATGAGCAGACATATTGAATTTGATCAAAAAAACGAGATCTACCAACATTATCAGCAATTGGATACCGCCTTTTACAAAACGCATAGCACAGGCGATCTAATGAATCGAATGGCGGAAGATGTAAGCAGGGTAAGAATGTACACCGGTCCGGCAGTCATGTATTTGATCAACTTAGTTACATTGATTGGTTTTTGCATAATCAATATGTTGAGCAAAGACGTCCACCTAACATTGATTGTATTAGCACCTTTGCCAATTTTAGCGATCACTATATATATTGTCAATAGTATCATCAATAAAAAAAGTGAGATCATACAAAGCAATTTATCTGATCTAACTACGAATGCACAAGAATCCTATTCGGGTATTCGCGTTATCAAGTCATTTGTTCAGGAAAAAGCCATGTTGGGCTTCTTTGAAAAAAATAGCGAAGCCTATAAGAAAAATGCAGTTGGGTTAGCAAAAGTAGAAGCTGTGTATTTCCCGAGCATGGCTTTGATGATTGGCATCAGCACTTTGGCAACTATTTTTATAGGTGGTTTACAAGCCATTGAGGATCCAACAAAAGTGGGAATGATTGTAGAATTCGTGATCTATATCAATATGCTCACTTTTCCGGTTAGTGCCATAGGATGGACAGCCAGTATGATACAGCGAGCTGCAGCTTCGCAAAAACGATTGAATGAATTCTTGGATGTGAAACCTGCGATCACCAATCCTTCTACAAAAAAATATAGCGGCAATCTGGGAGGATCCATCCATTTTGACAATGTTAATTTTACCTATCCTGATACAGGAATAAAAGCTATCCAACAGTTGAATCTTGATATTCAAGTAGGAGACAAAGTATTGATTTTAGGTAAAACCGGATCTGGCAAAACCACCCTTGCTCAATTATTACTTCGATTTTACGAACCCAATAATGGATCCATTAAAATAGGAGGAAGGCCACTTAATGAAATTCCCTTGAATGAATTACGCAGGCAAATTAGTTATGTACAACAAGACGTATTCTTATTCAGTGATACGGTGAGTAATAATATTCGGTTTGGTGTAGATGCCAATACTCCTTTCGAAAAAGTGAAAGAAGCGGCTCAGTTTGCGAATGTAGATGGAGACATCATGGGTTTTGATCAACAATATGAAACGATGATTGGAGAAAGAGGGGTAACCTTAAGTGGAGGACAGAAGCAACGAATTTCCATTGCCCGTGCTTTAATTAAAGAGCCAGAGATCATTGTTTTTGATGATTGCCTTAGTGCGGTAGACGCCAAAACGGAAAAAGAAATAATCGGTCATTTATATGGCTATTTACAAGATAAAACGGCCATTATCATCACCCATCGAATCTTTTCAGGCTTTCATTTCGATAAAATCGTCGTTTTTGAGGATGGATGCATTGCCGAAATGGGGACTCATGAACAATTGATGGCTGTAAATGGGTATTATGCTGAATTATACCGTTTGCAGCTCACAGAAGAAGCAGAAAGCTGAAAACTTGGTCAATTCGTCAACTTCCCTATATTTGTAAATCACTTAACAAAGCTTTAACCAAAACAATCAATTGTGGAGTACGAGAACAACGAAAAGAAAATGGAGAGTGTGTACAGCACCAGAATCCGTGCAGGAAAAAGAAGAACCTATTTTTTTGATGTGAGAGCCACCCGTGGAAATGATTATTTTCTCACTATCACAGAGAGCCGTAAGCGTTTCGACAACAATGGCTATGACCGTCATAAAATCTTTTTGTATAAAGAAGATTTTAACAAGTTTATCAAAGCAATGGTGGAAGCCATTGATTATGTGAAAACAGAGTTGATGCCCGATTTCGATTTTGATGCATTCAATCATGAATACAGCGAAGACGAAAATGGAGGAGAAGCTACCCATCCAAAACAGGAAGCCCCGGTTGTTGATATGATACAAGAAACCGCTCCTGAATCAATTGCAGCAGTGGTTACACCAAAAGTAGAAGATGAACCAGTAATTAATCCAACCGCTACCGAAGAAGTAGACAAATGGTAATATTTTTTTTCGATTGCTTGCTAAAAAAATACCCCGCCAATTGGTGGGGTATTTTTTTGAATATACAGTGAGCAATTTATTGCTTCTTTTCAGATTCATTAATGGAGATTTTCACTCCTTCTTTTGCATCAATAAACATAGCATATTTACTTGCTACATCTGCAGATAATTCAGTGCCATTGATAGTGATTTTACCATTGTTGATTTCTAATTTAACATCATCACCTTTAGCTAGACCATCTTTTTTCAAGGCTTCAATCAACCCTTTCATTTTATCTCCATTAGCATCAATAGTAACAGTTGCAGCACTGTCAGTACTTGTTTGTTTAATGGTTACTTCTACTTTCTTTTCGGTAAGATTAGCTCCTTTTGTTGGATGCATCGTAGCCAAAGTAGGAGCGATCACCAATGATACAATTGACATTAATTTGATCAAAATATTCATTGAAGGACCAGATGTATCTTTGAATGGATCACCCACTGTATCCCCAGTTACAGAAGCTTTATGTGGCTCTGATTTTTTGAAATACATTTCACCATTGATTTCAACACCTTTTTCAAATGATTTTTTAGCATTATCCCAAGCACCACCAGCATTGTTTTGGAAAATTCCCATCAAAACACCACTCACTGTTGCGCCAGCTAAGAATCCACCCAATGCTTCTGGTCCTAATAAAAATCCAATCAGCAAAGGAGATACAATAGTAATAGCACCAGGCAACATCATTTTCTTTAAAGAAGCTTCAGTTGAAATAGCCACACATTTATCATATTCTGGTTTACCAGTACCTTCCATAATTCCAGGAATAGTTCTGAACTGTCTGCGCACTTCTTCCACCATTGCCATTGCCGCTTCACCCACTGCTCTGATAGCCAATGATGAGAAGATGAATGGAATCATTCCACCAATAAACAATGAAGCCAAAACATCGGCTTTATAAATATCGATATGTTGATTATCCGGCATTGCTACTCCAACAAATGCAGCAAATAAAGCCAAGGCTGTTAATGCAGCAGAAGCAATTGCAAATCCTTTACCGCTAGCAGCTGTTGTGTTACCTACAGCATCCAAAATATCTGTTTTTTCACGCACATCACTTGGTAATTCACTCATTTCAGCAATACCACCTGCATTATCTGCGATAGGACCAAAAGCATCAATAGCCAATTGCATTGCAGTTGTAGCCATCATACCAGCAGCAGCAATAGCAACTCCATATAATCCAGCACAAGCATAAGATCCATAGATACCACCAGCCAAAACAATAATTGGTAAGAAAGTACTTTCCATACCAACTGCTAAACCACCAATAATATTAGTAGCATGACCAGTAGCAGATTGACGGATAATGCTCATTACCGGGCGTTTACCCATTGCAGTATAGTACTCTGTAATAATACTCATTAATGCACCTACCAATAAACCTACTGCAATAGCTCCCATCACTCCATTACGAGAAAACTCCAAGCCACGCAAATTCATGGTTTCTGGTAAAATATAATTTACAATAAAATAAGAAGCAATAGCTGTTAATACCATTGATCCCCAGTTACCCATGTTCAAAGCACGTTGAACAGCATGTGTGCTTGCACCTACTGAATCACTCACTTTTACAAACAATGTTCCAATGATCGATAATATGATACCTACACCAGCAACGATCATTGGTAATAAGATAGGAGCTAATCCACCAAATGCATCTACAGATTTGGTTTCTTGTCCTAATACCATTGTTGCTAATACAGTTGCTACATAAGAACCAAATAGATCGGCACCCATTCCAGCAACATCACCCACGTTATCACCTACATTATCAGCAATAGTTGCGGGGTTACGAGGATCATCTTCAGGAATTCCAGCTTCTACTTTACCTACTAAATCGGCACCAACATCGGCAGCCTTAGTATAGATACCGCCACCCACACGGGCAAATAAGGCAATACTTTCAGCACCTAGAGAAAAGCCTGTTAATACTTCTATAGTACGCAACATTCCTTCAGCATCTCCATCAGGAGAGAAGAAATGTTTCAATATTAAAAATAATCCGCCTAAACCTAAAACTGCTAAGCCAGAAACACCTAAGCCCATTACGGCTCCACCAGTAAATGAAACATTTAAGGCTTTACTTAAACTGGTTCTTGCAGCTTCAGCTGTTCTTACATTGGCTTTAGTAGCTACTTTCATTCCAATATAACCAGCAGTTGCACTAAATACAGCGCCGATTATAAAAGAGATTGCAATACTCCAATGACTTTCTGGATTGCTCTTTGCCATAAAACCTAGTAGTAAAGCAACTATAGCTACAAAGTAGCCAAGGATTTTCCATTCGGCCTTTAAAAATGCCATTGCGCCTTCAGCAATGTAAGTACTGATTTCTTTCATTCTGGCATTACCAGCATCTTGTTTAGAAACCCAGTTAAATTTGATTAGTGTGTAAAGGAGTCCTATAACTCCCATCGCCGGAACGGCATAAAACAGTAGATTGTTCATAAGCAATTGTGTCTGATATTTATTTGGTTCAAGTTGGCAAAAATAGGGTTAAAACCTATTTGCTGGTTAAAAACGTATTAACAGTCTTTTTATTATTGATCTAGGGAAGCAGTATCGGCTCTTCCTGTGAAAACCGAACTCATTTTACCAGCAGACCATATATTTCTATTAAACTTGTTTCCTAAAATGATAACTGTAGCGGTATCATTGATCAATCTTTTAAAAACTGCATTATTTCCATGCCACCAGCCATTGTGGTAAACAATAGTAGGTTCTGGGGGATTTACATATAAATGCCATCCTAATCCATAGTTTTTGGAACCCCTTGTTTCATTGCTTAATGGCTCATAAGACATAGCTAGGGTAGATTGATCAATAAAAGTGCCCTGATAAAGGGCCCGATCCCATAGTAAAAGATCTCTTACAGTACTATAAATATTCTTGTCCCCATAAACACAATCCAATTTTTCTAAAGGAAAAGGGGATTTATTATAATTATAGGAAGGGATATAATTAGCTGTATCCTTTAAGCTAAATACATAACTGTCTTTCATACCCAAGGGGGTAAAAACACTGTCTTTCATGTATTGAGGGTAGGTTTGACCAGTGATCTTTTCAATAATCAGGGCTAATAAGGCGTAATTGGTATTGCAATAACTATATCTACGGTTTGGAGTAGCTTCTAATGCAGGTTTTAACTCAACCAAATACCGTAAAACATCGTAATTACTACTCATTCCAGTTAATGAAATAGGATCTTTTACGTACACGGTATATTTAACCCATTTACCTCTTTTGTTCTTTTTTCTACTAACATATGACCTTGTACCAGCCATAAAATGATCATATTTTGGCAAACCGCTTCTATGTGACAATAAATTTTTGATGGTTATGGTCTCATAGGGAAATCCATTGAGGTACTTTGCTACAGGTTCATCTATATCTAATCTGCCATCTTCCATTAAACGAAGGATGGTCATTGCAGTAAAAGTTTTGGATACAGAAGCTATATGAAAAGTAGAACTAGAAGTAATCGGCTCTTTGGTTTTGAAGTTGATCATCCCTCGGTAATCCTCAAATACAATTTCCCCGTTTTTGGCCATGATGATGGCTCCATTAAACCCGGTGGCAACCAATTGCTTTTGATATAGAGGCTCAATCAAACTGGCATAATATTCTTTTGATTTGCTTGAAATGGGTGAAAAATCGTTGATTGGAGAAAAAGAAGCCTGTTCTTTTTGCATTTTAGACTTGTCGGAACCACTACAAGCCATTATTAAAAAAGAAAGCACTGGAATAATCATCTTTCTGGGCATTAGGATTACATTGGTACGAAAACACAAATATAACTTACAATGCACTTTAGCCACTCAAAGTGGAAAACTATGCAGTTGATGTGAAAACAATAAACATTTATTTTGCAGACATGAGTACAGCAGTTAAAGCAACGAGTTATCCAAAAGAGCGAATCAATATACTTTTTTTAGAAAATATCAGTGATAGAGCTGTTCAACAATTCAAACAGAATGGCTATACGAATATCAAAAAATTAAGCGGAGCATTAAGTGAAGATGAATTGATCAAAGCTGTTAAAGACGTGCATTTAATTGGCATTCGCTCTAAAACAATGATCACTAAAAAAGTATTGGAGGCTGCCACCAAATTACAAGCAATCGGCTGTTTTTGTATTGGGGTAAATCAAGTTGATTTAAAAGCTGCCACCAAAGCCGGAGTAGTGGTTTTTAATGCTCCCTATAGTAATACAAGAAGTGTGGCCGAATTAGTGATTGGTTCTAGCATAATGCTCATCAGAAGAATCATTGATAAAAACAAAGCTGCACATGATGGCATTTGGTTAAAAGAAGCAAAAGGAAGCTTTGAACTAAGAGGAAAAACATTGGGTTTAATTGGGTATGGAAATATTGGATCTCAGGTAAGTGTATTGGCAGAATCACTAGGCATGAAAGTGTTGTTTTATGATACCGAAACCAAACTACCATTAGGCAATGCCCGTTCTGCAAAAAATATGAAAGAGCTTTTAGGACTTTCTGATATTGTTTCATTGCATGTGCCAGAAACAGCACAAACAAAAAACATGATCAATAAGAACACCATCAAGCAAATGAAACAAGGCGCTATATTGATCAATTATGCTCGTGGCGAAGTGGTAGATTTAAAAGCATTGGCCAATGCTTTATCTGAAGAACATTTAAGCGGTGCAGCAATTGACGTATATCCATTTGAACCAGAAAAAAATGGTGACCATTTTGAAACTCCATTGCAAGGATTAAAAAATGTACTACTCACTCCTCATATTGGTGGATCAACTGAAGAAGCACAACAAAATATTGGCGAAGATGTGAGTATTAAATTATTTCAATACCTCGAAAGAGGCATTACCAATGGTTCTCATACGGTTCCTGCCATTGGATTACCTCCCATTGATGGGGCACATCGTTTATTGCATTCACACCACAATGTTCCTGGAGTATTAAGTGCCATCAATACGGTTCTGTCTAAAAACAATATCAATATTGTTGGTCAATATTTAAAAACCAATGAAGAAATTGGTTATGTTGTTTTGGATGTAGATAAAAAATTATCGACCCAGGCACTTGCATTATTGAAAGAAGTAAAACATACTATTAAAGTAAGGTTACTCTATTAATTTGACTTAATGATTTGATTGAGTTGATTAATTTCCTCAACATCCACAAAATCAATATCAAAATCTTCAGGCATTTTTTCATTTCTGAAAAGGGTAGAAGAAGGTATTCTAATTCTTGCTGAAGTATGCACTTCAGAAACACCTGTTGAATCAATGATATGTTTTACATTGGAACTATTCAACCCACTGCCAGGTAAAATAATGATTCGATTATTAGCCTGGTCTACCATTTGTTTTACCAATATCAAACCATCCGTTACTTTAGGTTCTTGACCAGATGTTAATACTCTGGTGCAACCAGCTTCAATTAAAATTTCCAATGCTTCCAATGGATTTTTGCAACGATCGAATGCACGGTGAAAAGTAACTTCAAGCGGATAGGCGGCTTCTACCAAACGAGCCGTATTGTCTTTATCAACGGTTCCATCTTGATTGAGTAATCCAAAAACTACTCCTTCAAATCCTAATTCTTTACACAACAAAATGTCTTTTTGAATGATGGCTATTTCATCGGTAGCATGAAAATAATCTCCACCTCTCGGACGGATCATCGGGAAAACAGGAATTGTAATTTTTTCTCTGATCGTTTTTAAATATCCATAAGAAGGGGTAGTTCCTCCATTGGCATAATTTTCACATAGTTCAATGCGGTCTGCACCTGCATTGCTAGCAGCAATAGCAGTAGCTACATTGAATACACAAATTTCGAGTAATATATGTTGACTCATCTTAGATTAAAAATTTACCGTCGATTAATTGATTGTTATTGTCGCCAGTGCATACCGCATAATTAAATCCTTTCTGTAAACAGAAAGAACCGTATTCGCCATTTTTATTGATAGCAATTATTGCAGCTTGTATGTCTTTGGCTTTTGCTCCTTTTATTTTATACAAACGTTCTATCACTTTTTTACAGGCTATTTCAGGAGCTACACCTTGACGCATTAATTCAATCACTGCATGTGATCCACCCACTCTTATAATATCTTCTCCTTGGCCTGTTGCCACTGCAGCACCTACTTCATTGTCTACAAATAATCCAGCTCCAATAATAGGGGAGTCACCTACACGTCCACGCATTTTAAATCCCATTCCACTGGTGGTGCAACTTCCGCTTAAATTCCCAGCTGCATCCATAGCAATCATTCCAATAGTATCATGATTAAAAGAACCATCAGACAAGCGACTTGGCACAAATGCTTGTTGATTTCTTTCGATATTGATTTGCGGTTTATATTCTGATTTTTTTAACCATTTTTCATATTCTTTTTTAGCATCCTCAGACAACCCTTCTTTTTCTAAAACAAATCCTTGAGAGAGTGCAAATTGTTGTGCACCTGAACCTACTAAAAAAACATGCGGTGTATTTTCCATTACTTTTCTGGCAACCTGTATGGGATGTTTTATTCTTTCTAAAAAAGCTACACTTCCGCAATTGGCAAACTCATCCATAATACAGGCATCCAATGTAACATAGCCATCTCTATCTGGGTTGGCCCCTAAACCCACACAGCAATTTCTTTCATTCTCCGTTACCATTACTCCTTGCTCCACAGCATCAAGCGCTCTTCCATTATTTCTTAAGACTTGCCAAGCTGCTTTATTGGCGCGTATTCCGGCATCCCAGGTTGAAATAACAATTGGTTTTTGAACTGCTGATTTTCCTTTAAAGGCAGATAAGCCAATAGCACTTAAACCCATCGAACTAAGTTGTAAAAATTGTCTTCTAGCTAGCATGATTGAGTATTATTAAATAGGGAAATAAAATTTATCAATTAAGTTGACTAAGATACTTATTTCCTTGTCGATAATTCGTATTTTGAATCGATGATTATCAATCAACTCAATTCTATTTTTAATTCATTTGGATGGACCAATGTTCAGCATAGTTCATTAACCAGTGGATTGATCAATCATACCTGGAAAATCAAGGCAGATCAGGGTGAGTTTATTTTGCAACGCATCAACACCCAAGTATTTAATCATCCTGAATGGATTGACGTCAATATTGGAATGATTGCACAATATCTAGAACAACATGCGCCCCATTATTTATTTACAACACCGGTTGCCAATAAAAACAACCAGCGATTGATTATTGAAAATGAATTGGCTTATCGTGCTTTTATTTTTATACCAGATACAACTACACTCACAGTTGTTGATCATCCTTTTCAAGCGAAGGAAGCTGCAACACAATTTGCGTGCTTTACCAATGCATTAATTCATTTCCCTAATGATCAATTACATATTAGTTTACCCAATTTTCATCAACTGGATTTACGCTATCAACAATTTGAAAAAGCCATACAAAACAATAATACCAATCGGCTTAGCAATAGCAAAAAAATCATCGAATCATTAAAAAATAATGTATCGATTGTACAACAATTCAAAGAATATATAATTAATCCGGACGCGCACAAAAGAGTGATGCATCATGATACCAAAATCAGCAATATTTTATTTGATTCAAAAGGGAAGGGGCTCTGTGTAATCGATTTGGATACTGTTATGCCAGGTTATTTATTTAGTGATATAGGTGATATGCTTAGAACCTATATATCCCCTGTTTCTGAAGAAGAAAAAAATCTCGATAAAATTGAAGTGAGAAAAGAAATTCTTAGCGCGATTTATGATGGGTATTCAGGAACCATCAAAGATTCCATTACGCCATTTGAATTGGACCGTTTTTACTTAGCTGGTGAGATATTAATCTATATGCAGTCATTGCGTTTTATCACTGATTATTTGCAAAACGATATTTATTATGGTAAAAAATACCCCGACCATAATTTGATCAGGGCACTCAATCAAGATCGATTATTGCAATTATTTCAGGAAGCTATCCGCTAAGTGCTGCTATTAATATTCGCCCATCACAAAATCAGCTTTTTTGGTTTGCCATTTTCCACGGGTGAAATCCGGAATGGTTTGAACCTGTCCATTTTCTGCGATTGATTTTTCGCTTAGCGGTGTAATAGCATACCATGTAGCTAGGTCATATACATCCAATGGGAAATTGATTTTTCGTTTGATACATTCAATAAATGCATTGTCTACAAAAAAATCCATCCCACCATGTCCAGCGCCAACTGCAGCATCCTCATATTTTTTCCAAAGGGGATGGTCGTATTCCTTTAGCCATTTCTCAGGATTTTCCCATTGGTGGGATTTTTCAGATTTTCCCTCTATATACAACATGCCGGCATTAAATGCTCCAGATTTACTGTCTTGCCATAATCCTTCCGTTCCTTGTACTCTAAACCCAATATTGTAAGGACGAGGTGAATTGGTATCGTGCGTTAGCAAAATTGTTTCCCCATTATGGGTTTGAATTTGGGTAGTAACGATATCTCCTAATTTAAAATTAACTTTCGCATTTGGGTGATTTTCACCGCCTTTAGGATGGTTAACTACATATTTATGTAAACCTTTTGCTTTAGTTGCTACCGACGATAAACGGGTAAGTCTATTGCCTCTATTGATATCAATCATCATGGCTACAGGACCTAATCCATGGGTAGGATAAAGGTCTCCATTGCGATTGACCGAATGATTGGTTCGCCATTGTGCTTCACTAAAGCCTTTCTCACCAAATTCAACTCCTGAATTATAGGGGGTAATGCCATCATTGAATTTAACGCCCCTTAAATCGTGCTGATAACCGCCTTGTAGATGTAAAATTTCCCCAAAAAGACCTTTTCTGACCATATTATATACAGCCATGATATCTCTACGATAACATACATTTTCTAGGACCATTACAGGAATCTTGGTCTTTTCAGACGCATTGACAATATCCCAACAGTCCTGAATCTTGATGGCACCACAGACTTCCACACCAGGAATTTTACCTGCATTTAATGCATCGATGGCCTGAGGAACATGCCATTCCCAAGGTGTAGCAATAATCACAGCATCTATATCGGTTCTTTGCAATAAATTCTTATAATCGAGTTTTCCTTTACCATATTCAACAGCGGCTTTTTTACCCGATTTGGTGATGATTTGTTGCGCTGCGGACATCATAATTGGGTTAGGATCAGCCATGGCAATTACCTGAACATCGGCACGATTTAACATCATTTCCAGATGATTTTGACCGCGTAATCCAACACCAATAATTCCAATTCTAACCATATTAGTTTGCTCAGCAGCAAATAATTTTAAACTGCTCAGCGACGCACTAAAAGCTAAACTTGCTGCAGTGCCTTGTTGAATAAACTGTCTACGAGGAATACTTTTCATATTGTTTATACGTTTATAATTAGAGAATGAATATAATGATTATCAGGATATTAGCCTCAATTCAGATCTAAAATCAAATATACTTATTTTCCTATAATTAATATTATGTTAAATAGCGCACAACAGAATATTAAGAAAAAAAAGCCAACGCTGCTTTCTTTTATCGAATCGGTTTTTTGTTTGGAGAATCTAGATAAACCACAACTGTATCTTCTTTCTTTACAACTGTGTCTATTATTTTTATCTGTATTGTTTGGGGTTGCAAAATTTTTACTTCATCTTTTTTAAAATAATCAAATAAAGCAACAATAAATACAAGTGCGCTAGATACCGCTACCGTTAAATTAAAAACATACTGATATTCGGTCTTTTTTTTATCTCTTATTATATCATTCAACTTTTCGGTATACCCGCCTCTTTCTATAAGTAATTCACCATCTAAAGACAAAAAATAAAGCACAGTATCTTTTTTGGTCATCGACCTCTCATTTTTTCTTACTTCACTATAAATAAATCCTTCTTTTTCTAAAGTTTTTAATGTTGATTTTAATTTAAAAATTGTATAAACTTGCCCATCCAATTCTTTGTAATCTCTTACTAACAATCCATATAATTCTCCATCAGTAATTCCATTACGATTATATTGTTTGTAAATAATATTTAAAACGTAATCTATTATTTTAATACTTGTGTTAGAATCCATACCTCTAACTTAGCGAATTTGTTGCTCGTTTCCCTCGCTACGCTATTCTTTTTTTTCTAAATATTCTTCCCCCTTCGGAGTTATTGAACCGCTTCGCTAAACTTACAATAACCCCTACACAATGCCTACCTAAGTAACATAATATACAGTTATAATCTTAACCCATACCCCTTTGTATCATTGCTTTTGCGGGTGGCAGCCATCGAAATGTCTGCCACCCGCAAAAGCAAAAAAGGAAATGGGTTAATGCTTATAACTAACTTTTATGTTAAATAGTTTATTTGACAATTTAATTTACTCATAGTACCTTTGCTTTAAGAAATCATTCAATAATTGCCAGATGAAAAAGATTGCCCTTCTAAATAGTTTTATTATTGCTACCCTATTATCTACTACTTCAATTTTTGCACAAGTAAAATCCGATAGCACCAATACCCAAAAAATCCAGGTGTTGGAAAACAAAGTTGCCAGTCAACAAAAGCAAATCAATCAAATAAAGAATAAATCCTTTTTTGAAACTCCTAATGGTATAGACCGCCGCGGATCAAAACAGCCTATTTTCCCCAAAAACTAACTGTATATATAACTGTATATAATTATATCGTATAAATTGAGTTCTTGATCAATTAAGGCTTTTTGTTGTAATTTCCGATTACTAAACAATGAGTCCATGCAATTGATCACACGCTCCATCTTTTCAATCAGTTTTGCGTTATTAACGCTTCTTGCTTCAGCTCAGGTAGATCCTGGCTATTTAAAAGCCATGAAATGGCGTATGATTGGCCCACACAGAGGCGGCAGAACTGTTGGAGCTGTAGGAATTCCCAATCAACCCAATGTATTTTATATAGGTGTAAATAATGGTGGTGTTTGGAAAACCACCGATTTTGGTAGAACCTGGAAGCCTATTTTTGATGATCAACCTACTGGGTCCATTGGAGATCTTGCTGTTGCCCCTTCTAACCCAAATACCATTTATGTGGCTTCTGGCGAAGGTATTCAACGCCCCGATTTATCAGTTGGTGATGGTATGTATAAGTCAATAGATGCTGGTAAAACCTGGGAAAATATTGGCTTAAAAGATGGCCAACAAATTGGAGGTATTGCTATCGACCCGAAAAATGAAAACAAAGTTTTTGCTGCAGTACTGGGTCATCCCTATGGACCGAATTCAGAACGAGGTGTATTCAGAACTACTAATGGAGGAAAAACCTGGGAAAGGGTTTTATATAAGGATGAAAATACAGGGGCCATTCAAGTAACCATCGACCCTAATAATGCTAATATTATTTATGCCGATTTATGGGCTGGCCGTCAGGGCCCTTGGGAAAACGGTGCATGGAACGGCGCCGAAAGTGGATTGTACAAATCAACAGATGGTGGTGATACCTGGAAAAAATTGGTCACTGGCCTCCCTACTGTAGCTGAAGGATTAGGTAGAATTGGATTTTGCATCGCTCCAAGTAATTCGAATAGGTTGTATGCAACTGTAGATGCCGGAGATAAAGGAGGAATTTACAGAAGTGATGATGCAGGTGAAACCTGGAAAAATATGAGTAGTGATAATAGATATTGGGGACGCGGCTCTGACTTTGCTGAAATAAAAACAGATCCTTTCAATGCAGATATAGTTTATACAGCCAATGTAGTTGTTTGGAAATCTACTGATGGAGCAAAAACATGGAAAGATTTTAGAGGCGCTCCCGGTGGAGATGATTATCATCGTATTTGGATCAATCCTAATAACAACAATATTATTTTAATGGCTTCCGATCAGGGAGCCATCATAACTGTAAATGGCGGAGAAAGTTTTTCTTCTTGGTACAATCAACCAACGGCTCAATTTTATCATGTAAGTACCGATAATGCATTTCCTTATAATGTATATGGAGGTCAGCAAGAAAGCGGATCTGTAGGCATTGCCTCAAGAGGTAATGATGGTCAAATTACTTTCAGAGAATGGCATCCTGTTGGTGTAGAGGAATATGGCTATGTTGCTCCTGACCCACTCGATCCGAATATTATTTATGGAGGAAAAATTACCCGCTATGATAAACGTACTGGACAGGTTCAACATATCTCTCCAGAAGCAATTGCTTCCGGGAAATATCGATTTGTAAGAACAGCCCCGGTGTTATTCTCACCAGTTGATCCAACTACTTTATTTTATGCAGGCAATGTATTGTTTAAAACGAATAATGGAGGAAAATCATGGCAAGTAATTAGTCCAGATTTAACGAGAGAAAGTTATTCTAAGATTCCAGAAAGTGTTGGAATTTATACTACAGAGGAAATGAAAAAAATGCCAAGACGTGGGGTTATTTATACCATTGCGCCCTCGCCTAAAAATGCCAATATTATTTGGTGTGGAACCGATGACGGATATATTCAGCTCACAAAAGATGGTGGTAAAACATGGAAAAATGTAACTCCCCCTTCCATTACTGAATGGAGTAAAATTTCCATAATGGAAGCCAGTCATTTTGATGAAAATACTGCTTATGCTGCAGTAAATCGAATTCGTTGCGACGATATGAAGCCACATATTTATAAAACAACTGATGGTGGTGCAACATGGAATGAAATAGTCAATGGATTGCCATCAGACCCTATCAATTCGGTAAAAGAAGATCCAAATACAAAAGGATTATTAATTGCAGGCTCTGAAAGAATGGTATATTTTTCTTTGAACGATGGTCAGCAATGGCAACCACTTCGATTAAATATGCCAGCTACTTCTATTCGTGATTTAGTAATTAAAGACGATGATATTGTTGTAGGAACGCATGGAAGATCTTTTTGGATTTTAGACAATATTACTCCGCTTCGTCAATTAGTAAAAAATAAAAATGTTGTGCTGTTTAAACCACCAACTACTACAAGGGTTAGATGGAACATGAATACTGATACTCCTTTACCTCAAGAAGAACCAAGTGGACAAAACCCACCAGATGGAGCCATTATCGATTTTTATTTGAACAAAAAATCGAGTGGGCCAATTACTTTGGAGATAAAAGATAATGCTGGAAAAATTGTAAGGAAATTTAGTAGTAATGACCAACCCTATCCTATTCCACCAGTAAATATTCCTTTGTATTGGATTCGTCCACAACAAATTTTATCAGCTGAAGCTGGAGCTCAAAGATTTGTTTGGGATATGCATTATGCTCCACTCAATAATGTACCTAGTTATCCGATTGCTGCTATAGAAGGCAATACAGCGCCTTCCCCTACTTCACCTTGGGCAAAACCTGGTAATTATACGGTGACATTAAATGTGGATGGTCAATCTTATACAGAAACCTTTGCAATAAGAATGGATCCAAGAGTTAAAACACCTTTGAAAGATATTGAATTGCAACATCAATATTCTATGGAGTGCTACGAAAAATCCATCGAAGCAAAAAAATTGATGGACGAAATGGGTAAATATATTGCTGCTCCAAATATCAATGAAGAAACAAAAAAACAATTGATCAGTTTATCGGGAACGGCAGGCAGAAGACGTGGTGGATCTGGTGCTCCTAGTTTTGGATCTTTAGCTGGTTCTTATGAAACTATTATGAGTAATTTACAAGAAGCCGACCTCGCTCCTACGGATATTGCAATTACAACCATTAAAGAATTAAATACATCCTTTGATGCATTGAAAAAGAATTGGGAAGCAATTAAATTAAAACTATAAATGATGCTTTGAAAATTTGCAACACGAAGTGATTTTCAAATATGTTAATGATTGAATCAAATACATCGTTCGCTGAATAAATTTTATAGAATTTAATATTAATGCTTTGAAAATTTGCAACTCTCGCTGCTTAGAAATGCATTGCCTTATTTCAAGGTCTTAAAATATCGCATTTCTAAAAGGCTCGTTTTTGCAAATTTTTCAAAGCATTATTTACTCGATGTAAATATATTACAAACGATAATATTGTAATTCAAAAGGCTCGTTTGCAAATTTTTAGAAATAGTTTAATTTTTAATTGTGATGATTGAATCAAATACAAGAGTGAGCCTTTGAGAAATGCATTATTTAAGGTGATCCATAATTGAGTAAATGCATTTCTCAGCAGCGAACGATGTATTTGATTCAATCATGATTTATTTAAAAATCAGCAAATAGAATGCATTAAAAAAGCCCCAATATATGGGGCTTCTCTAAATAGTATTTCAATTCACGATTATTTGAAAGTTCCGTGCAATGCATCAAACTCTTTATACTTAGCTTCGAATGCATCAAATGCTTTAGGATCTTTACCTCTTACTTTATTCATTTTATATGAATATAAATTGGCCAAGAAATCAACTGATTTATTCAGAACACCTTTTTCTACATTAGTTCTTGGATTTTTATCTTTTAAAATCGCATAGGTCTTGTTTAACCAATCAATCGCAGTATCAATATTGTCTTGTGCAATTTTATCTACTTCAAGATTCTTTTTCTTGATTGCATCTGTTTGCTCTTTCAATTTAGCATCTGCTGCAGCTTTTTTCTTAGGGTCTTTTTCAACTGTTTTATTAGCATTCAACTGTTGTAATTCCCTGATATTAGCACCGTATTTATCATCAGCGTCATTAAAGTAGTTATAATGTATCACTGCCACATTATAAGCTGCTAAAGCATTCTGGTTGTTTTTGGCATATGCTTTTTTAAAGGCATCAACACCTTTTACAGTGTACTTGTCAAAAATAGTACTATCTGTTTCTTTATGTCTAACATTCACAAATACATCTCCAAATTGCAAATATTGCATTTCAGATAATGTTCCTGCAGCATCTCCTTTATCATAAAATGCGGTCTTTTCTGCTAATGTGAAATTTTGATCGATGTATTCAACTTCGTAGTCATCCCAATTTTCTTTAGGATATACTTCTTTTCCCAAAGCTAGGGCTTTGTAAAAGCCTTCTTTATCTTTCTTCTTAATTCCTTGATCAGCTAAAAACTTATAGATGTCTTGAAAGTTCTCACCTGTACACTTTGCTTCCGCTAAACGTATATAATAAGAAGAAGCTCGGTCCATTTTTTGCGCATTTTGATTTGAATATGCAGCATATAAAATAGAGGTAGTATCGAAAGTTGCTTTTGAATTTGCCCATTTATTTTGGAAAATAAAATCACTATAGTATACTGCAGATTCAAAATCTTCGGCAGCTTTAGGCCAAGCTTTAGCAGTAAAATCTGTTAAGCCAGTATTAAAAGACATTGAATAGAGATCAAAAAATCCATCAGCGCCTTTCTCTTTCACAACAGCAAAAGAAGGATCCATTGAAACATACTTTTTAGTTGCTTCAGCAGCATCATTTAATGCATTCGGGAACTTGGCTTTAGTAGCTTCATTCTTTGCCAATGCAGCATTTAAACGTGCTTTCCAATACCAGCCTTCTGCTTTTGCAGCTCCTTTTGGATCGGCTAATAATTTATCGTTTTCTGTTTTAGCATCTTCAGTTTTCCCAAGTAATACAAGGGTCTGCACTTTTTTGAAATCCTGCGCAATCGCAACATTCAATATTACAATGCTGAAAAGAACGGAGAAAAAATACTTCATATGGGGTGTTTTAAAGTTGTTTAATTGGTTGTTGTTTCATCTGTTATTGAATCGTCTGTTGATGTTTCGTCATTTGGTTTCTCTTCAATTGATGTCGCTTCTGTGGTTGTTCCTTCAAGCGGCGCTTCTTCAATTTCTTGCTCTTCAATTTGAGAAATAGCTGCAATTTCATCTGTATCGTCTAAGCGAATCAATTTAACACCCTGAGTAGCTCTTCCTGCCTCTCTGATATCAACTATTCCAGTACGAATAGTAATTCCAGATTTACAAGTGATGATTAAATCTTCCACTTCTTTTACATATAAAATGCCTACTAATCTACCTGTTTTCTCTGTAACATTAATGGTTTTTACCCCTTTTCCTCCACGATTGGTAATGCGGTAATCTTCAATAGCAGTTCTTTTACCAAATCCTTTTTCACTTACCACTAATATTGTTCTTTCGGTATCGTCTTTGTTAACACAGATCATTCCAACTACTTCATCCGTATTATCATCTACTTCAATACCTGCTACACCAATGGCTCCTCTACCAGTAGGTCTCACTTTTACTTCAGGAAAACGAATGGCTCTTCCACTTCTCACTGCCATCATGATTTCGCTATTTCCATCAGTTAATCTAGCTTCTAGTAATTCGTCACCTTCATTAATATTAATTGCATTCACACCATTTGCTCTTGGTCTGCTGAAATCTTCTAAAGAAGTTTTCTTAATAATTCCTCGCTTGGTACAAAGTACAATGAAATGATTTTGAACAAAATCCTTATCATCTAATTTTTTAACATTGATGATGGCTTTTACTTTATCATCTCCAGGCAATTGAATCAAGTTTTGAATGGCTCTGCCTTTCCCTTGTTTCTCTCCTTCTGGAATTTCATATACGCGCATCCAGAAACATCTTCCTTTTTCAGTAAAGAACAACATAGTGTCGTGAGTAGATGCCACAAATAAATGTTCTACATAATCTTCTTCCCTGGTCTTAGAACCAATTGCTCCTCTTCCTCCTCTTTTCTGCTGGCGATATTCTGTTGCTGAAGTTCTTTTAATATACCCTAAATGTGAAATGGTAATTACTACATCTTCATCTTCAATTAGATCTTCTATTCGCATTTCATCCGCCAAATATTGAATCTCACTTTTGCGTTCATCTCCAAACTTGGCTTTAACTTCTAACAATTCAGTTTTAATTAAATCGTAACGCATGTCTTCACTTGCCAACAAAGCTTTCAAATGCTTGATGGTTGCAATCAAACCATTGAATTCCTCAATGATTTTATCGCGCTCCATTCCAGTAAGTCTTTGTAAACGCAATTCCAATATTGCTTTTGCTTGCGCTTCAGACAATCCTTCTTCCTGAGAATAAATATCATTGGCCAGATCGGAGAACATAGCAGCATTCAAGTACCATTTCTCTTCTTTACTTTTTGCGATCAATACTTCCTTAGCTTCATCAGGTGTTCTACTAGCCCTAATTAAGCGAATCACTTCATCCAAATGATCAAGTGCTTTTAAATAACCTTCTAAAATATGCGCTCTCTCTTCTGCTTTTCTTAATTCGAATTTAGCTCTGCGAATAACCACTTCCATTCTGAATTCGATGAACTCGCTGATCAAATCGCGAAGGTTCATGATTCTTGGTCTTCCTTTGCTTAGGGCAACATTATTGATACCATAACTGGTTTGTAATTCGGTATGCTTGTACAATTGATTGATCACCACTTGAGCAACAGCATCTTTCTTTAATTCAACAACAATCCTGGTACCATCTTTATTACTCTGATTACCAACATCAGCAATTCCGTCTACTATTTTGTTAATGGCTAATTGTCCTATACGATCTGTTAAAACATCTCTACTTACTTGATAAGGTACTTCAGTAATAACAATCATTTCGCGGCCATTCGGCTTTGCTTCTACATTGCATTTGCCTCTTACCACTACTCTGCCTCTTCCAGTAAGTAATCCTTGCCTTACTCCTTCCATGCCGTAAATCACTCCGCCTGTTGGAAAATCTGGAGCTTTTACATAATTCATTAAGTCTTCAATCGCAATAGATCTATTCTCCACATAGGCAACGCAACCATCAATGACTTCACTCAAATTATGCGGCATCATATTGGTAGCCATACCCACAGCAATACCAGATGAACCATTGATCAATAATTGAGGAATTCTTGTAGGAAGCACTGAAGGCTCTTCTAAAGAGTCATCAAAATTTAGCTGAAAATCTACCGTTTCTTTTTCTATATCATCCAACATAGCTTCTGCAATACGCTGAAGTCTTGCTTCGGTATAACGCATAGCAGCCGGTGGATCTCCATCTTGATTACCAAAATTACCTTGTCGATCAACCAGTGTATAGCGCATGGTCCATTCCTGAGCCATACGAACCAATGTATCATAAATAGCACTATCTCCATGGGGGTGATACTTACCCATTACTTCCCCAACAATACGGGCAGATTTTTTAAATGGCTTATTACTATTATTGCCCAATTCACTCATTGCATATAAAACACGACGGTGAACTGGCTTAAATCCATCTCTAACATCTGGCAATGCTCTACCTACTATTACCGACATTGAATAGTCGATATAAGCGGTTTTCATTTGCTCTTCAATATTTACCTGAATAATACGATCGTTATCGTTTGTAAGGGCTGGTAATTGATTCTCTTCCATGTATCTTTTTCTCGTTCAAAATTGATTACTGTTAAGTGGCAAAATAACCACTCAATTAAAGGTCTGCGAAGATACCTTTTTTACCCTTCTAAATACGCTAAAAATGAGGTTTTTTTAAGGGTTTTATCCACAGTTGTTAAGAGCTATAATTGATTGATTTTCATGCATCGGCGGCAATTGTTCTATATTTATTTTTTTTATGGCCCATACCGAACAAATATTGCTATTTGGAGCAGGCAAATCTGCTACTGTACTTATCCATTATTTGGCTAAAATATGTGCTCAAAATCAATGGTATTGCACCATCGTGGACATCGATGAAAAATTAGTTCAATCAAAAATCGGAAATTCCCCATTTTTATCTGCAAAATCTATCCCAATAGAAAATGAAGCAGAAAGAAAATTATTAATTGCAAACACCCAATTAGTAATCTCTCTTTTGCCCCCTCATTTACACAATTTGGTGGCTACATCCTGTTTAGAACTGGGAAAACACCTTTTAACTGCCTCTTATATTGATGATTCCATTAAAAAGCTGGAAAACGATATTAAATCAAAAGGATTATTTTTCTTAGGTGAAATGGGTTTAGACCCAGGTATTGATCATATGAGTGCAATGCAACTCATTCATTCAATTCAGCAAAAAGGAGGCAATATTGATTCCTTTAAATCGCATTGCGGGGGATTAGTAGCCCCAGAAAGCAATAACAATCCATGGAAATATAAATTCAGTTGGAATCCAAGAAATATTATCACTGCAGGAAAAGCTGGAGCCATTTACAAAGAAAACAATGCAATTAAAGAAGTGAGCTATGATCAAATTTTTATAGACTGTAGTTCCGTGGAAATACCTTCATTTGGTAAACTGGCTTATTACCCCAACAGAGATTCCATGAGTTATGCAAGCCTGTATGGATTAGAAACAGCAGCTACTTTTATCAGAACCACATTAAGATATCCTGAATTTTGTAGTGGATGGCAAAAAATGGTAGAAGCGGGATTTACAATGGACGATGAATTGATAGATACGGATGAATTGTCTTTTGGAAGATTTTTGCGCGATCGATTATCATCGAAAAAAATCAGTTTAGATACCCCCCTATTGGAACAACAATTTGAATTTCTTGGATTGTATAATAATCGATCTATACATGAAGGAAAAAAATCTTATGCAGCCATTTTGCAAGAATTATTAGAAGAAAAGTGGAAACTAGAAAGGGGCGACAAAGACTTGATTGTAATGTTGCACGAAATCGATTATACCCTGAATAATGAAAAACATCAGGTAAAAAGTTCGCTGATTGTAAAAGGTGATGATGAAAGCAATACCGCAATGGCAAAAACAGTGGGGCTTCCTTTGGGAATAGCAGCTAAACTGATTTTAGAAAATAAAATTAATTTGCGAGGGTTGCATATACCCATTGTAGCATCCATCTATAAGCCAGTTTTGGAGGAATTAAGTGCAGAAGGAATTCTATTTGAAGAAAATTAAGAATTAAGAGATAAGAATTATGAATTAAGAGATAAGAATTAAGAGATATGAATTATGAGTTAAGAGATATGAGATATAAATTATGAGATATAAATTATGAGATATAAAAAATATAAAGAATGCAATACTGGTTAATTAAATCCGAACCTTTTAAATACAGTTGGGATCAATTTGAAAAAGACAAAAAAACTATTTGGGATGGGGTAAGAAATTACCAGGCAAGAAATAACTTAAAAGCTATGCAAAAAGGCGACTTAGCTTTTTGGTACCATAGCAATATGGGGATGGAGATCGTTGGAATCGCTAAAGTGATAAAAACATTTTATCAAGATCCCACGACTGAAGAATCAGCTTGGGTAGTAGTGGATTTTGCCCCTTACAAAAAATTAAAAAAGCCTATTAGTTTAGTAACCGTAAAGGGCGACAAAAGATTAGCCGATATGGCATTGATCAAGAATAGCAGGTTATCCGTGCAACCTGTTACCGAAGATGAATGGGAAATCATCATGGAATTGAGTGAAACAAAAATTTGAGGTGATGAAGAAATTAGTTGTACTTACAGGCGCAGGCATTAGCGCTGAAAGCGGAATAAAAACTTTTAGAGATAGCGATGGATTATGGGAAGGTTACGATGTACATGAAGTAGCCAATCCAAGAGGCTGGAAAAAGAATCCGCAATTGGTACTTGATTTTTATAATATGCGTAGAAAAGATGTAGCTAATGCGAAACCCAACAAAGCACATACCATTTTGGCTGATTTAGAAAAACATTTTGATGTACACATAATCACGCAAAATATTGATGATTTGCATGAAAGAGCAGGCAGTAGTCAGGTTTTGCATTTACATGGAGAAATTTTTAAGATGAGAAGTGTTTTAGACACCAACCATCATCACATTGAAACAATAAAGGGAGATATTCATTTGGGCGATCTTGCCCCTGATGGTGGTCAATACAGGCCCCATATTGTTTGGTTTGAAGAAGATGTGCCAATGATTTACAAAGCTGCAGCAATAGTAGAAGAAGCCGATTTATTTGTTGTGATTGGCACTTCCCTAGCGGTTTATCCTGCCGCAGGCTTAGTAAATTACGCAGCTAGAGAAATTCCCAAATTTATTATTGATAAAAACATCCCATTTACCCAATCAGTATTGAATTTAACTGCTATTGAGGCCCCAGCCTCTATTGGAATGGAAAAATTGCAACAACTATTGCTAAATAGCTGATTTTGGTTAATAGCAATTCACTATTTGAATTCCATTATAACTAATCACTTATCTTATATCTTATATCTCTTATCTTATATCTCCTATCCTATATCTCCTATCTTATATCTCTTATCTTATATCTCCTATCCTATATCTCCTATCTTATATCTC
>JBAXUV010000010.1:0-106261 GCA_037129425.1 Sphingobacteriia bacterium
TGCCTCATTTAGGAGGAGTACTTTTATCAACTGAACGATTCAATAAAATTCTAACGATCGATGAACGCAATTTACAAGTAACAACAGAGCCAGGGGTAATTACAGAAGTTTTGCAAAATGCGGTAAAAGAAAAAGGACTATTCTACCCTCCCGATCCTAGTAGCAAGGGAAGTTGTTTTATTGGTGGAAATATTGCTGAAAATAGCGGTGGACCGAAAGCGGTTAAATATGGAGTTGTAAAAGATTATGTCTTGAACTTAGAATTGGTTTTACCCACTGGAGAAATTATTTGGACTGGCGCGAATGTGTTGAAAAATTCTACCGGATATAACCTGACTCAATTAATTGTTGGAAGTGAAGGAACACTGGGCATTGTTACTAAAATTGTTTTAAAGCTCATCCCCTTTCCTAAACACGATTTATTAATGCTGGTTCCATTCTCTTCTTTGGAAAATGCCAGTGCTGCTGTGAGTGCAATTTTCAGAGCTGGTTTTGTTCCCAGTGCATTGGAATTAATTGAAATAGATGCATTGATGATCGTTAGCAAAATGGTAGATAGTACTGCGGTACCTGTGAATGATTCAATTGCTGGTCATTTAATCATTGAAGTAGATGGCAATAATCAAGACGTATTGATGAGTGAAATGGAAGCGATTGCAGAATTACTTACGCAATTTGATGCTGGTGAAATATTTTTTGCGGATGATGCTCAACAAAAAGCTGAATTATGGAAGCTGAGAAGAAGGGCTGCAGAAGCGGTGAAATTAAATGGGTATACCATTGAAGAAGATACTGTTGTTCCCAGAGCTGAACTGCCCGCTCTCATCAAAGGAGTAAAAGCGCTAGGTGTACAACATGGCTTTAAAGCAGTGTGTTATGGACATGCAGGAGATGGAAATTTACATATCAGAATCAATCATCCAACCATCAAAAATAGTCATGGTAATGAAGAAATGACTGGTATATTAAGAGCATTATTTGAATTGGTAAAAAGTTTGGGAGGTACCATTAGTGGTGAGCATGGAATTGGGTTGATACAAAAACCCTATATGCATACTGTTTTTGATGATGCATCATTACAATTGATGCGTGGCATTAAGAAAACCTTCGATCCTAACAATATTTTAAATGCAGGTAAGATTTTTGACTAATTCATTTCCATATTTTTATAAAAATCCAATGATGAAAAAACCTTTTTTGCTGATTGCTATTTTATTGATTTGTTTCAATACTTTATTTGCTCAAAATGAAAATGCTGCGCCTAAAGGATTTGACAAGAATAAAGTATTTATAGGAACGAGTATTAATCTTGGATTATCCAATAATTTTTTCAATATAGGTCTCAATCCAGAATTGGGTTATAGCATAACCGAATGGTTAGATGCTGGAGTTGTTGCTAACCTAAATTATTATACTCAATCGAGTTCAATTACAAAAGATAAAAACTTCAATTACGGTGGAGGGGGATTTTTAAGGGTTTGGCCTATCAATTTTTTACACTTACAAATTCAACCAGAATACAATTGGATCAGTTCAACCAGATCCTATAACAATGGAACTCAATCTGCTAAATTTAATTATAATGCTGGTAGTTTATTGGCTGGCATAGGATATGGATCTAGACAAATTGGTAGCAGGTTTTCGCACTTTACCATCATGATTGATATTTTGCAACAAATGAATTCACCCTATAGAGATCAATATGGTGATCCTCAACCTGTATTTAGAGCAGGTTTCGGTGTTTACCTCAACTCAAAACGTTAATTGCTTCTGCTGCAGTAGTACAAACAATTAATCGTTCTTTCCAATCTTCATATAA
This sequence comes from Sphingobacteriia bacterium, assembly GCA_037129425.1. Taxonomy (GTDB): domain Bacteria; phylum Bacteroidota; class Bacteroidia; order Chitinophagales; family Chitinophagaceae; genus Sediminibacterium. The sequence goes on from JBAXUV010000010.1 coordinate 1,820, forward strand.
ATATCCTTGCTCTTGCATAGTGTTGATATGTGCCACTAAATGATCATAGTAATTAGCACAGTTCAATAAAATAATTTTCTTATTGTGAATCTTTAAAGTATTCCAAGTAAGCATTTCGAATAATTCATCGAGGGTTCCATTACCTCCAGGTAAAACGATCGCCGCATCACATAATTCATACATCAATTTTTTTCTGGTATGCATATCTGACACCACTCTCAAATCGGTAATTCCCTGATGATGTTGCTCCCATTCTAAAAGTATTTCAGGTATGACACCAATTACTTTACCTCCACCTTCCATTACAGCGTTGGCAATATCTCCCATCAAACCTTTATTACCTCCTCCGTAAATCAATGAAATTCCACGAGCAGCCATCATTTTACCTAAAGCCAGGGTTTCTGATGAAAACAGGGGATTATTTCCAGATTTAGAGCCACAAAAAACCGCCAAACTACGTAGTTGCATAAAACTGTTTTATAAGGAGCAAAATACCTGAATTTTTTTTACTACTTTAGAAAATTGTTTACTTAACGATTAAATAAGACCCATGTCGCCATTATTACTGTTTTCTTTTGTAGTTGCTTATTTTCTTATCCTTCTTGGTGTAGCTTGGTATACAGGAAAAAACAGCGACAATCACTCTTTCTTTATAGGCAATAAAAACAGCAATTGGATGTTGGTTGCATTTGGTATGGTGGGTACTTCTTTAAGCGGGGTAACTTTTGTAAGTGTTCCTGGAGCAGTAGCCAAAGAATCATTTGCTTATTTTCAAATAACTATAGGTTATTTATTTGGCTATTTAATGATTGCCTATGTTTTGCTACCCTTATACTATCGATTAAACCTAACATCCATCTATAATTTCTTAAGTTCCCGTTTAGGATATAATTCCTATAAAACAGGGTCTTCGTTTTTTATTCTCTCCAGGGTATTGGGTGCAACGGCAAGATTATACTTAGTGGTAAATATTTTGCAAGAAGCTATCTTGGATAGTTTTCATATTCCATTTTGGGCAACCACATTGATTATTCTGGCGATGATATTATTGTACACCTACGAAGGTGGTGTAAAAACGATCGTATATACAGATACACTTCAAACCACTTGTATGTTATTGGGTTTAGTGATTTGTGTTATCTATATTTTAAATCAATTGCATATGGGGTTCGGAGAGAGTCTACAAGTGATGAGCAATAAAGGCTACTCTAAAATATTTGTTACTGACCCTAACAGTAAATTCTTTTTTCTCAAACAAATTTTGGCAGGGGCTTTTATAACGGTAACCATGACAGGCATGGACCAGGAAATGATGCAAAAAAATATATCGGTAAAAACATTGAAAGATTCTCAAAAAAATGTGATTTCAATGGCAATCGTTTTAATGACAGTTATTTTAATTTTCTTATTCCTTGGAGGATTATTATATATGTATGCTGATACTTTACAGGTAACTGCAATTGGTGATAAAATTTTCCCAACGATTGCGCTACAGCATATGCCACCATTTGTTTCTATTATTTTTATCATTGCGTTGATTTCTGCATTATTTCCTAGTGCAGATGGCGCCATTACTGCATTAACTTCTTCATTCTGTATAGATATATTAGGCATACAAAGAAGAGCTGATTTAAGTGATGCACAACAGAAAAAAATCAGGCAAAGAGTACATTTAAGTTTTGCGGCAATTTTTTTATTATTTGTAATGATTTTTAAATGGGTGAACGATCCGAGTATGATTGGATTATTATTAAAGATTGCTGCATATACTTATGGGCCTTTACTAGGTCTGTTTACTTTTGGTATACTTACTAAAAAAATGGTGAATGATCGGTTGGTGCCATATATATGTATTGCTTCCCCACTCATTTGTTTCTTTTTAGATAAATACCAAAAACTATTATTCGGTTCATTTGAACTTGGTTTAGAGTTATTGATTATAAATGGGACTATTACTTTTTTAGGTTTACTATTGATCTCCAAAAAAGGCAATGTAGTTGCTTCGGCATAAATTAGGCATACATGGAAATAATTAATCATTTAGCAGAATCCTATGCCGATTTTTTTTCTTCGCCAGAATCGCCTGAATTGGCTGCCATCAATCAGGAAACCATGGAAACCCATCCGAAAGCACATATGCTTTCCGGAAAAATTCAGGGCCAGTTTTTAAGTTTTATCAGTAGTATGCTGCAACCAAAATATATTTTGGAAATTGGCAGCTTTACTGGCTATAGTGCTATTTGCCTTTTAAAAGGACTACAAAAAGATGGTCATTTACATACTATAGAAATCAGGGAAGAAGATGCGAATACGGCTGAATCAAATTTTGTGAAATACAATGCAAATAAGCAGGTAACTTTGCATCGCGGGAATGCAATGGATATCATTGAAGAACTTCCCTATCAATGGGATTTAGTATTTATAGATGCAGATAAAACAGCGTATATTAATTACTATGAATTATTGGTACCAAGGTTATCTGAAAAAGGCATTATACTAGCAGATAATGTATTATTTCATGGGGAGGTTTTGGAAAAGCATATAACAGGTAAAAATGCAAAAGCCATTCAGGCATTTAATGAGCATGTACAAAATGACCCAAGAACAGAACAAGTAATCATTACTGTTAGAGATGGTATTAGCTTGATTAAATTAAAAAACAAATGAAGTATTTTTTAACATGTTCGATTTTGCTAATTTCTTTTACTGCTGCATTTGCACAGAAAGAAAAAGTTGAGTCGTATATAGCCCAATTCAATGAGATTGCTATTAATGAGATGATTAGAACAGGTGTTCCGGCTTCTATTACCTTAGCGCAAGGTATTTTAGAATCGCAATCGGGCGAGAGCGAACTGGTGAAAAGATCGAATAATCATTTTGGCATAAAATGCAAACCAGAATGGACAGGAGCTAAAACCTATCATGATGATGATGAAAGAGGAGAATGTTTTAGGGTTTATCCAACACCTGAAGATTCATACAAAGATCATTCTGATTTTTTAAAAACAAGATCGCATTATAATTTTTTGTTCAAAATTGATCCTTTAAACTATGAGGCTTGGGCCAATGGTTTAAAAAAAGCAGGCTATGCTACTCTTTCTACCTATCCACAAAAACTCATTAAGATAATTAAAGATTATAATTTAAATGAGTATACCAAAATAGCTTTGAAAAAACAGATTGATTCTGGAACTAAACCAGAAGGAACATTCTAATAAACCTAACCAAGTATACAATGTCTGAAGTTACCTTATTTGATAAAACATTTGAACCTTATTTACCTGAGTCTTTAATTCAAGAGAAAATTAAAGAATTAGCACAACTGATTAATAAAGATTATGCAGGTAAGAAACCCCTTTTTATTGCCATATTGAATGGCTCTTTCATGTTTGCTGCTGATCTCTTTAAATCGATTAGTTTAGAAGCAGAGATCTGTTTTATTAAATTGGCATCATACAAAGGATCTAAATCAACAGGGAATGTTGTTACTTCAATAGGGCTTGATGCTGATCTAAATCAACGTCATGTGATCGTTTTAGAAGACATTATAGATACAGGTAAAACTTTACATGAATTTTTACCTCAATTAGCCAATCAGAATCCTTCCTCGCTTAAAATAGCTGTTCTCCTGCACAAACCAGATGCTACTTTGTATCCAATCAAAATAGATTATTGTTGTTTTTCTATACCCAATAGATTTGTTTTAGGATATGGATTAGACTATGATGGATATGGCAGAAATTTGAAAGAAATCTATCAATTAAAGGGTTCAGAATAATATTTAATTATTTTCTGTAACTTGTTTTTTCAATATTGCTTACCTAATGAGAGTTTTCATTTGGCTGATCATACTTGTATCTACACATACTTCTATATACAGCCAATATTATCTTCGGGGAGAAATAAAAAATGAGCTAGGACAAAAATTAGAGGGAGTAAAAATCAATCTTAAATCGAAAGGAACTATTCCCTACTTCAGTGGCAATACGGGAACTTTTGGCATATCATCTAACTCAATTGAAGACAGTATTGTTTGCAGTTTTAATGGCTATGAAATTTTTAGCGCATTTATTGATAGCAGAAAATTTCAAAGCATCGTTCTTAAAATGCTCCCTTCCACTGCGCAATTGTACAATAAAAAATTAGTCTCTTCTATAACAGATCTTACTGCAAAAGAGCAATTGAATAATTCTGTACTAGGAGAAAGTTATACGAATATCATAGAAAATAATTTCGTTAATACAAAGCAATATCCAGAAACCGGATTCGCCTTGAATATAGACAAAGCAGCATACAGCAATATTCGACGTTTTTTAACCAATGAAATGTTTATTCCTGCAGATGCTATTCGAGTAGAAGAAATGCTCAACTATTTCAATTTCACTCCTGCCTATAAAAAGAATGAATCTAATGAATCCTTTACCTGCAACACGCAAATAACAACCTGTCCCTGGAATACCAATCATCAATTGTTATTTGTAAATATAGTTGCACCTAAAATTAATTTGGATAGTATTCCTCCATCTAACCTGGTTTTTTTAATTGATGTGTCAGGATCAATGGACAAACCAAATCGACTTCCGCTTTTACAATCCTCCTTCAAATTTCTTATCAACAACTTAAGGGAAAAAGACACATTGAGCATTGTTACTTATGGAGGGAATGTGGCAATAGCTTTGGCAGCAACATCTGGAGGGGAGAAACAAAAAATGATTAATGCCATCGACTCTCTAAGTGCTTTTGGCGATACTCCAGGAGAAGATGCCATCAGAGTAGCTTATTCCATTGCAAAAAGCAAATTCATTCCTAAAGGCAACAACCGTGTGATATTAGCTACTGATGGAGATTTTAATGTGGGTCAAACATCAGAAAAAGAATTAGAAGATTTGATTAGCAGCTATCGTCAAACGGGCATTTACCTTACCTGTTTGGGTGTAGGAATGGGAAATTATAAGGACAGTAAATTAGAATCATTATCCAAAAAAGGCAATGGCAATTTTGCCTATATCGACCAGATAAGAGAGGCCGAAAAAATAATGGTTAAAGAATTCACCCAAACAATGTTTGCTGTTGCCAATGATGCTTTTGTTAAAATTAAATTCAATAAAAAATTAGTCAATCAATATCGATTAATTGGGTATGACAATAAAAGAAACAGCATCACTGATACGAGCAGTCAATTGGAAGGCGGGGAAGTTGGAAGCGGGCATTCTTCAATGGCTATTTTTGAAATAGCGAAAACAAATGATAGTCTTCTACAAAAAGAATCTATCGGTTCAGTTGCAATTCAATACAAAAAACCAGATGACACTAATGTATGGCAGCAAAATTTCAATGTAATGAATAATATAAGCCCTATCGATTCAGCAGATGCCACTTATCGTTTTGCAGCTTCTGTTGCGGCATTCGGGTCTTTATTAAAAAAATCTAAACACCTGGGTAATTTTAGTTTTACCGATGTTTATCAATTAGCCGCTTCGTCCATTACCGATGAAGATCAAACAAAAAAAGAAATGTTACTGCTTATTCAAAAAGCCATTAAAGTATATCAACCAGATAAAAGAAAGAGCAATTAACTAAATGCTTCCTTCACTCGATCAAAAAAGCTCTTCTCTCCTTTTGCAGGATTGGGTTTAAAATTACTGCTGCTGGTCATTTTTTCCAGCGCTTCTTTTTCTTCAGAACTAACTGATTGAGGTGTCCAAATATTTACATTGATCAATTGATCTCCACGATGATATCCTTGAACTTCAGGAAACCCTTTTCCTTTTAATCTAAATATTTTTCCGCTTTGGGTACCCGCCGGGATTTTTATTTTTGCTCTACCGTCGATTGTAGGAACTTCTACACTTGTTCCAAACACTGCATCCGGAAATGAAATATGTAAATCGTATGCAACATTCAAACCATCTCTATGCAATTCATCATGAGCCTCTTCTTCAATTTGAATAATCAAATCTCCCGGAGCTCCACCCCTTGCACCCGCATTGCCTTTACCTCCCATGCTTAACTGCATTCCTTCCTGAACACCTGCTGGAATTTCAATACTGATGGTTTCTTCTCCATAGACTCTGCCATCACCTTTACAAGCAGTACATTTAGAAGTAATTGTGCTTCCTTCTCCATTACATGTAGGACAAGTAGTAACTGTTTGCATTTGACCTAAAAAAGTGCTGGTTACTTTTCTCACTTGTCCGCTTCCACCACATGTTCCACAATTCTGAACACTATTTTTATCTTTAGCACCACTGCCTGCACAAGTTGTACAAGCAACATGCTTTTTTACTTTTACATTTTTGGTTACGCCCTTAGCAATTTCTTCGTAAGTGAGTTTTAACTTGATTCGTAAATTGCTTCCTCTTTGTCCGCGCGCTCTTGATGTTCCTCCACCTCTTCTTCCTCCACCTCCACCAAAAAAGCTTCCAAATACATCATCCCCAAAAATATCTCCGAACTGACTGAATATATCATTCATATCCATTCCACCCGGATGTCCACCACCACCAGTGCCAGGACCAAAAGCTTGGTGACCATAACGATCATACTTTGCTTTTTTGTCGGCATCACTTAAAATTTCATAAGCTTCAGCAGCTTCTTTAAATTTTTCTTCAGCAGATGCATCACCAGGATTTCTGTCTGGATGAAATTGCATTGCTACTTTACGATATGCTTTTTTAATTTCATCAGCAGTAGCAGATTTGCTAACACCTAATATTTCGTAAAAATCTCTTTTAGCCATAGTTCAATTATTTACCCACTACTACTTTTGCAAATCGAATAATCTTATCGTTCAAATAATACCCTTTCATTACCTCGTCAATTACTTTTCCTTTCTGTTGATCTGTTGGAGCAGGAATTTCAGTGATGGCTTCATGCTTTTCTACATCAAAATCGGCTCCAATACTTTCCATGGTTTTCACCCCTTTTTGCTGCATGGCAGATCTTAATTTATTAAAGACCAACTGAATGCCCTCTTTTTGAACAGTAATATCTTCAGCCACTTGCAATTGTTTTTCTGCACGATCACAATCATCCAACACATCTAAAAAAGAAACAATTACGTCTTTTCCCGCAGTTTGAATTAAACCCAGTCTTTCTTTGGCCGTTCTTCTCCTGAAATTGTCGAATTCAGCCATTAAACGGAGGTATTTATCCTTTTGTTCTTGCAATTCAGCAGTTAATTTGTCCAATGCTGACTCTTCGGCTACCTCTTCGTTCAATAGAGTAGTTCCGGCTGCATTTTCGTCAGCATTCATGGCCATTCCTTCCATTTTTTCAGCTGTTTCACTATTATTGGTCATTTCTTGATCTTCCATCATACTATTATCTTGAATCTCTTATTAGGCAAATATTTTGCCACGCAAAGAAAAGGGAAAAAATGACAGATAGCCAGCCCCTATATTTGTAAGATGATTAAAGTTTACCTCAAACAGAAGATTGCCCCCAGAATTGCCAATGGTCACCCCTGGATCTATGGAAATGAGGTAGACCGAATAGCAGGCACTACTGAACCTGGAGATCTGGTAGAAGTACGTTTTTCGGATGGAAAATTGGCTGGGATAGGGTTTATTAATCCAAAATCTCAAATATTAATTCGATTACTCACCAGAAAACAGGAATTAATTAATGATCAATTCTTTTTAAACAGAATACAATCTGCTTGGAGTTATCGACAAAAAACAGGCTATACCGAAAATTGCAGATTGGTTTTTGGCGAAGCAGATCTTTTACCTGCATTGATCATTGATAAATTCAATGACTATTTTGTCATACAAACCCTGGCTTTGGGTATTGAAAAATGGAAACCTGCAATTGTAAATGCATTAAATACGATATTTTCTCCAAAAGGAATTTATGAGCGCAATGATGTTCCAGTAAGATCGCTTGAAGGATTAGAGCAACAAAAAGGATTTCTTTCTGAACCATTTAACACCAATATTACCATTAATGAGAATGGATTGCAGTTTCTGGTAGATATAGAAAACGGACAAAAAACGGGTTATTTTCTCGATCAACAAGATAATCGAAGAGCGATTCAACATATAGTAAAAGATGCTGAAGTACTGGGAGCATTTACCTATACTGGTACTTTTGAAATTCATTCAGCATATTATGGTGCCAAATCTGTTTTAGGAATTGACATATCCGAACAAGCAGTATTACAAGCCAATAAAAATGCCGAACTAAATGGATTAGCCGATAAATGCAAATTCGAAACGAAGAATGCATTCGATGTATTAAAGGATTGGTCTAAAGATGGGCCAAAATTTGATGTGGTGATGCTTGATCCTCCCGCATTTACGAAGAGCAGAGAAAATATTGATAAAGCAGTTACCGGCTACAAAGAGATCAATTTAAGAGGCATGAAACTCTTGAGAAACGGAGGCTTTTTGGTTAGTTCCAGTTGTACCAATTTAGTAAGCCCTAGTCTTTTTTTGGAAACCATCGATATGGCTGCTAAAGACGCCAGAAAAAGAATCAAGCAAGTGGTGTTTAATGCTCAATCTGCCGACCACCCTATCATCAGAGGTATAGACAATACCAATTACCTCAAATTTCTGATTATAGAAGTAACTGATCGTTAAAAATAGTTTTTTAGAATTGTAGGCTTTTTTTGTAAGTATTTATTTCAATACACGTACAAGCTATTATACAATCTAAAAAATGAAAAAGATAATCACTTCAGTACTAGTAATAATGCTAGGATTTTCTGCCATCCAGGTAGAAGCACAAACAGATGTAAGAAAAAAGCATTTCAATATTAATAAATCTGGTTTAGCCATTCAGGGCTATGATCCAGTTGCTTATTTTGAAAACAATAAAGCAATTGAAGGCAAAGAATCGATCAACCTTTTGGTAGATGGCATTATCTACTATTTCTCATCTGCTCAAAACAAAGAGTTATTCAGAGCTAATCCTGCTAAGTATGAACCTCAATATGGTGGATGGTGTGCATATGCCATGGGTGCTGCCAATGAAAAGGTAGAAATAGACCCAGCTACGTTTAAAATATTGAATGGAAAACTGTATTTATTTTATCATACCTGGGTGAATAACACATTAACCAAATGGAATAAAGATGAAGCAACATTAAAGGCGAAAGCTGATAATAACTGGGCAAAAATTTATCATTAATTCAAAAAAATAATACATGAAAAAGAATTTATTCATAGCGCTTGCATTCCTATTTATGCAAATTGCCTCTCACGCACAAAAAGCATCTATTTTTTCTGTTGATGGAAAAGCCATTCGCGGTCATGATGTAGTTGCTTTTTTTACCAGTCACCAACCGGTTATTGGCAATGACAGTATCAACTATCAATGGAACGATGCCAATTGGTTATTTGCTTCAAAAGAAAATAAGGCCCTTTTTGTTAAAAATCCAGAAAAATATGCACCACAATATGGTGGCTATTGTGCATATGGAACCGCAGCTAATCATAAAGCCCCTACCCAAATTGATACCTGGACCATACTCAATGATAAATTGTATTTCAATTACAATACAAAAGTGAAAGAGTACTGGAATAAAAAACAGGATTCATTAATTGAAAGAGCTAATTTTTATTGGCCTACACTAAAATAGTTATAATTTAAAGGCAAAATAGCTTGAATGGAAATAGGCAGAAACGAACAAAAAGCAACGGCTTGGGTGAATGACTATTCAGATATGCTGTATAGTTATGTTGTTCAAAGAGTGAAAGACACTCATATTGCAAAAGACCTTGTACAGGAAACTTTTTTAGGAGCTTGGAGGAATATAGATAAATATAATGGAGAAGCTTCAGTAAAGACCTGGCTATTCACCATATTAAAGAACAAAATAATCGATCATTATCGAAAAGCTTCTACTCGATTGACAGATGAGTTGGCAGAAGGAGAAAAAGATGAGTTCGTTTTTTTTGATAGTGCAAATCACTGGGATAAAAATGCTTACCCGATGGATTGGGGAACAAAACCAGCAGGCAATTTAGAATCCAAAGAATTTTATTCCATATTGGGAAAATGCAAGAATAAATTAAAAGAAATTCAAGCAGCAGTTTTTAATTTGAAATATATAGAGGACTTATCAAGTGAGGAAATTTGTAAGGAATTAAATATTTCTGCGTCTAATTATTGGGTGCTTATACATCGTGCTAAAATTCAATTAAGATCTTGCTTAGAATCTAATTGGATGTTAAAATAACCAGTCATGGGAATCAATTGTAAAACAGCAGTAGATTATATTTCAAAAAAAGAAGAGGGAAAGCTCTCTTTGGTTCAACAATTTCATCTTTGGCGTCATTTGGCTATTTGCTATCTCTGCAAAAGGTTTGAACAACAGAATAAAATAATTATTGATAGCATTAAGAAACATTCATCAACTTATTCTGAAAATGTACAATTAAATCCGGAAGAGAAGCAATCAATCATTACCGTTTTAGAAGAAAATATGTAAAATACTTTGTTTCATTTTTGTAAGGCGTTTTCTACCAATGCGTATATATTAAAAAAACAATGATACTTACAAAAAATCAAACCCGTTTAGCCTGGGCACTTCGCTTAATAGCAGCTGTCATAATGCTTCAAACCCTGTATTTCAAATTTACAGGTGCAGAAGAATCTGTTTACATTTTTTCAACCCTGGGCATTGAACCCTATGGCAGAATTGGTTCAGGTATTGCTGAATTAATTGCTTCTATTTTGATACTTATTCCATCAACAACCGCTATTGGGGCATTATTGGCTGTTGGAGTAATGAGTGGAGCAATTATGTCTCATTTAACAAAATTGGGAATTGTAGTGCAAAATGATGGTGGACAGTTATTTATTTATGCATTACTGGTTTTTATTTCTAGTGCAATTTTAGTAATATTATACAGGGATCAATTGATTAAAATTATTCAACAATTAAAAAATAAATAATGCAACTCTTTGCCCCTATTCAAGAACTATTTGGACAAATTGACCATACTCTGACCTTATTGAATAATGAAGTTTATACCAAACCAAGCAAATTATTATACAATGCCTCAATTGGTCAGCACGTTCGACATATCATAGAATTATTTATTGAATTGAATAATGGATACGAAAATGGGACTGTTAATTATGAATTAAGAAAAAGAAGTTATCAAATTGAAACTGACAACCATTTTGCGAGTGAACAAATCAATGTAATACTCAAAAAAATAAATAAACCGGATAAAGCTTTATTATTGGCTACTGATTATTCAAAAACGGATACTGATACAATAACTGTTCAAACAAATTATTATAGGGAGTTGATCTATAATTTAGAACATACAGTACATCATATGGCATTGATGAGAGTAGCGATTAATGAATATACTAGTATTGAATTAGATGCTTCATTTGGTGTGGCTGTATCTACATTAAAACACAAGGAAACAGTAGCATGTGCACAGTAACGTTTATTCCTACTAAATCAGGGTTTGTAATTACTTCAAATAGAGACGAACATGTTAATCGCGGGAAAGCAATTGCCCCGATTAAGATCAGATCCAATGATTTGGAAATAGTATATCCAAAAGATCCAGATGCAGGCGGTACTTGGATAGCAACCAACAATAATGGGGATGCGATTGTACTATTAAATGGTGCATTTGAAAAACATATCTCCAAACCGCCTTATGCCAAAAGCAGGGGATTGATTTTGCTAGAAATTTTTGATTTGATCAATTTTAGGGATTCTATACATGATTTTCACTTAGACAATATAGAGCCATTTACAATTGTATATTTTTCAGACAACCATTTATTTGAATTTAGATGGGATGGACTCAATAAATACTTGAAAGAGCTCAACGCGCATGAATCCCATATTTGGTCTTCTGCAACTTTATATAATGAAGAAATGACCAATAAAAGAAAAGGATGGTTCGATCAATGGTGTTTAAAAAATCCTACCCCCAATCAAGAAGCTGCAATTGATTTTCATTTAAATGCTGGAGAAGGCAACACCGAAGTGAATGTGAAAATGAATAGAAATAATGAATTATTTACAGTGAGCATCAGCTCAATAATGATTGGCAATGAGTTCAATGATTTTGTTTATATAGATTTAATAAACAATCAGACCAATAAACAGCAAATTTTATTGACTAAAAAAATTAATTCGATTTTATCTTCAACTAATTGATGCAAAAACTAAGAAAAAGAATAATCAAAATAACGCATTGGGAATATTGGCCATTTGATGTGGTTTATCTTCCTATATATGTTTACTGGGCATGGCTTGCACTAAAAGCTAGATCCTTTTTTTTCTTCAATACTGCCAACCCAACCATTGAGAATGGTGGATTTTTAATGGAAAGCAAAAAAAAGATTTATGATCAAATGGAAGAGGGAAGTTATCCAAAAACCACACTGATAAACGACCTACATTCTTTCAATGTCTGCATACAAAAAATTCAAAGCAATGAAATTGTTTTCCCGATAATTGCTAAACCCGATATTGGTTTGAGGGGATTACAAGTAAAGAAATTAAACAATATTGATGATTTATTGGAATACCATGCACATTCAAAAGTTGCGTATTTATTACAGGAATATATTAACTACCCAAATGAAGTGGGAATTTTCTTTTACAAAATGCCTGGAGATTCACACGGAAGCATTTCTGGAATAGTTGGCAAAGAATTTTTAACTGTAATTGGCGATGGTCAATCAAGCATTGAAGAACTGATTATACAAAATGATCGATACTTTCTTCAACTAGACCAGCTCAGGAATAATTATGGCAAAACACTCTTAACTATTTTACCAAAAAATGATTTGCTTACTTTGGTTCCTTATGGAAATCATGCAAGAGGAGCCAAATTCATCGATCTTACTCATTTGGCAGACCCCAAATTAAACAATACCATCAACAGTATTTGTAATAAAATCCCCCAATTTTATTTCGGCAGAATGGATATTAAATACAATGATTGGAATGAACTAAAAGAAGGTAAACATTTTTCGATCATCGAGTTAAATGGAGCAGGCAGTGATCCTACACATATTTATGATCCGAAACATTCTATCTTTTTTGCATGGAAAGAAATCATTAAACACTTGAATATTTTATTCAAGATCAGTAGAATGAATAAAGAAAGAATGCAATTAAATTATATGACTACAAAAGAAGGAATGGAAATGTTAAAAGCTAACAAAGCACATGTAAAATTAATTAGCCCCCAATAATTATGGATTTTCTAAATCGCAAGATTACCTGATCACTTGAAATTTACCGGACTCAATAATTCTTCCGCTTCTATCGCGTAATTGAAAAATATACAAGCCTTTATAATAGGCGTCATTAAAGTAAATAGTCATTTTATTTTCTGTTACAGAAGTGGAAGCCATCTTTCTACCAATAAAATTATAAATCTCTAATGTGAAAGATTTATCTACTGTTTTATCGAACTCAAAATTGATGAATTGTGTAGCCGGGTTGGGATAAAATTTCTGTACTTTTTGTGGAGCATCTGTAGCTCCAAACAGGTTATCCATATAAGAATAGTCTGTGGTAAAACTACCACACACCACCAATATTATACATAAAATGCCCTTGTAGAAATATTTCATATTATGGATTCCAATATTGAAAATAAACTATAAAAGCAAAATAACCAAAAAAACAAAAGGCATTGATGTCTAAATAATTAGAAATCAATGCCTTACTTATTAGAATAATATCTTAATTAAGCCCTTCTAAACATGTTTTGATAGCATCAAAACTAGGAAGATCACCTGGAGTTGCACAAACTTCAGCATATTGAACTGTTCCTTCTTTATCAATTACAAAAGCAGCTCTTTTGCTCACTCCTGCCATTTCAAAAGCTGGGAAAGTCTCATATAAAACACCATATGCCTTTGCAGCGTCTTTATTAAAATCACTTAACAAAGGGAAATTAAGGTTCTGTTCAGTCTTAAATTTATCTAAGACAAATAAAGAATCTACAGACACTCCAAACACTTGTGCATTGGTAGAATTATAAACAGCAATATTGTCTCTAACATTACACAATTCTGCTGTACATACGCCTGTAAAAGCCAATGGGAAGAATAATAATACAACATTTTTACCTTGCTGTTCTGCTAAACTAACTTTTTGTTTTTCCGAATTAAACAACGAAAAATCAGGTGCTTTTTGTCCTTTTTGAATACTCATTTGATTGATTATTTATTTGAAATATGAATTACGAAAATATTGATAAATCTTGAATTAATGGGATCGGTAAAATAACAAACTATTAAAAGAATTGTTTACAAATTCATCTCGGGAACCTGTTCAGGTACCACTAATTTACCTGCAGTTTTGGCGATTATTTCAGCAACGCTTACTCCAGGCGCACGTTCTACCAATAAAAATCCGTTTGGTGTAATGTCCAGAACCGCTAATTCAGTCACTATTTTTTTAACACAGGCTATACCAGTAAGAGGCAAACTACAAGCAGGTAATAATTTACTTTCCCCTTTAGGATTAGTGTGCATCATTGCAACGATGATGTTTTTGGCACTTGCCACTAAATCCATTGCACCTCCCATACCTTTCACCATTTTCCCAGGAATTTTCCAATTGGCAATATCTCCGTTTTCACTTACTTCCATGGCACCTAAAACAGTAAGGTCAATCTTTCCTGCTCTAATCATACCAAAACTTTCTGCACTATCAAAAAACGCTCCACCTGCAATTACCGTAACTGTTTCTTTTCCTGCGTTAATTAAATCAGCATCAATAACTGCTTCTTCAGGGTATGGGCCCATTCCTAAAATTCCATTTTCACTTTGAAAAATCACTTCCATACCTGCTGGAATATAATTAGACACCAATGTAGGAATGCCAATGCCTAAATTCACATACATACCATCTTTTAATTCTTGGGCTATTCTTTTTGCTATTCCGTATTTATCAAGTGCCATTATATCAAATTGAATTACTTTATTAAAAATTGATTTTTATCTAACAAATTAAACCAAACGAACGGTTCTTTTCTCTATTCGTTTTTCGTAATTGGTTCCTTGAAAAATTCGGTGAACATATACACCAGCAACATCTACTTGATCCGGATCAATCTGTCCTGGTTCAACCAGCTCTTCCACTTCTGCTATAGTTATATCTCCTGCTTTAGCCATAGAGGTAGAGAAATTTCTGGTTGACTTTCTAAAAATAAGATTGCCCAATCGATCGCCTTTCCAAGCTTTTACAATCGCAAAATCAGCCTTCAAAGCATGTTCCATCAAATAATTTTTTCCATCAAAATCTCTTATCTCTTTTCCAATAGCAATTTCAGTTCCATATCCTGCAGGAGTAAAAAAAGCAGGTATTCCCATTCCACGCATAGCAATTCTTGTAGCCAGCGTACCTTGAGGAATCAAATCTACTTCCAACTCTCCACTCAATAATTGTCTTTCAAATTCTGCATTCTCCCCTACATAGCTACTGATCATCTTTTTAACCTGCTTGGTTTTAAGCAATAAACCTAAACCAAAATCGTCTACACCAGCATTATTAGAAATACAGGTCAATTGAGTGACCCCTTTTTTCACCAATGCGTTGATACTGTTTTCAGGAATACCATTTAATCCAAATCCACCCAACATAATGGTGGTGCCATCTTGAATATCAGCAATGGCTTCATCTGCATTTGTATATACTTTATTCATGAGATGTTTATTTTGCTTGAGGAATTTCTCTTTGACGTTTTGATATTGCATCAACAGAATCAATCAATGTTTTGAATAAATCAGGATGAGATTGATAATACCGATAACTATTATAAAACTTTTTCTTAGAAATTCCGTATGAAGTAAAAACTTGATCGTATAATTTTAGGTTACCTGTTTGGAATTTATCCAATGTATCTTTTGCACTAATTCTTACATAATATTCATCTGCCTTAAACATATCCCATACAATTTTTTTCATTTCATTGATAGGAATAATTTGCTGGTCATTTTGCTTGCTATTACTACTATTACAACTTAGCAATAACATTAAACTACAGCATGCAAATATTTTTCTCATTGCAGATCTTGTTTATACTTAGATGAGTTAACCACATCAAGTGTGTTCATCAATTCAACTATTTTTGCTTTCTCCTCTGATGAACCTTTCTTAAATATTCCAATAATTTCAGCTGATTTACCTTGCATAAAGAACTGTAAAATCATGGTATTTGGGTTCTCTTTGTTAAATGCATGTAATTGTTGTAATGATTGAAGAATGTTCGCCCTTGCTTCATTCTCATTCTCCACCATTTTGTCTAATCCGGATCGATAATAACTATATATTACATCATGAACAATATTGTATTTAGTATTGATCAAATTTTCGTTGAGCCAATATCTATTACGCAAGCCATCAAAAACCCTCCAACCGCTAATTCCCTTTCCTTCAGGAGCATTGTTTACAATATTTTGTGCCTTCCTAAAATAAGCATCTCCTGTTTTTGGGGAAAAAGAATCATAATCCAATCCCACCAACATGTAAGCATAAAAAGCAAATACTGCTGACAAATTAGCCACTCCTGCATCTGTACCTTGAATTCTGTTCTCATTAAATTCTACCGGCTGAAACTCTATATATTTAAATGTAACATCTGGATCAATGAAATTCACCAAAGCTGCTTGATAGGAAGTGTTGTAAATAGGCCTAGCAACTTGCACTGTTAGTGAAGCTTTATAAACATTCGGGTCAACTATGCTCTCTAAGTTTAAAATAAAACTACATTCAATTTTTTCATTTTCTTTAAATACATCATTTGTCCATTTACGGTTATTCATTAATGTATTCAACTGCGATTGTAATGTGGTAAAAATTTTCTTATCTATGGTTGAATTAATTCGTCCAGATAACACGGTCACTTTTGCCCTTAGATCTTGGGCAGAAATGATATTACTCATTAGCAATGTTGCAACAATAAATATGACACTATGCTTATACAATAAATTTTTCTTTAATGATTGAAACAATATCTTCTGCAATTATTTTTTTAGATTTTAAACCAATGGAAATTTCATCTCCCAACTTCGTAAAAATGGTAACTGCATTATTATCACCAGCAAAACCTGCACCAGCAGTTCTAAGCGAATTCAATACAATCATATCCGCATTTTTCCGTTTTAGTTTATCCAATGCATTTACTTTTTCATTCTCTGTTTCTAATGCAAAACCTACGATAAACTGATCTGGCCTTTTAAACTTCCCAGCTTCAGCAAGTATGTCTTTTGTTTTAGTTAATTGAATTGCAAGTGATCCTTCATTTTTCTTGATTTTTTCACTCGAAGGCTTTTCAACCGTATAATCAGCAACAGCTGCACTGAATACACCAATATCAACCTGATCAAATAATGGAATGACCTGTTTAAACATTTCTTCGGCAGATTGCACATTTATACGATGAATTCCTTCAAATTGAATTTTTTCATCAGATGGCCCGGTAATTAAAAAGACTTCAGCACCTTGCATATACAGTGCTTCTGCAATAGCAAAACCCATTTTACCAGATGAATGGTTACCTATAAATCGAACAGGATCAATTGATTCATAGGTTGGACCAGCAGTTACCAATGCCGTTTTACCTGCTAATTCTTTACCTCGAAAAAAACGGCTGATTATAAATTGAAAAATAGCTTCTGGTTCTGCCATTCTGCCTTCGCCAAAAAGCCCACTGGCTAATTCTCCATGCCCAACAGGCATGATGGTATTTCCATAGGAAAGCAATCGACCTAGATTATGTTGGGTTGAAGGATGCTTCCACATGTCTTCATCCATTGCAGGAGCAACTAGCACCTGGCATGTTGCTGATAAGTAAACTGCCAATAAGATATTATCGCAAAATCCATTCGCCATTTTTGCCATTGTATTGCAACTTAAAGGCGCAATGATAAATAGATCAGCCCATCTACCTAGTTCAACATGATTCGACCATTCATGATTGTTAGACAGTTCAGTAATTACTGAATTTTTCGATAAAGTGGAAAGGACCAATGGAGAAACAAATTCGGCAGCCGCAGGTGTCATGATCACTTTTACATCAGCACCTGCTTTTACCAATAATCTAACCAATAAAATGGTTTTATACGCAGCAATACTTCCTGTAATTCCTATCAATATTTTTTTTCCGTTCAGCATTGAAGTATCGATTTACTATTTCTTCTTTCAAAGTAACAAAAAACGACAGTATAATACTGTCGTTTACGTAATTTTTATAAAGATTTAGCTTATCTGAATAAATCGTTGTCGTTATTTCTTCTATGGTAAATTTTATTCTCCATAAACTCCTGAGTAGCTAATATAGCTGGATTAGGCATTTTTTCATACGCTTTTGAGATTTCAATTTGCTCTTTATTCTCATGAATTTCTTCCAAACTATCGGTATGGCTAGCAAATTCTTCTAATTTATTGTGCAATTCTTCGCGCAATGAAACATTGATCTGGTTGGCCCTTCTTGCTATGATAGCAATAGACTCATACAAATTACCTGTTTTCTCTTTTATAGAGATTAGGCTTTTGGTTTCTACCACACTTGGAGTGTTGGCACTCATTTGCCTTCTTAATTTGCTCATTTTTTGCCTGGTTTAAGTATGTTAAGGGTTTGTGTTTTGTATTTATTAACTTCTTCTAAATATTTACTTTCATTAAAACGTTCACTAAAATCACTACACTCACTCAATACTTTTTCGTAACGTTCTTTTTGCTTTTCTTCTAAACTCATTTTAGCATATTCATAATATGCTTTAATCACTTGTAACTTATATTGATCCGATTTTTTTGAATCGGGGAAATTATCCGCAACATTTCCAAAAGCAATTGCTGCTGCTTTATAAAATCCAAGATTATAATATAATTCTGCACTCTTATAATCTTTCAATTCTAATTTCTCTCTGCATTTGTCAATCAATTCAGATGCATCCTTCACTCTCGACGAGTTTGGATGTGTCGAAATAAATGCCTGCATTAATCCCATTGTTTTATTGGTATTGGTTTGATCCAATTCTACTTTGGGTGATTGTTTGTAATAACAATATGCACGCATGTATTCGCACTCCTCGCTTTTTGTACTTGCAGGGAAATTTTCTACGAATGTTTTAAACAGATTTTCCGCATTTAAATAGTCCTTATTATAATAATAAGAGTATGCATATTTAAAATACATATCCTCATATCTGGTGGACCCCTTTAAAAATGGAAAAACGTCTTCAAAGAGCTTTTGTGCTTCCTGGTATTTTTTATTGGCATAATACTGCTCGGCCATTTTGTATTTATACTCATAATCCTTGCTCTTCATGATCTTACTCATCTTACTAGAACAAGAAAACAAGCCCAAACACAATACAAAAATCAGTATAATTCTACCCATAAAGTTGGCGAAATTAAGTATAAAAAGGCAATTTATAAAGTGTTATCCCTTATTTTACCATTTACAGCGTTAATTTATAGCTAAAAAGGCTATCCCACTCAATCGTGGGACAGCCTTTTCTATTTCAACTTTGAGTGATACTACTTAGTATCGCCCTCTCCTTCCTGTAATTTTGCTTTAATCTCTGCCAAAGCACCTAAATCACCCAATGTAGATTTCTCTACTTTAGCCTGGATGTTTTTAACTGCTTTCTTGGTATTATCAGATTCAGCTTTTGCTTCTTTCTTAGCTACTTCTTTCTCTTCTGCAATATGCTGCTCCCAAATACGTGCATGGCTTAAAACAATGCGCTTTTCGTTGCGATCAAATTCAATAACAACAAACTGTGCAGTTTCATCAGATTTAACCTGAGAACCATCTTCCTTGTTTAGATGACGGTTAGGGGCAAATCCTTCTAAACCATACTGTAATTGAACCAAAGCACCTTTGTCGTCCTTACGGGTAACAGTACCTTCATGGATCGAACCAATAGCAAATGTTTCTTCCAAAGCATTCCAAGGATCTTCTTCTAATTGCTTATGTCCTAATTGCAATTTGCGATTCTCTTTATCGATGCTTAAGATGATGATATCGATAGACTCACCTACTTTGGTATAATCAGTTGGGTGATTGAAACGCTTCAACCAGCTTAAATCGCTGATATGAATCATTCCACCAATACCTGGCTCCATTTCAACAAATACGCCATAAGGAGTGATGTTTTTCACCAAACCTTTGTGCTTGCTGTTTTCAGGGAATTTGTTTTCGATAGTATTCCAAGGATCTTGACTCATTTGCTTAATGCTCAAGCTCATTTTACGAGCATCCTTATCTAAGGTTACCACTTTTGCTTCATGCTCATCACCTAATTTGAAGAATTCCTTCGCATTGATTGGAGTATTTGCCCAAGTGATTTCAGATACGTGCACCAATCCTTCAACACCAGGTTGAATTTCAAGGAATGCGCCGTAGTCTTCAATATTTACTACTTTACCTTTTACAACTGTTCCTTCAGCCAATCCTTCTGGTAAAACATCCCAAGGATGTGGAGTCAATTGTTTCAATCCTAAGCTGATACGTTTTTTGTCATCATCAAAGTCTAAAACAACCACTTGTAATTTCTGATCCATTTTCACCACTTCACCTGGGTGAGAAATTCTACCCCAAGAAATATCGGTGATGTATAACAATCCGTCTAATCCACCTAAGTCCATGAAAGCACCAAAATCAGTGATGTTTTTTACAACACCTTCTAATACTTGACCTTTCTCTAATTTGCTCATGATCTCTGCACGTTGTGCTTCGATATCGCTTTCAATTAGGGCTTTGTGAGACACAACGGCATTCTTAATTGTTTCGTTGATCTTAACCACTTTAAATTCCATGGTTTTACCTACAAACTGATCGTAATCAGTGACAGGCTTCACATCAATCTGAGAACCAGGCAAGAAAGTTTCCATTCCAAATACGTCAACAATCAAACCACCTTTGGTTTTGCTGGTAACAGTACCTGTAACTACTTCTCCTGTTTTATGTACTTCTACAATTCTTTCCCAAGCACGGAAGATTCTTGCAGATTTACGGCTTAAGTGAAGATTACCTAAACGGTCTTCTTTTTCTACAACCATTACCTCTACTTCGTCTCCAACTTTCAAACCTTGAACATCACGGAATTCGTTTAAAGAAACAAGGCCATCACTTTTAAAACCGATATTGATTACAACATCTGTTTTTGTTAAAGCAACTACCAATCCTTTTACGATTTCTGCATCTTCAATTTGAATGAATGTGTTGTCGTACACTTTGTCGTACTTAACACGCTCAGCTTCTGCATAATGACTTACATTACGCTTGTCGATACTCCAATCAAAATCATCATGCGCAGTTTCAATAACTGGCGCAACTTCAGGTGCTTTTGTTGTCGCAGTAGGAATCTCAACAGCTTCTGTTGCTGCCGCGTTCTCCTGAGCATCTGCGTTTAGTTGTTTGTTAATTAAATTCATAAAAATACCCGATGGTTTTAATCGGGCGGCAAAGTTAAGCAAAACCCCATAAATACACTAAAAAAGGGCTAAAAATTGCCTAAAAAAGGCATAAAAATGAGCAAAAACAGGGTGAGCAACCCCTTATTTTCACTAAATTCATGTTTTTATTCATATCAAATTGACACTCAATGAAAAGAAATTTAATTGTTTTATTGCTTTTTATAGCAGCATGCGGAAAAAATAGTACGCAAAATTCCATCGTGGTACCTAATTTAATTCAAGCAGAAAACAAAAGAGCCAATATTGCTGGTCAGGTTCTATTGTATGATGAAGAGGGTACTGCAATGCAGGATAATAGTGGAGTAAAAATAAGCATAGATAACTCAACCATAAGCACCACTACAAAAGCAGATGGAAGATGGCAATTGGATTCAATACCCTTTGGCACTTATGATATCAGTTATTCAAAAGAAGGATTTGGCACAGGCAAGATCATGGGAATTTACCATGCTGCAACCAACCATGCAACAACAGTAATTGGCAGAAGTGAATCTATGGCTGTCAATTCCAGCATTGAAATAACGAATCTATTGGTAAATCCATTTAAACCTGGTTTTGAACAATTAGGTGTAAGTGGTGTACATATTGATCCTGTTTTCTCCAATACAAGCGGAAAAGATAAATATGTTCGTTTATTTTTTAGTGATAACAACTCCGTTTCATCCACTACATTTCTTGCTGAAACAAAAGTTCGTTCCAATGGAGCCCCAGTGCAACAAAATAATTTTAATCTAACCACCAGCTGGTTTGAATCTTTGGGATTCAAAAAAGGACAAACTATTTATGTTAAAGCATATGGAGATAGTTTTTTAGCAGATGAATACACCGACCCATTAACCAATACAACTATTTTTCCAAGCTTAAGTACAAAGCCTAGCAATACAGTTTCGTTTGTTTTAAAATAAACAGCTGCAAGATTCAATTATAAGTGGAGATATTAGAAAAAAAAATCCCGATTACCATTGGTAACCGGGATTTTTTGTAAAAGTATTTTATTGGGCTTTAAACTATTTAAT
Source organism: Sphingobacteriia bacterium (assembly GCA_037129425.1). Classification (GTDB taxonomy): domain Bacteria; phylum Bacteroidota; class Bacteroidia; order Chitinophagales; family Chitinophagaceae; genus Sediminibacterium. The sequence goes on from JBAXUV010000010.1 coordinate 24,272, forward strand.
TCCACCCACCGCCCAGCGCTCTATACAAACTAACTAATGCATTTAATTTCTGTTGCATTAACACTGATTCTTGTAATTCAGCATCAAAGAGAAAATTCTCTTGGGTCAACACTTCTAAATAAGAAGTATAGCCATAATTATAACGAGCATTGGAAAGTGCTAATGCTTTTCTACCAGCATCTGCTTGAATTTTTCTGTTGTTGTACTCTTCTTCAAAAGTTTTTGTAGCAATTAAAGCATTGTTTACATCCGCAAATGAGGCAATCACCGTTTGCTCATATTGCAACTGTGCCTGAGTAGTTCTAACTTTTTCTACTTCCACTCTTTTTCTGTTTTGATTAAACATAAATAGAGGACCCGTTAAACCAGCAAATCCATTTGCAACAAAACCATTACTCACCATAGTGCTTAATTGAGGGCTTGCAAATCCCAATAGACCAGTTAATGAAAATGAAGGATACATAGATGCTTTAGCCACTCCAATTCTTTCGAACTGTGCATTCAATAATTTTTCTGCAGCCCTAATATCAGGCCTTCTCAACAATAATTGTGATGGAAGTCCTTGTGGAATAGTTGCTTGCATGGACTGATTAAAAATAGATGGCCCTCTGGAAATTGGGCCGCCATTTTTTGCCATTAATACATTTAATGCATTTTCTGTTTGAACAATTTGTCTTTGAATATTCGGAATCAAAGCAGCAGCTTGCGCTTCTTGTTGAATCGCCTGAAATTTATCTAATTCAGAAAGATATCCCTTATCATAACGCTGAGTAATAATTTTGGTACTTTCTTTTCTTGAAGCAAGCGTTCTTTGTGCAATGGTCAATCGATTGTCTAAATCGCGAAGGATAAAATACAAAGTTGCAGCTTCTGCTACTAAACTTACTTTCAATGCATTAGTGGTTTCTACACTCGCTAAATACTGGGCTTGTGCGGATGCAGTGGCCCCTCTTAATTTTCCCCATAAATCAATTTCCCAATTCAGCACTCCTGCAGCTTTAAAAACGGCAGAATTCAATCCCCCGGCAACCCTTTGTGCATCTGTACCTGCAGTTCCGCCACCAGCTTGTGCCTGATAACCAAAAGCAGGGTATTGATTAATCTTAACAATATCAGATTGTAATTGCGCTTCCAAAACTCTTGTTGAAGCAATCACTAAATTCTTATTGTTGTTCAGCGTAGTGGTAATGATTGTTTGCAAGGCAGTATCCTTAAATAAATCAAACCATTTCAGCAATGGAGTAGTATCTGAATTATTTGCATTATTATAGCCAGTTGGTACAGATGGTGTGGCTTGTTGATAAGTACCTCCTACTTTACAACCAGATACTATCAGTATCATTGCAAAAAATAGTAAAAAAATATTTTTAGTCATACATTAATGAGTTGTAGAATTAGGAATTGAAGTTTCTGCAACTTTATTTTTTTTCTTTTTCCCTTCAATTAAAACAAAGAATGCTGGAATTAAAATCACCCCTACAATGGTGGCGATCAACATTCCGCTGAAAACAGTTACACCCATCACTTTTCGTGCTTCCGCTCCTGCTCCAGAAGCTGTCATCAATGGAACAACGCCTAAAATAAATGCAAAGCTGGTCATTAGAATTGGTCTGAAACGAAGCCTTGCTCCTTCTATAGCTGCTTCTAATGGAGCCAACCCTTCTTTATCCATTTTCATTTTAGCAAATTCAACAATTAAAATTGCATTCTTTGCATTCAGGCCAATTAACATCACTAATCCAATTTGTGCAAACACATTGTTCACATAAGTTGTTGCATATAATCCTCCTATGAACAATCCCAGTAATGCTCCCATTACAGCCCAAGGTGTTCCCAACAAAACACTGAATGGAAGTTTCCAGCTTTCGTACTGTGCGGCTAAAATTAAAAACACAAATAATAAGGCCATTGCAAAAACAGTGGCACCTTTTCCTGCGGATTCTTTTTCCTGATAAGATGTATTACTCCATGAATAACCAATATCAGGTGGCAATACTTTTTTAGCAACACCCTCCAGTACACGAAGTGCCATATCTGAACTTACGCCAGGTGCAGGCACACCATTCAATTCTGCTGATCGATAAATATTAAAGTGATTGGTAAATGACGGGCCTGTTGTATCCACTACTTTAGCCAATGTACCTAAGGAAACCATATCTCCAGCTGCATCTCTAACAAAATATTGATTGATATCATCTGGCTTCATTCTAAACTCCGCTTCACTTTGCATATATGCACGATACTGTCTACCAAACGCGTTAAAATTATTGATAAATGCACCTCCTAAATAGGCAGATATTGCTCCATTCACTTCCTGTAACGGAATACCTAATTTTTGCACTTTATCTTTATCCACTTGAATAGATTTTTGAGGAACGATCGGACGGAATAGTGTATATATTTTTCCTATTTCGGGGCGTTTATTACAAATAGCAATAAAGCGTTGTGTTTGTTGTGCAAGATATAATGGAGATTTTCCTGTTTTGTCTTGCAACATCATGGTGAATCCTGCACCAGATCCAAGACCTTGAATTGGAGGAGGACCAAATACAATCACCGTTGCATCGGTGATATTTTTAGTGAGCACCACATTCATTTCTGCAATAATATCAGCTACTGTTTTATGTCTTTCATCCCAAGGTTTTAAACTTATAAAAGCCATTGCTGAATTGGGAGTAGCTGTACCAGACAAAATATTAAATCCATTAATAGCTGTATAGGTATTGATCTCTTCCATTCCGCTAAAATAGCTTTCCACTTTTTTAGCAACTGCTTCTGTTCTTTCTTTAGAAGCAGCATCAGGTAATTGAATGGCCAACATAAAATACCCTTCATCTTCTTCAGGCACAAATCCACCAGGCACTTTTAATGCAAGAACAACAGTAAGTACAACTATACCTACTAATATCATTACGGTCATGAATAATTTTCTAGCAGCGAATCCAGCAACTTTTACATAGCCTAATGTGAACTTATCAAAATAATAGTTGAAGCCATTAAAGAATCTTTGCAACAATCCTTTGCTTTCTTTTTTTGGTTTCAATAAAATAGCTGCTAAAGCAGGGCTTAGTGTTAATGCATTGAATGCCGATAATGCAACAGAGATGGCAATGGTAATTGCAAACTGTTGATACAATCTTCCGGTGATTCCACCAGACAATGCTACAGGAATAAATACAGCACAAAGAATCACTGCAATTGCCACCACTGGCCCTCCTACTTCTTTCATTGCTTTTTTCGTTGCAGCTTTCGGATCCAGTCCATGTTCCATTTCATGTATCACTGCTTCAACTACAACAATGGCATCATCAACCACCAAACCAATGGCGAGTACCATTCCTAAAAGAGACAATTGGTTTACAGAGAATCCTAAAATAGGGAACACAATAAATGTTCCTATCAAAGAAACAGGAACAGTTAATAATGGAATCAATGTTGCGCGCCAATCTTGTAAGAAAAGGAACACCACTAATATAACTAAGAGTACTGCTTCTAGTAAAGTATGCAATACTTCTTCAATTCCTACAGTGATTGCTTGAGTAGTATCTAAACTTGTTGTATAATCTATACCAATTGGAAATCTGGTTTTCAATTCCTCCATTTTTGCCTTTGCTTTGTTAGCAACATCCAAACCATTTGATCCTGGAATTTGATAAATAGCAATCGCTGCACAAGGGCTTCCATTTAAGTTAGAACTCAGAGAATACATTTGCAAACCCAATTCTATTCTTGCAACATCTTTTAGTCTTACCTGTGCACCATTAGCAGAAGTCTTTAAAAGAATATTTCCAAAATCTTCTTCGGAAACCAAACGTTGTTGTAAAGTAGCTGTATACGTATTTTGAACACCATTTTTTGCAGGAGCGTCACCAAAAGAACCACCCGGAACAATATTGTTCTGTGCTTTAATGGCATTCATCACATCGGATGCAGTGATTTTTAGCTTTGCCAATCTATCTGGCTTCACCCAAATTCGCATTGCATATTCCGAACTACCCATTACAGTAACATCACCAATTCCTTTTATCCTTTTTAGTTCATCAATAAGATTAATGAACGCATAGTTATTAATGAAGTTGGCATCATAAGATTTAGTTGGTGAATAAACCGAAAACATCATCAATGGAAAAGTCAATGATTTCTTTACGTTTACTCCTAAATTAATTACTTCTGGAGGAAGGAATGGATTAGCTCTTGATACGCGGTTTTGTGTTAGCATATTTGCCACATCCAAATCGGTTCCCACTTCAAAGGAAACCTGCAGCGTCATCGATCCGTTGTAATTCACCGACTTCATGTACAACATGTTCTCTACACCATTCACCTGTTGTTCAATGGGTGTAGCAACAGTTTGTTCCATATCCACTGCATTTGCTCCAGTATAAGTTGCAGAAATTTGCACCATTGGAGGCGTGATATCAGGATATTTGGCAACTGGAATTCCTTGTAATGTTAATAAACCCATTATCACAATGAAAATGGAAATCACCATTGCAACTATCGGTCTTCGTATAAAAAACTCACTCATAAAAAGAGGTTCAAAAAATGATGATTATTGTTGGGATGTGGAATCATAATTCCATGGAATCATTGTCGGCTTAACTGGCATTGAAGGCTTCACAGCAGCATTACCTATAATGGCTAATTTGTCTCCTACTTTAACTCCTTCGTTAATAATCCAGTTACTGCCAATTCTTTTACCAGGTTTTACCACAACTGGATTCACTTTGTTGCTGTCATTCAATACAAATACTTGGAATAAATTTTGAAACTGAATAACTGTCTGTTGAGGAACCAACAAAGCGTCCTTAAATTCATCTGTCTTTAATTTCAGCTTAACATATTGTCCTGGCTTAATTAAACCTTGAGGGTTATCGAATATCGCTTGTAATAGCAAGGAACCTGTAGCAGGGTCAATCTGACGATTGGTTAAATTAATATACCCTAGTTGATTGTATTTGGTTCCATCACTTAAAATCATTTCAACAGGCACATTTGCTTCAAATAACTTAGCAGAACTATTCGCTTTCATTTTTGCGAATTTGAGGTACTCATCTTCACTGATTGAAAATCTTGCTCTGATTGAATTGACTGATGAGATTACATTGAGCGGAGCTCCCGTATTTAATTTACCGATAAAATCTCCGACCCAATATTTGGATGTACCAATTATTCCTGTGATAGGTGCAGTAATACTAGCGTAACTCAATTCAATTTTAGCATTGCGCAATGCAGCTTGCGCGGCATCTACCTGGCTTAACGAAGCTTGGTAATTGGCTTTAGCTGCATCCAAATCCCTTTGACTTAGTGCATGCATTTGAGTAAGTGGTTCTACCCGATCCAATTCTGCTTTATTCCTTACTTTACCAGTATTAGCTTGTGCTAAATTCGCTTCTGCCTGATCAATTTTATTTTTGATTGGTAAATCATCAATGGTATATAATAATTGTCCTTTTTGAACCAATTCACCTTCTTTGAAATGGATAGAAGTAATCCAGCCTTCAATACGAGATTGAATTTGAATATCTTCTTTACCAAAAGTCTCCCCTACATATTCTGTGTAAAAAGGAACGGTTTTTTTACCAACTTCCACCACATTCACTTCAGGAATTAATGCGGCTGCATCTGCTTTTTTTTCTTTACAAGACTGTACCGAAATAAAACAAGCACTTAAAGCTAAATAGCTCCATAAGCCAATTTTCATATTCATTGCTTTTGTTGGCTCTAAATATAGTAATTATTAAATTAATATATGTATTAAGATTGTATGTAATTCTGAAGCTGTGAAATGGTTTCCTGCTGGTTCAAAATGGTTTCTGTTACCACATCATTGATGGAAATAATTCCAGCTAAATGTCCCTGATCAATTACTGGCAGATAACGTATATGTTTTGAAGACATCAATTGCATACACTTTTCTACGGTATCATTTAAGGATACAGGCGGAAAATCGCTGGTCATGATCTCACTGACTGGCGTTTCACTTGAATGCCTTCCCATTAAAATGACTTTTCGGGAATAGTCACGCTCTGTAAGAATACCTGCAAATTGATCGTTTTTTAGGATCACTAAAGACCCAATATTTTTTTCTGACATTATTTGCAAAGCTTGAATCACAGTAGTGTCTGGACTTACACTTACCACCTGATTGCCTTTTCTGGAGAGTATATGACTTACTTTTCGCATAAAGCAAATTTTAAACCTAATTTACCAAAATAATATGAATTCTGTACATTTATTCCTAATCCTAATAAAATTTACATGGAACCCAATCATTCCAATTCAACCATTTCATCAAGAAATATCATTGAAATTGTTGTCCGATTAATTGCCCTGATTCTTCTGTTTGGCTGGTGTTTCAAAATCATAGAGCCTTTTATCACTCCTATTTTGTGGGGCTGTATCCTAGCAGTGGCTATTTATCCTGCTTATCATCAACTAAAAAAAATATTGAAAGGGAGGCAAAATCTCGCTGCAATCATTCTTACTTTGATGCTCCTATTGGTTGTCATTATTCCTGCTGCTTTTTTAAGTGTAAAAATGGCGGATGAAGTACAGTTACTAACTTCGGCCTATAACAAACACGAACTTAATTTACCAGTAGTTCCAGAAAAAGTAAAATCATGGCCATTTATAGGATCAAAATTGCACACTATTTGGAGCGATGCCAATTCCAATATTGAATTGGTCTTTCAAAAGAACCCCGAAATAACTACTAAAATAATTAATGTTTCGCTTGATATAATTGCAAGTGCAGGCAAGGGCGTTTTTGTTTTCCTATTCTCTATTATCATCAGTGGAATTTTTTTGGCTTTCACAGATCATGCATCTACATTCTCAAGAAAATTGTTTCATCGATTAATGGGTCCTATTAAATCAGATATGACAAGTATTGCCGCATCAACTATAAGGAGTGTAGTGAAAGGCGTGTTTGGTGTAACGATTATTCAAACCAGCTTAGCCGCAATTGGTTTTTTTACTGCAGGAATTCCTGCAGCGGGATTACTTACACTGTTTTGTTTTATTCTTGGAATAACCCAGATTGGCATGTTACCTGTAACACTTGGCGTTATCATTTATGCTTGGACTTCTTTAAGCAGTTTCACTGCTGTAGCATTGACCATCTGGATGCTTTTAGTGGGTCTTTCTGATAATATCATCAAACCCTGGCTACTTTCTAAAGGGTCTGTTGTGCCTATGCCTATTTTGTTAATTGGATCTTTAGGTGGGTTCATCTTTTCTGGATTTATAGGTCTATTTACTGGTGCTGTAATTTTTGCATTAGGTTATAAGTTGTTTATTGCATGGGTAGAAGGAGAAGAGATTTAAGAAAATTTTAAAGCAAATAACCAAGAGGTAACATCATTTTTAATTAATTTAAATATCTAAAACTTGAATATGAAAAAATTGATTTTTGCCCTATTGATTTTCGCCGGTTCTTTTAGCACTGTATTTGCCCAAAACAAAACTGCAGATAAAGCAAAAGAGCAGAGCAAAGAAGTAAAGAAAAAAGCGGATGGAACACCTGACATGCGCTACAAAGAAAATAAAGAAAAAGCCAAAGCCGAAGGACCTAAAAAAGCAGACGGCAGTCCTGATATGCGCTATAAAGAGAACAAAGAAAAAGAAGCTAAAGCAAAAACAGCTGAAACAAAAAAAGAAGTAAAGAAGAAAGGATAGTAAAGTGTAAAAACCCTACAGAAATGTGGGGTTTTTATTTTACAACATTCTTGAGGCAATCGTGTTGGCTGCAATCCAACCACTTGTCCAGGCATTTTGAAAATTGAATCCACCAGTTACTCCATCTACATCCATAATTTCTCCAGCGAAAAATAAATTAGGCTGCAATTTGCTTTCCATTGTTTGGGGATTAATTTCATTGAGTTGAATGCCACCCGCAGTTACAAATTCCTCTTTAAAAGTTGTTTTGCCTTTTACTTCAAATGAATGATTGGTGAGCAATTGAATTAATTTATTTTGTTCTGCGGATTTTAATTCTCCCCAACGAGTATCGGAATTTATTCCAGCCATTGACAATAAAAATATCCATAAACGATTAGGCAATTCGAAAGGATGTTTATTGCCAATTTTATTGGCTGAATACTGTTCTCTGTAGCCACTCCAATCCTGACGAAGTTCAGCCTCATTGGTAGTTCCCAACCAATTCACTAAAACAGCAAATAGATAATTCTTGTCAGCCAACTGCCTTGCACCCCATGCAGATAATTTAAGTATTACAGGACCGCTCAGTCCCCAATGTGTAATTAATAAAGGTCCTTCTTCCATTAATTTTGTTCCGGCAATTTTTACTTTGGCATTTGATACGCTCAATCCCATTAATTCTGTAATGGGATGTTTAGGAATATTAAAAGTAAATAAGGAAGGAACAGGTGTATTGATTGAATGACCGGTTTTTGTTAGCCATTGAAACATTTCGGTTTTAGGATAACCTCCACAAGCAACACAAACATAATCGGCGATCATTTTTTTTGAACCAGTAACCAATAATTCAAACTGATTATTGTTTTTAGCAATCGTTTGAACTTCGGTCTGCATGAATATTTCAACTTTGTATTTATCGGCTTCTTTCAACAAGCAATCGATAATGGTTTGTGAATTATTACTTACCGGAAACATCCTTCCGTCGGATTCTGTATGTAACACCACTCCTCTTTCTGCAAACCAATCAATGGTATTATTGGTATCAAATAAATGAAAAGCTTTTTTTAAAAATTGTTCTCCTCTTGGATATTTTTTAACCAACAAAGGAATTTCAAAACAGGCATGAGTTGTGTTACATCGCCCACCACCACTCACTTTTACTTTAGACAATAGCTTGGTAGATTTCTCTAATAAAATAACTTTTAATGCTGGGTTTAACCTTGCAGCATTCACTGCGCAGAAAAATCCCGCAGCACCACCACCTATAATAATTAATTTTTGGGGATTCATTTATTTCATCATCATAATGGCAGCCATGGTTTCAATACCGTTCCATAAATTACGGATTCGTATATTTTCATTTTCTGCGTGTTGATTATTATCGTGGTTGGCTATTGGAACAGTAATGGTAGTTGCTTTCAATTCTTTTTCAAAAATAAACAAAGGTAAACTTCCTCCCATTGAGGGTAATAATACAACAGGATCTTTTGTAGTTGTTTTTATTGCGTTCACCACATTTTGAGCAAAGGGTAAACTCAATGAAGTTCTTTGTGCATTATAACCATCACTTAGTTTTATTTTAGCAATATTAGGATATTGTGCTCTTTCTAGTTCAGTAGGTTCATTATAAGTTATATAATATCCTTGACCTTTAATATGTTCAACTACTTTTTGTTGCTGTTTCTGATAATCATTTCCTGGAACCAATCGTAGATCTAACACAACTGAAGCCGATGTTGGAATTACATTACTTGCCTTAGTACCAATATTACCGCTTTGCATTCCATTGATATTTAATGAAGGAATGAGTATGGCTTCCTCTAAACTCATGCCTTCCATTTCTTCATTGATAAATTTTAATTCCTTTTTCATTTGCGCCCCAACTGGTGGAATTGCTGCAAGCGCTTTTCTCTCTTCAATGGTGAGGGGTTTAGTATCATCATAAAATCCTTTAATGATCACTCGCCCTTTCTCATCTTTCATTGATGCTAATAATTTTGCCAGTTTCATACCTGGGTTAGGTGCCCAGTTGCCGTAATGTCCACTATGTAAAGGGCGGCTTGGGCCATATAGCGTAATATCAACATGGGCATCCCCACGAACGCCAAAAATAACGGCTTTGTTTCCTGATTGATGTACTGGACCATCACAAATAATCCAGCCATCTGATTGTAATAATGAACGATGAATTTGGAATAGTTCTGCTAAATGTGTGGACCCTGCTTCTTCTTCTCCTTCAAAAAAAAATTTAAGATTATACTGTGGTGTAAGCCCAGCTTTTACCAATGCCTCATAGGCTGATAATATGGCCATGACTCCGGCTTTATCATCGGAAGCTGCTCTTCCATAAATTCTCCAATCAGGATTAATTGATTTTGCATTTTCATCAACAGCAACTATCTGTGCTCCATTTTCTAAAGAGCCATTCACCATAGTAGGTTTGAATGGATTTAATCCCTTTGCCCATTGCGAAGGGTCAACTGGTTGACCATCATAATGTGCATAAAAGATAAGTGTTTTAGTAGCACCGGGAGTATTCACTTCGCCATAAATAGCGGGTGCAACATTTTTTGAATTGGCGTTGAGCAATTGTACATTGCTAATATTTCTTTGTTTCATCATATTCATGATGAAAGAGGCATTCTGCTTTAATCCGATAGTATCAACTGCAATATTTGGAATAGATAAAAAAGACAAATACTCTTTCATCCATATTTTTTCTTCTTGCTCTCGGACCGACCTGATCTTTAGTGTTTCTGGAGATTGAGCATTCGCTATTAAAAAGAAAAAACAACAAAAAAAACCATATCCGATTTTATGCATATTGATATTTTGTAGTAAGGTACCAAAAGCAAATCAAATTACTTATAATTTAACCAATAAGCCTGCGCCGATAATTGATTTTGTCTGTAACCTTGGAGCATCTTTTGTTGGACCAAATAAACGAACGTTATCATCGTAAATTAAATCTAAACTATAAGTTACTGAAAGCACATTGGATATTTTTACAGCAAACAAGTTGTTCATATTGATGGCAACATTCTGTGGATTTTTTAAGTAATCGGAATACATATCTAATCTTCCGATATAGCTTACATTCTTATTGATATTGGCTTTGTAATTGATGGAAGCAAATGCACCTAATTGAAACAAACTTTTTGAACCAGGGCTAACTCCATATGCTCCTTTCTTAGACAAACTATCATTGTTTACAATAACCCAACGAGCAGTTAATGGAGAAAAGAAGATAGATAAATTTTTCACAGGCTTATAATCCAAACCGGAACCCAATAAAATATATCCCGGAGCCATAAATGCAGAATTCAAAATCTGTGTTGTTGCTGTTGGAAAATTATACCCATCAAAAAATTGAGAACGAATATTAAAGAGTGTACTAAAATTTAATTTAGCGTTTATTTCATGACCATATTTAGAAACAATATCAAACCGATCGTCATTTTTTCTTGCTCCTAAACTGGTATTGTTGATATATCCCAGATTAATATTAATCGTATTATCCCAACTATGTTTACCTTTCTTATAATATGCATAGCCACTAAATGCAGTGTTAACCGAGAAAGCGTAATCTTCTCCACCTGCAGCCCAGTTGGTTAATGAGCTCTGTGATAAATTCAAAGAAAAGAATCCACCTCTTTTCCAAGTTTTATTGGCAGTGTCTTTTGGATCTTTTGTAATGGCTTTTGCTTCTAATTCTTTTTTTAGAATAGTTGCTTCATTGTCTTGTGCTTGCGCAATAAAGGAGCTAAGAATCATTACTAATACAACTGACTTTTTCATGGCAGTAAACTAATTGTTTAGATTGAATAATAACTGGAATTTAAATTGGAATTGGCTTTTTCTGCAGCTTCAATAATACTATAATCAGATAAAATAAGCGCCTGATTTCTTTTTACACAAACATCGTGTTCAAAATGTACAGATACTTTTCCATCACGTGTTTTCACTGTCCAACCATCATCTTCAGTATATACATCTTTAGTTCCCAAATTAATCATTGGCTCGATGGCCAGCACTAAATTTTCTTTCATCTTTGGCCCTGTTCCACGTTTTCCGTAATTGGGCATTTGTGGATCTTCGTGTAAGCTCCTTCCTAAACCATGACCCACCAATTCTCTTACAACTCCGTATCCGTGTTTGATCTCGGTATGCTCTTGTATAGCATAAGAAATATCACCTATTCGATTATTTATGATTGCTTTTTCAATCCCTTTGTATAAAGATTCTTTAGTAACTTTTACCAATTGTATAGCTTCTGGTGCAGCTTCTCCAATAATAAAGGTATATGCATGATCTCCATGCCAACCATTCAGAATAACTCCCATATCGATAGAAACTATATCACCATCTTTTAATGGTGTTTTGTCAGGGAAACCATGCACTACCACATCGTTTACCGAAGCACAAATCGTAAATGGATAACCTCTGTAATTTAAAAATGAAGAAACCCCTTTATGGTCTTTGATAAAGGTTGAACATAATTCATCAATCTGCAATGTATTCATTCCTGGCTTTAAGGCAATAGCTACTTCTGTGAGTGTTTTACTCACTAACAATGCAGCTTCTTTCATCATTGCTACTTCTGAATCTGTTTTATAAATAATCATATTATTCCTTCGAGTCATGATAAAAAACAAACCTGTTCAGCAAGCTAAACAGGTTTATAAAGTTCGTAATTAATAATGATTAAATAGAGGATGAAGAAACAGTCTGCCTACCTTGCACTCTTCCGCTCTTCATTAAACCATCGTATTGTCTCATTAATAAATATGTTTCTATTTGTTGTAATGTGTCTAATACAACACCTACCATAATTAAAAGTGATGTTCCACCAAAGAAAGAACTGAATCCTTGAGTTACACCTAAACGCTGAGCAAAGCCTGGTAAAATACCCACCAATGCTAAAAATATAGCTCCTGGTAAAGTAATTCTATCCATGATAGCTCCAATATAATCAGCAGTTGGTTGACCAGGGCGAACACCAGGAATAAATCCGTTATTGCGCTTAAGGTCTTCTGCAATTTGCTTAGGATTAAATATCAATGCAGTGTATAAGAAAGTAAATCCAATCACCATCACTGAATAAATAACCATGTACCAAACGTTGCTATGATCATTGAAGATTTTTACAATACCCTGTGCAGAATCTAAATTGGTAAAAGATGCTAAAGTTGGCAAGAACATAATTGCTTGTGCAAAAATGATCGGCATTACACCAGCACTATTTACTTTAACGGGTAAGAATTGTCTTGCACCACCAAATTGTTTGTTTCCGATAATTTGTTTGGCATAATTCACAGGAATTTTTCTTACTCCCTGAACCAAGATGATTAAACCCATGATAATGGTAACCAGGATAGCAATTTCAATTAAGAAAATTAACAATCCACCGCCGCCACTAACACCTTTGGCACCAAATTCTTGAATAATTGATTGAGGTAAACGAGCTAAGATACCTACCATGATAATAATAGAAGTACCATTTCCTAAACCTTTGTCTTGAATTCTTTCACCCAACCACATTACAAATAATGTACCTGCTGTTAAAGTAATTACAGTAGAAAACCAGAAATACGCTTTATACGCTGGTAAGATTGCTTCAGCATAACCTGGGCTATTCAAATAAGCAACATAAGCACCTGCCTGGAAAGCGGTAACTATTACAGTAAGGTAACGAGTCCATTGATTGATTTTCTTACGGCCACTCTCTCCTTCTTTTTGTACTTTTTGTAATTGTGGTACCAAGATGGTCATCAATTGCATAAAGATAGAAGCAGAAATATAGGGCATGATTCCAAGAGCAAGAATAGATGCTTGTGAAAAAGCACCTCCGGCAAACATATCAAAAATGCCTAAAAGACCATTACTTTTTGAAGCGGCCATGGCTGCTTCAATTTTGTTAGGATCAATACCAGGCAATACAATATGCGTACCTACTCTGTAAGTCAAAACCAAAGCAAGTGTTACGAGTATTTTATTACGCAACTCTTCGATGGTCCAAATATTCTTAAAAGTTTCAACTAATTTTTTCACTTCGCTTAATTATGGCATTAAAACTTAAAAACCAAAAAGACGCATATCAAATGCGTCTGGCAATTTACAGTAAAATTATTTGATAATCTCTACTGAACCGCCTACAGCTTCTATAGCTGCTTTTGCTTTATCACTGATTGCATTGATTTTGAAGCTCAATTTAGCTTTCAATTCACCATGAGCCAATACTTTTACACGATCGGTTCTGTTGATCAAGCCATTGATATATAAGTTTTCTAAAGAAACTTCTGTAAATCCGTATTTTTCTACCAATTGATCCAATTGACCAAGGTTAAATACTTTATATTCTACGCGATTGATATTTTTAAATCCACGCTTAGGGATACGACGCTGAATAGGCATTTGACCACCTTCATGACCCATTTTGCTTTTATAACCTGCACGGCTTTGACCACCTTTGTTACCTTTTGTAGATGTACCACCTTTACCAGATGCCTCACCTCTACCAATTCTGATTGCTTTTTTTACTGAACCTTCTGCAGGTTTTAAGTTGTGTAGTTTCATTTTATATTGATTTTGAACTTACGGGGTATCACCCCTCGCTGATTGAAAATTATGAATTATGAGTTATGAATTAAGAGTTTTGAATTTTGTATTTAAAATAAGAATGAATAATTGTAGATAATCCAATTATTCATTCTTAATTCTTCTCTCTTAATTCCTAATTCTTTTAAGCTTCTTCAACTTTCACTAGATGGCTAACTTTATTCACCATTCCTAAAATTTGAGGAGTTGCTTCAACTTCTTTTGTTGCGTTTAATTTCTTCAAACCCAAGGCAATCAATGTTTGCTTTTGACGCTCAGATCTGTCAATTCCGCTTTTTATTTGTGTGATCTTAATCTTTTTCATACCCTAAACCCAAAAGGGTTATTTAGTTTTATTATGAATTATCCTAATTCCTCCGTTAGAGCCTGTCCCGACTTGTCGGGAGGGTTAGGGGGTGGTTTATTACCCGTTAAATACTTTACTCAATTTGATGCTTCTACCTTTTGCAACTTGTACAGGCTCTCTTAACAAACTCAAAGCTTTGATTGTAGCTTTAACCACATTGTGTGGGTTAGCAGAACCTAAACTTTTTGCTAATACGTCAGTAACACCAGCGCTTTCTAATACAGAACGCATGCTACCTCCTGCGATTACACCCGCTCCATGTGCAGCTGGCTTAATCAATACTTTTGCAGCACCTTCTTTTGCCCACTGTTCGTGAGGAATAGTTCCGTGCATGATCGGCACTTTTACTAAATTTTTCTTAGCATCTTCAATACCTTTTGCAATTGCTTCTTGTACTTCTTTTGCTTTTCCTAAACCTTGGCCAACTACACCATTTTCATTTCCTACAACTACAAGTGCAGAAAAGCTAAATGTACGTCCACCTTTTGTGGTTTTAACCACACGGTTAATAGCAACTACTTTATCTTTAAGTTCGATGTCGCCACCCGCTTTTACTTTATTTACGCTTACTTTAGACATTTATTGAGCGATTAATTGTTGTTAGCAAATTAAAATTGTAATCCACCTTCTCTTGCACCATCTGCAACAGATTTCACACGACCGTGATATAAGTTTCCACCTCTATCAAATACACAACCACTTAAGCCTAAGGCAAGTGCTTTTGTTGCAACTGCTGCACCTACTAATTTAGATTTCTCTGTTTTAGTAATTTTTTGCGCAGCAATATCTTTGTCTCTAGAAGATGCAGCTACCAATGTAACTCCATTATCATCATCAATTAATTGAGCATAGATATCTGCATTGCTTCTGTATACCGCTAGGCGAGGCTTAACAGCTGTACCTACTACTTTCTTACGAATGCGGTATCTGATTTTCTGCCTTTGAATTAATTTACCCATTGTTGTTTTATTTGTAACCTCCGATTCGGCCGGAAGTTTGTTTTATTATTTATTTACCTGCTGCTTTACCTGCTTTTCTTCTTAAGATTTCACCAGCGTATTTAACACCTTTTCCTTTGTATGGTTCAGGTTTACGTAAGCTGCGTAATTTAGCTGCTACCTGGCCGATCAATTGCTTGTCGATTCCTTCTAAAAAGATCTTAGGGTTCTGCCCTTTTTCAGTAGTAGTTGATACTTTCAATTCACTAGGAATTTCAAAAATGATATTATGAGAATATCCTAATGAAAGATCCAAGATATTTCCAGTATTAGCGGCTTTATAACCTACCCCTACTAATTCTAATTCTTTTGTATATCCTTCAGTTACACCTTTAACCATATTGCTCACCAATGAACGGTATAAACCATGCATTGCGCGGTGACGAATTTGATCGGTTGGACGTACAAAAGTCATTTGACCATCCGCTATTTCTACTTTGATATCTCTATCAATTGCTTCTTTTAATACACCTTTAGGTCCTTTAACCGTAACAACATTGTCGTTGCCGATTGAAAGGGTAACTCCATTTGGAATAATTACCGGTTGTTTACCTATACGAGACATAGTCGATTTTTTATTTTATGATGAACTTAGCTCTGTGTTCAGCCACGACTAAGAGGCTTAATTGTCAGAACCATTAATTTATGAAATATAACACAACACTTCACCACCCACATTCTGCGCTTTTGCTTGCTTATCAGTAAGCACTCCTTTTGAAGTACTTAAAATAGCTACACCTAATCCATTGATTACACGCTTAATTTCTGCAGGCTTAGCATACTGGCGTAAACCAGGACGGCTAACTCTTTCCAAAGAACGGATAGCAGGCACTTTTGTATTAGGATCGTATTTCAAAGCGATCTTAATCAACCCTTGCTTGTTATCATCTTCGAATTTGTATTTCAAGATATAACCTTGATCATACAAAATCTCTGTTAAACGCTTCTTCAAATTAGAAGCAGGAATTTCAACCAGTCTATGACCAGCCAACTGAGCATTACGAATTCTAGTTAAGAAGTCTGCTATAGGATCAGTTACCATATTATTATTATTATACTAGTTCTAAATTTTGTTTACCAAACTGGATACTACCAGCTTGCTTTTTTAACACCTGGAATCATACCGTTCAAAGCCATGTCGCGGAACATAATCCTAGACAAACCGAAGTAACGCATATAACCTTTAGGTCTTCCTGTAAGCTGACAACGGTTTTTTAAACGAACCGGTGAAGCGTTTTTAGGTAGTTGATCTAAACCAGCGTAATCTCCTGCTGCTTTAAGAGCTGCACGCTTTTCAGCATACTGAGCTACCATTTTTTCGCGCTTTCTTTGTCTGGCTTTTACTGATTCTTTTGCCATAATTTTATTGGGTGTTTAATTAATCTTTCTTGGTTCCTTTGAACGGCATTCCCAATTCTTTAAGCAATTCATATGCTTCTTCATTGGTATTCGCACTTGTTACAAATGTGATATCTAATCCAGTGATCTTATTTACTTTATCGATATCGATTTCAGGGAAAATGATTTGTTCAGTAACACCTAAAGTGTAATTACCTCTTCCGTCAAAAGCTTTATCGCTGATCCCTTTGAAGTCACGTACACGTGGCAACGCAACAGAAACCAATCTGTCTAGGAATTCATACATTTTTTCTCCTCTTAAAGTTACGCGAGCACCAATTGGCATTCCCTTACGTAATTTAAAGTTTGAAATATCTTTTTTAGACATTGTAGGAACTGCTTTTTGACCAGTGATGGTGTTTAACTCATCAACAGCAATATCTACTAATTTTTTATCTGTTACCGCTCCGTTAACACCACGGTTAATACAGATTTTTGATAATTTAGGAGCTTGCATTACAGTTTTGTAAGAAAACTTCTTCATTAAAGCAGGTACAACTTCTTTGGTGTACTTAGTTGCTAATCTTGGTGTATATTTTTCAGTACTCATTATTTGATTACCTCCCCAGATTTTTTAGATATACGTATTAATTTACCAGTTTCACGAGTGCGCTTAACTTTAGTTGGTTCACTTGTTTTAGCATCCCATAACATCACATTACTAATGTTAATTGGCGCTTCAACTTTAACGATACCACCTTTGGTATTTTGAGCCGACGGTTTTGTGTGCTTAGTAACAATGTTCACTCCTTCAACCACTACACGACCTTTATCTAGAATTACTTCCAACACTTTCCTTGGCTTTTTCAAATCCTTATCATCTCCAGTAATTACCACTACGGTATCACCTTTTTTGATGCTGAATTTGGCTTTAAATCTTGTACTCATTTTATTTAGCTTTTAGCTTTTTTTATAATACTTCAGGAGCAAGAGAAATAATCTTCATGTATCCTTTATCACGTAATTCTCTTGCTACTGGTCCGAATATACGTGTGCCGCGCGGCTCATCTGATGTGTTTAACAACACTACAGCGTTGTCGTCGAAACGAATGTAAGAACCATCTTTTCTGCGAAGCTTGTTTTTAGTACGAACAATAACTGCTTTAGAAACTGTTCCTTTTTTAACGCCTCCTGCAGGGATAGCATCTTTCACGGTTACAACAATCTTATCGCCAATTTTAGCATAGTCCTGTCCGCTGTTACCAAGTACTTTAATACAAAGTACTTCTTTAGCTCCGCTGTTGTCGGCTACGTTTAATCTGCTCTCTTGCTGAATCATTTTATTTAATTTGAAAATTTTTAAATTTCAGATTTGATTTTTTATAAATCTCAAACCTCAAATCAGAAATATATTTATTTCGCTTTTTCAACTACTTCAACCAATCTCCAACGCTTTGTTTTACTAAGCGGACGAGTTTCCATGATCTTTACTACATCACCAATCGTACACTCTCCTTTTTCATCATGAGCATGGAACTTGGTAGTTTTCTTTACGAACTTACCATAGATAGGGTGTTTTACTTTTCTTTCAACCGCAACAGTAATGGTTTTATCCATCTTATCGCTGGTAACGATCCCTGTTCTTGTTTTACGCAAATTTCTTTCTTCCATTGTTTTTAATTTATGGTTTAAACACCCATTTCTTTTTTGGTCAATTCCGTTTTTAAACGGGCGATATCTCTACGAAGACCGCGAATATTCATTGGATTTTCCAATGGAGAAATTGCGTGAGCAAACTCCAATTTTTTTAATCTCAACTGATCTTCTTGGATCTTAGCCTTAAGATCTACAACTGTAAGATCTTTTAGGTTTTTGTTGAATTCGTATGTTTTTTTATTAGCCATTGCAATTTCTTTTTTTGGTTATGCTTGCAAATCTCTTCTGATTACAAATTTTGTTGCGATAGGCAGTTTTTGTGCTGCTAATCCCATCGCTTCTTTTGCTACAGCTTCTGTAACACCGTCACATTCGAAAATGATGCGTCCTGGTTCAACTACTGCTGCCCAAAACTCAGGGTTACCCTTACCTTTACCCATCCTCACTTCTGCAGGTTTACGAGTAATGATTTTATCAGGGAAAATTCTGATCCATACATTTCCTTCACGCTTCATTGCACGAGTCATTGCCTGACGAGCAGACTCGATCTGACGGTTAGTTAACCAAATTGGTTCTAATGCTTTTAAGGCAAAAGATCCGAATGATATTGCTGTACCGCGCTTTGCAACTTCGCGAATGCGTCCTTTTTGTTGCTTCCTATGTTTACTTCTTTTCGGCTGTAACATTTTGTAGTTTTTTTGTCACCGGAAATTTTATTCCGATTAATTGAAACTTATTATTATTAATTTCTGCGCTCTCCGCCTCTTCCACCACCTCTTCTGTCATCTCTTCTATCGCCACCTTGTCTTCTATCATCTCCTCCAGGTCTGCTGTCTCTTCTATCACTCATGTCGTTCTTTCCACCGACAAAATTTGGATTCAATTCACGCTTTCCAAGTACTTCACCTTTACAGATCCATACTTTGATACCGATTTTACCGTATACCGTTTGAGCAAATACATTGGCATAATCAATATCCATACGGAAAGTATGTAATGGAGTACGTCCTTGTTTAAACTCTTCACTACGAGCAATTTCAGATCCACCTAAACGACCACTCAATTTTACTTTGATACCTTCTGCACCCATACGAAGTGTAGAAGCGATCGCCATCTTAGTAGCACGTTTAAAGTTGATACGGTTCTCAATTTGACGAGCAATTGTATCACCTACAATTGTTGCATCAAGTTCAGGTCTACGGATCTCCAGAATATTAATCTGAACATCTTCCTTACCGGTTAACTTCTTCAATTCTTCTTTGATACGATCAACCTCGTTACCACCTTTTCCGATGATGATACCTGGTTTAGAAGTATGAATAGTTACAATCAATTTACCTAGTGTACGCTCGATTACAATCTTTGCGATACCACCTTTGTTGATACGGGCACTCAAGTAGGTACGGATCTTATGATCTTCGATCAGTTTGGATGCATAGTCTTTCTTACTACCATACCAGTTACTGTCCCATCCGCGGATGATGCCTAACCTGTTACCAATTGGATTTGCTTTCTGACCCATATAATGGTTTTACTAATTAGTTTTAGAATCTACGATTAATGTTACATGGTTGCTGCGCTTACGTACTCTGTAACCACGGCCTTGAGGTGCTGGGCGCATACGCTTTAACACTCTGCCACCATCTACAAATACGGTTTTAACCACCAAGCTGCTATCGGCAGCACTTGCCCCATTGTTTTTCTGTTCCCAGTTGCTGATTGCACTTTTCAACAGTTTTGCCAATGGAGTGGCATTGTGCTGTGGGTGGAATTCTAGAATTGCCAAGGCTTTTTCTACTTCCATTCCACGGATCACATCGGCTAACAGGCGCATCTTACGCGGCCCTGTCGGATAATTGTTCAGTTTAGCTACTGCTTCCATTTCTTTTTTTGTTTGAAGTTTGAACTGTTATTGATTGGTAGAAATTAATTTCCTTGATCAATAGTCAATCCTAACTATATTATTTTTTAGTTCCTGCGTGTCCTCTGAAATTTCTGGTAGGAGAAAATTCACCTAATTTATGACCTACCATGAATTCTGTTACATAAACAGGGATAAACTTGTTACCGTTGTGCACTGCAAAAGTATGTCCAACAAAATCAGGAGTAATAGTGCTGCGGCGACTCCAGGTTTTGATAACATTCTTCTTCACCTTGCCATCGTTTATTGCAACAATCTTACCTTCTAAGTTTGCGTCTACGTAAGGACCTTTTTTAATCGAACGACCCATAATTAATTTTGTTTACTGGTCTATTATTTATTTAGTTACCTGCTAATTACTTAGCCAATTTTTTTCCGTCTCTGCGTTGGATAATTAATTTATCGCTTCCTTTTCCTTTGGTTCTTGTCTTCTCACCTTTAGCATACTTACCAGTTCTGCTACGAGGATGACCACCAGAAGCTTTACCTTCACCACCACCCATCGGATGATCTACAGGGTTCATGGCAACACCACGAACACGAGGGCGAATACCTTTCCAACGATTCTTTCCAGCTTTACCAGCAGTTTCCAAGTTATGATCACTGTTAGATACAACACCAACGGTTGCATAACAATTGATCAATACTTTTCTCAACTCACCAGAAGGCATTTTTAATACTGCGTATTTTTCTTCTTTGTTGGCTAATTGAGCAGAAGTACCTGCACTTCTAACCATTTTACCACCTTGTCCTGGTTGTAATTCTATGTTGTGAATCATAGTACCCAAAGGCATATTCTTCATCACCAAAGCGTTACCAATTTCAGGAGCAACTTCATCTCCAGCGATTACATTAGCACCTACTTGAAGACCGTTTGGAGCAATGATGTATCTTTTTTCGCCATCAGCATATTGCAACAAAGCAATAAAAGATGTACGGTTAGGATCGTATTCAATTGATACTACTGTTGCAGCGATATCTCTTTTGTTACGTTTGAAATCGATAATACGATAGTGTTGCTTATTTCCACCACCCATGTAGCGCATTACACGACGACCTTGGAAGTTACGTCCTGCAGTGTTCTTCTGTGGTTCTAACAAACTCTTTTCAGGCTTATTAGTAGTGATTTCAGCATAAGCATTACCAATTCTCCAACGAGTTCCTGCTGTGATTGGTTTGTACTTTTTTAGTGCCATTTTTATTTTGTTTAATGCGGACTTTTCAGCTCCGCGGCTATATATTAAATATTTGCGTAAAGATCAATTGTTTCTCCTTCAGCAACTGTTACAAATGCTTTCTTGTAAGCAGATTTCATTCCTTGAATAAAACCAGCTTTTGTATAACGAGCTTTGTTTTTTCCTGGAGCAACTGCGGTATTAACATCAATTACATTCACACCATAGAAATCTTCAATTGCTTTTTTGATCTCTAATTTATTTGCTCTACGGTCAACTTTAAAAGCATATCTTCTCAACGATTCTTGCTGAGCATTTGCTTTTTCTGTTAAGATCGGCTTTATTAAAATTTCTGACTGTCTCATTGTTAATTATTGAAACGTTACTTAAATTATGCTACTGCTGCTGCTTCATCTTCTGCGAAGATTTTAGCAGTATTTTCTGTTATAACTAATACATCTGCATTCATAATGTCATAAGTATTAATGTCGGCTAATAAAGTACTAGCAACATTTGGAACATTACGTGTGCTGAGGTAAAGATTATCATTGTATTCAGGTAAAACAATCAATGCTTTTTTATCAGACACTTTTAAGTTACCCATCACTTCAACCAATTGCTTGGTTTTAGGTGCTGCCATAGTAATTTCTTCAACAACAATGATTGCATTGTCTTTTGCTTTATGACTCAAAGCAGAAATTTTAGCAAGATCTTTTACTTTACGATTCAATTTGAAATCGTAAGAGTGTGGTTTTGGTCCAAAAATAGTACCACCACCTTTATACAAAGGGTTACGGATATTACCCTTACGAGCTCCACCAGTACCTTTTTGCTTATGTAATTTGCGGCTAGCACCTTGTACTTCAGCACGCGTTTTTACTTTATGTGTTCCTGTTCTACGTGCAGCTAAGTATTGCTTTACAGCTAAATAAATTACGTGGTCATTTGGTTCGATACCAAAAATTTCCTGCGGTAACTCAACTGTTCTGCCGGTTTTTTGTCCTTTTATATCTAATACATCTACTTGCATGATCATTCTTTTAAACTGGTGATTATTTCTGGATTAAAACGATTGAACCATTATTACCTGGTACAGATCCACTGATAAGGATATAGTTCTTCTCTGGAAATATTTTAACCACTTTCAAACCTTTCATTTTTACACGGTCACCGCCCATACGGCCAGCCATTCTCATTCCTTTGAATACTCTTGAAGGATAAGAAGAACCACCAATAGAACCTGGTGCACGTTGACGGTCATGCTGACCATGAGATGCTTCACCAACTCCAGAAAAACCATGGCGTTTTACAACACCCTGGAAACCTTTTCCTTTGGTAGTACCAACAATCTCAACACTATCACCTTCTTCGAAGATGTCTAATGTTACAGTGTCTCCTAAATTCTTTTCTATTGAGTAGTTGCGAAATTCTTTTACAAATTTCTTAGCAGCAGTTTGTGCTTTAGCGTAGTGATTTAACTCGGACTTTGTAGAGTGTTTTTCTTTCTTGTCGCCGAGACCTAATTGAACAGCAGAATAACCATCGGTCTCCTGTGTTTTAACTTGTGTAACGGTATTCGGAGCAGCTTCGATAATGGTACAAGCGGTTTGCTTGCCATCAGCAGCGAAGATGCTGGTCATGCCGATTTTTTTTCCAATAATTCCTTTCATCGTTTGCGGTTTATGCCCCGCATGGTTGTGAGGACATTCCGATGATGAAATCGGAATTCAATCCTTGTTTGCTACCGACCTTTTCCGTTGTTTTCTCAACAAGTTGAGAAGAGGAAGTACCAGTAGTAAACAAACCTCGAAGGGCCTGTTTATATGTTTGTTGCTTTTCAGAGCTGCTTTCTCGTGTTATCGATTGGCAGATGATATATTATTTTATAAGAGCTATCCTCCCCTTTTGGGGTCGGGGGTGTTATGCTTTGATTTCAACCTCCACTCCTGAAGGAAGATCTAACTTACTCAATGCATCTACTGTTCTAGAAGAAGAAGTGTAGATATCCAATAGACGCTTGTGCGTAGCTAATTGGAACTGCTCACGGCTCTTCTTGTTCACGTGTGGTGAACGCAAAACAGTAAAAATTCTCTTGTGTGTAGGCAAAGGAATAGGACCTGTAACTACTGCACCTGTACTGCGTACTGTCTTTACGATCTTTTCTGCAGATTTATCTACAAGGTTGTGATCGTATGATTGTAATTTTATTCTGATTCGCTGAGACATAGTCAAAAACCAATTTTTACGTTGGGGTTGCAAAGGTAAGTAGCTGCAATGGAATAGACAAGTTTTTATTGTTTTTTTTCGGTCTTTTTTTAGGAATTGCTAAAATAAATCAATAAAAAAGACTTCACCCCTAATAATGGACCCTAAAATTCAATTTGTATAACAAATATCTTTAATGTAAAATCAAAGGATTTGCAAATAATTGGGTATTTCACTGAAAGAGAAATTGCTCAAAAGTTTAGTTGCTGCAAATCTTTTAGTGCAGTGGCCAATTCTAATCGACGTAAAAACAAAAACTCCTCTCTTTCACTGAAAGAGAGGAGTTTTACTATACTTAGTATTTCTTATCATCAGTCCTCTATCTTCACCTTACCCTTGCTCTTAGCAATGATCTCTTCTGCCACGTTATTTGGTGCAGGAGAATAGTGAGAGAATTCCATGGTTGATGTTGCACGACCAGAACTCAATGAACGTAATTGGGTTACATAACCAAACATTTCACTCAAAGGAACTTTCGCTTTGATAACCTGAAGGTTTGCACGACTGTCCATTCCTTCTAACATACCTCTACGACGGTTCAAGTCGCCGGTAACATCTCCCATGTATTGGTCTGGAGTTAACACTTCCACTTTCATGATCGGCTCTAACAATGTTGGTTTTGCTTTACGGCCAGCTTCGCGGAACCCGCCCTTTGCACATAATTCAAAACTCATTGCATCAGAATCCACATCATGGTAGCTTCCATCAAACACACGAACTTTCATGTTATTTACTGGATAACCAGCCAATACTCCTGTTGTCATTGAAGTTTCAAAACCTTTCTGAATAGCAGGAACAAATTCTTTAGGGATAGATCCACCAAATAAATCATTCACAAACTGGAAATGTTTTCCTTCATTTGTTTTCATCCACTCTTCATCTGCAGGTCCGATTTCAAATTGAATATCGGCAAACTTACCACGACCACCAGACTGTTTCTTCAACACTTCTCTATGTTCAACGGTCTTACCAAATGATTCTTTATAAGCAACCTGAGGAGCTCCTTGGTTTACTTCTACTTTAAATTCTCTGCGCATACGATCGATGATGATCTCTAAGTGCAATTCACCCATTCCACGAAGAATGGTCTGACCAGTATCTTCATCAGTATTTACACGCAAAGTAGGATCTTCTTCTACCAATTTAGCGATTGCCATTCCCATTTTATCAACGTCTGCTTGAGTTTTAGGCTCAACAGCTATGGCGATAACTGGTTCTGGAATAAACATATTCTCCAAAGTAATTGGATGTTTTTCATCACATAAAGTATCTCCGGTTTTAATTTCCTTGAAACCTACTGCTGCTGCAATATCTCCTGCTTCAATGAAATCAATTGGGTTTTGCTTATTAGCAAACATCTTCATGATACGGCTGATACGCTCTTTCTTACCACTTCTTACATTCAATACATAAGAACCAGCATCTAAGTGACCAGAGTAACAACGGAAGAATGCCAAACGACCTACGAAAGGATCAGTCATGATTTTGAAAGCCAAAGCAGCAAATGGTGCTTTTGGATCTGGCTTACGTGTAATAGTTTCTCCAGTTTCAGGATCTGTACCTACTGTATCTTCCAAATCAATTGGAGAAGGCAGGTAACGACAAACCGCATCTAAAGCAGTTTGCACTCCTTTATTTTTGAAAGAAGAACCACACATCATCGGAACAATGCTCAAATCGATACACGCTTTACGAATTGCTTCGTGAACTTCTTCTTCAGAAATGGTATCTGGATTATCGAAGAATTTCTCCATCAAATTATCGTCGTATTCTGCAACAGCTTCTATCAAATTCTGTCTCCAGAAATTAACATCTTCCATCATTTCAGCAGGAACAGGAATTTCATCGAAAGTCATCCCTTCGGTTTCCATATGCCAGATGATACCTTTCATCTTAATCAAATCTACCACACCAGTAAAATTATCTTCAGCACCAATTGGTAATTGCAAAGGCACAGCCTTAGCACCCAACATTTCTTTTACTTGGTTTACTACCATTAAGAAATCAGCACCTGCACGGTCCATTTTATTTACGAAACCGATACGTGGAACCTTATAACGATTTGCTTGACGCCAAACAGTTTCAGACTGAGGTTCAACCCCATCTACTGCAGAAAATAAAGCGATCAAACCATCCAATACACGCATTGAACGTTCTACTTCTACAGTAAAATCCACGTGACCTGGAGTATCAATAATATTGAAGTAGTAAGACTTTGTATTTGCATCGTCCTTTCCCTTATTGGTAGGAAATTTCCATGCACAGCTTACAGCGGCTGAAGTAATGGTAATACCTCTTTCTTTTTCTTGCTCCATCCAGTCGGTTGTAGCAGCACCATCATGTACTTCACCAATCTTATGAATCATACCTGTATAACGCAGGATACGCTCAGTGGTGGTGGTTTTACCGGCATCAATGTGGGCGGCAATACCAAAGTTTCTTTGAAATTTCAAGTCAGCCATAAAGAGTTCTTATTTTTTAGAGGCGGCAAAGGTACACATTCTCTACTTTCTACAAAGGGTTGTTGAAGATTTAATTTGGATGGGGAAAACTCTTATACATATAACAAAAAAAATGATCCTAGGCACCAGCGCTTAGGATCATCTAATAGGCGATTAACCGATTATTTCATTGCATTTATTTTCGTTACAGATTCAGCCAACTTGCTATAATCTGTTTGATTGTTTTTAATAGCAGCCAAGATGGTTGCATTGTTCGCAAACACTTGCTCAGCAACGGTTTTGTAGTTTTCAGCGGTGATATGATAAAATCCATCACTAGCAATTTGTTGTAAATAATAGTCATTGATCTTTCCAGTTACTGCCACAGTTGTTAAAGGCTGGCTTCCATTGTAATAAATTTTACCATTGTTATCGGTTACTTTTTGCAAAAGGTTCAATTTAGCACCTGTAACCATTACTTTGTAAAAATCTCCTGAATAGCTGATGTATTGCTCCCCGTTCATTTCAAAACCTTGAATGTCATTGGGTGTATAGGGTGTTTTTTTGCCATTTGACGCTGCAAACACAATTAAGCCCCTCTGCTTAAATTGCTGTTTTACTGTACCAACTGTTTTTTCATTCGAAAAGCTGGTAAAAGAACCAGGTAAAAAATCGGTTGTATTTGTTTGTGCAAATACAGTTATTGCAAAAAACAAAGCAATAACAAGGGAAAATGCTGTCTTTTTCATGATGGTTGATTTTGTGGTTTATAATTATACTTACTAATAAGTAAGTATATTGGTTAAAAAAAATTATTTTTTGATTTGATCCAATAAGGCTTTTACAATTTCATTAAAATCATTCTTTCCGGTGATTCTGGCCAATTGAACCCCAGCTGCTAAATTGGTCATGATCAATAATGATTTGGTCTTTGGTTCTTCGCTAAAAGTCAACTCCCCTTTGGCTCTGCCGTCTGCTAAGGTTTGAGCGACCATGTTGATGACCAAGTCAATTAATTTCAATACTTTTTCCCTGACAGATTTGGGTAAGGTATTGTAATCAGATGCAACAGAACCAATAATACAAATACTTTTCTGGTCAATTAGTACAGAATACTTCTCAATAAATAATGAAAGCTTTTGCAAAGAACTAATTGGGGCTGCTATCAGTTGCTTTCCCAGGTGCTGGTATTCTTCTATATATGTATCAATTACACCCAATAACAAATCTTCTTTTGCCGGATAGTGATAGTGAATAGCAGCATTCTTAATATTCAATTGCTGGGCAATATCCGCATAGCTAAATGCATTGTACCCCAATTGCCTCATCAAATCTTTAGCGATTGTAAGAATTGCTGTTTTCGTATCTATTGATTTTTCTAACATAAAAGTAATACTTACTTACTAATAAGTATAATTATTTCTTGATTATTTTTTCAAATCTATTCAATTTAAGGCAAAAAAAAGTCCCGATTACTCGGGACCCTATATAAACTGTTAGTTTTTGACTTGTTTTTTAAACCTTAAAGTGAGAGAAAGCTTTGTTTGCTTCTGCCATACGGTGTGTATCTTCTTTCTTTTTGAAAGCAGCACCTTCACCTTTTGCAGCTGCCATGATCTCACTAGACAACTTGTCGGCCATAGTTCTACCATTTCTTTCACGGCTGTAGCGGATTAACCACTTCATACTTAAAGAAATTTTACGATCTGCACGAACTTCAGCAGGAATTTGGAAGGTAGCACCACCAATTCTTCTACTTCTTACTTCAACAGCTGGTGTAACGTTGGCAATTGCCTTTTTCCAGATCTCATAACCATCTTCTCCTGTTGCTTTAGATACTTTATCTACTGCATCATAGAAAATGTTGATTGCTGTACTTTTTTTACCATCCCACATCAAATTATTGATGAATCTGGTAACTAATTTGTCGTTGAAACGACCATCTGGTGCTAAGGGTAACTTTTTCGCTTGTGCTTTACGCATTGTTTAATTTTTAAATTAAGCTGAAATTCTTCAAGTATTAAAACTTTACTCAGCTTAAATGATGAAATACTATTTCTTGGCTTTTACTTTCTTGGTACCATATTTAGAACGGCTCTGCTTACGGTCTTTAACACCTGCAGTATCCAAACTTCCACGAACAATATGGTAACGTACTCCTGGCAAATCTTTTACACGACCTCCGCGGATTAACACGATAGAGTGCTCTTGTAAATTATGCCCCTCTCCAGGGATATAAGCAATCACTTCGATTTTGTTTGTTAAACGCACTTTAGCCACTTTACGCAAGGCTGAGTTTGGTTTTTTAGGAGTGGTAGTGTACACACGTGTACAAACACCACGACGCTGAGGACATGCATCCAAAGCTCTTGACTTACTCTTAGCCCTGATTATTTCGCGGCCTTTTCTAACTAATTGCTGTATTGTAGGCATTATAAACCATTTAAAATTTCGGACGGCAAAGGTAATGGCCAAAAACGACAATCCAAAATGTTTTTAACACAAAAAGTAGAAATTCCTTTGTTTCGCCCGTTTTATAACCCAATTTCATCCCTTCCTTTGGCAAAATAGAGATTCTCTATTTATTTTGATTTTGTACCCCGCAGCAGACCAATACCCTATGAAACTGTCCTTTTATGCCCTTTTGATGGGCTTTCTCGCCTATACCCATATGGCTATTAGCCAGTCATTGACTGGAATAAACTATAGCACTCAAAATACAGTCTATACACAAAATTTTGATGGATTACCCAGTTCTGGAACTTTCACACTGGTTGGAAAAGGTCCTACCGCATTGAGTAACCCTCCAATTAATGGGGTGAATTTAACGGGCTGGCAGTTTTTAATGGCGAGTGGAAGTGGAACCAATGCTGGTTTTGTAGTCGGTACTGGATCCGGAACCGGTAGCAGTATATACAGTTATGGATTGTCCAATGCAACAGATAGAACTTTAGGAATGTTGGCCTCCAGCACCGGAATATATTCCATAGGAATTGTATTAACCAATACCACGGGAATTACTTTAAACACAGCAACTATTTCTTTTATTGCCAAACAATGGAGAAAGGGAGGATCAGGAAATAAAAATACCTGGAAGTGTAAGTACAAAACTGGTTCATTTAATTCAATTGATCAATCCAATTTAGTGGATGAACCAATGCTCAACTTTAGTTCAGTCCAAACAAGTACAGGAACTGCCACATTGAATGGAAATCTATCAGAAAATCAAACAACAATTAATTACACACTTCAAAATATTCAATGGAAAAATGGTGAGCAACTATTAATCAGGTGGGACGATGCTGATGAAGTTGGAAGTGATGACGCAATGGGGATCGATCAATTTAGTTTTTCGGCCAAATACAATACTCCAAATCCATTTCCAATTAACGATATTCAAAGCTTAGCAAATAACCCTACGAATGCAGACACCATTCAATATGCGATTAAACTGGGAGGAAATACAAGTGGTTTAAGCACTGCCAATTTTCAATTAAAATCAAATGGGATGCTAGATGCAAAATTGGTGTCCATTTCGGGAACGGGAAATGAATATACTGCAACTATTTATACAGGAAAAGGAGAGGGATATATTCAACTAGGAATTGTAAATGATGAAAACCTTATTCCTGGCTTACAAGGCCTCCCCTATTTTGATATTGATACACAATGGATCGATAAAATAGGACCGATCATTAAAAAATTATCTATCCCAAATCAATTGATGAGGGGCGGTGATACTGTACCAGTTTTAATATATGTAAATCCAGCAAAAACAACCTGCAAATTGTTTCAAGGAAATATTAATAATTATGTAATTCAACCAATCAAAAAAGAAACAGATTCTACCTATAGCAGCTACTTTATTATACCAACAAACGGAACAGATATTCTAGCGAAAGATCCTATTCCATTATCTATAATTTTGCAAGATAGTTTAGGAAATAAAAGTGATGTGTACAATTTACCAATCGAGCAAAACAATGATGCGATTGATTTTAATAAACCCGTACAAATTTCATTTAACTGCATATCCGATTCCCTTTTAAAAGCTGGTGATACATTGAAATTGGTCATACAATTTAATGAGCCTGTTAATCTTGATATAAACTCTCCTACTAATTTTATACCAGTAACTATTGGTAGCAGAGTTAAAAATGTGCAATTTGCTATCGGCAATAATACTTCCGCTTTACAATTTCATTATACTATTCAAGCCGGAGAAACAGATAAAGATGGAATTAGAATTGCCTCCTCCTTTTCTACTAAAAATCTATTGATCAAAGATATTGCAGGAAACGCAGCAAATTTATCGATTCAATCGGGGCCTATTCAACATATAAAAGTAGATGCGATAGCTCCTGAATTCACCAATCCAAAAGATACCAGTATTACCGTTTGTGCTTCGAATTCAAAAATGCCTATCAACGAAATACTCAAAGTGAATAATAAAGAAACAGATGAATTATTAACTTGGCGAGTAGTAAGCCCACCAAAAGCTTTACTGCTCAATAAATTGAATCATCAACAAAGTAGTTCAGCTTCGAGTATTACACCGATAGATTTTTTTGTTGAGAATCCGGAATCTTACAAAGGTATCGACTCTGCCAGTTTTAGTTTATCAGATGGTATAAATGTGGTAGTCAAAAAAATCTATTTCAATTCAATTTCCATTGAATCAATTAATAGCATTCAATCGAATCAGGAAATTTGTATTGGAACAATCCCTACTATACTTACTGGAACAATTAAATCTAACAAAGACAGCGCCGCTGTTTATTTGTGGGAGCAAAGTACTACTAATGATAGCACAGGATTTACACCGGCCAGTGGCAAGAACAATGAATTCAATTATCAACCAACTGCTCAATCCAGAGCAAGTTGGTGGAGAAGAAAATTGCTTTTGAATACTTGCACCAATACTTCAAATATTGTACAAATTTCAATGGCAAAAACAAGTCTCTGGTTAGGAAAAATGAGCGTCGATTGGAATAATCCATCTAACTGGTGTGGAAATTCAATACCAGCTGATTCAGCAGATATTATAATTCCATCTAACACTAGTTATTCGCCATCAATTTCTGCTACTACGGTTAGTGGAAGAAATATTCAAATAAATAAAGGTGCTCGATTAGTCATCAATGGAGCATTACTCATCAGTGGTAATATATCAGCAGACTCAGGAGCAATTAATGCAATAAATGGAACCATTGTTTTAAAGGGAAATGCTTTACAAAATTTGAATGGTCAGATCTTTGAAAATAACCGCATTAGTGAATTACAGATTAATAATGGATCAGGTGTAAACATTAATAATAAAGTAATCATTAGCAAAATGCTTAGTTTATCAAAAGGAACTCTTTTTACCAACAATCAATTAACCCTTAGTTACAAAGCTCAGGTTGGCTCATCTGCAATTGGCACAGCCATTAATGGTATAGTATCTGTTGAACAAGATTTTGCGTCGATGACAAAAGGGAAATTTTTAGTTGGCCATCCATTTAACCAGTCGATATCCATTAATCAAATTAATCAATTGCCCAATCAATTTTTTCATCTTCAAACTAGCAATCAAGACAGTAGTAATCTGCTGAAATTATGGCAACCTTTCAATATGAATACATTGAATGAAAATAATCTGTGGAAACAATACCAGGGAATTCTTTTGCAGCTAGAATCAACCAATGCAGGCACTGGTTTAAAATCCAACTTTGCTGGTTCGCTCAATCATGGATCACAAGAAATTAGACTAACAAAATGGGGAAACAATGGTTTGAATGTAATTGCAAACCCTTTTGTAAGTCCAATCAAACTCCATACAATCTCAAAAGGATCGATGGTAGGCAATCATTATTGGCTATGGAATCCCAAGCAAGGCTTGAATGGAGGGTATACTGCTATTTCCACCAATCAAGATTATACGCTCAATCCTTTTGAGGCGTTTATTGCAGAAGCACGTTCTAACACAGAAAACCAGTTATTGATCTCAGAAGAAAGTAAAACCAATCTTTGGAATAATAGTTCAAGCATTTCTTATGTAGAAGAAAATAAATACCACACAGTAATTGGATTGTACTCTGACAATCAATATTGGGATCAATTTGTTTTAATAGATCATGGCACCAATAAAAATAGTTTTGACACAACTGATGCCATTAAATTAACCAATCCTGATGTGAATTTATTTAGTCAAAGTTCCGATCTGCAAAAACTATCCGTAGATGCCAGAAGAATCAATAATAATACCATTGTTCCTATACAAATAGAATCTTCTGTTAATCAATCCTTTTATTTTAAAGTCCTTCAAGCCATTTTGCCATCCGACAACAAATTGGTTTTACATGATCGATTGACCAATCAATATTTACCATTGATTAAAGACAGTATTTATGCATTTACCCTTAGTGATGATTCTGCAAAAAATAAAGACAGGTTTGAAATAAGTCAATTCGTCCCAAAAGGAAACATTAATCAGTTGCTTCAATTGTTAACCATTAAAATGCACCCAAATCCAGTGAAGAATGAGCTTACTGTTGGAATTAAGTCATCGCTTTCCGCCAATACAAGTATTCAGATTTACTCAAGTACTGGTATTTTAATAAAAACGATTGCTGTAGGTTCGCTTCAATCAGGAAACATTCAAATACCAGTTTCAGAACTACATGCCGGAACATATATTCTGCAGGTTATTAATGGAGATCATCAACGTTCACTCACTTTTATAAAGCAATAAAAAACGCCCCGAAAAAATCGGGGCGTTGCAGTTTATAAGCAGGCAATCGATCTAAATTTTAACCATCCAATTGTGCAGATCCGCTGAATGTCCTGTGCGAATAGCATCTAAACTTTTCTTTAAAGCCGGTGCAATTGTCCACTGATTGGTATCAAAATGCATCACGTAATCTTTATACCTTAATTCTTTAATCAAAGAGATCGTTGCAGCAGTGCCGGTTCCAAATACTTCAGATACCAAACCAGCTTTGTGCGCATCGATCAATTCGTCAATACTGATCTTACGTTCAGCAACTTCATAACCCATATCTTGTAAAAGTTGTAAAGCACTATCACGGGTAATTCCAGCCAAAATAGTTCCCTCTTCTAACGATGGGGTAACCGCAATATTGTTAATGATGAAAAACACATTCATCATACCAACTTCTTGCAAGTATTTATGTTCAAAAGCGTCCGTCCATAAAACCTGGTCATAGCCCAATTCTTTGGCTTTTGAAGTTGGATACATACTTGAACCATAATTTCCGGCATTCTTTGAAAATCCAACACCGCCAGTAACAGCTCGAGTATATTTTTCTTCTACATAAATACGCATTGGTTCACTATAATAAGGCCCAGTTGGACTCAATAGAATAATGAAAGAATAAGTATCAGAAGGTTTTACTCCCAATACAGCATCTGTAGCGAACATGAATGGTCGTATATATAATGAATGATCTTTAAAAGCTGGAACCCAGTTCTTATCCAATTCTACCAAAGCTTTCATACCATCAATAAAAATACCTTTAGGTATGGTAGGCATTTGCATACGTTTGGCTGAAATATTAAAGCGCTCCAAATTATCATAGGGGCGAGAAATATATACTTCCCCATCTGGGTGTTTATATGCTTTAACTCCTTCGAAAATGGATTGTCCATAATGTAATGCAGCCAAAGAAGGCTCTAATGTTAAAGGCTGATATGGTTTAATTTCAATATTCTGCCATTCCCCATTCGCAAAATTAGCCACCAACATATGGTCAGTAAAAATGTGCCCAAAAGCAATATTTTCTAAAGACTGGTCATTCACTCTGGTTTTGTTAATCTGGGTAATGTTTATATCGATCACTGCGCTCATAGTTTTATATTTGGTGCAAAGAAACAAAAAAATAAAAAACTAACGCTTGTTATTATTTTAAAAGGTCATTAAAATGGACAATAAACTACCAGATTTCATACTTACAGACCTATTTCCTAACAGTTTGGTGCTGGTGGAGTCTGAAATATCCCTTCCAAAAGGAAAAATTGTTGAGGAAAAAACTGTGGAGACCCCTATTATTTTACCAACAGAAAAGGATACTAAAAAAACTAAACAGGAAAAAACACCGTCAAAAGCAAGTCCAGAAAAATGGTTTTTGGGTAATAATGATAAAAAAATCACCATTCTTGTTAACGAACCCGATGTAGTTTTTTTGGAAGAGAATAGTCTACAATTTCTCACTAAAATTTTAGGAGCTTGTAAATTGAACATGGGAGATATTGCAGTTGTTAATATTGCTCAGTTTCCTACTAGTTTTGATTTAATTAAAAAAGATTTATTACCCAACACCTGCATCTTATTTGATGTAAATGCACCATCCATTGCACTTCCATTTACTATCCCCGATTATCAGATACAGAAATACGGTGGATGTACTTTTTTAATGGCGCCTTCCATTGCTTCATTTGATGGAGACTCAACTGAAGCTAAATTGGCAAAAACAAAACTCTGGGTAAGTTTAAAAACTATTTTTAATTTGTAACGTTTTATCCATGCACATGCAAACGCTCATTTTTGCTACTAATAATATCAATAAAGTAAAAGAAATAAAATCCGTAGTTGGAGATTCAATCAATATTATTTCATTAGCTGAAGCGGGTATTGATATTGATATTCCTGAGCCACATGATACGCTTATGGCAAATGCCAGTGAAAAATCTTCTGTCATTCATCAATTAACTGGCCAAAACTGTTTTAGTGAAGATACTGGATTAGAAGTAGCTGAATTAAATGGAGAACCAGGAGTAAAGAGTGCACGCTATGCTGGTGATGGAAGGAATTTTCAAGACAATATCGATTTATTGTTACAAAAATTATCGGGCAAACCCAACCGCAGTGCACAATTCAGAACAGTCATTTCACTAATCTGGAATCAAAAAGAATATTTTTTTGAAGGAACTTGTAAAGGTAAAATCACTGAGATTCAAAATGGGTTAGAAGGGTTTGGATATGATCCTGTTTTTATTCCAGAAGGATCAACTAAAACTTTTGCAGAAATGAGTATGGAAGAAAAAAATAGTTTTAGTCATAGAAAAAAAGCGGTTGCACAATTAATTTCATTTTTGAAAACCATTGAATGAACAGAATAAAAATAAAATTACCAGACCAATTTTCTTTTAGTACAAAGTTGACCATCAGAGTCAGTGATTTAAATTATGGCGGGCATGTTGGCAACGATACGATTTTATCTATTTTACAAGAAGCAAGACAACAATACTTAGTATGGAAAGGCTTTAGAGAATTGAATATTCATGGCAATGGATTGATCATGGTTGATGCATCAATTGAATACAAAAAGGAATTGAATTATGCCGACACTATTCTAGTATCAGTTGCTGCGATTGATTTTGACAAAATGGGTTTTGATTTTTATTACAAAATCGACTTGATACAAGACGAACAATCCATGCTTGCTATAAGAGCTAAAACAGGCATGTTATTGTATGATTACGCTAATAAAAAGAAAGTACCTATTACGGAGGAATTAATAAAAGAACTTAGTTGATATCATTCCAAATATCCCAGCTTGCCTCTGCTTGTAATACCAACATTTCAAACCCATTTTGAATAGTTGCTCCTTTTGTTTTTCCTTGTTGTAAAAATGAGGTTTCATTGGGATTATAAATAAGATCAAATAAATGATGCTGAGAACTCAAATATTCATAAGGCAATGCTGGAGCATCATTGATATTAGGATATTGTCCGACAGGGCTTGTATTTACAATTAAAGTATGATCGAAGATTATACCAGCATTTAATTGTTCATATGAAAGATTCAATTCACTAGCTTCCCTAGAAACAAATTGAAATTCAATATTTAATTTACCCAGAACGTATGCCACTGCTGCAGCTGCCCCTCCTGTTCCAAGTATTAAGGCTTTTTGATGATGTGGTTTCAAAAAAGGTTGTAATGATTTTTCAAATCCAATTACATCTGTATTGTATCCAAATAATTCACCGTTTTTTATGTGAACACAGTTACAAGCACCTAATGCTTTAACTGTTTCACTGGCATGTGTCAAAAAAGGCAATACCTTTTTTTTATAGGGTATGGTAATATTGAAACCGCAAAGATTTGGATGAGTTGCAATTATTTCATTTAAGTCTTTAATGTCAGGAATAGAAAAAGTGAAATATTCAGCATCATTAATGCCCAGCTCAAAAAACTTTTGCGTAAAATATTGTTGCGAAAACGAATGTGTAAGCGGAAATCCAATCAAACCATATGTCCGCATATCTATTTTTTATCGAGGTATAATTCAAAAGTATCCCCTCTTAATCCAATTCGCATAGATTCTAAAGGAATCACTTCATTGGGTGCAATATTGCCTAGATTTACATTACATCCAATTAACTCTAAGAAATACAATTGCTGAGCTTTTTGAGGAGCTTCCCAAATAATTTTCTCAGCAGGAATTTGAGTTAAGATTTCTTGAACCAATCCTTCTCTTACTTCTCCACTTCCTCTATAAATACCCACATTTCCGGCCTCCCTTGCTTCAGCTATTACATAAGAAGAACCTGCTTCTAATTCGGCTCTCATCAATTCGATCCATTTATAAGGAGGAATAATATGTGCAGCATCTTTGCTTCCTACTTCACTTAAAACTGTTGCATGTTTGGTTAGTTTTTCTATATACCCACATTTTTCCGCATGAGGAATAGCAATAGAACCATCACTTACTTCAATATAGTTGATTCCATAATCTTTACAAACCGCTATAAAATCATCAAACTGATTTCTGATTAAAAAAGCTTCGAATAAAGTTCCTCCAAAATATATAGGAAGATTGTAAGAATGGTATAATTCTATTTTTTCTCTCAAATTGGGAGTTACAAATGAAGTTCCAAAACCTAATTTCACTATATCTACATGAGGACCTGCAACACTCATGAAATCTTTTACCTGGTTAATGCTAAGCCCTTTATCCATCACCATGGTTAATCCATAATTACGTGGTTGCTTTGTTCTTTCTGGGATTTGAGTAAGATTGAAATTCATATTGTCTAATTAATCAGCGGCAAAGGTAATCAAATACAATGAAATGAATAATTGCGTAGTTTATTCGATTACTAAAAAATTGCTAAATCTTTTTCCCCTTTTTAAACCGAGCTATAATGTCTACTACCTGATTATTTTGTAAAATAGATGGATTTAATTCAATGAATTTTTTGAGCAATTTTGGCGCTTTGTTCATGCCTTCTTCTAATTGCAATAATGCTTCTTTAGATTTTCCTAAAACAAATAAGGAAGTACTAGCATAAAAATAAAAAATTGGCTTTGTATCAGTAGCTTTTAAGGCATTCAAAGATTGATCTAATGCTTCTTCAAAAAACTCTGCTTTAAGTAAACAGCGAATTAATGCTTCCCATCCAGCCGCATTCTTTGGTTTGTGGCGGACTACAGTTCCAAAATATTGAATGGCTTCCTTGAACTTATTCATGTTCATTTTACATTCTCCCATTGCAAGATTATATTCAGGTACTGTTCGCTGAATACGCATGGCATTTTCCAATTGTTTACATGCACTTGACCATTGCTCTTCTAACATATAAGTTACAGCAATCTTATAGTGAAGTTTACTATCGTCCGGATTTAAATGTACCGCTTTCTTATAATTAAATCGGGCTTGTGCATTTTTTCCCATTCTATGATAACAATGTCCTATTGCTTCATAAATCACATCTTCAGGTCTTGTTAACTCCAAGACTTTTTCTAAAACTTCTATTGCTTCTTTGTATTTTCTTAATCTTAAGAATGCATCGCCCATATTTCTATAGGCATAATCAAATTTTTCATCAATTGCTACAGCATATTGATATGCATCAATAGACTTTTCATACAATTTAATTCCCTGGTAAGCAGCTGCCAAATTAAACCAGGCCAATTCATTGAATGGAAACTCATCTATAATTTGTTGGTGCAATCTGATACTTTCTTCATTTCTTCCGGTGAAATCAGTCCAGAAACAAATTTTATATAAAGCCTCTTCATTGGATGGTTCTTCTTCAAGGATTAATTTTAAGCAATCAAATACTTTATCGAATTCTTCATAATCATCATATACATCAGCCAATTCAAACAATAAATCCAACCGTTCATCTCCTTCAAATAAATTTAAAGCTGATTCTAATAATTCAACTGCTTTAGATTGCTGATCTAATGCCAAATAAGCATCTGTTTTTAAAATATATAAATTCAAATCACTACTATCAAAGAGGCCAGCAGTTTCTAAAATATCCAGCGCTTCCTGATACTTTCTTGTGGCTAACAATAAATCGGCTTTTTTAATCATCAAGTTAGAAGAGTAAGGGAATTGCTCTAAGGCAATTTCTGCTGCTTCCATTGCTTCGGGAATATTGTCTTTTTCGTCGTAGTAGTCAATTATTCGCTCAAATGCATCTTCTTCTAAGAAACTATGTGATCTTCCGTGCTTCAGATTTTGGTACTGATTGATCAGTTCCTTCATTTCTTCACGGTCTTCGCGGTAGGGATTTTCTCGCATATGCCTATTGGTTATTCTAATTTAGACCAATTATTTGAACTTTTTAACCCTTTTTTTGTCATTTATCCTATTATTAACGTTTTTTCTCAAATGTTAATAAAAAATAAAAATTGCCAAAATAAGAATTAAATATACCTTTGCATGGTGAAGAAGCAGTTAAAATACCAAAAAATAGCCTTAGTTGTTATGCTCGTTATGAGTATGCAATTGGCTTATGCTGCCCTTTCTTTCACTGGAATTGTAGACGATAAAACGCGCAATAATAAATATTCTTTGCGCAGCTTGAATAACTATACTAGAAAAGGATTAACACTAGGCGCCATCAAGTCTAGTTTACAATACAAGGGTATTCATATTCCAAATGCAGCTTCTGGTTTTCAAGGCAATGAGATTAACAGCATGTTGCAATACGACAATGGAAACACTACTTATATTTACCCTTATAAGTTTAAAGTGAAAGTTCCAAAATTCAAAACACCATCTCCTGCTGGACATTAATTAAGCAATCGATAGCCGCTTGTGGGTATATCAAATTTAGACGCAGGCACTGGATTCAAATTGATTTTAGTTGCAGTATAAATAATTTTTACCCCCTTTCCTTCTAGTGCTTCGTATTCTAAAACAAAACCTGGGATATCTTTAAACTGGTATTCGAATTCTTTTACTGAAGGAGCAATTGCTGTTGAATAATAAACTGTAAATGAACTTCCATCCTGCAGTTGTAAGATGGCTTTTTTACACTCATAACCAAGTATTTGCTTGACTTCATTTACATAAGAAATCGTCATGCCGTTGAATTTACTGTTTTGTTCAACCCATGCTTTATTGTCTAGCTTAGTCATGAATTTATTGGCACCTAATTCTCGCATAATTACCGCTTTGCCGGTAGATTTATCGTACACCAAGGTTTGCAAAAAAGAGGTACTCAGTAAATCAACCCTGCTATCATTCCCTTTAATATAAACCGTTTTACTACTTGATTTTAATAATGCAGCGGTCTCATTATCTACTTTTTCATCTCCATTAATTTGAATGGAATAGTTTACTGTGCATTCTGCAACAACTCTCGTTTGTGCATGAACAGTATTCAATGTGAAAAAACATATAAGCGAAAAGATAATATTTTTCATAAAGTGAAATTAACTAAAAAACCCTTCTAATTAAGAAGGGTTTTTACATAACTTATTTTTTATTGGTTTTGGATTTTAAATCCTGCAATTTTTTCTGACTTTCCATCATTTGTTCATAACGCTCCTGCCATTTACTTTTGGTCTTTGGAGCCTTTCTCTTTTGATCAATTTTAGCCAATATCTTATCATGATCAATGATATAATTCTGAATTACAAACTGTAATGCCAATGTGATAATATTTGAAACTGTATAATACCATGTTAATGCAGAAGGAAGGCTATTAAAGATGAATAATAACATGAAAGGGAAAATATAAGGCATGTATTTTAACGCAGGATTATCCTGAGTTGGAGTCATACTCATATTATAAATAGAAATCAGGAAGCTGGTTATAACTGCGGTAATAGTAAATAGACTAATATGATTACCAAATGCAGGAATCATGAATGGTAAGGTTGCAATTGAATCATAAGAAGACAAATCTTTACTCCATAAGAACTCCTGCCCTCTCAATGCAATATTTGAATTAAAGAAACTATACAAAGCGAAGAAAATAGGGATCTGTAGTAATGCTGGAATACAACCTCCTAAAGGGTTCACTCCTGCTTCTCTGAATAACTTCATTTGTTCCATTGCAAAACCTTGCTGGTCGTCTCCGAATTTTTTCTTGAGCGTATCCAATTCGGGCTTCATAGCTTTCATTTTAGCACCACTCAAATAACTTGTGTAAGTTAATGGCGCTGTAACCAAGCGAATAAATAATGTTAGAAGCAATACTACCCAACCGTAGTTTTTTACAAAGCCAGCAAAGAAGTCAAATACATTCATGATAATGTATTTATTGATCGGACGAACAAATGAATACATATCCCTTCCTAGGTTCACAATTTTATCCATTTCAGGCGCTTGCTTACTCAGCAATTTGTATTCGCTTGGTCCAATATAAAATTGAAAAGGAATGGAAATAGATGCAGCTGGTTGCAATTTCATTTGTAGTGAAGCAGTAGCAGTAGCTAATTCATGAGAAGTATCCGTTTTACGAGCCCATTTTATTCCTCCACTTGAAAAACTATTTCCTGCAATCAATGTATTATTAAAAAATTGCTGAACTACAGAAACCCATTGAATTGGTTTTTCAAAATTATGTTCCGTTTTAGATGAAATGTAGTCGAAAGAATTTCCTTCAGAAAAACAAATATTAGAAACCTGGCGTTCATATACAGCAGTTCTCTCCATCTGGCGTGTAGCAACATTCCAATTTAAATTCAATGCACCATTTGTTAATAGTTGATCTGCTCCATTCATGATCAATTTCCAATCAATCATAAAACTATTGGACTTCACTATATATTGATGCTCTACATGTTGACCATTTGCAGCATCAATTGTAAATTTAATCAACTGACTATTATCACTCAATTTCTCAACTATGCCAGCATTAAAAAACAAGGTTTCGCTACTAGCAGATTGACCAGGCGCAGTATTAATTGTATAACTGACAATATTGTTATCCGCCAACACTACTGGATTGCCTTTGCCGTCTTTGTAATTTTTAAGTATTATTTTTTTAATTTGAGCTCCTTTATTGGTGAAAGTAGCCGTCATTAATTCATTCTCTATCGTTACAAAAGTTTCAATACCCAGCGCTGCACTGGTGAAGTTTCCGGCAGTCGCTTTTCTAACAGCAGTATCTCTTTTTAATGAATCAATTTTTGCTGTAACAGTATCCAATATTTTCACTCTAGCAGCTGCAATTTTTGCCAAAGAATCTTCTTCTCTCTGCTTTAACTTTAGCACAGCATTTTGTTGTTGTCCTGTATACCAGAAATAAAGAATTAACAGTGCTCCTAGTAATACAAATCCAATGACCGAATTTTTATCCGTCTTCATACTCCATTTTATTGAGCGGCAAAGGTAGTATTTGGAATGACAAATGTGAATTAGAACTTGAATAGTCGTTAAAAAAGCTATAAAAAAGGGCTATTTTGACTAAATATTGAATATTCGTCGTTTCTTTAGACCTCCTTCCAACCAACAACCAACCATTTTTTTTCATTTTTCAAGTGGACTCACTTCAAATGCGTTGTTATGTTGGCAAATTCATTCCATTCCAAAAGAAAAAAATTGCTGTGGTGGCTTGCTACCGCAGAAGAAGAATTATTAGCAGATTGTTTGATTGACCAGAATCGATTTGCCATAATAGGTTTATTGGTAATGGGGACCTGGGCTTTTGCCAGTTTAGCTTGGATGTACTTTTTTAGTACTGTACTTAATCAATGGTGGGTGTCAGTTTTGTTGGGCTTATTTATGGGCTGGATAATTTTACAAATAGATCGCGCATTAATAAAAGGAATTGGCAGATCTAGCAAACAAAAAATTGCTCCTATTATTGTAAGAGGAATTCTAGCCATATCCATTGGCTTATTTATGGCTCAACCAGCTTTACTTTTTTTGTTTGATAAAGAAGTAAAGGCGCAAGTTTCTTTAGACAATGAAAAAAGAAAACAGGCGAAATTGTTTGAACAAGAAAAATTATATCAGGAGGAAAGAAGCAGATTAATTCAGATTCAAAAAAGCGCTAAAGATGAACTCAATAAAAAATACGCAGAAGTTGAAAATGCAAGAGAAGCATTTATCAAAGAAACAGATGGAACTGGTGGTAGTAAAAAAATTGGTTTAAAAGCAATCGCATTAGCCAAACAAATGGCCTATGAAAAATTAGACAGAGAATATCAAGTTCAAAAAAATGAACTAACGCCTAAAATAGCATACAGTGAATCTTCATTGAAAGCACTCGACAATAAAATCAATGAAGAACAAATAGCATTCCAATCTTTGTTGAACAATGGGTTTATCACTCGAATAGAAGCACTGAATCATCTGGTTCAAAGCAGCAATGCTGTTGCTTTTCGATACTATTTACTGGTGGCCTTATTACTATTAATTGAATTAATGCCAGTGCTTGCAAAATTATTGATACCGGAAGGCACTTATGAATTAAAAGTGCAGCTAAGACTTGAAATGGAAAGTCAAAAAGAACTCAATAATCAGGCGCTGATTAAGGCATTTTATGAGCAATCTTATCCTGCAAGAGTAGATAAAATGGAATCGATGTTATCAACATGGAAAAACAATTCAACAAATAGCTTCAAAGAAAATTGGAATGCCTTCAACAAAGAATTAATCAATTAAATAATTGCATCTTTCATTGAGGAAGATTTCATAGTGCTTTTTTGTTCATTGTACTTTTTTGCAGCATCAATAAATCCAACAAATACTGGCGCCGGGCTTTCTACTGTACTTTTTAATTCAGGATGATATTGAACTCCAATAAAAAAAGGATGATTGGGTAATTCAATGATTTCCACTAACCCTGTTTCATTATTTTTTCCACTTGCCAGCATACCAGCAGCTTCATATTGCTCCAAGTAATCATTGTTAAATTCAAAACGGTGTCGATGTCTTTCTGTAATAGATGTTGTGCCATACATCTGATGAGCCAAACTACCCTTTTTGATTTCGCAAGGATAAGCCCCTAAACGCATGGTTCCCCCCATCATTTTAATTTTCTTCTGTTCTTCCATCATATTGATTACTGGATTGGGTGTTTGGGCATCCATTTCAGTTGAATGTGCATCTTTTAAACCCAATACATTTCTTCCATATTCAATTACAGCCATTTGCATACCTAAACAGATTCCGAAAAAAGGAAGCCCATTTTCTCTAGCATATTTAACGGCAATGATTTTGCCTTCTATTCCACGATGTCCAAAACCAGGAGCTACCAAGAGTCCATCAAATCCTTGTAATTTTTCCGCAACATTATCATGCGTAATAAATTCACTGTGCACATTTACAACCTGTACTTTAACTTCATTCATTGCTCCAGCATGAACAAAACTTTCTAATATAGATTTATATGCATCCTGCAATTCAATGTATTTGCCTATTAATCCAATGGTAACTTTACTACGTGGATATTTTAATTTATCTAAAAACCCTTTCCATTTATCTAAATTAGGTTCTGCATAATTGGTGATATTCATTTTCTTCAAACAAATCAAATCGAGTTTTTCTCTCAACATCAGTAATGGCACTTCATAAATGGTACTAGCATCCATTGC
Source organism: Sphingobacteriia bacterium (assembly GCA_037129425.1). Classification (GTDB taxonomy): domain Bacteria; phylum Bacteroidota; class Bacteroidia; order Chitinophagales; family Chitinophagaceae; genus Sediminibacterium. The sequence continues at coordinate 68,484 of JBAXUV010000010.1, forward strand.
TTCAATTACAGCCTCCTGTTTTACATTACAGAATAATGCGATTTTCCTTTTGATGTCGTTGTTCAAAGGTTCTTCTGTTCTACATACTAATATATCTGGATGAACACCAGTTTCACTCAACATCTTAACACTATGTTGAGTAGGTTTTGTTTTTAATTCTTTTGCAGCTTTTAAATAAGGAATAAGTGTAAGATGCACTACCATTACATCTTCCTCAGGTAGTTCCCATTGCAATTGACGAACAGCTTCAATAAATGGTAAGCTTTCTATATCACCAACAGTCCCCCCTATTTCTGTTAATACAACATCATATTTATCATCTTTCCCCAACAGCAACATCCGATGTTTTATTTCATCGGTAATATGGGGTACAACTTGTACTGTTTTACCCAGAAAAGCACCAGCTCTTTCTTTATTGATTACTGTTTGATAAATTCTTCCAGTAGTTACATTATTGGCTTGGGTTGTATAAATATTTAAAAAACGTTCATAGTGTCCTAAATCCAAATCTGTTTCAGCACCATCTTCTGTAACATAACATTCTCCATGCTCATAAGGATTCAATGTTCCAGGATCGACGTTGATATAGGGATCAAATTTCTGAATGGTTACTTTAAGCCCTCTGGCTTGTAATAATTTTGCAAGGGAAGCGGCAATAATACCTTTACCCAAACTACTAGTAACTCCCCCTGTAACAAAAATATATTTAGCCATACAAACAATTTATCTACCATTAAATAATAAAACACCCAAAAAGCCGCATATTAACAGAAATATTGAATACGGTATTAGGATGATCCGTGAATGAATGAATTCGCGAATTCAATAAAAAATAAGAACAAAACGACCTTGGAATATTGAACTGAAATAGTTCTGAGGTCGTACAAACCTACAGCAAATAATTAATTCCAAAAAATAGTCCTTAGGATTTAGACTTTAGTTAATGGAAAGTGTTAATTTAACGTGCAAATCTTATGCATACAAATATGAAAAAAATCCTATTGATTACTGTGGCAGCTTTTTCAACAGCTGCATTCCTGGCCAATACCAATAAAAATCCAGCCCCAAAAATGCTTAGTCCGGCTTGTTATGAGTCTTGTTTTAGTGGTGATGTAAGGGAACAGTTCAGAAACGAAGCCAATACAGCCAGTTTTGCTGCTTTACATGAAAATCCAAAAGCCTTTGTTTTAGAAAATCAAACGGGGAATACCATTCAATTTAAAAGCCCTGATGGAAAAGAAGGGTCGGCCTATTTGATCAAAAGCAAGAAAAAAACAAAGAACTGGATCTTTGTTATTCAAGAATGGTGGGGATTGAATGATAATATTAAAAGAGAAGCAGAAGCGCTTTCCCTAGAATTAGGGAATGTAAACGTATTGGCATTGGATATGTATGATGGAAAAGTAGCTACTACCGCAGATAGCGCAATGGCTTATATGAGAGCTGCTACAACACCAAGACTAGAAAGCATCGTTAAAGGTGCAATTGCTTATGTAGGAGAAGATGCAAAAATATTTACAATAGGATGGTGCTTTGGAGGAATGTGGAGTTTACAAACCAGCTTATTGGCTGGAAATCAAGCAGCTGGATGTGTAATGTATTATGGTAGACCTGAAACCAATTTAGAAAAACTAAAGAACCTTAATTGTGAGGTAATTGGTTTCTTTGGTAATAAAGACCAAAGCCCAGCGCCAGCAGTTGTTACAAAATTTGAAGCAGATATGGCTTCAGTTGGAAAGAAAATTACTACTAATAAATACGAAGCTGGACATGGCTTTGCCAATCCTAGCAACCCAAGTTTTAATAAAGAAGCAACAGAAGATGCACATATTAAAACCATTGAATTCTTGAAGAAAAAATTATAGGCATAATTATTGATATTTAGTTGAAAGTTTTAATTAAAACCAACAACATGAAGCCCTTTCTTTTGTCTATTAGTTTTATTTTTATAATAGGTTACTCATTTGCTCAAGTTGTTGCAGTTCCACCAGGAAGAGTGGTTACTAATCCAAATGAAACAAGAGATGTTATTACTATAAATGGTGTCATTACAACAGCAGATAACACAAAAGATGCTGTAAATATCACGAAAAATGCCTACCCCAATAATTCCTCAGCTCAAAACAACAACACATCTCCTTTAGTAATATCAGGAAACAAATCGCTTGATAATGTTGGGAATATTTTTAATAAATCTTTGCCAATTATAAACCTTGATGTCAAAACCTTAAAAAGTTCAATCAATTTATCACAGGTAAGTACCATTAGACTAATTGATGTAAGAATCGATCAACAAAAAACAGGATTCTTACCTATTCTTTTACCATTAAAGAAACAAGGATATGATTTGATTGGATTAACTATTAATCAAAGCCCATTGGTATGGTTAAAAAAATGGTTAGAAGAAATACCGCTCTCGACTGACACCAGTTCTGCTAGAAAATTAATATTTGTATTAAGAGATTGTTGGTTTAGTCAAGATGCTTTTGTTCATAGACATTCAGCAAACAATTCATTGGTAACTACTTTAAATTATAACATCGAACTTTTTACTCAACTTGAAAATGACTATTACCCTTTAAAAAAATTAAATGGTGAATTTTCATCAACTTTTGAAGATGGAAAGTCTTTTCAAATTTTAATGGATAGCTTACAACAATTAATCGAAAAAAAGGGCATTGAAATAATCGACGGAAAAACTGAAATAAATAAATTAAAAATTGATGCAACAACATTCAACGCCTATTTAAATGAGATTAGAGCTAAAAAAACATTTGCCATGAATCCTGTAAAAGGGGTTTATGAAAGTTTTGAAAAATTTATTGACCAAGCCCCATTTGCTGATTCTGCTATTGTAATAAAATCATATAATTTGGGTGAAAATATACCAACTTACGCCACTCAAATTCAACCAGTCATTAATGGAATGGAAAAAAACAGTTATGGAATTTGGGGCTATTTTGATGGTAAAGATTTATTCTATAATACTGGGAATGGATTGTTTATCAAACTGATCAAAGACAATGAAAATGGATATTATTTCAAACATTTAAATGTGTTCTTAAGAGACAATATCAAGCCTATATTATTATCAAATGTAAAATTTGGGAAAAGCGACTACTCAATTATTAAAGAATATTCGCGCATTTCACCACTCACCTACAAACTAAATTTAAGCGACGGCAAGTTGTATTAATTACATATCCTGAATAATCTTTTTATAACTAGTCACAATTCCTTTGATGAGTGAAGAACTAAAACCCTGGTGTTCCATTTCATTTAAACCTGCAATGGTACAGCCTTTCGGAGTAGTTACTTTGTCTATTTCTTGCTCTGGATGTGTATTTTTTTGTAGTAGTAATTCTGCAGCTCCTTTTACAGTTTGAGCCGCAATTAATGAAGCTGTTGCTGCAGAAAATCCTATTTCAATTCCCCCTTGTATATTGGCCCTGATATAACGCATGGCATAGGCGGTTCCACAAGCGCCTAGCACTGTAGCTGCATCCATTAATTTTTCTTCAATTAATACTGTTTTTCCTAATTGATTGAAAAGCTGAGTTACAAATTCTGTTTGTACTGTTGTTACTTTATTTCCATTGATGCAAGTCATGCTTTCCTGAATGGCAATTGCTGTATTTGGCATTGCCCTAAATACCGGAAAATCTTCTCCTACAATTTCTTGAATTTCATTGATCCAAACTCCAGTTACTACACTAATTAATACATGCTTGTCTTTATGTAGCATTGGCTTGATCTCTTGGAGTACTTCTTTAATTTGAAAAGGTTTAATGGCAAGAATGATCCAACTCGCTTTAACAACAGCTTCTACATTATTATTGGATATTATTACTCCTTTTGAAGCCAATGCTGATAGCGTAGTAGTATTTCGTTTGGTAACGATAATATTTTCAGGCCTACTAAACGCACTATTTACCAAACCTTCTGCCATTGCAGTACCTAAATTACCTCCACCGATAATTGCGATCGTATTTACCATAAAAAATAAAATTAAAATTGCTTTGATACTGCTAAATAATTGCGAACATAATCATCAACTCCTAATTCTAAAGAATAAAAAGGTTCATGATAACCGGCATTATTTAACTTATTCATGTCGGCTTCAGTAAAATATTGGTATTTGTCTCTTATATCCAATGGCATATCTATGAACTGGATTTTTGGAGTTAAATCAAGTCCTTTAAATGTAGCATTTACTAAATCAGTGAATGTTCTTGCTTTGCCCGTACCCAAATTATAAATACCGTTAATTGAACTAGTCCAAGGAGTTGGAGATTCATTTTCTTCAACATCACCCATTTTCTCCATCATCCAGTAAATGACCTTCAACACATCTTTTACATAAATGAAATCCCGTAATTGTTCCCCATCTTTAAAGCCCTCTTTATGGCTTTTAAAAAGTTTTACCAATCCATTCAACTTGATTTGATTAAAAGAATGCCATATTACGCTTGACATTCTTTCTTTATGTGATTCATTTGGACCATACACATTGAAAAATTTCAACCCTGCCCAATAAGGTGGCTGATCCAATTGCTGCAAAGCCCATTTATCAAACTCATTTTTACTTACACCATATGGATTGAGAGGAATTAACTGGTTGATTAATGTATGATCGTCACTATACCCAAATGCCCCATCTCCGTAGGTGGCTGCACTTGAAGCATAAATAAGTGGAATTTTATTTGCAACGCAATAATTCCAAATTGATTTAGAATATTCTAGATTTAACTCAACATGAACTGCGTAATCAAATTCAGTTGTATCGGTTCTTGCACCGAGATGAATAACAATTTCAATTTTTGGTTTATGCTCTTCTAACCAGTTGAATAAATTATATCGCTCTACAATTGTTTCAAAAGATTTCGATTCCCAGTTTTTTCTTTTTTCTTCTACACCAAAATCATCTACTAAAATCAATTTGCCATATCCCTGATCGTTCAAATATTGAACCATACAACTACCAATAAATCCTGCTGCACCTGTTACCAATATTTGTTTATCCTTATCCATCGCAATTATTGAATCATCTTTTCTATAGCTGTATCATATTTCTCTTTCCAACCATTAATATCTCCCCAATTTTCTCCACTCACTTCAATAGCAGCTTCTGTTACTGTTCCTACTATTGTGCAAGCGATTCCAGCAGTTTTTGCATCATTCAGTAGACTTTCCAAATCTTTGGCATTCACTGAAATAACAACTCTTCCTTGGGCTTCTCCAAACCAAAAAGCGTCTTTTCTGATTTCTATTGATGGATTAGTTGCAAATCCTTTATTTCCTGCAAATCCGCTTTCTAATAAAGTAATCATCAAACCACCTTCGCTAATATCGTGAGCACTGTTGATTTTCTTTTTTTGTATGAGCTCATACACAAACTGTTGTGTATTGTATTCTTCATCCAGATTAAAATAGGGTGCTGGTGAATATTGAACCTTCTTCAATTTATGTAAATATTCACTTGATGCAATATCATTGTGTTGTTGACCAATTAATATAATTGCATCACCAGCATTTTTAAAATGCATTGTCATCTTTGCATCAATATCGTCTAGTATACCCACCATTCCAATTGTTGGAGTTGGATATACCGGACCATCAGGATTTTGATTATAGAAACTCACATTACCTCCTGTTACCGGTGTGTTGAATTTTTTGCAAGCATCACCCATACCTGTAACAGCATGAACAAACTGAAAATACACTTCCGGATCATATGGATTTCCAAAATTCAAACAATTGGTTACGCCGATTGGCTCTCCGCCACTGCATACTATATTTCTAGCTGCTTCTGCAACAGCAATCATCCCTCCGATATATGGATTCGCATAAACATATTTGCTATTGCAATCTACTGTCATTGCCAATGCTTTACCAGTTCCCTTTGCTAAAACTATGGAAGCATCACTCGGATTATTGGTACTCAAATTTGCAGCACCAACCATGCTATCATATTGTGTATATATCCATCTTTTACTGGCAATATTCGGCAATGACACTAAAGATTCAGCTGCTTCTTTTATATCAGCAACATCTTCGATATCTGCAATATTAAATGCATTGATTTTTTCGAAATAAGCTGGTTCCTTATATTCTCTGGTATATTGAGGAGCACCACCACCTAATACCAATTCATAAGCAGGTAATTCTGCTTCGAGTACTCCGTTCATGTAAAACTTTAATAAACCGTCGTCGGTAACATGTCCAATGGTGCTTGCACTTAAATCCCATTTTTCAAAAACAGCCACTACTTCTGCTTCCCTTCCTTTCTCTACAACCATCAACATTCTTTCCTGACTTTCACTTAAGAGTAATTCCCAGGCCTTCATATTTTGTTGTCGAGTAGGCACTTTTTCTAAATCAATATGCATTCCCACTTCTCCTTTTGCACTCATCTCGGCAGTACTGCAAATAATTCCTGCAGCTCCCATATCCTGCATGCCTACAACAGCGCCTGTTGTTAATACTTCTAAGCAAGCTTCTAATAATTTCTTTTCTTGAAATGGATCGCCCACTTGAACTGCTGGTAATTCTTGAACACTATCATGGGTAATATCGGCACTTGCAAAACTAGCTCCACCTATACCATCTTTTCCTGTTGCACTTCCCACATATATTACAGGGTTACCAGTGCCTTTTGCTGTTGCACTTACCATATCTCCTGCTTTCATGATCCCAACGCTCATGGCATTCACTAAAGGATTGGTATGGTAACAGTCTTCAAAATAAACCTCTCCACCAACAGTTGGAACGCCAAAACAATTTCCATAATGGCCAATCCCTTTTACAACACCTGATAATAAATGTTGTGTTTTTTTGTCTTTTAGATTTCCAAAGCGTAAACTATTCATCGAAGCAATTGGCCTAGCACCCATTGTGAAAATATCTCTTTGAATTCCCCCAACACCTGTTGCAGCTCCTTGAAATGGTTCTATTGCACTGGGATGATTATGGCTTTCTATTTTAAACACTACACCAAAGCCATTGCCCATATCCATTAAACCTGCATTTTCTTCTCCAGCAGCTACTAACATTCTTCCACCATTTCTTGGCAATGTTTTTAACCATTTAATGGAGTTTTTATAACTACAATGTTCACTCCACATGCCGCTAAAAGCGCATAACTCAGTGAAATTGGGTGTTCTATTTAATTTTTGTTGGATCAGCTCAAATTCTTCAGCAGTAAGACGGAGCTGTTGAGCAGTTTTTACAGTGATTTCCATATTGCGGCGAAGTTAAGAAAGTACCTTAAACAGACCATATGAAGTTTTCCTCTTCTATCATTCTTACAAATTAACCAGTATTGGGTATTTTTTTAATGGATATTGATAAAATACCTTAAATGATTCTACCAACCAGTTGGTATTTTAAAACCAGTCTTATTTGCAAGTAATTCTTTTAATTTACTGTAAATGAATCGATTACGAAATAAAATAAATTAATTTTTCTGACTGATTATATACCAAACAAGGGCGAAATTTCGTTAGCGAATAGGATTTGAGATAATTTTAAATCAGAATCATCCAATTCCTTTAATCCTGCCTTATAGTGAACAATTATTAATCGTTTACTAAATAGGAATATATGCTTAAGAAATTTACGCATTATCTAGGGCTAACAATACTTATTCTAGTTTCCACCAATTCAATTGGTCAATACCAATACTTAGGCACTTATGATAATGAGGGAAGACCTAATTATTTATTGCCAACTAGAGATGTGCTTAGTGCATCATTCTTAAGTAAGATTGCCGCTTCTTTACCGGAGAGCAGACCTGTACCTACTTATAACCCTCGATTAATTGCAGATGGTAGAACCGAAACCATTGATGTGAAATGTCCATCGGATGTATGGATCACTTTTGTTGATGAAGGTGCTGGCTATAGAAATGGATTAGGATATTATACTTTCAATACCGACAATCCTCCTACTACACCACCTGCTGCAAATCAAATCAAAATTATTTTCCCCAATGCATCTAAAAGTGGAGCTGGTGGCGGATTAACTGCAGGTGATAAAGTATTCTTAGGTAATTTTCCTGCAAAAACAGGTATTGGATTTGTATTGATGGCTGATGGTTGGAATGGTTCAATTGTTACTCCAGGAAACTGGGTATTATACTCTACTTCAGCTTTTAATCCAGAACCAATTGTTTCCAATAAAAAACATACTGTTTTACTAAGAGATTCTAGTACCAATAGAATTGTTGTTGGTTTTGAAGATATTAGAAGAGATAACAATAGCTGTGATAATGATTTTAATGATTTGATATTTTATACTACAGTTACACCAATTGAATGCGTCAACAAAATGGATAGCATTCCCGATTTAACACTTGATGGAAAAATTTCATTCTCAGGAAATACTGGTGGACTAGAAAGTAAAAGCCTGGGAGACAAAATTGCTAAAAGAATTTATGGAAAATTATTAGAAGGCAGCAACGGTGAAGTGAATTATCAAAATATGCAATTGCTCGAAACATCTTCTAGGATGGTCACTAGCAATGCAACTTCTTCTGCTACTGGCTTGAAATTGGCAGACTTAATGCCATCTCGCATATTAGATCCAGGATACACAGCATACATCACTACTCCAACAGATATACCATCTATTACAAACGCTAAAGAAGTAAGGTCTGTTGACTTTACAAAAGATGGCATATGTAAAGCAGTGGCTTTTGCAACCAAAACACAGGGTGTAATGTATGATCACACTAAGCCAATGTGTGATCGATTAAAAGGAGCAGAATTATTGAACGTAGAGAATTTTTCTTTAAACAGTTTAAATTTTGTCAGATACACATTAAAACAGTCTACTGGAAATATTGAATATGCAATGAGTTTTTCAATAGGTAAAAAAACTGGAAGGAATAATTTCTCATTTCAATCTAACTGGTTGAATAAGGATTATGTAAGTGAAGACACATTAATTAACTACCAGGTTTGGGCAGCAGCTCCGTATTTATGCATTGATATGGCTTTAGAAATTTTAAGCAAATTGAATGCTATAATGCCTGTTCAGCAGTTTGTGGCATCAGCAGAATTACCTAAAACATATATTACCAGTGGAAGTCGTAACGGAACCAATTTAAATTTAACCATCAATAATCAAAGCATCTTTAGTAGTGGATATTTTGAAGTTGAAGAGAAAGCCAATGAAAGAGCTACTATAAAAACAAAAAGAACAGTTCCGTTTAATTTAAATGCATTCAATAAATCAACTATCAGTTTCCCAATGAGTGATGTTTTTGAGAGCAATGTTTCGATGTATATCAACGGTAAATTACAGGATCAGGTTTATATGAGTGATGGCACCTGGGGTATTGATTATGACTCTACTAAAACAGTAGTAAAAGAGTTTAACATAATAAATGATACTGCAAAAGGTTTTGCTGCAGGAGACTATCCTGTATTCAGAAATGTCAAAATCAATGCAACAACAACTAATTATGTTACCGCTTACAAAGTCTTAAAGGGAGCAGGTGTGGCCGTAGATTTGAGTGAATATAAAACATTGGTATTAACAGCTAAAGGAGATGCAAGACTAAAAATTACATTGGCCAAAAACTCCATTAACGATTTTGAAAAACAATTTAAATACAGCACCACTGTAGGAAAAGAATTCAAAGAGTACAGAATAGATTTGAGTAGTTTCAAATCAACGAATTCAACCACAGGTTTTGTTGCAAACGATATTGTTACTGTTGTATTTGCTTTTGAAACTTTTGACGGAAGATCAACTACAATTGATGCTGCCATCAATAATATTGCATTCTCTAAAAAAGCGCCTGAAGAACCTGCTGCTGCCATCAATACATCTATCAATGTATTTCCTAATCCAGCAAAAGGTGGAAAATTCACCGCCAAATTCAACAGTGAAGTAAATACTACCGCAACCATTAAAGTAACAGATGCAACAAGCGGTAGAGTGTTGTTCACCAAAGATGCCAATGTAGTGAAAGGGGAAAATCAGGTTCCGGTTCAAATGACCAATTTACCAGGAATATCTATCAGCATTCTAACCATTGAGGGAAATGGCATCAAGCTTCAGCCACAGAAAATATATGTTCAGCAATAAACTTTTAGGACTTCAATAGAAATAGCCTCCAGCAATGGGGGCTTTTTTATACATTAAATTCAATCATGAATTTTACCAAAGCAGCAGGAGAATTTAATTGTAATTTATGCATGATATTTTTACGATGTGTTTCAACCGTATAAATACTCAAGTGTAGCTTTTCTGCTATTTGTTGATTGGTATAAGTTTGCTTTAAGTAATAAACAATTTCTAATTCCCTCTTTGTGAGGTTGAATTTGTGCAAGAAAGTATCTAATTTTTTGAAAGCATCTGGCAGGTTTTCTTCTTTCCCCAAAATAAATACAGACTCACCTGCTGCTACTTTTTTAATGGCACCAGATAACTCATCTTTGCTACTATTCTTTAGTATATATCCGTCAGCACCAGCTTTTTTAGCTTGTTCAATTAGTTTTGCATCATTGTAGGCAGATAGCATTAGTACCCTAACAGTAACAAAGGATTGTTTGATGTATTTGATGGTGTCTAAGCCATTTAAGTTGGGCATATTCACATCTAATAAAATCAAATCGATATCAGGTTGTTGAGTAAGTAAGTAAAGTAACTGCTTACCATCATTAGCAATGCCTGCAATATTAATTGCTGGATCATTTCCCAATATCATCTTTAGACCTTCCACAAAAAGTGGATGATCGTCCGCAATCATTAAGTTAATTTTCTCGCTCATAAATAAAATTCAATATACATCATTTTTTGAAAGGAACAAACATTGGTCCTGCAAAACAAGGGTAAGACTTAATTTTATAGATCCCGCCCTCATAATAGGTTTCAGCCCAACAATATTTGGAACCAGGAGTATCGTCATTCTTCATTTGAGGAACATACCAAAGTACCAGATCTGTATTAACAATTTGCTCTGGATTAGGTTCAATGAATTTTTCGGGGCCCTGTCTGTAATCGCTATTGCAACATGGACCAATCGTTACCAAATCAGTTTCTCCTTCATTTTTATCTAAATGGTTTTTTGTAATGTATAAATATGCATTATCTCCCCTACCACTGTCATTAAACTGACCCTTGCCTGGCTCTATATAAAATCCATTGTTGGCACTTGTTTGGAGTTGATACTGAAAACCCTTGGGCGAATAAGCAGTAGTTGGTTGTTGTAGCTGCCATTTTTCTTTTTCCCAAATATTCCAATCATTATTGCCCCATTCATAAAAGGATTGTTTATTCCCTGCAAATGAAATACGCATCACAGGCCGGTAAATTCCATTGTTTCCACATCCCCTACCTAAGCTAGCACAAACCATTCTGAACTGTCCATTTTTGTAAAAGAAAAAACGCTGGGAATAACTATAATTGCAGGCAATGGGCCATAATTCACTGAAGAATCGCTGCTCGAGCATAAAACCAACTGTACTGTCTCCTTCAATAATATCAGCTATAATAGGCGGATCTGTTGCTACAACAGCCGATTGACTAAAGATTGGACAACCAACTGCATCACTGTATCCAAACCCATCCGTACCGGAATAACTTACATGCCAATCTACCAATTTAGCACTATTGATTATTTTGTTTGAATTGAAACTGACATTACTGATCATGAGTCCATCAGAGGCTGTTAAAACATAATCAACAGACCAGTTATTTTTTTTAACGGTGTTGATTTTTTCGCAGTAACAATCAGCCATATTTTCATTCTGTAATTTTCTTTCTGTAACCACTAAGTTTTCTGCATCCTTTCCAACATTGGTCCAACGTAACCCTACCAGTCGATTTTCTGTAAGGTCTACAATTGCCCATAGTGCTCTATTGCCTTTTACAAAAGTTGGTGCAACGCATAAATGCTGAGACCTTTCACATTTTGTTCGGTTCAATGCTGTTTTGGTACTCGACATGATGGGCATATCTGCTGAAGGCTTAAACCCGAGTGCCTTCTCTACTTCAGGAGAATTAACCGCAATTTTTACAGCCAATTTGGTAAGTCTCGAAGGAATATCTGGTTGCATTTGAGGATAATGATCTACACTGATCATTTTATGCGTAATAATATTGACCACACCAATCGTTGTTAAATTCAACGCATAATTATACATTTCAATACGCAATAATGAACCTGGTAAATTCACTACTCCTTTTCTGATATCACCAGGTCTTGCAGGATAGACTCCAAATATTTCGTTCCATAATGGTTGATGCGTTTTTCTATCAAAAATATATTTGGTAAAAAAACTGTCTTGCAAAGCAATATTTTGAGCCAACATGGTCCTTTCATCAGTTTTATCGGAATAGTATTTTACGGGAATATCATCATGCAATATGGAGTCGATTTGTTTTTTTCTTTGAACAATAAAACTGGCAGTATCTGGTTTTTTGGTCGAAAATAAAGATTCCTTGAACTCGCTCAAATATATAGCATCATTGGTTTTGGCGGCTTTTGAGCTGGCTTTTTTTTGTTGTGCATTTAAGCCAAGTGAGCTCATTAATAACACCAATATGATACAAGAATTTTTTATTTGTACAATCATTCTTATTTATTGAAAGGATTCATGAATTGTTTATTTCTTAAATAGCTTGTATCGGTTAAAGCAGCCAAAAACTCAATTAATTCTATTTGCTCTTTCTCTGATAAACTAAAACCATTTATTAAAGCAGATTTATTTTTATTGCTTCTCCCATCGCCTTTATTTTCTTTGGCTTCAATTAATCTACCTCCTCTTTTATAAATATAAATCATTTGCTGGATTGTTTCAACAGAGCCATCATGCGCATAAGGTGCTGTAATGAGTACGTTCCTTAATGAGGGCACTCTAAACTTTCCTCTATCGTTGGTGTTTTTGGTAATTTCGTACAAGCCTTGATCTGAGGCTGGGTAAGACCCAAGATCATCCAAATTGTATAACCCAGTATTTTCGTACAATAATTGTTGTTGAGCAACATTCAAGGAATGACATTTAAAACATCCTAACTTTTCCGAATTAAATAGCGCCAGCCCATTGATCGCTTTTTCATTCATCGCTTTTTTATTCCCCTTTAAATATTGATCATAAGGGCTATTCTGAGATTGTATTTGATTTTCAAAAGCAGCAATTGCTTCCTGGAAAAAAACGGTTGAAAAAGGATTTTTTTCCTTTGGAAATGCCTTATTGAAAAGGGTTTGGTAAAAAGGATCCGATTTAAAGCGATTAATAATCTCTATTTCATTATTGGTCCAACCCAGTTCTTTTGGGTGTTCATTAAATAGGGGGAAAACCATTTGTTGTGCAAACGTATGTATAGAACTATCTCCCCATGTAAGGGCTTTTAAATATTTGGCATTTAAAATGGAAGGGGCATTCCTGCGTAGATTTTCTCCATCAGCTCCAACAGATTTTCTATACCCATCTGAAAATGCAAATTGAGGGTCATGACAAGAGGCACATGACTTTGTTTGATTGTAAGACAATTTATTATCAAAAAATAAATGCCTGCCTAAATTGATTTTGGAATCTGAAGAATTATTAATCGGAGAAGAAAACAATTGATCAATAAAGAAGGAAGAAAAAATAATCAGCACTAAAAAAAATAATATGCGCCATTGCTTTTTCATAGCCTTATTTGAAGTCGATCAAGTCCCAGTTTTTTGATGCAGTATTCCACTTAAAAGTATATTGTGTTTCTGGTTTTTCACTTGAAGCTTGTAAGTTATAATTAAATGCAACACCACTAATAATTAAAGCTCCATCTACCATTTTTATTTTTCTAGCTTTATCATCACCTCTAGGCCCAAACCCTTCGAGGCTAAGCTCTTTACGCAATTTAGACTTTACTAATTGGCCTTGAGCATTGATTGGAATAGAAATAATATTTCCGTTTCTTGCACTTCCTATATACAATCGTTTTTGTTTATTTTCATCGAAGGCCACATTAAGACCAATTGCATCTTTTTTTGAAAAAGAATCTATGATTTTTTGGGTGTTTGGATTGATCAAAAAAATGATTCCTTTTTCTTGATAACGATCAGAACCAGCTACAGTAGAAGCAATCAAAATATTAGCAGTGCAATCGTATGTGATGCCCAATAAACCAAAAGGATTTTGAGAAGATGCTTTTGAATTAACTGGGAGATTTAACCATTCACTCAATACACCTGTATACTGATCCAATCGATAGATTGTATTTAATTTATCTATTGGATTATACAACATGGAAATTAAAGGAGTTGGAATGGTATACGCATTGCCATTGATATCAAAAGCAATGGAAGAAAGATAGCCGAATGATTTCCAAGAAGGAGCCTGATACAATGATTTTTTGGGATTGGTTGGAGAAGGTGATTTTTGGCCTTCTAGCTTTTCAAATTCAATTAATGCGATTCCAGTGTACTTTTTTTCACTGGTACTCAAAGCAGTCCACAATGGATCAAATCCTAAAGTTTTGATGAAGTCTGGTTCTTTTTGGCAGGGCTTAATGGCAGTTTGGGCTACCAAGTTGTTGGGTATTATGAAAAAACACAAAAAATTAATACTGACACTTGCAAATAAATTAACATATGTTCGAAGTCTTGACAACTTTTTATATGAAATTTTATTTGAATATATATTCATTTGCTTTATAATGTGAAACAAGTAAATTTAAAATAAATATTGAAACCCATAGGTAAAAATACTTGAATTTAGCTAAAAGGCTCCAATTAAACATACAATTTAGTTTGTATATGTATAGCTCTGAAAGGATTCTACAATATGGAATTCCAGATTCTATCAAATGGAAAACAGTAAATTTTACAATAAAAATGTGTAATTTTACGTCGGATGTAGAAGATAAACTACAAGAAATGTTTTTTTGTTTACACAATATTGTGGAAAAAAAACGTTCCCGTGAGTTTTTACGCACATGGTTTTATTTTAAATGTACTGTTATGAAAAAAATTTACTCAACTATTTTTAATGCAAAAAAATCATTTGGCATTTCCATTGCCTTATGTGTTTTTGCTTTAAGTTCTTTAAACCTTTCTGCTCAAGTGAGTGGAAATGTATTTAGAGATTATAATGCTACCGGAATAAAAGAATCAGGTAGCGGTTACAATGAACCTAACGTTCCAGGTATTACTGTTAAAGCATATAATGCTGCAGGAACAGTCCTTGCCACCACTACAACTGGCGCTAATGGAAATTATAGTTTTACAGCTGGTCAAATTCCAGCAGCAACTAAAGTTCGTTTAGAATTTACTGGTTGGATGTCAGAAGACTATCCTGGAGCTTATGGTACCGATAATAAAACAAGTGTTCAATTTGTTACAGCTCCAAATAACACTGCCAATTTTGCGATTAATTATCCTGGAGATTATGTGGACGCACCTAATGCAAGAATTATTGTTCCATCGTATACCAATGGTAATAACCAAATTCCTGGTGCTTGGCCAGCAGCATCCGGTGCAGATAATACCTACGCTTTTAATTATGGAAGTGGTGCAGCCGCTAATATAATTAGTGATATGGGACAAATTGGATCTGTTTGGGCTACAGCATATAGTAGAAAAGCAGACAAATTATTCTATGCAGCTTTTGTAAAAAGACATGTATCGCTAGGACCTCTTGGCATGAATGGAATCTATGTTACTACAGGAGCTAAAGCAATAACTACCAAGACCAACACTGGTAACTTCGTTAATCTAAATGCGATCAATCCAGCATTTGATGCAGGTTCTTTACCTGGTAGATCTTTTTCTCCTGGTAACCAATTTAGAAATCAGGCCAATAGGGATGATATGACTGGTGGCAATGTGTTTGACGAAGTAGGTAAAAAAGGTATTGGCGGAATGACTATTTCAGATGATGGAAGATATTTGTATATCATCAATTTGAATGATCGCAAATTATGGAGAGTAGATATTGGTGTTAATGGAACTGCTCCCACTTTAGCTTCTCAAATTGTAGCATATAATGCATTTCCTGTAGTGGCTGGAAACAGCACATTCAGACCATTTGCAGTTAAATTTTATAGAGGAGCTATTTATGTTGGTGGTGTATTAGATGGAGTAAAACCTGATAACTCTTCGGTGAATAGAAGTGAATTGAAAGCGGTTGTATTAAAAGTGAGTGCTACTGTAACACCAGGCTCAGAAACTTTTACAACTGTATTGGATGCTCCACTTACTTATCAGCGTAGGGCAAATATAAATACTGGATTTGGAGTAAATAAAAATACCAATTATACTGATCCTAATGGAACGATTGCTGCTGCCACACTATGCCAAGGTTCATGGCATCCATGGGCTAGAAATTTTTCTGAAGTAGTTATTCCTCCAGGATCTGATAAAATTATTTACCCTCAACCTATGTTGAGCTCTTTGGATTTTGACCCTGCAGATGGATCAATGATATTGGGAATCACTGATAGAACTGGTCATCAGGCTGGAAACCAAAATTTAGGACCAACTAGTATCGGAAATAATACTTTGTATACTTCTAATTCCGCTGGTGATATCTTGAAAGCAGCCAACAATGGTACTTATTCCAGTTTTACATTAGAAAGTAATGGAACAAATGGAGCTTATACTACAAGCGGTGCTGGTAACAATGAAGGACCTGGTGGTGGTGAGTTTTTCTATACAGATCGTTATGAAAATGGAGTAGGTGGTGCTTTGGGAATTGGAAATACAGCCAATGGATCTAACCCAGGTACTTCTCATGAAGAAACCAGTACTGGTAGTATTGCTATGTTCCCAGGTAAAGAATTAATAGCCACTGCATTTGACCCGATTGATAACTGGTTTACAGGTGGTGTTCGCTATTATTCTTCTACAGATGGTATTGCTAAAGATGGTAAAGTATTGTACTTAGGTGCAAGTGTAGAATATTTTGGTAAAGCAAATGGTTTAGGTGATTTAGAAATTATTTCTGCACCAGCACCAATTGAAATCGGTAACCGTGTTTGGTTCGATGCAAATGCCAATGGTGTTCAGGATGCCGATGAAAATGGAATTGCTGGTGTTACTGTTCAATTAACTTCTAATACTCCTCCATATAGTCCATCTTTATATACAGTTATTGCAACTGCAGTTACTGATGCGAATGGAAATTATATTTTCTCTTCGGATGCAAGTAAAACTTCAACTGGTTCAGAGAAATATGGTATTGCTCAGTTCACAGACCCTATCAATAATTTTAGGGTTCAAATACCAAACCTTCCTGGAAGCACAACTGTTCAAGCTCCATTGGTTGGATATGATGTTACCTTAAAAGATAATGGAGGTGCCGATGCTAACGCAGATGAAAGAGACAATGATGCCAATGCTTGGAATGAATTTGGTACTAATAATATTGCGGTAATTTATTTCACTACAGGCGGAATTGCTGGTGCTAACAACCATAGCTACGATTTTGGATTTGCAACAGCAGGTTCAGTTGGTGGTGGTGGAGGTGGTGGTGTTGAAAGCAAGAGCTTAGGCGACGCAATTGCCCTTCGTGTATATAACAAAGCAATCAACAGTATTGCAGAAAAGGCAGATTATAGCAAAATGCCTTCGGCAGAAAGAACAGGAAATATTGTTAGCAATGCAACTGGAACTCAGTTGAAATTAACTGATATTTTACCTCGTCAATTAGCCAACTATAATTTTAAATCTTTTGTATCAACACCTAAAGATTTAATTGGTATTACCAATGCAAAAGATGTATTATCAATTGACTTTGTAAACGAGAATACACCAAAAGCGGTTGCATTTGGTACACAAACTCAAGGTGAAGTATATGATCATACCAAGGCAATTTGTGATCGTTTGAAAGGATATGAATTGGTAGGAATGCAAAATGTTACAGTTAAAGGGATCAACATGGTTCAATATAACCTAAGAAACAATGATGGTAATATTGAATATGCAATGAGCTTTATCATAGGCGCCAAAACAGGAAGAAATAGTTATACCATTCAATCAAATTGGTTGAATAAAGATTATACTGTTGATGAAACCATGTACAATATTCAACTTTGGGGTGGTTCTCCTGTTCTTGCTACAGATATGGCAGCTGATATCATTACTCGCTTAACTGCTGGTTTACCAGTGAATGAAATCAAAAGCAATGCTGGTTTACCAAAAACATATATTACTGCTGGTAAACGTGTAGAAGACAACCTTTCATTGACTATTAATAATGTTACTTCTGCAACTAGTGGCTATTTTGAAGTATCAGATAGAGCAACTGAAAACACTACTGTATATACGAAGCGTACTGTTCCATTTACAGTAAATGGTAATGGCAAAACAACTATAGCTCTCCCAACCGGAGACTTATATGAGTCTACCATCAAATTGTATATGAATGGAGTTATTCAAGATGAAGTATTCATGGCTGATGGATCTTGGGGTGTTGATTATAATACCAATACAACAAGTGTTAAGAAATTTGAAGTAAAGAATAGTACAGCACAATTAGCAAAAGATGAATTCCATCTTTTCAGAAATGTAGATGTGAATGCAACTACACCTGACTTAATTGGAGTATACAAATTATTAAGAGGTGGTGGAGCTCCACAAGATTTAAGTGCATTCAAAACATTGAAAATTACTGCAGCTGGTAATTCAGTATTAACAGTTACTTTGGTAAAACAATCTATTACCAATTGGGCTGATCAATATACTTATCAGTTCTCAGTGAATAAGGATGCAACTGATTTCTTAATCCCATTGACCGACTTTAAATCTTCAGGATCTAATAAACCAATTGATCCAAAAGATATCACCACTATGATTGTTGCATTAGGAACTACTTCTGCAGGAAAAAATGCCAATGTTGAAGTTTCATTAAGCAATGTTTCATTTACTAAAGAAGATATAGGCTATATCAGAAGTTTATCTGCAAAAGATGTTACTGCATATCCTAATCCATCTAAAGGAACATTTAACCTTAAGTTTAAAGCAGATAAAGATTATGCGCTTACTTTAAAAGTTACAGAAGCTGGAACAGGCAATGTAATAATGAGTCAAGCAATAAATGCTACAAAAGGTGAAAACTCTGTACCGGTGAATTTAAACATCAACAAAGGTCAAAAAATGTACATCATTAGTCTTGATGGAAGCAATGTAAAATACAAAGCGACCAAATTGGTAATGGGTAAGGATTAATTCAAACTATATAAATGTATAAAGCGCTCCAATCGGGGCGCTTTTTTTATGTCTATGCTGTTTCTAAAATAGGGATAACGAAGTTGTGAACAAATTAAAATAAATTATATGTATTTATTTTTACCCTTTTTATGCCCAAAATTTGATTTTCCTTCTGTGTTAATTGACAGTTTAATATAAAAAGCTTTATTTTTGACTCGAAAAAACACGAAAACTTATGTCTTTAAGATTTAATGCAATTAGCAACATCTCCAAAGAAAATGATGGCTTAGCATCAAAACCTAGTACAAAAATTACCGGAATTTTCGGGGAAAGTGTATTTACGCTCAAAACCGCACGTGAATTTTTAAGCGATGAAGCTTATAAAAGTTTAATCACCAGCATTCGAGGTGGCAAAAAAATTGATAGAAATGTTGCCAGTCAAATCGCCAATGGAATTAGAGCTTGGGCAGAGAGCAAAGGTGTAACACACTATACACACTGGTTTCAACCCTTAACAGGAACCACAGCAGAAAAGCATGATTCGTTTTTTACTTTAAAAAGTGATGGTACTGCAATCGAAGAATTTGACGGTGCTGCATTAATTCAGCAGGAACCAGATGCATCTTCATTCCCGAGTGGTGGATTAAGAGCTACTTTCGAAGCACGCGGATATACAGCATGGGATCCTTCTTCTCCTGCTTTTATCATTGAAACTGGTGATGGAAGAACATTGTGTATTCCTACTATTTTCGTTTCTTATACTGGTGAATCTTTAGATTATAAAGCTCCTTTATTAAAAGCGTTAGAGTCTTTGAATAAATCTGCAGTTGAAGTATGTAATTATTTCGACAAGAATGTTACTAAAGTAACTGCTACTTTGGGATGGGAACAAGAATATTTTGTTATAGACGAAGCATTGGCAAATGCTCGCCCCGATTTAGTGCAAAGCGGCAGAACTGTATTTGGTGCTGCTCCAGCTAAAGGTCAACAATTAGAAGATCATTATTTTGGATCTATCCCTGAGAGAGTTTACGCATTTATGCGCGACTACGAAGCAGAAGCATATAAATTAGGCATTCCTTTAAGAACGCGCCACAATGAAGTTGCACCTGCACAATTTGAGTGTGCTCCTATTTTTGAAGAAGTAAATATTGCGGTTGACCATAACACACTACTAATGGATGTTATGAGTCGTGTTGCAAAAAGACATAAGCTCGTTGTATTGTTGCATGAAAAACCATTTGCAGGTATTAATGGAAGTGGTAAGCACAATAACTGGAGTATGGCTACAGATACAGGTGTGAATTTATTAGCACCAGGAAAAACGCCAAAGACCAATTTAATGTTCCTTACTTTCTTTGTGAATACCATTAAAGCAGTTCATGATTATGCCGATATTTTACGTGCTGCAATTGCATCTGCCCCTAACGATCATCGTTTAGGTGCCAATGAAGCTCCACCAGCAATCATTTCTGTTTTTGTTGGTCAATATTTAGCAAAGGTATTAGCTGATGTAGAAACAAGGGTTGGGCATAAATTTGATGAACAAGATGAAGCTATCTTAAAATTGGATTTACATCGTAGCATTCCGGAATTGATGTTAGACAATACAGATCGTAACAGAACATCTCCTTTTGCTTTTACTGGAAATAAATTTGAGTTCCGTGCTGTAGGTTCTTCTGCAAACTGTGCTATCTCAATGACTGTATTGAATACCATTGTAGCAGATACATTGAGAAAATTCAAAATTGATGTAGATGCATTAATTGAAAAAGGCGACAAGAAAGAAATTGCCATTATGCATGTAATTCAGAAATACATTGTAGAAAGTAAAAAAGTTTTATTCGAAGGAGATGGATATAGCGATGATTGGCATCATGAAGCTGAACGCAGAGGTTTGCCTAATTTAAAAACTACTCCAGTTGCATTAGATGCAATGGTTACTGAAAAAGCAAAGCATTTATTTGAAACCAATAATGTGTATTCTCACACTGAGTTAGAAGCTCGTCATGAAATAGAATTAGAGAAGTACATCAAGAAGGTACAGATTGAAGCAAGAATCATGGGCGATCTAGCAATCAATCATATTTTACCTGCGGCAATTAAATATCAAAATGATTTATTGACCAATGTAAATGGTTTAAAAGCTGCTGGTTTACCAGAATCTGCATATGCAAGTCAATTGTCTATTCTGAAGGAAGTAAGTGATCATATTCAGATTATACATACTAAAGTACACGATATGGTTGAAGCTAGAAAGATCGTGAACAATATAGAGAATACAAGAACAAAAGCAATTGCATATGAAAGTCAGGTGAAATCTGCTTTCTTTGATGAGATCAGATATCATGTAGATAAGTTAGAGCATTTGGTAGATGACGAAACATGGACTTTACCAAAATACAGAGAGATGTTGTTCCTCAGATAATCTTTGTGCCGACTTTAACTTAAATTTTACCGATAAAAAATAGTGGATCCTAAAAAATCCACTATTTTGTTTTACATAAAATTATAACATATGAAAAAAGTATTTGGATTATTAACAATTGCACTTTGTTGCTCACTAACAACATTAATCGCTCAACCTCCAGCAGGCGGCGGTGGTGGTGGTCAAATGACACCTGAGCAAAGAACAGCCATGATGAAAGAGCGTTATAAAGGCATGGGATGCAATGATGTTCAATGTGACTCATTGATTGCAATCACCAATGATATGCGTCCTAAACAAATGGCATTAAGAGATGTGCCTGAAGCAGACAGACCTGCAAAAATGAAAGAGATTACTGATGAGCGTAACAAAAGAATTGAAAAAGCACTTCCAGCAGATTTAGCTAAAAAAGTGATAGAAGCAATGTCTCAACAACGCCCTGGTGGTGGAAGAGGCGGCGGAATCTAGTTTTTGAAATATCCCCCAATAAAAAATCCCGATTATTCGGGATTTTTTTATGCTTACTAGTCCGTATTTATTTCTTTTGAAATGATATAATTATTTCATTTCGAATGATTCTAAAAACTTAGTGGTGAAATTTCCTTTTCTAAAATCTTCATTCTGCATTAATTGCAAATGAAAAGGGATAGTAGTTTTAATGCCTTCAATTACATATTCACTTAAAGCTCTGTACATTGTATCGATCGCTTCTTCTCTAGTTTGTGCAACAGTAATTAATTTACCAATCATAGAATCATAGTAAGGTGGAATTACATAACCTGCATATACATGACTGTCAACACGTACACCATGACCTCCTGGTGTAAACAAAGTGGTGATCTTTCCTGGAGATGGTCTGAAATCGTTGTATGGATCTTCAGCATTGATTCTACATTCAATTGCATGCATCGTAGGTTCATAATTTCTACCAGAAATTTTTTCGCCCATGGCAATCTTTATCTGCTCTTTAATCAAATCAAAACTTACTACTTCTTCCGTAACACAATGTTCAACTTGTATACGGGTATTCATTTCCATGAAATAAAAATTACGATGCTTATCTACCAAGAACTCAATAGTACCAACACTTTCGTAATTAATAGCTGAAGCAGCTTTTATTGCAGCTTCTCCCATTTTTTGACGCAGTTCAGGAGTCATAAATGGAGATGGAGATTCTTCAACTAATTTTTGATGTCTACGTTGTATAGAACAATCACGCTCACTTAAATGACAAACATTTCCGTATTGATCTCCTGCAATTTGAATTTCGATATGACGTGGTTCTTCTACAAATTTTTCCATGTAGATCCCATCATTTTTAAACGAAGCGGCCGCTTCCATTTTTGCCGTGGTATAGGCTTTTTCTATTTCACTTTCTTCCCAAACAACACGCATTCCTTTACCACCACCACCAGCAGTTGCTTTTAAAATTACTGGGTATCCAACTTCCTTGGCTAATTGCTTGGTTTGTTCTACACTTTCCAATAATCCCTCTCCTCCTGGAACAACTGGCACACCTGCCCTGATCATTGTTTCTTTTGCAGTAATCTTATCCCCCATTTTATTAATCATCTCTGGGGTTGGACCAATAAATTTTATCCCATGATCGGCACAAATTTGTGAAAATTTGGCATTCTCTGCTAAGAATCCATATCCTGGGTGAATGGCATCTGCATTGGTAATTTCCGCGGCAGCCATGATATGGGCTATATTAAGATATGAGTCGGCACTTTGAGGTTTACCTATACATACGGCTTCGTCTGCAAACTTTACATGCAAACTTTCACGGTCAGCAGTTGAATATACCGCTACTGTTTTAATACCCATTTCTCTACAGGTTCTAATTACGCGCAACGCAATTTCACCCCTGTTGGCAATTAATATTTTTTTAAACATTGAGCTAGTTTAGATTTTAGGCAGGTTCTACCAAAAATAAAGGTTGATCATATTCCACTGGGCTGGCATCTTCTACCAACACCTTAACAATGGTCCCTTTTATTTCACTTTCAATTTCATTAAAGAGCTTCATTGCTTCAATAATACAAACTACTTTCCCTGGTGCAATTTCAGTACCCACATCAGCAAGTATTGGCTTATCTGGGGATGACCTTCTATAGAATGTTCCAATCATCGGGCTTTTCACGGTGATTAGATTATCTGTTTTAGGCGCTGCTGATGGTGCTGCAGCCACGGGAGCTGGTGCTGATGCAGGAGCTGCTGGAGCAGGCGCAGGCTGTGTAGTATAGACTTGATGACTTGGCGCAGCAACAGTAATTGGAGCTTCTTCTTTTTGCTTGATGGTTACTTTACCATCTTTATCTTCAATACTTATCTCGCCAATATTACTTTTGTTGATGATTTTGATTAATTCGTGGATTTGTTTTAAGTCCATAAATGGCAATTTTTGGGGTAAAATCGGTTGTTTTTAGTCGATTGGGAGGGCAAAATAGCCTTTTTTTACTAAAAATGGGCTGTTTTTATATTTTTTAAAAAAAAGGCCTGAAGTTATACACAACAGGCCAAAAAATGATTAAATTCTTATCTCCTAGTCTTTTACTCTTTCTAAATATTCTCCTGTTTTTGTATTCACTCGAATACTTTCTCCTTGATCAACAAATAATGGCACCATTACAGTTGCACCATTTTCAATTGTTGCAGCCTTTAAGGCTCTAGTTGCAGTATCGCCTCTTAAACCTGGTTCACAATAGGTAATTTTTACTACAATTTTTTCAGGAAGCTCTGCTCCGATTGGTAATTCAGTTTCAGTGTTGATAAAAACAAAAACTTCTGATCCATCCATCAAAAACTGAGGAGCGTCGATCATCTCCTCCCCTAAAGCAATCTGCTCAAAGGTTTCGTTGTTCATTAAATTGTATCCGCTTTCATCTTTATATAGATATTGGAAAGCTTTTTTCTCCACTCGAACAGGATAAATATTTTCTCCACTATTCCAGGTTTTCTCAATTGACCTCTTATTGTCTACGCCTTTTAATTTAGCCCAAACTTTAGCAGCGGCTCTGGCTGTTTTGTTTTCGCCAAACTCTACTACAGAGTATAAACTTCCATCTAATTTTAATATCAGACCACGGCTGATGTCGGATGTTGTTGCCATATTATTCTTTTTAAAGTTACCCCTTCGGGGATTTGCGCAAAAGTAGGGATTGAAGCCCAAATAAAGAAAAACAGTGCAAATTTAGCTGCTGAAGCTCCTTTTTATTTGCTAAACAGGTAATCGTATCGTTTCAATAATTTGAAATGTATGAGGATATGGGTAATAGTAAGCGCACTGATAATAAACATTAATCCGGCAACCACCTTAAACATTTTGATAAAAACATCCAGTGATATTTTACCTGATAATTCGGGTTGTTGATCCATCATTTCACTGATAACCTGACGTAAATTGATATCATTCATGAAAAAAACTGCGGAGGCATTCATTAAAAACAAAACACTGATAAACAAAGACCCGTAGGCATTTACTTTGATCCAATCCTTTAATGAAGGTTTACAAGGGCGTTCGTGGTTAATGCCATTCAATAAAAAATATAAGGAAGCAATTACGTATATCACAAAACAAGCCATTGCAAAAGCCATTAATAAGAAGGCCGGATTTCCAGACAAAGCCATAATGGTAACAACTATATCCATTATCCCGAATAACAAGGCTACGGGAATCAATAAAAAACTAATGATCTTAAAAATAGAAAGCTGATTCATTGGCTGCAATTTACTGTTGTTGGGCAGCAAAGTTATCGATTATATTTTCTATTTGAGTTGTAGGAGATTTTTCTAACTGAACATTGTTTATTTCTTCAAAGACCATTCCATCTTCATAACCAATTGACACATAAACTGAAAGAGATTGATGGGCAGGCCCTTTAAAAGTTCCTTTAGCAGGAGTACAATCGGCAAAATCTCTTCCAACTGCTAATTTAATATGTTGACTTTCTACCCATACATTATTAGTTGGATCTAAACCAACCCAACCATAAGTGGGAATATAAAACTCTACCCATGCATGTGTTGCCCCCTCTCCTCGCATCCCATTTTTATTGGGACATATATAGCCACTAACATAGCGTGAAGGAATTTTCATTGCCCTTAATAACTCCAACAAAACATGCGCAAAATCCTGGCAAACACCTGCTTTTTGTTGAATGATTTCTTCAACAGTTGTTTCAATAGTTGTAATCCCCTTGATATAAGTGAATTGATTAAAAATATATTCGCTACAAGCAAATGCAATTTGCGCTATTGATTTTTTATCATCGTATATTTCTTTGATTGCAATATCTAAGAACGATTGCAATTGAACTGGGCTTGATCTTGAATATTGCAATAAAAGCAGGTTTTGTAGATCATTCGCAGTATGAGATATAGTAGTTTCAGGAAAATTAATAATTGAAGGAGCAGTTGTTTGAACAATCAATTTACTTTCGATAATCAGTTCCTGATGGGGCCTCAACAGATTAAAATCACCTGTTTTATTTCCCCAATAATCAGTAAAAGTTAATACTTCCGGATTACCTGTAATTTGCAAATCCATCTCTAATACCTGCTGAGATGGAATATTAGATGGATATATCTTTATTTCATTAACACTCTCTTTGATAGGACGATCATACTGGTACTTTGTAATATGGTGTATTTTAAATACAGACATTCGATTTATTTTTAAGAATAAGAAAAATATGTTTGACCCAATAAATAACCAAAGGCATTCAATTCTTTTCGAATATTAATTAAATAGGTTTCTAATCCTATTTGGTGAATGCTTGACAGATCAGCAAATTTTATTTGGCTATTTAATCTACCGAAACTTCTTTTCAAATCAGTAGCGCCTTCAACAGGATTAGCTTCGGCGATATCGTTTAAATATTTATTAGCACGATCTAAAGAATAATACAATGACCTTGGAAAATAATGATCAAATAAAACTTGTTTTGCAACATTCTGATTGTGATTCAAATTGCTGTAATTTTTTAAATGCAATTCATATCCTGAGAGGGCCAGTAATAAGCTTCTCCAGAAAAGAATGTCTTGTTCATTGTCAATTTCAAAATGAATTAATTTATAAAAATTATGGGTAAACTCAACTGTTAATAAACATCGTTCAGTATACTTTCCCAAATTCATATAATTCCAACCCTGGCCTCTAGGCATTGTACTATCTGCAATTCCACAAAACTGATCACAACTTGCAATTAAAGTATCAATTACTACAATTGCATCTGCACCTGCTAATTGATCATTCAGGGAAGGTTGATTGACTAAATGATAAATATGATTTACTTGTTCCCAAACTTCTTTGGTAATTTGATCCTGCACTCCTCGAGCATTTTCTCTCGCTTTAGTGATAATCGATTTGAGTGAATTGGTATTTTTTGGATCAGTGATTAAATACTGCAAAGAAGCTGTATCATTTTCTTTCAATAAATCAATTTCTGCTTTGTTTAATGCCGTAAATACTTCCAGTGCAGGTTGCCAGGTGATTCCATTGGCTTGTACTTTATCAAAAGAAAGAATATAGCTTGTTTTTAATAACCGCAACATGCCATCTGTACGCTCCATATACCGATGAAGCCAATACAATGAGTCTGCAATTCTACTTAACATGAAAAAATATTTTTATTGAATAATTATTTATCAATGATCCATGTGTCTTTACTCCCCCCACCTTGTGATGAATTAACAACCAATGAGCCTTCTCTTAAAGCAACTCTGGTTAACCCCCCCGGAACAATTTCAATTCCATTAGGACCACATAGTGCATAAGGCCGAAGGTCTACATGACGAGGTTGTAATTTTCCATCCAACAGACAAGGAACAGTAGACAATGAAATGATTGGCTGAGCAATAAAATTGCGCGGATTGTTCAGTATCATTTCTTTTGCTTTAATCAATTGAGCTTCTGTTGCACTATTTCCCATCACCATACCATAGCCTCCAGATTGATTGGTTTCTTTCACCACCATTTTCTCCATGTTTGCAAATACGTATTCCCGATGTGCAGGATTTCCCATTTGATAAGTTGGCACATTGGGAAGAATAGGCGCTTCATTTAAGTAATATTGAATCATATCGGGCACATAGGCATAAACAGCTTTATCGTCAGCAACTCCATTACCAAGCGCATTTACAATGGCTACATTCCCTTTTCTATAAGCACTCATCAATCCAGGAACTCCTAAGGCACTATTTGGATTAAAAACCATTGGATCCAGAAATTCATCATCTACTCTTCGATAAATAACATCTACCTGTTTTAAACCAGCAGTGGTTTTCATATAGACTCTCTGGTTGTCTACTAATAAATCTCTGCCTTCTACCAGTTGAATACCCATTTGACGGGCTAAAAATGTATGTTCAAAATAGGCAGAATTAAAAACGCCTGGAGTGAGTAATACAACAACAGGGTCGCTAATCTGGCGTGGGGATAAAGCAGCTAAATTATCAAATAAGATCAATGGGTATTGATTGATCATCCGCACTTTATTGCTTGCCAATAAATCCGGAAAAATTCTTTTTGTTACTTCCCTATTCTCTAACATATAAGAAACACCTGATGGAGTTCTTAAATTATCTTCTAGAATATAAAATGTTCCATCATCGCCCCTGATCAAATCGATTCCTGCTATATGAACATAAATATCATGTGCCACTTTTATTCCATGCACTTCATGTGTAAAATGTGGGCAGGAAGCAATTAATTCAGCTGGAATGATATTGTCTTTGATAATTTGTTGGTCGCTGTAAATATCTTTTAAGAAAAGATTCAATGCAGTCAATCGTTGTTTAATTCCGGCTTCTACATGTGCCCATTCAGCTGCTGTAATAATACGAGGTAGAATGTCAAATGGGAATATTCTTTCGATCCCTTCATCGTTATTATACACGGTAAAAGTAATCCCCTGACTCATAAAAAGCTCAGCAGCCAATTGGTGCTTTTGTTGTAGATCTTGTACCTGTAGTTTACTCAATGCAGCCGAAATTGCTTCGTAAGGCAATCGAATATCAGCCGCGGATTTCATTTCATCCCAAATACCCTGCTGTATAGGATAGCTATTGAATAATGACTGAACTGCCATAGGCTTTCATTTAGGTTGATGTATAAACAAAAAATTGCACCCCCTATAAAAAGGCTGCAATCAATTGAAAGATACTAAAAAAACAAATGTGAAAAGACATGCGAAAAAAATTATACATAATTTTCTTATGTATCGGAAAATTATGTATTATTGTTAAATGAAAAATTCTGCTTTATATAAAGGATGTTTAGAGCCCATCTTGTTGAGATTGTTGAAAGACCATGGAAGAATGTATGGTTATCAAATGACACAAATGGTTAAAGACATCACTAAAGGTGAACTCAATATTACTGAAGGAGCGCTTTATCCGTTATTGCACAAACTAGAGGAACAAGGTATTGTGGAAACCGAAACAGAGATGAATGGTAACAGAATGCGCAAATACTATAGCTTAACCAAGGCTGGAAAAAAACAAACATCTATTGCTATGGAAGAAATGAAAGCATTCATGCAAAGCTTGGAATATATAGTTAATCCGAAAACTGCTTTGGGATGATAACTGATAATTAGTTACCGAAAGTATTTACTAAATACAAAAACTATGCAACTTAGCAACGAACAATATCAAATTGTAAGCCAATACTGCAATAAGTCTGGCAAGTATTTCTATGATGTAGAAATTGAATTAACCGACCACATGGTTAATTATATTGAAGAAAGAATGAATAACACAACTGAATTCAATACCTTATTTGAAGAAATTAAAACCGAGCTCAATAAAGAAGTAATTCAACAAATTATTCAGGAAAAATCATCCGCAATAAAAAGCAATATCAAACATCAACTTAAAAATGAACTGTTGCAATACCTCAGTTTACCCAAAATTAGCATTACCTTTTTATTGGTTGCAGGGGTAATCTGGCTCGACCAAAATAAAAATATTGATAAAGTTGCAGGAGCTTTTATCCATATCATCAATATGCTTAATCTCACTTATGCTTTTGGTAAAGGGAAAGCAGCTAATGCAAACATAAAGGAGCGAACGAAACATTTATTGAGCATGAAAATTGTAAGGGCATATCATTTGATTTTGATCCTTCCAACTGTATTTTACTTATTCATTTCCTTAGGTATTGTTTTCGAATTGACATTAGACTATCATTTGATTTATCAATTTTCTCTATATATGCTACCAGTGGTAATTCTATTTAATTTAGCTTGGCAGCAAGTGTATATAAAAGCGCAATTAAAAATTAGAAATAATTATCCAGGGGCTTTTGTAGCATAAAAAAACGCTATAAATTCAAGCGTGCTAATTTCAATACTTCTAAATAAAGAAGCCGCTTCAATGTTGAAACGGCTTCTTTATTATAATTAGAAATTGAATTTATTTCAAATTCAATTTGATCTGTAATTCATCAAATTGTTTATCGTCAATGGCACTTGGTGCATCAAGCATCACATCTCTACCACTATTGTTTTTAGGAAATGCTATAAAGTCTCTAATGCTTTCGCTTCCACCTAATATTGAGCAAAGTCGGTCGAAGCCAAATGCGATACCTCCATGTGGTGGTGCACCGTATTCAAAAGCACCTAATAAAAAGCCGAATTTATGTAAGGCTTCTTCTTCGGTCATACCCAATGCTGCAAACATTTTTTCCTGCAATGGGCGTTGGTAAATACGGATAGATCCGCCTCCAATTTCATTACCATTCAATACCATATCATAGGCATTTGCTTTGATATTGGAATAAGGATGTTCTAAATATTTATCTGCATTTTCAATCAAAGGATTGTTATTGATCATCACTTCAATATGATCTGGCTTTGGAGAAGTGAATGGATGGTGACGTGCTACCCAACGGTTGTCTTCCTCTGCATATTCAAAAAGCGGAAAATCCATCACCCACAATAATTTATATTCGTCTGCATTGCGTAATCCCAAACGCTTACCCATTTCTAAACGTAAATCAGAAATGGCTTTACGCGTACGCTCTTCTCTACCTGCAAGAATCAATACCAGATCTCCAGCTATGGCACCTGCAGCATCAGCAATTGCTTTTAATTTGTCTTCTGTATAAAATTTATCTACACTACTCTTATAAGTACCATCTGCATTGCATTTAATGTAGACCAATCCTTGCATGCCAATTTGAGGTCGCTTCACCCATTCAGTTAATTCATCTGTTTGTTTGCGGGTATATTCCGAACAACCTGGAGCAGCTATAGCCAACACTGTTTCTGCATTGTCAAAAACACCGAAACCAGCGCCATTAATGAGTTCACCAGTAGCTTCAATTTTACCTCCTTTTAAAAATGCCGATTTTAAATTGGCCAGTTTCATGCCAAAACGAATATCTGGCTTATCATTTCCGAACTGCCACATCGCATCTTCCCAGGTCATTCTTTCTACTTGTTCGGTATAATCGATATTCTTTACATCTTTAAAAACACGTTTAACCAGCCCTTCGAACATATTCAAAATATCTTCCTGTTCTACAAAAGCCATTTCACAATCGATCTGTGTAAACTCAGGTTGACGATCAGCTCTCAAATCTTCGTCTCTAAAACATTTTACAATTTGATAGTAGCGATCGTATCCACTCACCATCAATAACTGCTTGAATGTTTGAGGTGATTGTGGCAAAGCGTAAAACTGTCCGGGATTCATTCTTGAAGGAACTACAAAATCTCTTGCTCCTTCAGGTGTAGATTTAATTAAGAAAGGGGTTTCAATATCCATGAAATTATTTTCATGCAAATAGTTTCTGGCAGAACGGTTTACTGCATAACGCAATTCCAGATTTTTCTTCACTGCATTTCTACGCAAATCCAAGAAACGATATTTCATTCTAAGATCATCTCCCCCATCTGTATCATCTTGAATAGTGAATGGAGGTACTGCTGATTTATTGAGAATTACAAAATCATTTACATTGATTTCAATTTCACCTGTTGGGATATTGGCATTCTTACTACTGCGTTCTTGTACTTTCCCTTTTATTTGCAGAACAAATTCTCTGCCCAATGGATTGGCATCTAAAGCACCATTCAAATCTTCCCCAAATAATAATTGAGTGATGCCATAACGATCTCTTAAATCCACAAAAGTAATGGCTCCAAATTTTCGAACAGTTTGCACCCACCCAGCCAAACTAACTACTTCATTTACCTGACCAATTCTTAACTCACCACAAGTATGTGTACGATACATATATAAATCTTAAATTTTTATTTATTGGAATAGATAAATCCACCTACCCAATCGGGCTGCAAATATACCCTAAATCAGGAAAGTTATAGAATTGAGGTATTTTTGCTCCAATGAATGATGCAATAATCAGCCCCAAAACCCATCGGATAGCCATTGCCAGCTTCTTTTTCATAGCAGGGATCTGTTTTGCAAGCTGGGCAAGTAGAATTCCCAATATCAAGCAGCAATTAGGTTTGAGTGAAGCAGCACTGGGCGGATTGCTATTCGCATTACCGGTTGGGTCGATGACTAGTTTACCCATTTCTGGATGGTTGGTTTCCCGCTTTGGAAGCAAAAGAATCATGCAAATAAGCTCCCTGATATACCCCATTTTATTGATTGGAATTGGATATAGCAATAGCATTTTTCAATTAGCCAGTTTACTGTTTTTGTTTGGGCTTTTTGGGAATATGATGAATATCTCCGTGAATACACAAGCTGTTGGGGTTGAACATTTATACAAAAGAACCATTATGGCATCTTTTCATGGGGTCTGGAGTTTGGCTGGATTTACGGGCGCTGCTATTGGAACTTTAATGATTGGTTTAGGCATCAGCCCATTGATTCATTTTATCATAATTGCTGTTTTAACCATTTCCATCTCTTTAATTGCTCAAAGCAAAGCAATTGCAAAAGATGATAACAAAACAGGCAGTACTTTTTTTGCTAAACCAGATATGGTATTACTCAAACTAGGATTGATTGCCTTTTGTTGTATGGCAGCTGAAGGAACCATGTTTGATTGGAGTGGTGTTTATTTTCAAAAAATTGTACATGCGCCAACCTCATTGATAACGATAGGCTATGCTGCATTTATGTGTTCGATGGCAATAGGAAGATTTGTGGGAGATAAATTGGTGGCCAATTTTGGTAAGAAAAGAATGCTTCAGGCCAGTGGTATTGTAATTGCTATTGGGCTACTAATAGCAGTTGTATTTCCTAGTTTGATCATTGCAACAATTGGATTTTTATTGGTTGGATTTGGTGTTTCATCAGTTGTTCCATTGGTTTATAGTCAGGCAGGAAAATCCACCAAACTATCGCCAGGTATGGCTTTGGCAGCTGTATCCAGTATTGGATTTCTTGGATTTTTAGTAGGTCCACCCATCATAGGATTTATAGCGGAAGCATTCGGATTGCAATGGTCTTTTACTTTAATAGCACTTTTAGGATTAGGCACTACTTTGTTGGCAAGATTCACTAAATTTATAGACTAGATAAATTAATAATTATCAGACTCAATATGAAGAAATAAAACCTTAAGACAATTTGTGCGCTTTGAATTTTCGGAAGAAAATTCAGCAAATTGGATGGAGTTGTTTTCTTCATATTGAGTCTGATCTAAGATTTAATAATGACAATGATTCCATTAGCCGAAAGAATGCGCCCCAACACATTGGATGAAATTGTTGGACAAGAACATATTACAGGGGCAGGTAGTATTCTGCGGAAAAGCATGGAAAATAAAACTATTCCTTCCATGATATTGTGGGGACCTCCAGGAGTTGGCAAAACCACTTTGGCCAATGTAATTACACAAACCTTGCAAGTGCCCTATTTTCAATTAAGTGCAATCAGTAGTGGTGTAAAGGAATTAAGGGAAGTAATAGAACAATCTACTTCATTAAAAGGCGCCGTATTATTTATAGATGAGATTCATCGTTTTAATAAATCGCAACAGGATGCACTATTGGGTGCAGTAGAAAAAGGAATCATTCGATTGATTGGAGCAACTACAGAGAATCCTTCATTTGAAGTGAACAGTGCCTTGCTAAGCAGGTGCCAGGTATATGTGTTGAAATCATTAGAAAAAGAGCAGTTGGTACAAATGCTGCAAGATGCCATTTCAAAAGATCTTGTACTGAAAGAAAAAAACATTCAACTAAAAGAAACCGAAGCCCTCATCAATATCAGCGGTGGGGATGGCAGAAAATTATTGAACTTACTAGACCTTGTAGTGCAGTCTGGTAAAACGGAGATTACCGATGCATTAGTAATGCAAGTGGCTCAACAAAAAATTGCTCTCTATGATAAAAGCGGTGAACAACATTATGATATCATTTCTGCATTCATCAAAAGTATGAGAGGCAGTGATCCGAATGGTGCAGTATACTGGTTGGCAAGAATGATTGAAGGCGGAGAAGATGTAAAATTCATTGCCAGAAGAATGTTGATTTTTGCCAGCGAAGACATCGGAAATGCCAATCCCAATGCACTTTTGCTGGCGAATGCCACTTTTGATGCAGTGAGTAAGATTGGTTATCCAGAGAGCAGAATTATTTTATCACAATGCGCAACATACTTGGCTTCTTCAACTAAAAGCAATGCCGCATATGAAGCCATTGCTAAAGCACAAAAAGCAGTCAGCCAACATGGAGATTTATCAGTGCCTTTGCATTTGCGCAATGCGCCTACTAAGATGATGAAGCAAATGGATTATGGCAAAGACTATCAATACTCGCATTTAGGAGAAGGGAATTTTATTGACCAGGAATATTTACCTGATGCAATAAAAAATACAGCGTTCTATTTACCGGGCAATAATGCCCGCGAAAATGAATTCAAGAAATTTTTGAGAGAGCGATGGAAAGGCAAATACAATTATTAATTAAGAATTATGAGTTATGAATTAAGAGTTATGCATTCTACCGAGTTCAAAGTAATTCTTAATTCATAATTCTTCTCTCTTAATTCTTCCTCTGAGGTATCAATCTCTCCGCTACTTTCCCCACCTCAGCGCCGCGTTCTCCACCTTCATGGTATTCAGCATCTTCATTCACATCCCATAAGTCAAACAATTCCTTCCCTGCAATGATATTTTTTGCAGCGAGCATTGCAGTCATCATGCTATGATCTTGATTATTGTATTTATGCATTCCGTTGCGTCCTACCAAATATAGGCCTGGATAGGATTTCAGGGCTTCGCGTACATTCTCTACATTCTCTTTGTATGCATGATCATATACCGGATAGGCTTTTGGTTGACGAACCACATAACCATCTACCACCGCGCTATCTTTTGTCAATCCAATTTGTTCAATTTCTTTTTTTGCCAGATTGATGAGTGTTTCATCGGAACTGGTCCATAGACCATCTCCCTCAAAACAAAAATATTCCAACCCATAACAGGCCATATTTGGATCAGGCACCATGTATGGGCTCCAAGATTTAAAATTTTGTATACGACCAACTTTCACACTTGGGTCGTGAATATAAATCCAGTTATCACTGAAAGCATCTTCATCTTTACAAATGAGCACCACCGTTAAAAAATCACGATAGCCTAAATTGGCTGCCGAAGAAAAAGCATTGGTTGGAAATTTTGGACTCACCGCTTGAATCAATTCACGCATTGGAGCGGATGATAAAACATAATCAAAATTGCCTACCGCTTTACCATCAGAAGTATGCACCGTCCATTTTCCATCGGCCATGACAATATCTTTTACCCCAGTATTCATCAATACTTCCACACCCATTTCCTTGCACTTTTCGGTGCAACGCTCCCACATCATGCCTGGGCCTAATTTTGGATAGCGGAAAGAATCGATCAAGGTTTTAATTACCTGATCTTTATTGGCTGATGGCTTTGGCTTGAATAAGGCATTCCAAATAGCACTGCTTAATGAAAGCCCTTTGATTCTTTGTGCTGCCCAGTCTGCAGAAATTTCATTACAAGGAATTCCCCATACTTTCTCTGTATAGGTTTTAAAAAATATATTGAATAAACGTTGACCAAATTGATTGACCACCCAATCCTGAAAATTGGTCGGATTTTTTACCGGGAACGCTTTTGCCTTAAGATAACTCAACACACATAAACCACTTTCTATGATCCCAAGTTTATTCAATGCTTCAAATGCAACAAGCGGATAAGAAAAGAATTTTTTATTGTAATAGATGCGAGAACTTCTGGGACGTTCTAACATTTCATCACCTAAAATTTCGGTCCAGAAATCTTCTACTTCTTTCGATTTAGAAAAGAATCGATGTCCTCCAATATCAAAATGATATCCTTTATAAGATTCAGTTCTTGAAATTCCTCCCACATAGGTAGGATCTTTTTCAAAAACAGTTACTTGCTGGTTTGCTTTACCAAGTAAATAAGCCGCAGTTAATCCTGCTGGTCCAGCCCCTATGATTGCAATATTTTTAGCCATTATTGGTAAACGTATTCGTAATTTTGTAAAGACGCAAAGGTGCGGAAATATTGTGGTAAATAGATTAAAAAACCCTTGAATGAACGCTGAAACA
Organism: Sphingobacteriia bacterium; assembly: GCA_037129425.1. Lineage (GTDB taxonomy): Bacteria > Bacteroidota > Bacteroidia > Chitinophagales > Chitinophagaceae > Sediminibacterium. The sequence continues at coordinate 104,597 of JBAXUV010000010.1, forward strand.
CCTTTTTTTACCTTAAAATCCTTTAACGATTTAACTCCTAGTGAATTATACTCCATTCTTCGTTTAAGAAATGAGGTTTTTGTTGTAGAACAAAACTGTGTATTTCAGGATGCCGATAATAAAGATCAGGATAGCCATCATTTGATGTATTGGAAAAACCATGAGCTCATTGCTTATTGTCGTCTTTTACCTCCAGGATTGATGTATGAAGAAATGAGTATTGGAAGAGTAGTTAGCTCACCTGGTTCTAGAGGCATCAGTGCTGGTAAACAATTAATTGCAGAAGCCATTGATTGTTGTCATCAATTATTTGGTAAAGGGCCGATAAGAATTGGCGCTCAATGTTATCTCATTAATTTCTATGCTGCTTTCGGATTTAAAACAGAAGGCAATGTTTATTTAGAAGATGGTATAGAACATATTGAGATGGTGAAATAATTATTTCCATTGCTCTACAGCCATCGTTGCAATTTCAAATCCGGTTTTCATAAAATCAAATCCTTTATCGCCAGTGATGGCTCCGTAACCACTACTTAAGTTAGTGAAGAAAATCACACTGATATCTTCTTTGATAAAATGCAAAGCGAAAGTACCCGAATAACCTCCATGTAAAAAAGCCTTGTGTCCGTTGATATCTTTTACAAACCAACCCAATGCCATGGTTGCTCCATCATTTGCTTGTGCTGGATTTCCATTTGGTAATATAGTTGGAGTGGTCATTAATGTATAACTGGATTCAGACAATAATTTATGTTGAGCAGTTGCTTGTAAAAATTTTTCATAATCAGCTGCCGTACTCATTCCTCCTCCAAACCCATTGGCGTCAAGGGCTTGCAAGATTACTTCTAAACTTGAACGAACCAATACTCCTTTTCGTTTGGTATATCCTTGTGCACGATTTAGAATGATGGAATCTCCATTGATGTAAGAAGTTTTAGTCATACTCAAAGGAGTAAAAATATTTTTTTGTACAAATTGATAGAAAGGAACTCCGGAAACTTTTTCAATAATCGCCGCTTGCATAAATAATGCTGCATTGCTGTACAAGTAAGCAGTTCCAGGAACAGATTTCAATTTTAATTTATACAGATCACTGAGCTGGTCATTGATTGAATATCGAAGTGGTGTTGGCCCCATTAATTTATTATACGCAAAATGATCTGCAGGAATTCCTGAAGTATGTGTCATGATCTGACGAATGGTAATTGCTTTATGGGAAGCTGGAACATCTGATAAATATTTTGCGATTGAAGAATCCAATGCAATTTTTCCTTGCTCTACTAGCATCATCATAGCCGTTGCAGTAAGTGGCTTTGACACTGATGCCAATTCAAACACTGTTTCCGGAATTGTTTTTACCCGATGTTCAAGATTAGAAAAACCATAACTGGCTAACTTAACAGGTTTACCATTTTTAGTAATTAACAATACTGCACCAGGAAAACTATCTGTTTTCATTTTGCCAGTAATAAATGCATCGTATGTATCTGATTTTTTTTGCTGAGCTAGAACTTGTAAACAGATTGTAATGCTAATTAATAAGAGGAAACGCTTCATGAATAATTTTTTATCAATGTAAAGAAATTTGAAGTAGGGGCAAAAAAAAACCCCGATCAATAAAGATCGAGGTTCAATAAATATGGCAGCTACCTACTCTCCCAGCTA
>JBAXUV010000011.1:0-103506 GCA_037129425.1 Sphingobacteriia bacterium
TTGATGAGCTTTGCAGGATTGCCTGCAATGATGGAGTAAGGAGGGAAGCTTTTTGTTACAACTGCCCCGGCTGCGACTACGCTATGTTTGCCAATGGTTACCCCAGAAGTAATCACAGCATTAGCAGCAATCCAACAATCATCTTCAATAATAATTGGTTTTGTAATTGTTTTTTGCTGGTTAATTGGAATATGAATGTCTCTGTATTCATGGTTTAATGCACTGGCAACAATATTTTGGGCAAAAATCACATTATTTCCTATTTGAATGGGTCCTATAATCACATTTCCCATGCCTATTAAACTGTTCTGCCCTATCAATACATGGCCCATTCCATTGTTGATGGTGCTAAAATCTTCAATAATTGAATCATTGCCTAAGCTAAATTCATTAAAAGGGAGTACATCCATCCTGGTTCTCCATCTAATTATTGTTCTTTTACCTTTATGGTGAAAAAAAGGGTTTACGAATAGCTGCACCCATGCCCTTGGTCTGGCCTGATTTGGAGGAACCAAAAGCCAATGAACCCATTTTTTTAAACTTGGGTTTGATTTTATTTTTTCTTTTAATGACATGGGATAGAAAATATGTTAATGTGTATAGTTAGGGGATAAACAAGGCCCTTTTATTTATATAATTATTATCTTTAATTTGCGTGAATATCATTGCTTTAGATAAAAATAATCCATTTTTTTAGAAATGCAAGAGATTGATTCGGTACCCATAAAAAAATATATGATTTTTAGTAGAGCTGCTATATTTTCTTTTTCTTCAATTCCTAAAAAAGTACTCAAATTTAGTTTGAGTCTTTTGGTTTTTTTTCAAATCGGTTTAAGTTCTAACGCACAAAATGGTACTTTAATTCAAGAATTGTCTTATCCCTTTTTAGAAAAACTGATTTTTACAGCTAAGCAGAATTATCCAAGAGTAAAAACTTTTGACCGAAGAGTCAATATAGCCTATATGAATCTTCAAAAGTCTAAACTTTCTTGGTTTGACTTCTTCACGTTCTCTGCATTTTACTCTCCAAATACTTCTGTAACACTTACTAATCAAACATTAACAGGTGTTCAAGTTGGACTTTTCATTAATATAGCTTCTATTATTCAAAAACCGATTGTAGTAAAAACAAGCAAAGAAGAATTGGCTATTGCAAAATTGGCTGCAGATGAATATATGTTGACTATAGAAGCAGATGTAAAAGCCAGGTATTTTAGGTATATGAAGGCCGTTACTACATTAAGAGTTAGAAATCAAGTACTTATTGATGTGGAAGCACTGTATAAACAAGTTAAGTATAAATTTGAAAGAGGTGAGGCAACTTTTGAAAATTATAATACATCCATGATTCAATTAGCCAGACAGAAGCAAGATATAATTGAAACAGAAGCTGATGTTTTAATTGCCAAAAGTGCTTTGGAAGAATTGGTGGGAATAAAGCTAGAAGAGGTTAAATAAATGGAATTAAATAAATTTTTTAAATTAGTATACAAACGGAAATATATACTCGTAATCGTTCCATTGATTACAGTAATTGTGACCTATTTCCTGGTACTCAAACTTCCTGATACCTATAAATCTCACGCACGCATATCTACTGGAATTGTAGACCAGGCAAGTCAATTGCTCACCAATTCTGATAATATACAGGAATCTAGAACATCCCAACAGTTTAGTAATTTATTGGAGGTGTTTCACTTAAAGACAGTATTCGACCAGGTTTCTTTTAAGCTTATGTTGCATGATCTTACTAGTAACAAGCCATTTCGGCCACCTAGTAAATTAATGAAACAGGTGAATCCTAGTGCAAGAGCCTATGCAATTAAGGTGTTTACTGAAAAAATAAAAACTAAAGAGCCGCTTTCTTTATGGTATGCCAACGAAAATGGATTGAATCAGTTATTGATATCTATGGGTTATGATGAACAAACCCTTCAAAAAAAGGTATTGCTATATAGAGTCAATAATAGTGATTTTATTGATGTTGACTTGGAGACGGAAGATCCTTTTTTATCTGCTTTCATAGTAAACACTTTGTGTAAAGAGTTTTTGGATTATTATGAAAATTATATTCGAAGTAATCAAATTAGAGCGGTTAATTTTTTAGATACATTGATGAAAGTGAAGTACGATTCGATGAATAATAAAATGCGACAGCTGAGAGACTATAAAATAAGAAATAGAATTCTAAACTTAAATGAACAGGCCAAAACATTATACACTCAGATTACCGATTACGAAACAAGACTTCAAATGGTCAATAAAGATGTTTCATCTTTTGAAAACGCCATTGCAGGGATAGATAAAAAATTTGAAACCAAAGACAGGAGATATTTGGAAAGTACCATAGTGGCCGTTAACCAGGCAATTCTGGATACCAGAAATCAATTGCAATCTGTTACTGAAGAATTAATTAAAAATAATTATGATTCAAGAATACAGGCCAAGGAAGATTCTTTAAGAACATTATTAGAACAACAAATACTTCAATCAACTGATAAGCTTTTGGTTAGTCCATTATCCAATAAGCAAACATTGGTTACTCAAAGAATCAATTTAGAGGTTTCAAAAAATCTGGCATTGGGTAGTATCAAATCAATCCAGGATGAAATAGAGCGATTGAATAAGAAGTTTGATTTACTGGTTCCTCATGAAGCGCTTATTCAAAACTATGAAGGGGCAGTAGATGTTGCAGGGAAGGAGTATCTGGAAATCTTGAATAAATTCAATAAAACTACTTATGAAACCAGTGTAGGGATGCAGCTTCATCAAATTGAATCAGCTATGCCAGGCCCTGCACTTCCTTCTAAAAAGTTATTATTGGTTATCATTAGTGGAGTTTTAAGTTTTGTTTTTTGTCTTGTAATACTTTTTGTGATATTTTATTTAGATGATGCTATTATTAATGCTCAGGACTTAGCGAATCAAACTGGAATTCCTGTTTTGTCATTTTTACCATCTATAAATACTTCACTGTTAGATTTATCCAGTCTTTCAAGGGGTGAAGAAAAAAATAGAAATACGATCGCTTTCAAACATCTTTTACGTTCATTGCGCTTTGAAGTTGAAAGAGAATTAGTAAGTCAAAAAATGTTAGTTATAACTAGTTTGAATAATGGTGAGGGTAAATCACTCATTGCTATGGGCCTGGCTTATGCATTTTCAATGGTGAATAAAAAAGTGTTATTGATCGATGGTAATTTTGATGAGCCAACGATCACTAATATTAGCGGCACCAATCATTTTTTAGAAGACTATTTGCGAAATGAAATTTCAATCACAGAAGTAATGCGAGAAGGAAAAGTGAGCATTATGGGAAATAAAGGAGGGGATACCTCTTTGTTTGAATTGTGTGATGAAACCATTGTTAAGCCTAAGTTCACCTATTTAAGAGATGTGTTTGATGTTATTATTGTTGAATCTCCATCCTTAGATCGAATGAATAAATCAAGAGAGTGGATTGTTGTTGCAGATAAAGTATTAGGGGTTTATGCATCTGGAAAATCTATAAAAGCTAATGCTAAACCCAACATTCGTTTTATTCAACAATTGGGAAATCGTTTTGCTGGATGGGCTTTAAATAAGGTTCATTATAATCGATTAGAAAGTGTGCCAAAGTAAAATTTTTTAAACGAACTAAAGTGCTTAATAATTTATTTTATTTAATATGGTATTTTTTTCAATTCTATATTGGATTTAATTTGGTGATGCCTTTTTTGTTTTTGATCATTTATCTATTTATAAAAAATAGAAACAAAGTTGCTGATCTGAATTTTTCAACTACTGAGATTGATTATGCAATCATTGTAACTGCCTATGAGCAAACCGATTTGTTAAAGAATGTTGTTCAGTCAATTTTGGGGCTCAATTACAACAATTATACAATTTATATTGTGGCAGATAAATGCGACGTCACTAATCTGCATTTCGAAGATCAAAGGGTTGTATTGCTTAGACCTGAACAGACATTGGCGAGTAATACCAGGTCTCATTTCTATGCGATTAATCGTTTTGTAAGACCTCATGAAAGATTAACTATTATTGATAGCGACAACCTTGTTCACCCAGAGTATTTAAACGAATTAAATAAATATTTTAACAAAGGGTATCTCGCTGTGCAAGGATTAAGAGATGCAAAAAATCTAAATACTATTTATGCAAATTTAGATGCTGCAAGAGATATTTATTATCATTTTTATGATGGCGAAGTATTGTTTAAAATAGGCTCTTCGGCTACTTTGTCTGGTTCTGGAATGGCATTTACCGTTAAACTTTATAAGGATTGTTTAGCACATTTAGATATTGTTGGAGCTGGATTCGATAAGATTTTGCAAAAGCAAATTGTTGAAAAAAAATACAGAATAGCATTTGCTAAAAATGCAATCGTATATGATGAAAAAACCGCTCAATCAGATCAGCTGGTTAAGCAAAGAGCAAGATGGATTAATACCTGGTTTAAGTATTTTACTTATGGGTTTGCCTTTATTTATAAAGGCATTTTGCATTTTAATTGGAATCAATTTTTATTTGGATTGGTTTTGGTCCGGCCTCCTTTGTTTCTTTTTATTATCTTATCATTATTGTTTTTTGGAATAAATATTGTTTTTAATTCTTTGCTTGCCATTATTTGGGCAGTAGCCTTAATAGTATTTATCATCGGCTTTTTAAGTGCCTTGGTAATAAACAATGCAAACTCGACCATTTATAAATCACTTTTAGGTATTCCTCGTTTTATATTTTTCCAGTTGGTTTCTTTGGGAAAAGTGAGAAATGCAAATAAACATTCTGTAGCAACTAAACATGTTATAAACCAAGATTAGTAACGAATTGAATAACGATATATAATTTGAAGATAGATTCTACTATACCAAAAAGATCACCTGAAGAGCAAAAGGAATATGATAGGCTGGTTTTAGAAAAAAACATTCAAAAAGCTGCCATTGCATTGTCTTTTGTAAGTGTATTTTATTTTTTCATCAAGTTGCTGTTCTTATGATGGAAAAACAATTCCTTAGTTCGTCATCAAAAGTTAGCCCAAATGAAATTTCATTAATGGATAGGGCAAAACTTTTTTTTACAAATTCCAAATTGGATGGAATTGGACTTTTTGTTTTTTTACTATCGTGTTCCCTGGTGTTTTCTATTATCATATCAAAGCTTGGGCTTATTTCTGGAGTGCTCATTCTATTGGCTGTTGTTGGGATCCCTATTATTTATGGATTAATTACTTATCCTAAGTTTGGCATTATCGTTTTTTTAATTAGTGCCTATTTTATTATGTATATATACCGAATGGATATCGGTGATTATCCATTGGGAACAGTAATGGATTTTATGGAGTTGCTTTTAATCATTGGTTTCTTTGTGCAACAAAAACGTAGGAATGATTGGAAAGTATTAAAAAGTCCAATCAGCACAATGATTCTTATTTGGATAGCTTATAATCTAATGCAGGTTGCCAATCCCTGGGCTGAATCTAAGCTGGCATGGGTTTACACAATTAGATCTGTTGCTGCTATTATGCTAATGTATTTTGTTTTTTTATTCAATATAGAAACTAAAGATTTTGTAAAAACTATTCTAAAGCTTTGGATATTGATGTCTTTGTTTGCAGCCCTTTATGGATTAAAACAACAATTTATTGGTTTTACAGATTTTGAGAATAGATACCTTAATTCCGATCCTGAAATTGCAGGACTATTGTTTATTGGAGGACAATGGAGGAAGTTTTCCATCTTTAGTGATCCAGGAGCATTCTCGTATAATATGGTAATAAGTAGCCTTTTGTGCATAGGATTAGCTACAGGACCTTTAAAAGTTTACCAGAAGCGAATTTTATGGATTATTGCATTAATATGTTTGTTTTCAATGTTGTATTCGGGTACTAGAGGTGCTTATGTTTTATTGCCTACTGGAATTGTAATTTTTGCCGTTCTGAAATTTAGTAAGCAAGTGGTCTTTTTATCTACTTTAGCTGCAATTCTTTTAGCTATTGTGGTATTTATGCCAACCTCTAATAGAACTATTTATCGATTCCAGTCAGCATTTAGGCCATCCGAAGATGCTTCCTTTAATGTTAGAAAAAACAACCAAAAGAGAATCCAACCATATATTTTATCTCATCCTTTAGGTGGAGGAATGGGAGCAACTGGAATGTGGGGGAAAAGGTTTTCTCCAAATTCAGTTTTGGCAAATTTTCCTCCAGACAGTGGCTATGTAAGAGTGGCAGTTGAAATGGGATGGATCGGATTATTCTTATTCTGTTTATTAATGTTTACCATTTTGAAAGTAGGGATACATCATTATTTTGCCATTAAGGATCCTGCTTTAAAATCTTATTGTTTGGCAATGATTTTAATTGTTTTTGCTTTGAATGTTGGAAATTATCCGCAGGAAGCCTTGGTTCAATTTCCAACTAATGTATTATTCTATTTAGTAATTGCTTTGATAGAAGTGACTTATAGATTGGATTTGGCTAAAAATCCAAAAAGCAATCTTAATTTAGCCCTATGATAAAGGGAAGAGACATAGTCATCGTTGGGCAACAACCATGGGATGTTGAAATGGGCAGCAATTGCAAGAATATAGCTTTGGAGTTCAGTAAAAACAATCGAGTTTTATATGTTAATTCTCCTTTAGACAGATTTACTTTTTTGCGAAATAGTAAAGATGAAAAAGTAAAAAAAAGAATTAATGTAATACGAGGTTTGGAAAAAGGGTTATTGAGTGTAGAGAACAATATTTGGAATTTATTTCCAAATAGAATGATTGAATCAATTAATTGGATTGGAAGTCAGTTTATTTTCGAATTTTTAAATAAGTGGAATAATAAGCAGTTTGCAAAATGTATTGCTGATGCTATACTTGAACTGGGTTTTAAGGATATCATTTTATTCAATGACAATGATATTTTTCGTTGTTTTTATCTAAAAGAATTATTAAAGCCTAACATTAGCATTTATTATTCGCGTGACTATATGTTAGCGGTTGATTATTGGAAAAAACATGGCGAAAAGTTGGAGCCATTACTTATTGCAAAGTCCGATTTATGTGTTGCCAACTCAACTTACTTGTCGGATTATTGTAAACAATACAACCCCAATTCTTATTATGTTGGCCAAGGATGTGATTTAACTATTTTTTCAGATCAGAGAAAATTTGAGATTCCAGCGGATATTTTACCAATCAAAAGACCCATCATCGGATATATTGGTGCTTTGCTTGCGTTAAGATTGGATCTGAATTTGCTGATTCATATTGCAAAATCAAAGCCCGAATGGAGCATCGTATTGGTAGGGCCAGAAGATGAGCAGTTCAAGAAAAGTGAGTTACATTTAATGAGCAATGTGTTTTTCTTAGGTTCAAAACACCCAGATCTTTTGCCTGATTATATTCATTCATTTGACATTTGTATCAATCCTCAATTGATAAGCCAGGTAACAATTGGTAATTATCCAAGAAAAATAGATGAATATTTGGCAATGGGAAAGCCAGTGGTTGCAACAAAAACAGGGTTCATGGAATCTATTTTTAGTAGCTATACTTATCTTGGTGTCAACGGAGATGAATATATTGATTTAATTAATTTGGCATTATTGGAAAATTCTGATGAAAAACAAGCTGCTCGAAAGAATTTCGCAAATACGCATACATGGGAGAACAGTGTTGAAGCAATTTATGATTCAATTTTAAAAGTTCATTAAATTGGCAAAATGACTTCAACAGTTAAACGGTTATCAATTGTAGTTTCAACCGACAACCACTATTTAATTTTATTGGCAGCATTAATCAAATCCATTGAAGAAAACAATATAGCCAACTTACCTATTGATTTGTATATAATTTCCGATAAAGTAACAGCGCAAAATAAAAGCAGGTTAGCAGAATCAGTCAATCAATCAATAACCACTATTTGTTGGTTCGAATTAGAAGAAATAGTTCATGGTAAATACAAAGTACCTTTTGATTGGACATCCTTTCCGCGAAATATTCATGCAAGACTCTATGTGCCTCATTTTATCCCTCATCATATTGAAAAAATATTGTATTTAGATGTTGATATGATTGTATGTAAAGATTTGGCTGAATTATTTGATATTGAACTGGGTAATAATATTGTAGGTGCAGTTCTGGATCAACATGTTCATACAGTTTCTAATGCCTGGGGTGGTATTAAAAATTACAAAGAACTAGGATTGTCTCCTGATTCAAAATATTTTAATACTGGACTTCTAATGATCAATTGTACTGCTTGGAGAGCATTTGGGGTAACGCAAAAAGTCATAAATTGTATTGAGCAAAATAAACAATATGCAAATTTTCCAGATCAATATGGCTTAAATGTAGTACTTGCGGATTGTTGGACAAATTACGATCCTTTATGGAACTATTTCAGTTTTGGCAATGAACAGAAACCGTATCTGATTCATTTTGTAAAAAGAAAACCAATTTATAAATCATATGAGGGTAATTTAGATTACAAGGCTATATTTCTTGGATTTTTAGCAAAAACTCAATGGAAAAATGAGCCTGAGATCAGTGAGTTTGGCAGGTATCTTAAGAAGTTGTCTAATGTTGCCAATAAAGTTTTAAAGGCATTGGTTCAATGATTCAAGCGAAAAATATGTTTGCAAAATTATTTCATAAAATTAATAATAAGCATTTTTTGTCTTTAGCAGGAAATGGAGTGATGGCCGGATTGGCAATGCTTACATTGGCTATTTTATTCAGAGTGCTTTCTAAGGTTGATATTGGGTATTGGTTTTTTTATCAAACTTTATTTGTATTGCTGGACACTTTTCGTTCAGGATTTTTACAGATGACACTCATTTCGTTTTATAGTGGAACGGAAGAAACTACATCTAAGAAAGTCATTGGGTCGATATGGTATATAGCAATAATCATTACATTCCTATTTGCAGGTATTAATTTGATTGTATATCCATTTAGTAAATATTTTAATGATCCAGCAATTATTTTGACAATCAAATGGTTTGGGATTACTTTTTTAGCAACCCTTCCTTCGAACATTGCTTCTTGGATTATGCAAGCTGACCAACGTTTTGATCGGTTGCTCATTCTTCGAGTATTGAATCAGGGCTCTTTTATTATTGGAGTGCTTATCTGTGTTTTTTTTAATAACATTAATTTGCAAAATTTATTTTTGTTGAATTTTGTTGTTAATGTTATAGGTAGTGTTGTTACTATCTTTCTGGGATGGTCAAAAATTAATTGGTTTGTTTTTCGAACAAATGAGTATGTTAAAAAAATTTACAATTACGGTAAGTATAGTGTTGGAGCATCAGTTAGTACTAGTCTATTAAGAAGTTCAGATACTTTTATCATTACTTATCTTTTAGGTCCTTCAGCTTTGGCCATTTATAATATCCCTGTTCGTTTAATGGAGCTTATTGAAATTCCACTACGTAGTATGGTTTCAACTGGAATGGCTTCAATTGCAAAAGCATATAATAGAAATAATTTAAAAGAAGTAGGCTATATTTTACAGAAATATGCGGGTACATTATCGGTGACTTTCATTCCAATTGCAATTGTTGCTATTTCTTTAGCTGATATTGGAGTTGGACTTTTAGGCGGAGGCAAATATCTGGGTACAGAAGCGGCCAATTTTTATCGAATTTCGATGATTTTTGCCATTTTCTATCCAATTGATCGATTTATTGGGGTCAGTTTGGATGTTATTCAACAACCAAGAATTAATTTTATTAAAGTGCTGTTGATGTCACTCATGAATATTGTTGGTGATTTTGCAGGGATCTTAATTTTTGGAAATATTTATGGTGTGGCATTAGGAACACTTTTCCCTTTGTGTATAGGAATATTTTTCGGATATTATCATTTAAGTAAGCATGTTAATTTTAAACTGAGTAATGTATTTGTTTTTGGATATATTCAAGTTAGAAGGATTCTTAGGAAGAATGTAAAATATTTTAAAAGGTAATGAAATTAATCCACCTCATATTAGCGCATGATCCAGCAGGGTTAAGTCAGCTTGAGCGATTGGTGAATCAATTGAATTATAAAGACTCAATTATTTATATACATGTTGACCTTAAATCAGATCTAAGAACATTTAAGAATCATTTCAACAATAATGCTACAGTTCGATTTATCAATAATCGTGTAAGTATTAAATGGGCTAGCTATTCAATGGTAGAAGCTGAGCTGAATAGTTTTCAGCAAATAGTAATTGAAGAACCTGATTTTGATTTTTTAAATTTGTTGAGCTCCCAGGATTATCCAATCAGACCTGTTGGAGAGTTTCACCAATTTTTATCTAACCATATAGGAAAAGCATTTATGCATTGTTTGGATATTGAAACCGAATGGGTTGAAGCAAAGCAACGATTTACCAAATATCATTTTGTTGATCATGATTTTCGCGGTATTTATCTTCTTCAAGATATAGTAAATTCGATTATGCCAGAAAGAAAGGTTCCTTCAGAGTTAGTCATAAAGGGAAGGTCACAATGGTTTACCATTTCCCGAAAACATATCGAATACTTTCTTGAAACATTAAAAAAGAATAAAGCCATTGTACGTTTTTTTAAATTTACTTGGTCACCAGATGAATTGTTTTTTCAAACATTGCTGTTTAACTCACCCTATCAACATGATATTGTAAATAATAATTTGAGATACATCGACTGGTCTGAAAAAAAGAAAAACCCTAAAGTATTAACAGAAGTTGATTTTGAGGCAATTACCCAATCTGGCAACTTCTTTGCTAGAAAATTCAATTTGGCTGCAAATAGCAGGATACTCGATTTGATAGATATACAAATTAATGGGTAGTATTTTTTGATTTCTCATCTAATTTTCAATTGAATAATCAAATGATTTTGAGGAAAAAATGGTAACTTTAAGTTTTACTTGATACCTTAAAAATTTCGTTATGAAAATAAGAAACCCAAAATCCAGGATGGATTTAAATATCAAATCGAGTGATCGGGTTTTGGAAGTTGGAGGTGGCCATAATCCACATCCGCGCTCAAATGTTGTTGTAGATAAATTTGCAGATAGTAATTTTCATAGAAGTGGGGATATTGCAGTTCTCAAAAATCAAACATTCATGGAGGCTGATGGTGAGAACCTCCCTTTTAAAGACAACGAATTTGATTATGTAATTTGCTGCCAAGTATTGGAGCATGTTGAGAATCCAGTTAAATTTTTAGCCGAACAATTCAGAGTTGCCAAAAGAGGTTATATTGAAACACCATCATTATTGGGAGAGAACCTTTTTCCTAGGGAGTCTCACAAATGGATTTTACATGAACATAATAATGTGCTTTATTTGCTAGACAAGCAAAAAATGGGGTTCCATCATGGATATGATTTGGGAGTGCTGATTCAAGATTATTTGCCCACACATTCTATTGGGTTTAAAATATTAGAAAGAACACATCCTAATCTTATTTCAATTCGTATTGAATGGGAAAATGATTTCGCTTATGAAATTGAGCCTCAAGATCCTGCAATTAGAAAATACTTTACCGATAAATGGTCATTGGAATGGGGTGATGATTTTTTCCCTCCAAAATCTAAAGGGCAGGAATTGTTAAGTACCATTGCTGCTTTCGCGGATATTGTAAAAACATTATTCATCTCTACTTTTATCAAAAAGAAGAAATAACCTTAGTCTTCTTTTTCTTTGGCTATAAATGCACGAATAAAGAGATAGATGCCCATAAATACAATCACCAGAGCAAAGAGATCCATTACAGTAAAGCCATCATATTCATTAAAATAGAATATCGTTGCTATTTCAAATTCTGGAGAAGCGGGTGTGACAATTAAGATGAATCCTATTGTTATGAATAGTAATCCTGCTGAAAATAAAGCTAAAGACGAAGCCCATCTTACTGCGCTATGCTTTATATGAGTTGAATTCAACAAACTATTCCCTTTATTTAATTTGTTCAAATCTAAATGAATTAAATTTTGCGAATGGTCTGATTGGGGGCCTTTTTGAAAAGTATCTGTTTTGCTTGAAATCAACGCTTCCTTCATTTTTTGCTCAATTTCCTTTTTCTTGTACTCTGGGATAGCCGTTTTTTGTAACTCCCTCAGGAAATCCTGAAATGATTTATCCAAATCTGTAAAAGAAGGTTGTTCCATCCCCATATTCAATCAATTTTTTACTTATTGCGCTAATTTAAATAAATTACAACACTTATCTATTTATTTCATTAAATGAATATGGTTTCTATCATTACTGTTAACTTCAATCATAGTCATGTTACTGACGATTTATTGGATTCGATCATTCAATTCAATACTTATTCGAATATAGAAGTCATTATTGTTGATAATGGAAGTTCAATAGACCCAGTACCAAATTGGAAGGTCAAATACCCGGAATTTGTTTTTATCAGATCAGAACAAAATCTGGGATTTGCAGGTGGCAATAATCTTGGAATAGCAGCTTCCTCAGGGGATTTTGTTTTTTTGGTGAATAACGATACAGTATTTACACCTAACCTGATTGAACTGTTATTAAATACTTTACTAGAACATCCGAATGTTGGTATGGTATCTCCCAAGATATTATATTTTGATCAGCCATCAATCTTACAATATGCTGGGTATACTGATATGAATTTTTATACAGCCAGAAATGCTTGTGTTGGTCAATATGAAACTGATCATGGTCAATACGATCACTTGGAGGGAAAAACCGGGTATGCACATGGAGCTGCTATGATGTTAAAAAGGTCGGTTATCAATAAAGCAGGTTTAATGTTCGAAGGTTTTTTTCTTTATTATGAAGAATTAGATTGGTGTGAAAGTATAAAAAGAGCAGGTTTTGAAATATGGGTAAATATGAAAGCCAGCATTTATCATAAGGAATCAGTTTCAGTTGGTAAGAAAACAGCTTTGAAAGAATATTTTATGAACCGCAACAGAATCTTATTCATCAGAAGGAATGCAACTGGGTTCGAAAAAATTGTTTTTTATGTTTACTTTATATTCTTCGTTGTAGCAAGAAACTGTATAGAATATATTAAGAGCGGCAATAAGTCATTTATAAGACAACTTTTCCGCGCAATTTGGTGGAACTTTACTCAAAGTAAGAAAAGCCTTTTTTTAGGGTATAAGCAATAATCTTTTTTATGAAAATTATTTTCTGGGTTGCCATTTTTTTTATTTTTTATACCTATATCGGTTATGGGTTATTACTTTATCTGCTACTCATTTTCAAAAGAATATTCTTAAAAAAGCCAATTAAGGAGTTTTTGAGTTATACTCCTTCAGTAACAATTGTTGTAGCTGCTTTCAATGAAGCTTATATCATCGAAGAAAAAATTTTAAATACTTTGGCTCTCAATTATCCATCTGATAGCATTGAGTATATTTTTATTACTGATGGGTCTACAGATGAAACAGCTTCCATTGTAGCTAAGTACCCTTCTATAAAGGGGATGCATCAAGCTCAAAGGAATGGTAAGATAGCAGCTGTTCATAGAGCAATGAATGAAATTAAATCTGAAATTGTAGTATTTACAGATGCAAATACAATGGTCAATAAAGAGGCAATTATCAATATTTGCAAGCATTATATTGATCCAACTGTTGGTGCTATTGCAGGAGAAAAAAGAGTTCAAATTGAAAGCCAGTCTGATGCAACAGCAGGAGAGGGTTTTTATTGGAAATATGAATCAAAACTGAAACAATGGGATTCTGAATTATATTCAGTAGTTGGTGCCGCAGGTGAATTATTTAGCATCCGTTCTTCATTATACCAACCGGTTGAACCAGATACTGTTCTAGATGACTTTATGATTTCGATGAATATTGCATTAAAAGGTTACCGAATTGTTTATGAACCAGCAGCTTTTGCAACAGAAACTGCTTCGGCTAATACGAATGAAGAATTGAAAAGAAAAATCAGAATTGCGGCTGGGGGAATACAATCTACAATAAGATTATGGCCACTTTTTATACCATTCAAAAACCCTGTTTTGACTTTTGAATTTATTAGTCATCGGGTTTTACGATGGGTAGTAACACCTTATTTAATGATTGGAGCATTGGTTTTAAATATGCTATTGGTGAAACAGATGGGCATTATGTCAATTTATGGATTGATGCTATTTGGCCAGAGCTGTATTTTTTTAGCGGCAATTTTTGGGTGGATATTAGAAAAGCAAAAGCTAAAAGTGAAAGTTTTCTTTATTCCTTATTATTTCTGCTTAATGAATTATGCAGTAATTGCTGGGATGTATCGGTATTTCTTTACTAAGCAATCTGTTTTATGGGAAAAGGCTAAGCGAAAATGAGGCAGCAAAGCTGTAAAAAAAGGAATCTTTACTGTCAGTTTTTAATAATAACTTTATACAATTAAGCTACACTTAAGTATTAATATAATATGATCAATAAAGTACTTTGTGTTGATGATGATAGTATTTCTCTGACTATATCAAGGCTTTTATTAAAAAGAACAGGCTTTGCAGAAAATGTATTGTCTGCTGTTGATGGACATGATGCTTTGCTTTTTTTCGAAAAACTATTTGAAAATAATTCAAACCCCGAACTAGACATTCCTAACCTGATCTTATTAGATATCAATATGCCTGTTATGAATGGCTGGGAATTTCTTGATGCTTTTATTGAACAATATGGCAACAAGTTGCACAATACAAGAGTAGTTATTTTGTCTTCCACTATAGACCCAGAAGACTTTGCAAGGGCTAAAAAATATGCTATTGTTACTCAGTTTCTAAGTAAGCCATTGAGTGTTGAAACCTTGCTTGAATTGAAAGAAAATGATTTTGTTAAAAACTTTTTCAATTGATCTTAAAGGTTCAGACAAGCCGTTGGTAAACCTTTCGAGACCACGCATACTGTAGACTTTCCCTCTTTCATTTTAACTTTAATTGTTGCCCTTCCATTATACATCTGAACATATTTTGAACCAGATGAAGTGCCTTTATTGTCTATTAATTGACCATCTCCAGCCAAACTAAACCTAATGAAATTGGCAGCATCCATGCATTGAATATTTTGGTTATCTAATAATTTAACTTGAAGTGTAGTTATGCCATTTTCTTCTTTTATTTTCTCTAACAATAAATTGCTAGGCTTTCCCCATTTTTCAGTTTGATATTGAAAATTTATTTGATCTTCTACAACTATATTTCTTTTTTTGGCAATTACTTTTACAGTGTTATTTCCTTTTTTAAATTCAGTGTTCCATCTTAAACCTGCTGCTGGAAAATCCTGACTATTTCTTTTTTTAGTACCTAGACTTATACCATTTAAAAATAATTCAGCTTCATCACAATTAGAATACACTTTTATCATTTTTTCTTCCCTTTCATTGCCCCAACGAATAGGAAATGAATGACCGTATATATGAACCATTGGTTTTTCTGCCCAATAGGATTGAAAAACATAATACCCTTCTTTTTTCGTAAAGTCCCTTTCTACCAAACCTTTCTGGTTTACATAAGGTACTGGATTATCAGGTCTTAATGGAGTTGAAAAATCCTTGAATACCCATTGTGCTGTTCCTGTTAGCCAAGGCATTGTCTCTTGTTCTTTCAAATGCCAGTCGAATAAATTACAAATATACGTTTCACTCCAATCACCATCTTTTGATACTTTTACGGCACCAGAACCTTTAGCACTATCCTTAGCTAATATGTTTTTCCAGACATCATCCGGATTTTCTGAATGCCTTCCTGCATGACTATCACCTCCCCATTCTACATGTAAAAAATGATTGACTTTTTTAAATTCTTCCTCTGATATTCTTTTATAGTCAGGATATGTTGCTTTATACCAACCTGCCCACAGAGAAGGAGAGAATACGTCAACAATATCTTTGAGAAATTCTGGTCTTCTTATGGCTGTTTTACGAGTAATATCCAATTGGTGAGAAAGTAGGTTTAGTTCTTTCATAAAAGCCCTGATCTTATCATTATCAAATTCCGGAAAATCTCCAGGCCAATCATTTTCATTACCCAGGCCCCAAATAATTATCGAAGGATGATTATAATGCTGCTCAATCATGTTGGTAAGCATTCGCTTAGCCATTGATTGATACAGTTCCCCACCTAATCCTCCTCGGCACCATGGAATTTCTTCCCAAACGATTAATCCAAGACTGTCGCATAAATTTAAAATGATACGAGATTGTTGATAGTGCCCTAAACGAATAAAATTGGCGCCCATCTCTTTAATTAATATCATTTCTTCTTTCATCATTTCCTCAGTCATAGCAGCTGCAACAACAGCATGATCTTCGTGACGCTGGGTACCTCTTAGTAATAGTCGTTTTCCATTCAAATTAAATGGCCCTTTTTCTACAAATTCAAAATTTCTAAAACCAATTTTTTCTTCTTGAACAAAATCTCCATCTGTACTAGATAAAGTTGCTTTAACAGTATAAAGTGATGGTTTATCAGGCGACCATAATTGTGGGTTCTTAACTGTAAATGCAGCAACCAGAATATCACCAGATAATGACTCCAGTTGTTTTGCAAATTGGTTGATGATTTTTCCTGCAGGATCAATTAGACTAATATCAACTTTTGCTTTTGTTAGCTTTAATGGATTATGCAATCTTAGATTTACTTTTAAGTTTCCAACTTTTCCTGCATTATCAACTTCTGCTAAAGCGAATATTTTATCAATAGAAACTGCAGGTACATATTCTAAATTCAGGTAACGATAAATTCCTCCATACAAATTAAAGTCTGACAAAGAGGATGGTATGGTTTCTAGATCACGGGTATTATCGCAACGTATAGTAATGGGAATATTCCCCTTGAATTGCTTTGTAAATGCCTCTGTTGTTTTAAATGCAGCAATTGCATCGGTTATATCAATGGTGAATTCATCATAACCACCTGCATGTGAACCAACTTTTGTATCATATACATACACATCCGTTTTTTGTCCTGCACCTTCAAAATGCAATAGCGTTCTGCCTTGTTTATAAGGGTTATTTATATTGATTTGTTTACGATACCAACCTGGTCCTCTGTAATACTCCCCATCTGGGTTAACAGCATCATCTGCATTATAACAATGAGGCAGAGAAACAGTGGTCCAAACAGGTAAGTTTTCGGGATTGCCTTTTGGTATTGGCCGAATGGCTTCCCAGATACCTCCGAGATCTGTTTTTACAAATTCCCAGTTGTTGTTGAGTCTGATGCTTTGTTGAGCTTGAGATTGGCAAAAAGAAAAAACAAAGACTAATAAAAGGATTGATATTTTTTTCATAGCGTTAAGTCTATGAAATTATGGAAGATTAAAGAAGTTTCCATCAAGAAAATGCGTTTTCAATCCTCAGGTTGGTCTTAAAATACAAAACCCCCTCGATTAACAAGGGGGCTTTGCGGACCGGACGGGACTCGAACCCGCGACCTCCGCCGTGACAGGGCGGCATTCTAACCAACTGAACTACCGATCCGTTTCCTCTAAATCACCCCAAGGGGGTGTTTTTCGGACGGCAAAGATAAGGGGAAACACCTTTTTCAAACAAATCTTTTCCAAAAAAAATGCAATCCCTATTTTTACTGACTTAATTGCTAAAAAAATGCCCCAATACCCAAATAGACAATTCCTCGATTTTGAAAAGCCAATCAAGGAATTATACGAACAAATTGATGATACCAAGAAGCTAGCAGAGAAGAATCCTAAAATTGATTATTCTTCAACTTTGAAACAATTAGAAGAATCGATTATACAAAAACGCTCTGAAATTACCGCTCAACTCACACCCTGGCAAAGGGTTCAGCTGAGTAGGCATCCTGACAGGCCATATACTTTAAAGTATATTGAGAAGATGTTTACCAATTTTGTTGAATTACATGGAGACCGCAATGTGAAGGATGATAAAGCAATGGTTGGCGGTTTTGCGCAGTTAAATGGTGAAACAATTATGGTAATTGGGCAACAGAAAGGGGTAAATACTAAAATGCGCCAATTGCGGAATTTCGGAATGGCTAACCCTGAAGGATATAGAAAGGCGCTCAGGCTAATGAAACTGGCCGAAAAATTCAATAAGCCGGTAATTGCTATGATTGACACTCCTGGGGCATTTCCAGGGCTAGAAGCAGAGGAAAGAGGCCAAGGCGAGGCCATTGCAAGAAATATCTATGAAATGATCCGATTGAAAGTGCCAGTGATCATTATCATTATTGGTGAAGGGGCTAGCGGTGGTGCTTTAGGAATTGGGGTAGGCGATAGGGTATTAATGATGGAAAATACCTGGTATACTGTGATTTCACCAGAAAGTTGTAGCTCAATTTTATGGCGAAGTTGGGATAAAAAAGAAATTGCAGCTGAACAATTAAAATTAACAGCTACTGATATGAAAGGATTTGGATTGGTGGATGAAATTGTTCACGAGCCCGCTGGAGGTGCTCATTGGGATTATCAGGCTGCAGCTGATATCTTAAAAAGCCACATTCAAAAAGCCTTAGATGAAGTAAAACATAAAACACCACAGGAAAGAACCAATGACCGTATTGAGAAGTATGGCAAAATGGGATTCTGGGAAGAGACCACAGTATAAAATAATTATTCACGGGGGAAAATAATCGGGGGGATATGACCATACAAAAACAATTAAGAGGAACAGGTGTTGCATTGATTACACCATTTACAAAAAACAATACCATCGATTTTAATGCATTAGGTAAAGTGATTGATGCTATGATTGATGGTGGAGTTGAATATCTAGTAAGTTTAGGTACTACAGGAGAAACCCCTGTACTAAGCAATCCAGAAAAAATAGATATACTTCATTATACTTATGAAAAAGTGGCCAATAGATTGCCAGTTGTTGTAGGTATTGGTGGAAATGATACAGCAGATCTAATTCATGATCTATCGCATTTCCCTTTAGATAAAGCAGCAGCAGTATTAAGTGCTTCTCCTTATTATAATAAGCCTTCACAGGAAGGAATCTATCAGCATTACAAAATGGTGGCTTCTGCTTCGCCCAAGCCAATTATTTTATATAATGTACCAGGTAGAACTGGAAGAAATATGAGTGCTATAACAACGCTTCGTTTAGCCAACGATATCGATAATATTATCGGAATTAAAGAAGCAAGTGGAGATATGGCTCAGTGCATGCAAATACTTCGCGACATGCCTAAAGACTTTTTAGTGGTAAGTGGAGACGATGCTTTAGCGCTTCCTCAAATGGCCTGTGGAATGGAAGGTGTTATTAGTGTTGCTGCAAATGCTTATCCGAAATTGTTTTCTGATATGGTAAGAAATTGCTTGGTTCAAAATTACAACGCGGCTAAACGAATCAATGATCAATTAATAGAAGCCTACGATTTAATGTTTGCAGAAAACAATCCTGCAGGAGTGAAAGCATTTATGGTAGAGCAGGGCTTAATCGAAAATTATTTGAGAATGCCAAATGTGCCGTTGAGTGATGCTGTTCATCAACAAATAAAGCAGTTCTTGACAAAAAAATAATGATTCATTATTTCGATTTTTGATGAACGGCTAAATGATTCAATCATTCATGTATAACTTCATTTCAAGGATAAATCAATGCTATGTTCAAAAATAATATAATTGCAATTTTATTAATTGCGGTTACTGTTTCTTTCTCGCCTGTTTTTGGTCAAACACCACCAGTTTATAATAGCACAGAAATTTACGCTCAACTTAAAAAGTTGAATGTGTTGGGATCTGTGCTTTATTTGGCAGCACATCCTGATGATGAGAATAATAGCTTTTTGCCTTATTTAGCAAAAGAAAGAAATTTTAGAACTGCCTATTTAAGTTTAACCAGGGGAGATGGAGGACAAAATTTAATTGGCCCAGAACAAGGAATTGAACTTGGATTAATTAGAACACAAGAATTATTAGCAGCTCGAAGAATTGATGGTGCAGAGCAATATTTTAGTAGCGCTTATGAATTTGGTTTTAGTAAAACATTTGATGAAACACTTCGATTCTGGAACAGACAAAAAGTATTATCAGATATTGTTTGGGTAATCAGAAAATTTCAGCCAGATATAATTATCAATCGATTTCCAGGCGATGCCAGGGCAGGCCATGGTAATCATTCAGGATCTGCTATTTTATCGCAGGAAGCTTTTGCAGCTGCAGCTGATCCAAATCGTTTTCCAGAACAATTAAAGCAAGGGGTAAGTGTATGGCAAGCAAAGCGATTGTTATGGAACACATTTAATTTTGGAGGAGCCAATACAACCAGTGAAAATCAATTAAAAATTGATGCAGGAGTGTACAATTCAATGCTTGGAAAAAATTATGGTGAAATTGGAGGTGAAGCAAGAAGCATGCATAAAAGTCAGGGAGAAGGAAGGCCAAGAAGGAAAGGCCCCGTTTTTGAATATTTCAGCACTCTGGCTGGAGATTCAGCTAAAAAGGATCTGATGGATGGCATTATTACCGACTGGACACGCATTCCAAAAGAAGGCCCAATCGTTCAGCAAAAGATCAATCAAATCATTCAAAATTATCAATTTGAACATCCTGAAAAATCAGTAGATGCATTGGTCTCATTGTATCAATTGATTCAAGGAATCAATTACCATGAAATCTGGTGGTATAAGAAGAAACAAGAAGTAGAAGATTTGATCATTGCTTGTAGTGGTTTATTTGTGGAAGCAACAACAGATGTTGAGTATGCTGTGCCAGGAGAAAAACTCAATGTTGGTTTATTTATAAATAAAAGAAACAATGTAAATATTCAATTGGATCAGATCTTATTGAATACATCTCCAGACAAATCTTATGATTCAACCTTTAATTTGAAACCATTGGTAAATAACAATTATAGTTTCAATAAAACCTTCACTGTTGCTGCATCTACACCAGTTTCACAACCATATTGGTTGAATAAGCCTATAGAAGGGATTGGAAATTTTGTAATTGATGATCAACAAATGGTGGGAAAGGCAGAGTCTGATCCTGCATTCAATGCAAGATTTGTGTTCAGTATAAATGGAATTTCTTTCATTGTAAACAGACCGGTCCAATATAAGTTTGTTGATCCTGTTAGAGGAGAAGTTTATCAACCCCTTACTGTAATTGCACCAGTAGTTATTTCATTAGATAAACAAGTGTTGCTTACCAATGTGGAACAAGTTGGCAATAAAAAATTGTCACCTACCTCATTGCTGCTTCAATACAAAACTAATTTTAGTGCCAATAACTTACCAGTTACGATCCAATTGAAGGATGATAATGAAAAAGTATTTTATTCGAAAGATACTATTTTAACTGTTGAACAGGGTTCAGTATATGCTTTTCCGATTGAACTTAAATCTGTTCTTGGTACAGTAAAAACAACATCTATTTCTGCTGCGATTACCTATATGTTGAATGGCAAAACAAATTCTTTTTCTCATTTTTTGAAAACAATTAAATACGATCATATTCCAACAATCAATTATTTCTATGAAGATAAAGTGGCTGTAATTGATGAAAAAGTAGTGGTTAGTCCTAAAAAAGTGGGTTATATTATTGGTGCTGGTGATCTGGTTCCTGAGGCTTTAGAGCAATTAGGCTATCCAGTTACTTATTTGCGTGAATGGGATATCACAGATGCAGAACTTAAAAAATACAATGTTATAGTATTAGGAATTAGGGCATTTAATATTTACGAATGGCTAACAACTAAAAATGAAGTATTGAATAGATTTGTAAACAATGGAGGTCATTTGGTAGTTCAATACTTAAAAAGCAATCAGGTTGGTTTGAAGAAAGTAAAAGTAGGACCTTATCCTTTTAGTATGAGTGGAATAAGAGTAACGGAAGAAAATGCTAAAGTGAATTTCCTGCTTCCTGATCATGCTTTATTTAATTTCCCAAATAAAATCACCGACAAAGATTTTGAAGGTTGGATTCAGGAACGAAGCACTTACCAGGCTGATCCAATTGCAGCACCTTATGAAGCCTTGATCAGTATGAATGATGCCGGGGAGAAGCCTTCTAACGGAAGTTTAATTACTGCAAAATATGGTAAAGGCAATATTACCTATGTGAGTTTGGTGCTGTTCCGTCAATTACCTGCAGGAAATTTGGGTGCTTATAAATTATTAGCCAATATTGTCGGACTGCCTTCTTCAAAATAGTCAATATGCAACAACGCAGAAAAATTGGATTCTTTACCATTGTATTAATAGGAGTTGCTATTGGCTTTTTTATTAAGAATGTTAAGATTGGTTTGATAATTGGTTTGGCCTTGGGTTTATTAGCTGGCGGAATTGTAAATACTAAATTAAAATAAATGCAACCCAAAGTTCCTTTATTCAAAACATGGAATCGCTGGTACTTTTTTGTGTTGGCAGTATTGTTATTGTTAATTGGATTTTTTTATTGGTTGACTAATTATTTCGAATGAGCAAAATCGATTGGCTGGTACTTGTAATTACTTTATTAGGCATAATGGCTTATGGGTTGTACAAGAGCAGAACAAGTAAAAATCTAGAAGGTTATTTTTTAAGTAACAGAACCATGCCCTGGTATTTGGTGCTGTTGAGTATTATGGGTACTCAGGCTAGTGCGATTACTTTTTTATCTGCTCCTGGTCAAGCATTTACTGATGGAATGCGTTTTGTTCAATATTATTTAGGATTGCCCATTGCAATGATTGTTTTAAGCATCACATTTGTTCCATTATTTAGTAAATTAAAAGTATTTACAGCATACGAATTTTTAGAGCAAAGATTTGATATAAAAACCAGGGTGTTTACTTCTTCATTGTTTTTAATTTCTAGAGGTCTATCAACCGGAATAAGTATTTACGCACCCTCTATTATTCTTTCTTCATTGATGGGTTGGGATATATTTTATACCAATATAGTAATGGGCGGCCTTTTGATCATTTATACGGTAAGTGGAGGTGCAAAAGCAGTAGCATACACACAACAATTGCAATTGGGTATCATATTTATAGGCATGTTCATTGCGGGCTATTTAATTGTAAATCATTTGCCAGCAAATATTGGTTTTAAAGATGCTTTATTAATAGGTGGAGCTTCTGGAAAGATGAATGTAATTACAACTGGCTTTACCGATAAAGGATTTGACTGGAAAGATCGCTACAATATTATTAGTGGGGTAATCGGGGGATTTTTTTTAGCGCTCTCTTATTTTGGAACCGATCAATCTCAGGTAGGACGTTATTTAACAGCAAAAGATACCACTGAAAGTAGGGTAAGCTTGTTAATGAATGGGTTGGTAAAAGTACCCATGCAATTTTTTATATTACTATTAGGTGTCCTATTATTTAGTTTTTATCAATTTAATCCTTCACCTATTTTCTTCAATAAAGCAGTTGAAGAAAAAGCAATGAAAACCCCATTTCGAGATAGTTTATTAACTATTCAATCCGCTTTTCATCAACAAGAATTGAGACAACTAAAAAATAGCGAATTATATATTCAAACCAAATCGCTTGATTTTAAAGACAGTCTTAAAATAGGTTCACAACAATTAAATAAGCTAAAAGCCAATTATAAGCTGGTGCTACAAAAAGCTAACCCAACTTCCGATACCAACGATACCAATTATATTTTCTTACGTTTCGTAGTTGATTTTTTACCAAAAGGGTTGGTAGGGTTGCTGATTGCCATTATATTTTTGGCGGCCTGGGGTTCTATTGCAGCCGCATTGAATGCTTTGGCATCATGCACTATGATAGATTTCCACCAAAGATTCACCAAGCCTTCAAGTGAATCGAATCTCATTCAGCGAGAAGAAAGAGAATATACCGTTTCGAAATACTACACTTTTGGATGGGGTATATTTTGCATTATTACTGCTGAGTTTGCAACAGGAATGGGCAGTTTAATAGAAGCTGTAAATGTGCTGGGTTCATTATTTTATGGAGTGATACTGGGAATATTTTTAGTGGCTTTCTATTTGAAAAAAATTCAAAGCTTTGCTGTTTTTTGGGCTGCTGTTGTAGGAGAAATTTTAGTAATTACACTTTTCTTATTAGATCGATATCACATTATTGGACTTGGATTTTTGTGGTTAAATGTTGTTGGTGCTTTGTTGGTTGTTGGAATAGCTTTTATACTTCAATTGTATAAACCTTCTACCCAGCAATTGAAATAGTTTAATCCTAATCAATTAGGCTGAACTGCTGGTGCTTCTATTTTTTATAAAGTAAGCAATTAAGCCCAATGATATAACAATCAAACCGCCAATCATCATTTTAAAACCTGTTGAAATAAAAATGATGAACCAGATAATGATTGCAGCAATCGCTGGCAAAGGGTATAAGGGCATTCTCCAGACAAAAAATTTCTTTCCCTTTCTTTTCACTAATAGCATTAAACCAATAGCCTGACTAATGAATTGAATTAGAATTCTCATAGCCAATATAGCATCAATCACATCTTTCAATCTAAATAGTAAACTAAATACAAATGCTACAGATCCTAAAAAAAGCAAAGAAATATAGGGGAAGTTTTTTGTTGGATGCAATTTGGCGAACACTTTAAAAAATGCGCCATCAGTTGCTGCAGCATAAGGAATTCTACTATAGCCCAATGTAGCTGAAAACACCGATGCAAATGCTACTACTAAAATTAGTGCAGTAACCATCTTGGCTGCCAGAGGGCCACTTAATACTTCCATGAAACTACTCACTACATATTTATTATTATGCATTTTTTCTAATGGGAGAACAGAGCTAACACTAATATTCATCAACAAATACAACACTGCAATTCCAAGTATTGATATAAACATACTACGAGGTATGTTTTTTGCAGGATTTTTTATTTCACCACCTAAATGGCAAACATTGTAATATCC
Source organism: Sphingobacteriia bacterium (assembly GCA_037129425.1). Classification (GTDB taxonomy): domain Bacteria; phylum Bacteroidota; class Bacteroidia; order Chitinophagales; family Chitinophagaceae; genus Sediminibacterium. The sequence continues at coordinate 24,796 of JBAXUV010000011.1, forward strand.
TAAATAGCTGTATACTGTTTTTACACTTGCAAAACCTAAAGCAACAGCAAAACCAGTATTCACGGATAAGCCGTCGTTTATATGTTTAATTGGTGCTAAAAAATTTCCATGAAAAATGCCACCTGAAATAATCCAACCCATCGTAACCAAAACACTTAACCATAATAGCACACTAATTTTACCAATGGCATCAATTTTTCGATACAGTAAAACTACAATTAGAATTACTACTGAACCACTTACTATTTTACTTTGAAAATCTGTTAATGGCAATAAATAACTTCCATATTGGGCAAAACCAATTGCTGCAGAAGCAATCACCAATGGGGCTTGTATCATTGTTTGCCAAACAAATAAAAAACTCATGAGTTTGCCCCATTTAGGGCCAAATCCTTCTTTTAGAAAATTATAACTTCCTCCAGCCAATGGAAATGTTGTGCCTAATTGACTCCAGACAGTTGCATCAACAAAAGATAAAATAGCACCCGCAACCCAGGCATATAAGAACCAAGGCCCGTTCATCAAATCAACTACCACACCCATCACTACAAATGGACCAATCCCCACCATATCGGTCATATTAATGGCCGTGGCTTGTAATAAACTGATGCTTCTACTAAGTTTTGGATGATTCATGATATGGTTACAAAATATAACTTTTCTTTGTGTAAACATCAATTCATCATGGCGAATCAGTTTTCAACAGTTAAATGGGCTTTAAATGGAGTGATGTATGAAGTAAATATTCGACAATACACTTCAGAAGGCACATTCAATGCATTTACTAAAGAGCTTCCCCGTTTAAAAGAAATGGGTATATCCATTTTGTGGTTTATGCCAATCACTCCAATTAGTAAAAAAGTTCGTCAAGGGAGTTTAGGAAGTTATTATGCTTGTAGTAGCTATACATTAATCAATCCAGAGTTTGGAAGTTTAGCCGATTTTAAAAACCTGATTCAACAAGCTCATCTATTAGGAATGAAAGTGATCATTGATTGGGTAGCCAATCATACGGGTTGGGATCATCCTTGGACAATCGAGCATCCGAATTGGTACCGATTAGATGAACTTGGAAATTTTACCGAAAAAAATGGTTGGCACGATGTGATTGATTTGAATTTTGAAGTTGATGAAATGCGAGCTGAATTAATTGATGCAATGCGTTATTGGGTATATGAATGCGATATAGATGGGTTCAGGTGCGATATGGCTCATTTAGTTCCATTGGATTTTTGGCAACAAGCAAGAATGAGTTGTGAATTGATAAAACCTTTGTTCTGGTTAGGAGAATGCGAAGATGTTGAATATCATCAAGTGTTCGACGCAACATACGCATGGTGGTGGATGCATGAAACAGAGAAGTATCAAAAGGATCAAAGCAGTTTACATGAAATAAGAAATGTTTTGCATGCTTATTCGCAATATCCAAAGAAAGCAATTAAGCTTTTTTTTACTTCTAATCATGATGAGAATAGTTGGAACGGAACGGATATTGAAAAATATGGAATTGCTGCTAAGGCCTGGTCAGTATTTTGTTTTACCTGGCATGGAATGCCGATGATTTATAGTGGGCAGGAAACGGCTAACAATAAAAGATTGAAATTTTTTGATAAAGACATTATCAATTGGATAGACCCACCACCACTTCAGCAATTTTATGCTACACTGGCGCAATTACGAATTAAGAATGAAGCAATTACAATGGGGGAGTCTTTCATATTGCCTTCCGACCATAGCAATGAACTGATGGCATTTTTCAGACGAAGAGGTGAACATTTAGTACTGGTATTATTGAATGTGTCGAATCAAAGCAGATTAAAAATACATGTTGACCACGAATGGTTGAAAGGGGAGTTTAGAAATATTTTTTCTAATCTGCAATTTCAATTTGAACAAAAAGCCACTTTTGAATTGCAAGCAGGAGAGTACATAGTTTACGAAAGAATCCAATAATAACAAATGGCAAACAAATTCTCGCTGCCCAAAAATCCCTTCGGAATTTTTGAAAGGCTCGAATTTTTGTTTGCCATTCTTTTATTATATGCCTTACTTCTTGTAATTACTAACTTAACTATACCTTACTCCTCACTCATTTTCAAAGGATAAGTGTATTTTCCTTCAAAGCCTGGATAGAATCCGTCTAAACGAATATTACCATTTTTAATACCATTCAATGCTTCTTTTAATTCGTCGAGATTGTTGATTGTTTTGCCATTGACCGCAGTAATAACAAAACCATCTTCCATTCTACTCTTACTCAATAATCCAGTCCCTACTTTTTTTACCAAAACTCCTCCTGTTACTTCGTTAGCTGCTGCAACTTTTTTGTCTAGGTTGGTTAACTCTCCTCCTAACTTGTCAATTGCACTCGTGTTTTTAACTACATCAGTATTGCCAGCTTTATTCTTTAAAGTGATATTTGCTATATTATCTTTTCCTGCTCTTCTATAGTTCACTGTAATTTTATCTCCAGGTTTAAATCTGGCCACCTGCTCTTGTAATTCAGCTCCACTAGTAACAGCCACTCCATTAATCTTAGTAATTAAATCGCCTTTCTTTAAACCTGCAATGGCTGCAGCTCCACCTTCAGGAACGCTTAATGTATAAACCCCTTCCCCTTCTTTTAAAGAAGTACCAATTTCTTTTTCAATCTCTCTTTTTTCTTCGTCAGATAAATTGTCTTTAGGATAACTGATGCCGATATAGGCACGTTGAACAGTGCCGAATTTTACGATATCCGTTACAATTTTCTTGACCATATTTACAGGGATAGCATAAGAATATCCCGCATATGACCCGGTAGGAGAAGCTATCGCAGAATTTATTCCCACTAATTCTCCAGCAGTATTAATCAATGCACCACCGCTATTACCTGGATTCACGGCAGCATCAGTTTGAATAAAAGATTCTACAGGTGCTGATCCTTGACGATCATTGATGCCAATAGATCTTGACTTAGCACTAATGATTCCAGCAGTAACAGTTACATCCAAATTAAAAGGGTATCCTATTGCCATCACCCATTGACCCAATTTAGCTTCATCGCTATTTCCGTATATCATGTATGGAAAGGCTTTTCCTTCAATTTTAATTACAGCCAAATCACTATTTGGATCTTGCCCTATCAAGGTTGCTTTATAAGATTTTTTATTGGCCAATGTTACATTGATTTCATCAGAGCCGTCAATAACATGGTTATTGGTTACGATATATCCATCTTCAGTAATAAGTACTCCACTTCCACTTGCTCTCTGTTCTGGTTGTACTCTTGGTCCACCTCCAAAGAAGTCGCCAAAATCATCCCCAAACATGTCAGCAAATGGGTTTCTTTGTCTTTGTTGGTTACTGCTAATTTGCTTTGCTTTTGTTCTTGTTTTAATATGCACTACTGCAGGCGTTGCACTGGATGCAGCCGCTGTAAAATCAACCGGCCCTTGCCCTGTATTATTCCCCAAAAATCCTGCATAGTTCACAGGCAATTTTCCGGGCTCCTGTATGCCTGCACGCTGGTATTCTGCATATTTTCCAAAGCCCCAAACACTTGCTAATGCTGTGGAAGCACTGATCGCAATAATGGCAATTCCATTTTTCCAATTCATAGATTGTATTTATTTAGAGTAATATTAGTCAAATTTTATGCCTTTTTGATAACAAATAAACAAAGCAGTTTAAAATTCTGATCTCCAATTGTACCATTTAACAAATGTTTTTAAATTTCCGCCAAATATTCATGTTGACACAAGAAAAAATGTCAATTAGAAAGCGCTGATAAAAAAGTCATGGTATCTATGCCATCGGCGTAATCGTTTAAGCCAGGTTGTTGGGCCATTCCGAATGGGGTATATCCATTGCCAACTATACATTGTATCATCTCTTTTTTGTTCAGTAATTCTTTTAAATCGATTTCATTTTCATAAGCAAAATAATTGATCTGACTAACTGGTGAAAAAGGCGATTCATTGATGGTAAGAATTACTGAATCGTTATTCATGTAATATTTTCCACCCATAATGAGCAAGGCTAAATGATAATCGAAATTGTGTTTGTATTTATGGTATTCCATAAATCCTTCATATTTTTTCAAAGCATTCAACAATGGGATAAAATCATAGTTTTTAGGAACCAGTAATTGAGTTACGTTTCTACAACCCAATCCGAAAAAAAGCATTGCGTCATCTGCCAATGCTTCCAATTGATCAATGCTTTCTGATCCATCAAGTACTGCCACTGATGTTCTGTTTTTTCTTATGATATGAGGATATTTACCAAAGTACTGTTCAAAATATCTGCTAGAATTGTTGCTACCTGTGGCAATATAGGCATCGCAATTATTTAATCTTTCCGCAAATGAAATATGATTTTGAATGGACACATCCCATTCGTACAATTTTGAAGCAATGTGCTTGATTAATATTTCATCTTTTGAGGATGGTTTAATTACAGCAATATGGCCACTTACAAAAACACATAGTAAATCATGAAAACCTACTAATGGAATATTTCCTGCCATCACAATCCCAATATTTTTAGGGTCGTTTAATTGACTGGGTATTGTATAATGATTAGCCCATTTCTGCAATTTTTCTTTATTTAAAAAATGGGTAGCAATATTATTGACTGCAGCTTCAATAAAATCTGGAATGAACCATTGATTTTCGCGATAGGCCCTTTCTTTGATGGCAGACCATTCGGCATCGTTTCCGGATAAATATTCCTTTAATTTGGATAAAATTTCAATTCGTTCTTGTAAAATCATTTGTCATTCGTATTTTTGAGAGTACAAATGTAATTTCACTCAACCAACAAACCCATTTTATATGGCAATCAAAATTACCGACGAATGTATCAACTGTGGTGCTTGCGAACCAGAATGTCCTAATAACGCCATTTATGAAGGCGGTGTTGAATGGGCAATTTCAGATGGAACTACTGTAAAAGGCAGTTTTCAATTGCTTGATGGCAGTTTAGTAGATTCAAATGACCGTTTTGCTCCGATTAGCTCGGATACATACTACATTACCCCAAATAAATGTACAGAGTGTCAAGGATTTCATGAAGAACCACAGTGCGCAGCTGTTTGCCCTGTAGATTGCTGTGTTCCTGACGATATGTACAAGGAAACTGTAGATGAGCTAATGGCAAAAAAGTCCAAAATGCACATTTAGCATTGGCGGATTTATGCTACATTTTTTAAGGTAAAATCCTTGGATTTGACCTGAATTATTTTTACCTTGTTACCAATTACCAGTTGTCATTAAAGGCAACTCTATTTACAGCGGGTGATATTTCCCGCTACCGTGAAGGGAAGAGATGAGGAATTTCTTCCCTTTTTTAACTTCTTTATTAGTCTTTCATCCCCAAACCATACCTGCTTCTCCTTATATTTGTTTTTTAAGTATGGATATGAAGAAAAAAGTTGCTTTAGTTACTGGTGGTTTAAGTGGTGAAGCCCAAATCAGCTACAAGAGTGCAATTACTGTTGGGAATAATCTTGATAGAGAAAAATACGAAGTTTATACAATTGATATCAATCCATCAGGATGGTGGTATGAAAATGACAATGGTGAAAAATCGCCTGTTAATCGAGATCATTTTACTATAGATCAGCATGGTCAAACAATTGCATTTGATGTAGTATTATTATGTATTCATGGTACTCCAGGAGAAGATGGAAAATTGCAAGGCTATTTTGATATGATTGGATTGCCATATACCAGTTGTGATGCAGCTACATCGGCATTGACAATGAATAAGCGTTTTACTGTTGCAGTGGCAGCATTTGGAGGGATTAATGTGGCTAAATCAATGCATTTATTCAGTCATACTCCAATAAATGGCGAAACGATTTTAACTCAATTAAAATTACCCTTATTTGTTAAACCCAATAGTGGTGGAAGTAGTATCGGGATGAGTAAGGTAACTGAAGCGATTAATTTGGACCAAGCTATTGCAAAAGCATTTAAAGAAGATAGTCAAATATTGGTGGAAGAATTTATTAAAGGAAGAGAATTCACTATTGGGGTTTTTAAACAAGGTAGTTCAATTACCGTTTTGCCAATTACAGAAATCACCACTGGGAATGATTTTTTTGATTTCGAAGCAAAATACCAAGGGAAAAGCGAAGAGATCACTCCAGCTGTAATTAGTTCGGTGATGAAGGAACAATTAAGTGCTGCTGCGAAGCATGTGTATGAAGTATTGAATTGTAGAGGAGTGGTTAGAATAGATTTTATATATGATGAGCAACAACAAAAACCATACATGTTAGAAGTGAATACCGTTCCTGGACAAAGTGCAGCGTCAGTAATTCCGCAACAGGTAAAGGCAATGGGAATGACATTAACAGATTTTTATTCGGCTATCATAGAACAAGCATTACATTATTAATTCCAAAATAAAATTTATTCCCTTGTTTAAATTCATAACAGATAAGCCACTTTGGGTAAATATTTTAACTGGAATCGGCCTTGTATTCTTGGTTGTTTTTTTATTTTTTGGAAGCCTTGAGTGGGTTACTGGATATGGTAAATATGAGAAAGTTCCTCCTGTTACTGGACAACATATTTTAGCGGCACAAAAAATGTTAGAGGATAAAGGGTTTGAAGTACAAATTCAGGATTCTGTTTATATCGATACAATTGCCAAACAAGCAGTGATTCGTCAAAGTCCGGAAGCTGATGCGATGGTTAAAACTGGGCGAACCATTTATTTAACAGTAAATAGGGTAATTCCTCCTCAAGTTGAAATGCCCAATTTAGCGGGGTTTTCCATTAGAAGTGCAGAAATGTATTTACAAAGTATTGGCTTAAAATTAGGATACACTACTTATCAACCAGATATAGCACGCAATGCAGTTTTGCAACAGTTATATAATGATGCACCTATAAAACCTGGGACTAAAATTCCCATTGGATCTGTGATCAGTTTTGTTTTGGGCAGTGGAGTGGGTACTGGAGAAACGGATGTGCCAGATTTAATTGGGAAGACCTTGAAGGATGTAAGAAATCTATTGTCATCAATGAGTGTTAATATTGGATCTATTATTGCAGTAGGCACTATTAAGGATTCAAGTGCTGCATTTATCATCAAACAAAGTCCCGACTTGTTTTCTGGTGCAATAGGACCAAATGGCGAGAAACTTCCCAACAAAATCAGACAGGGGCAAATAATCGATTTGTATATTAGTGATGAAGCGCCTGTTAAAGACACTACAAAATCAATCACCATACAACAATAATTATATGCAAACTATTACAGTGGAAGAATTGAATGCAAAAATTCAATCTGGAGAAAAAATCAATTTAGTAGATGTGAGAGAACCTCATGAACATGCTGAATTTAATATTGGTGGATTACTACATCCGCTGGGAAAAATACAGACAATGCAATTGGATGAAATAGAAGATATGAAAGATCAACCGATATATGTGTATTGCAGAAGTGGTAACAGAAGTGGGCAAGCATGTTTAATTTTAGAAACTGCTGGATTTGCTAATACAATCAATGTAGTTGGAGGTATGTTGGCATGGCAAGAAAAAATTGCTAAATAAAAGAAACAAATATTAACAAAAATTTGAAGGGCCGGAAAACAATTCCGGCTTTTTTTGGTAATAAATTCATTGTTTGGTCGACTCATTTCTCAAATCCATTATCGAATGCATAGAAAATTACTCATCGCCTGTTTGTTGTTTATTTCTTATGGCACTAGAGCCGCAAATATAAGCGGAACAATACGTTCCGCGAATGATCAAAAGCCGCTGGCTTTCTCATCTATTTTAATTAAAGGAACCACCAAGGGAGTTTCTGCTAATAAAAATGGTTTCTATACGATTAATCTTGACCAAGGTGAGTATATTTTGGTTTGTCAATTTGTGGGATATGCCACTGAAGAAAAGAAAATTCAAGTTTCCAACTCGAATATGGTGGTTGATTTTGATTTAACGACAAGGCAGTATAACTTAAAAGATGTAGTGGTGACATCGGGAGGAGAAGACCCTGCCTATTCAATCATTAGAAAAGCAATTGCAAGTAGAGAAGAACATTTACGAGAAATAAAACAATTCAGTTGCGAAGTGTATATTAAAGGTCAATTGCAATTGCGCAATTATCCAAAATCATTTTTCGGCCAAAAAGTAGATTTTGAAGATGGAGATACCAGTAAACGTAAAATGTTATTTCTTTCTGAAACCATTGCTAAGTATTCGGTAGAAGAGCCCAATAAAAGAAAAATTGAAGTGATCTCTACTAAAGTAAGCGGCAGGAGTGACGGCTTTGGATTTAGTAGTCCTCAAATTATTTCATTTTATGAGAACACTATTTCTGTAGGAAGGAGTTTAAACCCTCGTGGATTTATTTCTCCCATTGCCAACAATGCATTGAATTATTACAAATATAAATTCGAAGGAACTTTTTTTGAATTTGGAAAAGAAGTGAGTAGAATTAAAGTAATTCCCAAGCGCCCTTATGAGCCGCTTTTCTCAGGGTATATCAATGTCAGTGAAAATGATTGGAGGATTCAAAGTGTAGATTTGAAATTGCTAAAAGAACAACAGATGCAGCTTTTAGATACATTGGTTATTCAACAGAATTATGTTCCTGCAGGAAAATATTGGGTCATTAAGAATCAAGTGATTTATCCTTCTGGTAAATTTTTCGGTTTTGATTTTTTTGGAAATTTCTTACAAGTGTATGATCAGTTTAATTTAGAGCCAGCATTTAAATCTAAATATTTTGATAATACCATTTTAAAATTCTATGATAGTTCCAATAAAAAGACTTCAGCTTATTGGGACAGTATAAGGCCGCTTCCATTATTGGTAGAAGAGGCGAGAGATTATCAGAAAAAAGATAGTTTAGAGCAGGTTAGAAAAGACCCCAAATATTTAGATTCTTTAGATAAAAAGAATAATAAGATCACATTGGTTGGATTGCTTTTAACAGGCCAGTCTTTTGAGAAAAGAAAAAATAAAATCAATATTAACTTCGATCCGATCATTCGCTCTTTGAATTATAATACTGTGGAAGGTGGGGTTATACAATTTAGCCCATCATTTACTAAAAGGTATGAAGGCCGAAAATCATTTTCTATTAAACCAGATTTCCGATACGGTTTTGCCAATAGGCATTTTAATCCGAGCGTAGCTTTCAATTATAATTTTGGAAAAAAATACATTCAAACATTATCTCTGTCAGGAGGAAGAAAAGTATTGCAATACAACAATGCCGAACCTATTAGTGAACGCATCAATTCCTTGTATACATTAACTGCCGAATACAATTATTTTAAAATCTATGAAGCCGATTTTTTTAGAATTGGCTATTCTCAAGGGGTTGGGAGTGGAGTAAATTTAAATGCGAATTTCCAATTTCAAAACAGATATGCATTGGATAATTTGGCAGATATGACCACTTGGTCAGATAAGCCGAACCGACAATTCACGCCTAATTTTCCAACAGAGTTGACCAATACAAAAATGGTGAATAACCAGGCTGCTACTTTTACAGTCGGAATTAACTGGAGACCAGGGTCTAAATATGTAGAATTTCCCGACCGAAAAGTAAGTATTGGTTCAAGGTATCCTACTATCAATGCAAGTATAACTCAAGGGATAAATGGATTATTTGGAAGTGATGTGGACTATACTCGTTGGCGAATCAGTGTGAACGACGAATTGAATCTTAAACTATTTGGTCGATTTAATTATAACCTCGTTGCTGGTGGCTTTTTGCAAGCAAACAAAACATTCATTCCCGACTACCAACATTTTTTAGGTAACCAAACTGCATTTTCTTCCAGCTTTTTAAATAGTTTTCAATTGGCTGGTTATTACAGATACAGCAACACTGCTTCATTCAATGCGTCTGCTCATATTGAACATCATTTAAATGGATTCATCAGTAATAAAATTCCTGGGTTTAAAAAACTCAATTGGTTTTTTGTTACAGGAGCGAATGGATTATATCTTAATAATGGGACTAATTACATCGAATATTTTATTGGGTTAGAAAATATTTTCAAAATCATGAGAATAGATTATGTACAAGGGTTTGAACAAAGCGGGCTAAAACCAAGCGGATTCAGATTTTCTATTCCATTATTTCAATAATAAGTAACTTTGCCATGCATTTTGGCTGCCCTGCAAGCGGCTCCTTTTTTAAATCGGAACATAGTTCATGCTATGTCTAAAATTGTAAATGATGGCTCTATTACACAATCGCGTCTCCAATAAGGAGTTGAAAGATCGTTTGATGAATGAATCTTTCAAAAGAACTACTATTAGTTTTTATAGATACTTATCTATTGAAAATCCGCAACATTTTCGAGATGATTTATATAAACTTTTTAATGCTATACAAGTGTTTGGCAGAATTTATATTGCCAAGGAAGGGATTAATGCACAATTGAGTGTGCCTGATCATCATTTAGCTGAGTTTAAAAACATTTTGCAAAATTTCAAAGGGCTAGAAGACCTCCGTTTAAATATTGCAGTGGATGATCCTAATGGTTTAAATGATGGCTTGAAACAGGGGAAAAGCTTTTGGGTATTGAAAATAAAAGTGCGGGATAAAATTGTTGCTGATGGAATTGAAGATCCTGATTTCTCTATGGACAAAAAAGGCAAGTACCTGAATGCTGCTCAGATGAATGAAATGTTGAATGATGCCAATACCATTGTGGTTGATATGCGTAACCATTATGAATTTGAAGTAGGGCATTTTGAAAATGCGATGGAAATTCCATCCGATACTTTTAGAGATCAATTACCTATGGCAGTTGATATGCTTAAAGGAAAAGAAGATAAAAATATCATCATGTATTGCACTGGCGGAATACGTTGTGAAAAGGCAAGTGCTTACATGCTGCACCAGGGTTTCGAAAATGTATATCATTTAGAAGGAGGCATAATTCATTATTCAAAAGAAATTAAAGAACAAGATTTACCCGCTAAGTTTATTGGTAAGAATTTTGTTTTTGACGATCGGTTAGGAGAGCGAATTACAGAAGATATAATTGCACATTGTCATCAATGCGGAAATCCATGTGACACCCATACCAACTGTAAAAATGATGGTTGTCATTTATTGTTTATTCAGTGCGCTGATTGTGCCACGCAATTTAATGGATGCTGCAGCATTGAATGTGTGGAAACCATTCATTTGCCAAAAGAAAGACAGGAAGCCATTCGAAAAGGAATTGATAAAGGGCAAAATATATTTAATAAAAGCAGTGCAAGACTTAGGCCTAAATTGCCTGATTTATTAAAGACAGGAGATCGGTCAACTAGCTGAAATTTTAAGTAATGGGTTTAGCGCAGCAATAATTTTCTCATGAGTTGCTTCTTCTGTTAATGATTCCGGAATGAATTTTTCTCCTATCACTTTTTCATACAATTCAATATAACGTTGGCTGATGGTGTTGACCCATTCATCGGACATTACAGGAACTGTTTGATTTTCTTTTCCCATAAAATTATTGGCAATAAGCCATTCTCTCACAAATTCTTTGCTTAGTTGTTTTTGACGTTCACCATTTTGTTGTCTTTCGTCAAATCCATCAGCATAAAAATACCTTGATGAATCAGGAGTATGAATTTCATCCATCAAATAAATGGTATCACCGATTTTGCCAAATTCATATTTGGTATCTGCCAAGATCAATCCTTGTTTTGCTGCAATTGATTTACCCCTTTCAAATAATTGTAAAGCATAATTTTCCAGTTGATTCCATTCATCTGAACTGGCTAATCCTTGTTCTATGATTTCAGCTTTTGAAATATCTTCATCATGCCCTTCTGCAGCTTTGGTGGAAGGGGTAACAATCGGAGTAGGGAAAAAATCATTTTCTTTTAATCCATCCGGCATAGTTGCGCCACAAATTATTCTGGCTCCAGATTGGTAGGTTCTCCATGCATGTCCTACCAAATTACCTCTTACCACCATTTCGATTTTGAAAGGTTGGCATTTCTGGCCGATCGATACATTGGGAGCAGGGTTGGCTATTAGCCAATTTGGGCAGATATCGGCTGTTTTATGTAACATATAAGCAGCAATCTGATTCAGTACTTGTCCTTTAAAAGGGATAGTTCTTGGAAGGATTACATCAAAAGCAGAAATGCGGTCGCTGGCAATCATTACCAGCCAGTTTTCCTGGATGTAGTAAACATCTCGAACTTTTCCTTTGTAAAAACCGGTTTGCTGGGGGAATAAATGGGTTGCCATCCTGCAATATTAATTCGAGAAAACAGTTTTTTTGGCTCAGTTTGGGTATTTTTCTCCACAAAATGAACCGAAAATATTGAAAATTAAATTTTTACAAGTACTTAACATATACTAATTTGCTTAATATTTCAAACAAAAATTGCCAATATGAGAAGATTACTAGCCCATTTAGGTATGGTGTTGTTTGCAACTGCGCTGAGTTTAACAGCCTTTGCTCAACAGTCTACAACAGTTTCAGGAACTATTAAAAACGGTAAGTCAAAAGAATTGTTATCTGCTGTAGCCGTTTCTGTAAAAGGAGGAACTGCTGGAACTTATACCGACGACAAGGGTAATTTCAAATTTTCAACTACTCAAAAACTACCATTTACATTAGTAATTTCTTCTGTTGGATATGCATCCAAAGAAGTGTCAGTTAAGAGCAACAATGAAAATATTTCAGTTGATTTGGATGCTTCTTTCACTTTAGGTGATGAAATCGTTGTATCTGCATCAAGAGTGCCAGAAAGAATCTTAGAATCTCCTGTTTCAATTGAAAGATTGAGTGCTTCTGCTATTCGCAATGCGCCTTCTGCTAACTATTACGATTTGATCTCTAGTTTAAAAGGAGTAGACGTTGTTTCTGCGAGTTTAACTTTTACCAGCGTTGGTACTCGTGGATTTAACAGTAGTGGTAACACACGTTTAAATCAGATTGTTGATGGAATGGATAACCAAGCACCAGGTCTTAACTTTTCAGTGGGTAATATCACTGGTGTTACAGAATTGGATGTAGATAATATTGAATTGCTTCAAGGAGCTTCTTCTGCTTTATATGGCCCGGGTGGTACTAATGGTACTTTAATTATCAATAGTAAGAATCCTTTCAAAAACCAAGGGATGAGTTTCCAGATTAAGCAAGGAGTAAACCACATTGATAGCTATCAGCGTCCTCGTGCTGCTTACTACGATTGGAGTGTACGTTGGGCTAAAAAAATCAATGACAAATTTGCTTATAAAATCAATGCTCAGTTTGTGCAAGCACAAGACTGGACTGCTAATAATAATAGCAACTATTTAAGATCACCTCTTTCTGCAAATCCTAACGGAGAAGCTATTGGAGGTAATAGAGTGTCTGATCCAAATTTTGATGGAGTAAACATCTACGGAGATGAAACTAGTTCTGATTTGAGCGGTGCATTTAAAGGAATTATTGCATCAACTCCAGTTTTGGGAACTATTCCATTGCCTGGTTTTGGTACTTTCTTAATTCCTTCTGCAGGTGTATTAGGTTATTATGCCAATCGCCCAACATTTGTTTCTAGAACCGGTTATAACGAGAACCAAGTGGTAGATCCTACCACATTAAACTTTAAGTTTAACGCTGCATTACACTATAAAATCAATGATAAAGTAGAAGCCATTTTAGCAGGTAACTGGGGAACTGGTAATACTGTTTATACTGGTGTAGATCGTTACTCTATTAAAGACTTTACTTTAGGTCAATATAAAGCTGAATTAAAAGCCAAAAACTGGTATGTTAGAGCTTATACGACTCGTGAAAATTCAGGTGGTTCTTACGCAACAGTAACAACTACACGTTTATTCAATGAGGCTTGGAAGCCTAGTGCAACACAATGGTATCCTCAATATATTGGAAGTATGGTGAGTACTGCTGCAGGTATTTATGGCCAAGCAATTGGCGCTGCATATGGCGCTGGTTTGGCTGCAGGTTTAACGCCAGCTCAAGCTGTTGCTGCTGCTCAGAACGCTGCTGCTGCTGCTGTTGCTCAAAATAACCTTATTCCACATACTACCGCTCGCGGTGTTGCAGATCAAGGAAGACCAACAACAAACATCATGAATAATCCTTTATTCCAAGGTGTTGCAGGTTTACCAATTTCTGCTGGTGGTGGTCAGTTTGTTGACAGAACAAAATTATTAGCAATAGAAGGCCAGTACAATTTAACTGAAGCTTTAGGATTGGCTAAGAATGGTACTGACATCTTGGTTGGTGGTAACTGGCGTCAATTCCAGTTGAATTCTAATGGAACTATTTTTGCTGATACAGCAGGTCCTATTAAGATCAATGAAACAGGTGCTTATTTACAAATCTCTCAGAAATTCCTTGGAGATCGTTTAAAAATAACTGCTTCTGGCCGTTATGATAAAAACACCAATTTCAAAGGTCGCTTTACTCCAAGGGTTTCTGCGGTAGTTAAGTTGGCTCAGGATCATAATCTTCGTTTCTCTTATCAAACAGCTTACCGTTTCCCTACTACACAGAACCAGTGGATTAACTTAAACACCAGTAATGGTCGTTTAATGGGCGGTTTGCCACAATTAAGAGATTTCTATAATTTCTCTGGAAATCCAGTGTATACAGTACCAAGTGTACAAGCATTTGGAGCTAGTGCATTGGCTGGTGCTCCAAACCCTGCATTATTACAAGTTCAGCAGTTTGGTGAGTTGAATCCAGAATCTACTACTTCTTTTGAAGTTGGTTACAAGGGTTTGATTGCTAAGAAATTGTTGATCGACATTTATGCATACCAAGCTAAATACGAAAACTTCTTAAGCGGTGTATCTGTTATACAGCAAAAAGCTGGTTTACCAAATAGCTTGTTTAATTTATTAAATGGTGCTACAAGAAATGCATACAGCATTACAGTAAATGCTCCAGGTTCAGTGAATGTTACTGGTTGGGGAGCTTCTGCTGAATACTTATTGCCTATGAATTTCTCAGTTAACGCCAACGTTTATTCTGATGTAATTGGTGATTTGCCAGTAGGTTTTGTTTCTTATTTCAATACTCCTAAAACTCGTTTTAATGGCGGATTTGCCAACAGTGGTTTTGGTAAGGATAACCGTTTCGGATTTAACGTATTGTACAGATGGGTTGATTCTTTCTTGTATGAAGGAACATTTGCTCAAGGTCAAGTGCCTTCTTACTCAACTGTAGATGCTCAAGTAAACTACAAATTCCCTAAAACCAAGTCTATCTTGAAAATAGGTGGTACCAATATCTTCAATAAGTACTATTACAATGGATTTGGTAATGTACAAATTGGTGGATTGTACTATGTGAGCTTTGGCTGGAACGTATTTTAGTATATCGAAGGATAAGTAAGTATAAAATCCCTTCCTGGTTTTCTGGGAAGGGATTTTTTCGTTTTATATCTCATTATGGGCTATTTTTGTGCTCATTTTAAAAAAAACAGACCGACTATGCGTTCAATAGCTTTTAGAGAAGCCCTTCGTGAGGCAATGAGTGAAGAAATGAGAAGAGATGATCGAGTTTTTTTGATGGGCGAAGAAGTAGCAGAATACAATGGTGCATATAAAGTTAGCCAGGGTATGTTGGCTGAATTTGGTGATAAAAGAGTAATTGACACACCTATTGCTGAGTTAGGATTCACAGCAGTTGCAGTAGGTGCAGCTCAAAGTGGATTGCGTCCGATTGTAGAGTTTATGACTTGGAACTTTGCGGTTTTGGCAATGGATCAAATATTAAATACTGCTTCGAAAATGTTGGCGATGAGCGGTGGACAAATTAGTTGCCCAATCGTATTTAGAGGACCAAATGGAAGCGCTGGCCAATTGGGTGCTCAACACTCTACTGCATTTGAAAGTTATTATGCCAATATTCCAGGATTAAAAGTAGTTTCTCCTTCTAATGGATATGATGCCAAAGGTTTGATGAAACAAGCAATACGGTATGAGCAAGATCCGGTTATGTTCATGGAAAGTGAAGTAATGTATGGCGATAAATCTGAAGTGCCAGAAGAAGAGTATTATATTCCATTAGGTAAAGCAGATGTGAAGAAGCAAGGAAGAGATGTAACCATTGTTTCTTATAACAAAATGATGAAAGTAGCATTAGGTGCTGCAGCGGAATTAGAAAAAGAAGGTATCAGTGCAGAAGTGATCGATTTAAGAACAATCCGTCCATTGGATTGGATGACTATATTAGAAAGCATAAAGAAAACCAATCGTTTAGTGATTGTAGAAGAACAATGGCCTTTTGCATCTGTTTCATCAGAGATTACTTACCGTATTCAAAAAGAAGGTTTTGATTATTTAGATGCACCAATTCGCCGTATTACCAGTGCGGATGCTCCTATGCACTATGCTCCTAATTTAACTGCATTGGCTATGCCTGATGTTAGTAGAACAGTGAAGCTGGTGAAAGAAGTGATGTACACGAAAAAATAACTGTGTTTAAAAATTGCGTATTCATTTTTTATTGTTGTATAGGTTCTCTATCAGCAAATGCGCAAGCTAAGAACACCAGTCTGCAAAATGATTCGGTTTTAAAAGAAGTTATTGTAACCGCATTTAATATTGGAAAACGTTGGAAAGAAGTTCCCGCTTCTATTGCAGTAGTTTCTTCAAAGGATTTGTCGGTTTATGCACCAACATCTTTTGTTCCAGTATTCAATAGTTTGCCGGGAATAAGAATGGAAGAGCGTTCACCTGGCAGTTATCGATTGTCGGTAAGAGGGAGCTCATTGCGTTCTCCGTTTGGCGTTAGAAATGTCAAAGTCTATTGGAATGAAATTCCGCTCACTGATGCCACTGGAAATACCTATATTAACTTAATAGACCTGCAATCGGTTAATCAGATTGAAATTGCCAAAGGACCTGCATCCAGTATGTATGGAGCAGGAACAGGAGGAGCCATTTTATTGAATAAAATAATTCCTTTCTCTGATTCTGCTCGCCAAAGTTTTAATCTGGGTTTAACCGTTGGTTCTTATGGGCTTAATCAACAAGAAGGAGAATGGGTATACAACAAACCTGCATTCAGCTCTTCCCTCCAAGTGAATCGATTGAGCTCGAATGGATATAGGGAACAATCTTTTTTGCAAAAAAATGGATTGGTTTGGCAAACAAATATCCGTTATGGTAAAGGTATATTCAACACATTGTTTTTTATTACCGATTTGAGTTATGGAACCCCAGGTGGAATCACTTTATCTCAAATGCAATTGAATCCACAATTATCCCGACAAGCTACAGCCACTTTGCCTGGGGCTGTTCAACAAAAAACAGCAGTTTATAACCAAACTATTTTTGGGGCAATTTCTCACAAATACCAATTCAATGAAAGCAATACTATTAAATGGTTTGTTTCATTAAATAGAACATCATTTGCAAATCCATTTATTACCAACTACGAAAAAAGAAATGAAACAAATGTCAATCTTGGATTGCAACATATTTATTTGCCATTCAGTTCAAATAATAATATCCAATGGGTCAACGGATTTGAATTATTAATGAATGAATCTGTTATTAATAATTTTGTGAATAATGCGGGGGTTCAGGGTTCAGTGATATCTAAAGATTTTATTTATAGTAAACAACAATTTTTATTTTCTCAAATAAAAATGTCCATTTCCAATAAGCTGATTATTACTGCAGGATTCAGTATGAATAACCAGTTGTATGATTATACACGTTTAACAGATCCAATGCCTGGTTTTACTTCTCGGAGAATCAATGCGCCCTTTGTTCCAAGATTTTCATTTTCGTATGCAGTCCATAAAAATATGTTCTTATATGGTGTTGTTGCAAAAGGATTTTCTTCTCCGAGTTTAGCAGAGGTTCGCCCATCAGATGGAAAATTTTATCCTTTCTTGGAAGCAGAAAAAGGCTGGAATGTAGAAGCAGGTATAAAAGGAAATTTCTTTCAGAATAAGTTATTATTTGATCTTTCTGTTTACCAATTCAAACTAAACAATGCTATTGTAAGAAGAAATGATTTGGCCGGCGCAGAATATTTTGTGAATGCAGGTGCTGCATTGCAAGAAGGAATTGAATTGCTAATTAAGGGCAACTTGCGCAATCGAGAATCAGGATGGGTAGAAAAATTTTCCATTAATGGAGCGCTTAGTTATCAGCCTTATCGATTTCTTGAATATCAACAAGGTGTAAATTCATTTAATGGAAATACCATTACAGGTATACCCAAAACAATTGCGGTGATTGGTTTTCAAATGATTTTATCAAAAGCATATTATTTGAATGCATCCATCAATGCAAATGCAAAAATCCCTTTGAATGATGCCAATACTGTATTTGCTGATAATTATCAGTTGTTGCAGGCCAAATTTGGTAAAATCATTCGTTGGAGAAAAAATGGAGCAGATATTTTTATTGGAGGAGATAATTTGTTGAACCAATTATACAGTTTAGGAAATGATATAAATGCAGCGGGTAATCGGTATTTTAATCCAGCTGCGACAAAAAACTTTTATGCAGGCATTCGATTTAATTTTCAATGATTAACTTAGCTCTTAAATAATCCCATGGCATCTATTCTGATCATCGACGACGAAAAGGCAATACGGAATGTTTTAAAAGACATTCTTTCTAACGAAGGATATACTGTAGAAGAAGCAGTTGATGGAGAAGATGGCTTAAAAAAATTCAAAGCGGGCAATTTTGATACAGTTTTGTGTGATATAAAAATGCCTAAATTAGATGGAATAGAGTTTCTGCAAAAAGCAAAAGATATTCATTCAGAAACCCCCATCATTATTATCAGTGGACATGGAAATATTGAAACAGCGGTAGACGCTGTGAAAAAAGGCGCTTTTGATTATATTGCTAAGCCGCCCGATTTAAATCGATTATTGATCACTTTGCGCAATGCACTTGAAAGAACTTCTCTTGTTAAAGAAACCAAAGTACTCAAGAAAAAAATAGCAGGCATTCAGGAAATTATTGGAACCAGTGAACCCATCATTCAAATCAAAGAAACCATTGCTAAAGTTGCTCCAACGGATGCAAGGGTATTAATTACCGGAGAGAATGGAACGGGTAAAGAATTAGTGGCAAGATGGCTTCATGAAAAAAGTGATCGATCTGCAGCTCCAATCATTGAAGTGAATTGTGCAGCTATTCCAAGTGAATTAATTGAAAGCGAATTATTCGGACACGAAAAAGGATCATTTACCTCAGCCATTAAACAACGAATTGGAAAATTTGAACAAGCCAATGGTGGAACCCTGTTTTTGGATGAAATTGGTGATATGAGTTTAAGTGCTCAAGCAAAAGTATTAAGGGCTTTACAGGAAGGCAAAATAACAAGGGTTGGAGGTGACAAGGAAATAAGTGTAGATGTAAGGGTGATTGCAGCAACGAATAAAGATTTGTTGCAAGAAGTAGCGGATAAAAATTTCCGTTTGGATTTATACCATCGATTGGGAGTTATTTTAATACATGTACCTTCCTTAAATGAAAGAAAAGCTGACATAGCTATTCTCGTAGAACATTTTCTGGAAGATATTGCAGTGGAGTACAGACAGTCTAAAAAGTCGATTTCTCCAAAAGCAGTTGAAGCCCTTCAACAGCATAATTGGACGGGCAATATTCGCGAACTCAGGAATGTTGTAGAACGTCTGATCATATTATCTGGAAAAGAAATTACCGCAGAAGATGTTAAAAGCTATATTTAGCAAAACATTTTGTAATATTTAGGCAGTTTGTATACTAATTGGATATTTTTGTTACTATTTAAATAGATTTTATGGGTTTAATTCTCTTTATAGTTGGTTTAATTGGATGGCATTTTGGTTTATATGGGATGTTTAAGAAAGCTGGAATTGAGCCTTGGAAAGCATTGGTCCCCTTTTATAATACCTGGTTAATCGTTCAAAAATCGGAAATTAAACAATACTGGTTTTGGCTTCAGCTCATACCAATTGCAGGTCAATTTATCACTATTTGGATTACCATCATTTTTGTGATGAACTTTAAAAAAGTTTCTGTATTAGATCATGCAGCTACAGTATTCGTTCCATTTATTTATTTCCCTTATTTAGGGTTCTCTAAAAAGGAAAAATATTACGGCCCTGAGTCTTTGAAATTGTATTATAAACCAGCATCCAGAGAGTGGATAGACGCCGGTGTGTTTGCTGTAGTAGCTGCAACTTTAATCAGGACATTTGTTTTTGAAGCATATGTGATTCCTACAGAAAGTATGGAAAAAACCTTGTTGGTGAACGATTTCTTATTTGTAAGTAAAATGACTTA
This sequence comes from Sphingobacteriia bacterium, assembly GCA_037129425.1. GTDB lineage: Bacteria > Bacteroidota > Bacteroidia > Chitinophagales > Chitinophagaceae > Sediminibacterium. The sequence goes on from JBAXUV010000011.1 coordinate 45,037, forward strand.
TGGTGCAAGAATTCCACAAACACCATTATCATTTCCATTTGTTCACAATACAATGCCCTTTTCTTTAACTACCCCATCTTATATTAAAGAAGTTCAACTTCCTTATAAGCGTTTACCTGTTATTAACGAAGTAAAAAGAAATGATGCTGTGGTGTTTAATTTTCCGGCAGGAGATACGATTATCAATTTACCTGATTTTGGAAGCAAAATCACTTACTATGAAGTATTAAGGAGTAGTCAATACAAAGGCAACAGAGAAGCATTAATGGCCGAATATCCAATACTGGTGCATCCAATGGATAAAACCGATAATTACATTAAACGATGTGTGGGAGTTGGCGGAGATATTATACAAGTTAAAAATGCTGAATTATACGTGAACAATCAACCAGCTTTTGTTCCAGCAGGTTCCCAAACCGAATATATTGTTACAACAAATGGGACTCCATTTCCGGATGATTTTTTAAAGAACGAATTAGGTATTGATCCGGAAGATACAAAAGGGCAATACGCACAAGGCCCAGATAAGTTTACAGTTGTATTTAATATGACTGCTAGTGAAGCGGCTAAAGTAAAGTCTCAACCTAATGTAGTATCCATGGTTAAATATGTTGATACACATGTGGGCATGTTCTTTCCAAATGATGATGCCAATTATCCCTGGACTTTAGATAATTATGGTCCAATTAAAATTCCTAAAAAAGGAGAAGCAATTCCAATTAATCCTTCTACTATTGAAATGTATAGAAGATTGATTACCGTTTACGAAAAAAATACTTTAGAAGAAGTAAATGGCAAGTACATTATTAATGGAAAAGAAACCAATACATATGTTCCTTTATTAAATTATTATTGGATGATGGGCGATAATAGGCATAGAAGCCAGGACAGCCGCTTTTGGGGCTTTGTTCCTGAAACCTATATTGTAGGAAAAGCATCGCTTATATGGTTTAGTTGGGATAAAGGTCCTAGGTGGAAACGGATATTTAAAGTAATCAATTAAAAATCGTATCTTCAGATACCAAAAGGGTCCTCCTAGCATTGCGCTCGGAGGACTTTTTTGTCTAAATCAGATTTGGGTATGAAGCAGAAAGAAGTACATTTTGTTTATGAGGTTTATCAATCAATAAAAGGACTAAATAAGGTTGATGCAAATTTATTAGAGACTGCAAGGAGTATTACAGCAACTGCCTATGCACCTTATTCCAATTTTCAAGTGGGTGCTGCAGCGTTATTAGCGAATGGAGAAATTGTGAACGGCAGTAATCAGGAGAATGCAAGCTTTCCTGTTGGATTGTGTGCGGAAAGAGTGTTGATTTCAGCCATTTCTTCTTTTCATCCAAATACAGCCATTCACACAATGGCTATCAGTTACCATAATTTAAATGGGGAGAGCAATCATCCAATTTCTCCTTGCGGAATCTGCAGACAAAGTTTATTGGAATATGAATCCAGGCTTCAACATCCGATAAGACTGATCATGAGCGGAATGGAGGGCAAAGTGTTTATTATTCCCAATGCTGCAATGTTATTGCCATTAAGCTTTACCAGTGATGATTTACTCTAGCTATGCGATTGTTCTTTTTTGAAATTGTGTTTTCCCTAAACTAAATACAATTACCGGAGAAACTAAAAAATAAATGCCAATTATATAGGGCAAAAAAGACCATAGTTTTCCAGCCCCAAACCAATCTCCTGTTTGGTATAATAAAACAAACCCAATTACAGATTTGCCCGTTTCCCAATACCATGCAGAAACATGTTCATCCATTAAATCGGTGAAAGCATATACATACACATAAATAAAAGCACCATAGAAAAACATTCCAGGACTTCCTATCGAAGCGATATTTCCAAACAGATAACTGATGAATAAAAGTAAAATTGAAATTTGTGACCATGTCCAAATGGTTAACCACTTATTTGTAAGGGTATCATATTTCTGAAAATGATAGGGGTCTTCTATTTTGTATACAGGAAATCGGGTTGCAACATCATTGGGTCGCCACCCAGTTGGTTTAAACCAAATGCGAAATTTATCTCCCCAGTTTTTTGTACGCCAAGCATCTTTAATTAATAAAGCAATATGTGTGAAATTGATTTTTATTGGATTCCATGTTTGCACAGGTCTGGTAATACCATAAACAGGTTTGATGCTATCTAACTCTTCTTGAAATGTACCAAACCATTTATCCCAGAAAATAAATATCTGACCATAATTTTTGTCGAGGTATTCTGGGTTCAAAGCATGATGAACCCGATGGTGCGATGGAGTTACTATAATATGTTCTAACCAACCCATTTTATTGATATGCTGTGTATGATACCAAAATTGAGCAAATAAATGCAAAGGGGCTACAATGGCAATTACTTGAGTTGGAACGCCTAATAATGCAGCTGGTAATAAAAAAATAGTAAAAAGTCTGAAAAAAGTGGAAATGCTTTGCCTTAAAGCACATGCTAAATTAAAGTCCTCACTACTATGATGAATTAGATGTGCATTCCAAAAGAAGTTGATCTCATGGTCTATGCGATGCACTAAATAGCCAGTTAAGTCTAAAGCAATAAAAGCAATGATGTAAACCAATAAAGTAGAATTGATATGGAAAATAGCCCAATGGTTTACCATCCAGTCATAGCTAAGTACTGCAATACTTAGTCCCAGCACGTCTTTTGTAGAATTGGTAATGCCAGAAGTGAGGCTGGATATCATATCCATCGTTCTGACAGTATCATTTCCTTTTCTCCATCCCCACCATTTTTCAAAGAGTACCAATGCCAAAAATGCGGGCATTGCAAACAATAAAATTTTTCCGTAGGTTTCCATATAAAGTATTCTGTTTGACTAAGTTACTTGAAAGAACCTAAAATGAGTCAGTTCTTCCCCTTTCAAGCTATTTTTTCTGTAATTTCCCGAAATATTTAAAACAACGATCAATGAAAGTGGCTGTAATTGGAGGAGGCATTATTGGATTGAGTAGTGCTTATTATTTGCATGAAGCAGGTTTTGAAGTTACTGTTATAGATAAGAATGATTTTTCCAATAATTGCTCTTATGGTAATGCCGGCTATGTATGTCCGAGTCATTTTGTTCCATTGGCTACGCCAGGTATTGTTAAACAAGGACTCAAATGGATGTGGAATTCGAGAAGCCCATTTTATGTTCAACCTCGTTTAGATATGAGTTTAATTAAATGGGGGCTGAAATTTATGCAAATAGCTACTCCGGCACATGTAGAAAATTCCGCAGTACCCTTGAGAGACATTGCAATTTTGAGCAAGAAAATGTATGAGGAATGGAATGCCATCCCCGGCTTTTCTTTTGCATATGAGCAAAAAGGATTGTTGGAAATTTTCCAAACGGACGCTGGAGAAGAAAAGTGCAAGCATCTGGTAGAAAAAGCACATGAGTTGGGTTTAACAGACACCATATTATTGAATTACGATCAGCTCCAAGCATTGGAGCCGCAAACAAAATTAAATGCCAAAGGTGCGGTTTTGTTTAACTGTGATGCGCATTTATATCCCAATCTATTGATGAACCGATTATTCAATTTATTGAAGGATAGAGGAGTGCATTTTGTAAAAGATACAGAAGTAGTTGGTTTTGAGAAAAAAGGCAAAGAAATTACTGGCATAAAAACCAATAAGGAGTTTTATGCAACAGATGCTGTTGTTTTGGCAACAGGATCATGGAGCAGAGAATTGGCTGCCCAATTGGATTTGGATATTTTATTAATGCCTGGAAGAGGGTATTCAATCACTCTCGAAAATTCCCCTTATAAAATAAATTATCCTGCAGTACTGGTGGAAGGCAGGGCAGCATTGACTCCAATGGATGGCAATAAAATTAGATTCGGGGGTACAATGGAAATTACTTCTACTAAAACACCTCCAAGAATGAATCGGGTGGAAGGTTTGTTGAAAGCTGTAAAAGGGTTTTATCCTGAATTTGATATTCCGGTTCCTGCCTTAGAAAAAGTTTGGTATGGTTTTAGACCATGTTCAGCAGATGGATTGCCTTATTTAGGAAAAACGGGAAAGTGGAATAATTTGGTAGTTGCAACCGGACATTCGATGGTGGGATTAAGTTTAGGTGCAGGTACAGGAAAATTAGTGAGTGAGTTGATTCAGGATAAACAACCTAGTATGGATATTCGCCCATTTAACCCTGATCGTTTTAACTAGCAGAATAAATAATGCGGTGCTTTAAATGAATTTGTATTTTTACTGATCATATGGATTGTACTACTTCTTATTTGTCATACGATAGCACCCATGCTTTTTCGAAAATTGTATCTGATTATTTGCATCAGTCTGATGCGTTAAAACCTTTTTACGAACATGCTCCAACAATCGAAGGAATACGAGCAGCCATTGATAGTAGGAAAAAAATAAACACCAATAGAACCTTATTGGTCAATACCATTCAAAAGCAATATGCTGGGTTACCAATTGCTGAAAAAGTTCAAGCGAATATTGATTTATTACTGAAAGAAAATGTGTTTACAGTCACTACAGCACATCAACCCAATATTTTTACCGGCCCTTTGTATTTTATTTATAAAATAATGCATGCAGTTAAATTGGCTGAAGAATTATCGCATACAATTCCAGAATGTCAATTTGTTCCAGTTTATTATATGGGAAGTGAGGATGCAGATTTAGAAGAATTGGGAAGTATAAATATTGGAGGCCAGTCTTTAATTTGGAATACAAAACAAACTGGTGCAGTTGGTAGAATGAGGGTGGATAAATCATTTCTTCAAATGATGCATTCTATTGAGGGGCAAATAGGGGTGTTGCCATTTGGAAATGAGTTAATTGAATTGTATAAATCCAGTTATACCGAAGGAAAATTGATTCAACAAGCTACATTGGAATTGGTGAATCAATTGTTTGCAGCCTATGGCGTAGTAGTGCTGATACCAGATCAAGCTGAATTAAAAGCTGCTTTTTCTTCGGTCATACAAAAAGAATTGTTAGAACAATTTTCTCACACAATCGTAGAAAAAACTGCAGCTGCACTTTCCTTGAATTATAAAGTACAAGCATCTGGTAGAGATATTAATTTGTTTTATCTAGTCGATAATTATCGAGAAAGAATTGAGCTGAATGCCGAAGGCCAATTTGAAATCAAAGCCTTACAGAAAAATTTTACTAAAGAAGAAATCCTGAAAGAACTAGAAAACCATCCTGAAAGATTTAGCCCTAATGTGATTTTGAGGGGTGTTTTTCAAGAAACCATTTTACCCAATATTGCTTTTATTGGGGGTGGGGGAGAATTGGCCTATTGGTTAGAATTGAAAGATGTTTTCAAAGCTGTAAATATTCCTTATCCCGTTTTAGTATTAAGGAATTCATTTTTAGTGATTGAAAAAGCGCAAAAAGAAAAATTAGCAAATTTAGCTTTTAGTGAAACAGATCTTTTCACTGATTCATTGACACTAATCAATAGAACAGTAAAAGCCAATAGCAATCATCAATTGTCATTAAATAAAGAATTAACAGCAATCGATTTGTTGTATCAGGAATTACAAAATTTAGCAGGGGCTATTGATGTTACATTGGTAGAGCATGTTATTTCTATTAAAAACAAAGCGATCAAAAAAGTGGAGCAATTGGAAAAGAAAATGCTTCGTGCTGAAAAGGAAAAATTTCAAATTGCTATTCAACAAATCACTCAATTAAAATCGAGTTTATTTCCTGGCAATAATTTGCAAGAAAGGCACGATAATTTCTCTATTTTCTTTTCGAAGTATGGCAATGATTGGCTTCGTTTTATTCATGAAGCTTCTCAAGGATTAAACCAAGAATTTGGTATTATTTATATTGATTAATTGTTTCCTCCCCCTGGCTTTTTAGGGGGCATTACTGTTTTGGGTTTTTCTGCCGGTTTTTCTCCTGGTTTATTGCTAGGTGTTGAAGGAAGATTAGATGGTTTTTTATCTTTTGGATCAATCGGTTTTTCTCCTTCTTTTAAAATGATTTGAGATTCGGCACCTAGCTCTTCTGGTTTAATATCTTTTGGAACTTCATAATCAGTTGAAGTGCCCGTACCCAAATCTTCTCCTTCACCGCCTAATACTGGAGTGGTACCATTTATATAATCGATATTAATATCGTTACTCATGATATCAGGTTTTATAAAAGTCAACTTGGTATCAATGCCGCAATTGGCATCGGCAGCGGCTTTATTAAAAAAGTAAGCCCAGATAGGCATTGCAGCCCTACCACCCTGACCATTTAAGTTTTCACTATTGAAGCGAATAAATCGATCGTCGCAACCAACCCATCCACCAGCTAAATATTGTGGAGTATATCCCATAAACCATGCATCACTATTATCGTTGGTAGTTCCTGTTTTGCCGGCAATTTCTAAATCACCAGGAGGATCGTACTGCCAGATTCCTGCCCCTGTTCCAAATTGCATTACCCCTTGCATCATTTTAATGATTGAATAAGCAGTTACATCATTGATTACTTCTTTTCGTTTTGGGGTGAAAGTGGCCAATACATTTCCATTCCTGTCTTCAATACGGGTAATGTACATAGGTTTGGCATTGAATCCTCTTCCAGGAAACATACTGTATGCTTGCATCATTTCGTATAAAGAAATTTCAGTGGCTCCTAATGCGATGGAAGGATAAGGATCCAGCTTGCTCTTCATCTCACATTTTTTAAGGTATTCTACAAATCTTTTGGCACCATTGTTGGCAGTATTATCGAGTTGTTTTAAAATATATGCTGAAGCACAGTTTCTTGATTTTGCCAATGCCAAAGCCATTGGCATGGTAGCACCTGTGCAAGTTTTTCCGGTATTGGGTACCATGCCATAACTGCCAAAACTTTGTTGCACATCTTGCACTTCAGTATTTGGAGTAAAGCCAGCTTCCTCAATGGCTAAACTATACAATAGTGGTTTGATAGTAGAACCCACTTGTCGTTTGGTATTGATATTGGCGTGATCGTATTTGAAGGTTTTGAAATCTATTCCACCAACCCAGGCTTTTATTTGCCCATTGAGTGGATCCATCACCATGAATCCTGCTTGTAACATTTGACGATGGTACTTCACAGAATCGTAAGGGGTCATTACGGTGTCTTTGCCTCTCGTGTTATTCCATGCAAAAACATGCATCTGCACTTTTTGATAAAAAGTCTTTTTTGTTTCTTCGTCTGAAAGGCCGTCTTTCTTGGCATTTTTCCAACGTTCAGATTGTTTCATCGCCTGTTCCAATACATTTTCATATCCCTTCCAAACAGAACCGTTTTTGATATTTTCCTGTGTGTTCAATAATTTTTGCATGTAGCTGATATGCTTTGCTACAGACTCTTCTGCATATAATTGCATTCTCGGATTAATGGTGGTATAAATTTTCAAACCATCTCTATATAAATCATAGGTATCTCCGTTGTTCTTTTTATGCTCTTTACACCATCTTTTCATTTCTTCGCCTAACACCATTCTGAAATAAGGTCCCAAGCCTGTTGTTTCATCTAGCTTTTTATAATTGAGTTCAATGGGTTTAGATTTTAGTATGGTGGCTTCGTCTTCTTTCAAAACATTAAAACTGACCATCCTATTCAACACTAAATTTCTTCGGTCCAATGCTTTTTTTGGATTGTTGCGTGGGTTATATATGCCAGGGCCATTGATCATTCCAATTAATATGGCAGCTTCTTCTACATTTAATCTATCGGGTTCTTTTTGAAAAAAAGTTTTTGCAGCATTTCTGATTCCAAATACATTATCACTAAAAGCAACAGTATTTAAATATAAAGTGAGAATTTCTTCTTTGGTAAAATTGCGTTCAAGCTTCACTGCAATAATACATTCTTTGATTTTCTGTAAGCCTCTTAAAATAAAGTTCTTGGTACTCCAGTTTTCTGTAAATAAATTTTTTGCTGTTTGCATGGTGATGGTACTGGCGCCACCTTCACTTCCCAAATAAAAGAAAGCTCTTGCAAGGGATTTTCCATCAATTCCACTATGATCATAAAATCGTTTGTCTTCAGTTGCAACCAATGCATCAACCGCATATTTACTAATGTCTTTATATTTTACATTGATTCTATCTTCGATATAGTATTTACCCATTAAAGTGCCATCTTCGGCATAAACCTGACTTGCTAGTGAAGCTGTAGGGTTTTCAATATCGTCTAAGTCGGGCATGCTGCCGATCCAACCGAAATTGAGCATCATTAAAAAAATGATCAGGAAAGCAAATCCGCCAAAAAAAATACGCCAGAATATCTTAACAGGTCTTGTCATAATTGTAATTAAATAAGAATGATAAAGCTAAACAAGAGTTTTGGGATAAAATCAAGAAAATGGTTAAAATTTATCAGGAAATAGTTGATGTAAAAAAGAACTATAAGTAGTGTAAATTCTTCTTTTTTGTAGTATTGCTAAGTTAGAAGGGCTGATGATACTATAATTGTACTTGTCGGCTGTAAGCCAAGGAACAATCCTGGCATTGGTTAAGGGCTTTGTTTGATCCAAATAGCTAATAGCAGCTGAAGCATTCTCAAAAGGAGCCCCTATCAACAAAAATTGAATACTGTCACTAATGGGTGAAATAGTGATTGGTAATTTTTGACCATAGAACCTTTCTTGATTGAATCGATTAAAAGCGTTTTTTGCCTCGCTAATAAATATAGGATCAACTTTATTCAGCACAAATACAACATATTGAGCCTCATTTGCATTAAATTGGTAACTACTATCTGAAACTGGAGCTATTGGTTTTGCAATTACTGGGGCTGCAGTTACAGGTGCTATTTTTTGAATAGGAGCTGGGTTACTTGATATCGTTTTTGGAATATCAATTTTGGTAGTCTTTGTGCTATTTAAATCTATATTTCTGCTCACCAGTTCTTCTGGCCTTTCAATATTTAAATTACTCAAGTAGGCTTCAATTTCTTTTCTTCGTTTTAATACATCAATCATATTGCTTGCTTTTGAAGCCATGTCGGTTTTAGGAAACATTGATTGAATGCTTTCTAGACGATCAATAGCAATACTATCTTGTTTCTGTTTGATATAATAGATCGATTCGATATACAGCAATTGTGGGGTCCAATAGTTTTTACCAAATTGTTGATCTGCTTGTATTTTTTTCTCTTTAGCGGATGCAAATTGGCCTTCTAAAAAAGAACGATAGATAGCAGCATAAGTCTGTTCTGCAGGAGACACTGAAACAGAAGAACTGGTATTGGTTATTTTTTTTGTATAAACACCAGAGGGGTATTGGGATTTTAATTGGCCAATTAATGAATCCGCTTTTTGATATTGGCCCGTTTTATTGTAACATAAATTTAAATTGTATAAGAAAGTTTCAGAAGGAGGGCTGTTGGGGAATCTCCTCAGTATTTCATTATATGTGTCAATTGCAGTTGGGTAATCTTGTAAATAATATTGAAAGATATAGGCATTGTTGGTTAAGGCTAAAAGCAAATTTTTATTAGAAGCTTCTAATTGTTGATTGCTTAGTGGTAAGTCTGCTTCAAGTGTTCCTAAAGTAAGTTCCTTTGGTTCTATTTTTTTGGTAACAGGAACTACAGTAGCATCCGCAACATCAACAGTTGGGTTAAAGGAACGGTCAACTGCTGATTGTCTTCTCCAATTATCTACATTTGGTCGAGTTCCCCATTTTGCTTTAAAATCACTAAGCCCCTTTGTTTTTAATGTGCCACTTGCAAAATAGAAATCGGAATTTGCAGGTTTAAAAAGATCATCTGCTGCTAAATCGGGTAAATTGCCGCTAAAAGAAACAGCATTATCAACTTCTTTTAATCCGTTTTCTTTCCTTATTTTTTTAAGTAAATTTTTAAGGTATACATTTCTTTCTTCCATTGGCAATGAAGCGATTCTTTGCAAACTATCTTCTTTTTGAATGAGGAGAACGTTTTTTGAAATGGAGTCTAAAGGAGGTCTTCTTGTATTTACTCTTAGTTGATCAGGTTCTTTTAATAAGCCTACTTGAATGCTATCATAACTACTTGCTGCATTGATGTATTTTTTTGAAAAATATTGAACATCTCCCAGCATTAAATAACTCATTTGTTTTTGCTGTTCATTGTTCTCTGATGTTTCAATACTTTTAAGTAATAGTTTTTCAGCTGATGAATAATTTTTTCTTTTCATTTCCAATTCAGCAGCTGCATAATAAATAATATCTCTATATCCAGTGTACTTATCTCTTTTAGCTAGCTGTAATAATTGGTTTAAATTTTCTTGTAATGCATTTGGTTTGTTCTCTGCTGAAAGTCCTACAATTTTCAAGCGCGCGTATACCTCCATAATTGGATCAGTGGTATGCTGGATTGCTTTTTCATACCACTTAATGGCGGCAGAATCTTTGCCAGCCCTTTCAAATAATTGGGCTGCCAGGTATTCCCATCTTGCTTTTTCTATTTTATTATCTGCATTCTCTAAAGCTTTATAAATGTTTACAGCAGCACTATCATAGTTTTGGCGATTATACTGTAAATAAGCTTCCATTTCAAACCAATCATATTTGAGCCGCTGAGGAAATAATTTATCAGTCCTGATAATTTCTAAAAGACCTTCTGCTTCAGCCAGTTTTTTTTGTTCTATATAATTTCTGATCTGATACAAGAAACTTTCATTTCTGGCAGGTGGATTAGAAGATATCTTTTTCCAGATATTTCTTTTTTCGGAACTAGAAATAGAAAATACTCCATTCTTATTACTTTCATTACTCCCTATAGGAATATCATAACCATCATCTTTTGGAGAAAATGCATAATTGATAAATTGAAAGACCATTGAGGCTGAATCAAAATTCTTTCTATGCATATATGCATTGCCTAATAATAAATAGGTTCTGTCTACCCAATCACTTCTAAGATCATGTAATAAAATTGCGGCCGTACATTTGTATATGACAGTATCGATCTGCCCCTTTGCAGTTTCATCTAAACTGTAATTATAGAAGGAAAGCAATTGCGTGTAATCATCTTTATGTATCTCCTTTGCTTTGGTAATGATGTCTTCTAGTTTGACATTTGCATTATAATAATAATTGTAATGCGTAACTGTATTGGTATAAATTCTTTTTGGGGTTGTAAATTTCTTTTGTCCCGTTTTTTCAGAAGCTAATTTTCTGTTCTGGTATTTTTCGGGTTTTGCTAATTCTACAGAAGAGCCGTATTGAGCATTTAACTCAAAACAACAAAAAATCAATAGTAGAATCTGACTAAATAGATATTTTGAAACAGGTTGCTGCATAAAATCGCTTAAAAATACAGTTATTTCTTTTTCAATGAATCATAAAACCATATCAATCATTACCTTTAACCTGTTTTTGACACTATGGATAAGATTAACCCAGAAAGCACCTTTAAGCGACTCAGAAATACCTATCGATTGGTACTGATGAACGATGATACATTCGAAGAAATGTTAACGCTTAGGCTTTCGAGACTTAGCGTATATATTGGTTTGAGCACTGTATTTGTGGTTTTAGTTGGTTTGACTATCGCTTTAATTGCTTTTTCTCCGCTGAAATATTATATACCTGGTTACGGTACTAAAGAGAGCAGAACTGCTTTACAATTGCTCAAAATCAGAACTGATTCTTTGGAACAAGCTATTCATTATAAAGAGCAATATATTGAGGGAGTTAAAAAAGTATTATCTGGAAATGCCTCATCTACTTTAGATACTGTTCCATTGGTGTTGCCTAAACTGGAATCCTCTAATGACTGATTCATATTAATTGTTAATTATGACCGCACAACATAAAAAATTGTATTTGCCATTAATGATTTTATTTGTTTCAATAAATGCTATTTCTATTGTGTTTAAGCCATTTATGGTTCAACATCATATAGATAATGCCGTTGTTATTTCGGCTAATACTTTATTGTTTTTTATTTCTGCGATCAGTTTATATATGCAGCTAAAATCGGTCAATAATCCCAATCCTCATGCAATGGTTAGAGGAGTAATGGGGTCGGTTGTGCTTAAATTATTTGTTTTAGGTACTGCTGCATTTTTATACCTCTATGCCGCTGGCGAATCGAAAAGTGTAAACGCACTTTTTATTTCAATGGGTTTATACTTGATCTATACTTGGTTGGAAGTAAGGTTAGCACTCCAATTAAATCCTCCAAAAAATGGCAGTAACTGAGCATCCATTAAATGATTTAAAGCATTATTTGCCCGAGGGTAGTTTTGATAAAGTAGTTGAATACCTCCACCGATATCAGGTTCATTTAACGGTTTCAAAAGTTCGTAAATCGGTATTAGGTGATTATCGACACGCTCATTTAGGAAGCAACCATCGAATCAGTGTAAACGGAAATTTGAATCAATATGAGTTTTTGATTACGCTGTTGCATGAATTGGCTCATTTATTGACCTATGAAGCCTATAAGAACAGAGTAGAAGCGCATGGGAAGGAATGGAAATTGTGTTATGGAATTTTATTGAATGATTTTATTTTATTGAATATTTTCCCCAAAGAGGTGGAAGTGGTTTTAAAAAAATCGATGCTATCTCCAGCTGCCACTGCAAATGGTGAAGTTGCTTTACTTACTGTATTAAGAAAGTACAATCAACATCAGAAGGAGGGTTTTCAATTATTGTCTTCCATTCCAGAAGGGGCCTTGTTTATGACGGACAATGGGAAAATATTTAAGAAAGGAAAATTGAGAAGAAAAAGATACGCCTGTGTAGAACTAAAAACAGGATTGCCTTATACAGTAAGCGCTATATCGGAAGTAAAGCAATTAGCAGTTGTAAATCATTAGCTAACAATCTTATAAATAAAAAATCCTGGTTACCATCGGCAACCAGGATCAGAATGATTATTTTTCAGCAATTAAGCTACAGCCTTCTTTACCAGATCAGCTGCTTCGCTCAATTGTATAGCAGATTGTACTTTTAATCCGCTTTCGTCAATTAATTTTTTTGCTTCTACAGCATTGGTTCCTTGTAAGCGAACAATGATTGGGATATTGATATTTCCCAATTTGTTATATGCTTCAATTACACCTGCCGCAACACGATCGCAACGAACAATTCCACCAAAAATATTGATGAGAATGGCTTTTACATTTGGATCTTTCATGATGATGCGAAATCCTGCTTCAACAGTTTGTGCATTTGCAGTACCGCCTACATCCAGAAAATTCGCTGGCTCACCACCACTTAATTTGATCATATCCATTGTTGCCATTGCTAATCCTGCACCATTCACCATACAACCAACATTGCCATCTAACTTCACAAAATTCAAATTGAATTGACCTGCTTCTACTTCTGTAGGATCTTCTTCGGTGACGTCTCTTAAAGCGGCAATATCTGGGTGACGCATCAATGCATTATCATCAATATTCATTTTGCAGTCTACTGCAATGATTTTTTCATCACTTGTTTTAAATAATGGGTTGATTTCTAGCATGCCGCAATCCAAGCCAACATATGCTTTGTAAAGGTTGGTTACAAATTTGACACAGTTTTTGAAAGCTTCGCCACTTAAACCTAAGTTAAATGCAATCTTTCTCGCTTGAAATCCTTGTAATGCACCACCTGGGTGTACCCATTCTTTAAATATTTTTTCAGGAGTATTATGGGCAACTTCTTCAATATCCATACCACCTTCGGTACTATACATGATAACGTTCATGCCCTTAGAACGATCTAAGAGAATTGACAAGTAAAACTCTTTTACCGGATTTGGGCCAGGATAGTAAACATCTTGTGCAATCAATATTTTGCTTACTTTTTTACCTGCAGCACCTGTTTGGATGGTTACCAGGGTACCGCCTAATAGGTTTTTGGCAATATTCGTAATGTCTTCAGCACTTTTGGCAACAGCAACACCTCGTTGATCATTACCCATAATTTTACCTTTTCCTCGGCCTCCAGCATGAATCTGGGCTTTAACAACGGCAAAATTATTGCCTGTTTGGGTTTTTATCTGGCGATAAGCCTCTTCGGCTGCCATAACGGTATCCACCGCAATACCTTCTTGGGTGGGAACATTGTATTTACTGAGTAATTCTTTTGCTTGGTACTCATGAAGATTCATATGGAACAATTTTTGCGAAGATAAGTTAAACTGATATTCAGAATTAATACTTTATTATTATTGTTGTAACATTAATTCACTTATTTTTATCCTTCAAAATCGTTTAAATTAAATCAAAAAATATGAAAAAAATCGTTTTTGCGCTGTTTGGAACAGCATTGTTAGTGGGTTTATACTCTTTTGCACCTAAAAAATCAACAAAAGATGTAGTAACTATGAATGTTTTGGCTGATAAAAGCCGCATTGATTGGGTTGGTTCTAAAAAGAGTGATTTTCACACAGGATATTTTACTTTAAAAAGTGGAACGGTTCAAGTAGAAGCCGGCAAATTAAAAGGTGGGGAATTTGTGATTGATTTGGCTAATGTTAAAGTAACAGATGCAGCCGGTGCTAAATTAGAAGGCCACTTAAAGACTGCTGATTTCTTTGATGTTGCAAAGTTCAGCGAAGCTACTTACAAAATCAGCTCAGTAACCTATACTGGTGAAAACACTGCTACAGTTGCAGGTAACTTGAATTTAAAAGGTGCTAGCTTGCCAGTAAGTTTTCAAGTAGCTATTCGTAATTCAGATGACAAAGGTTTTTTTGGAGAAGCATTTTTTAGCTTAGACAGAACAGCTTTCGGTGTGAATTATGGAATTGGAAATGTTGCCAAAGAGGTTCAATTGGCTATACATCTTTTTGCTAAATAATTTTTAGAAAATATATGCTTAAAAGCTCTACCATTTATTTGGTGGAGCTTTTTTTATGACAGATATTTAAAGTACCAATCATCCATTATTTATGAGACTATTGTTATTTGCCTCGCTATTATTTTGTGTATATCATCCAATAAAATCCCAGGGAATTGCTGATGGGTTTTTAAAAGTCAAGGCTTCTCAATCGGTGTATGCACCAGGTGATACGTTGTTTTTTACAGTGTTGGATGAATCTAAAAAAATACCTGATAATGCATTGATTCATGTAGAATGGTTAGACGAAGTTGGCAGAAAATTAGACTTCCAATATCTTTCATTGAACCAAGGTAAAGTCTGCGGTTATTTTGAAAACAAAAAAATCATAAGCGGCCCAACAATGTTGCGTGCCTATTTCACGAGTAATGCGCAGCCCATGCATATTAGCAGGGATTTTGTTTTCATTGATTCAAAAAAGAAGAATCAATTAATTGAGTTCCCAGATTCGCTTTATCCATATATCATTAATGCTAAATATACCACTGTTGATATTGGGTTTACCAATTACTATTTTATAAAAGAGAAATTCAAAAAAAGCACCATTCAGTATCAGTTAGTTGATGAAAATGGTGATATACAATTCATAGATCAAGCCGAAAGAATCAATGACTCTGTTTTCAGGGTAGCGAATGTAGATTTTAAAGGAAAGGGAAGTATCCGTTTATTTGTGAACAATGAGATGGAGTATAAGGACTATGATGGATTCTCTATTGAGCCAGCAGATAAAAAAGGCCTGATCGTTTGGGATTTCGATTCTATTAGCAGAAAGGCAATGGCCTATGTTAAAAACAATCTGCAGCAAAGTAAAAAAAGCAATAAAGCAAAATCAGGTGAAGCGGATTTCACCAATTATACCAAGGAAGGACTGCCAGATGTAGTAGTGAATTCAGTGGTAAAATCTAAAGAGGAGGAATTAAATAATAAATATGTTCAAAACGGTTTTTTCAGAAATAACTTTAGTCAATCAGTGAATGTACTGGAAGATCCTACTGCCAATACCAATTTAACCGTTCAAGATTATGTATTGCAAAAATTTCCCGTAATCACATTGAAAAATGGCGAACTACGTTATCGGAATGGCACGATTGATATTTTTGTTGATGAATCAAGGTTTTCTGCGTTACCTGAAAACTTGAGGGATATTGCTTATGTCAAATTTATAAAGGCCACTGTTCGAGGTTTAAATGAAGGAGGTGGTGCTTTATTGCCAGGCAGTAAAGCAGCCCCTGCTGGAGTTACCGCTACCTTAGCATTTTATATTAAGAAAGGAGACGAGCCGCTTCCCAATAATAAATTGAAGACCATTAGCTTCCCGATAGTTGGTATTCAATCAATTGCTTGTAAGGAATAAATTTAAAGGTATCTTTCTTCGATTATTTTTTTGTGGTGCATCATGTGTCCAAAAATGATGTATCCAACTGCATTAGCCGTAATGTTGTTGCCACTGGCTTTGCCAATATTGTTCAATTGTTCTTCATTCAAAGATTGAATTAATAAATCGGTTGATTTTCTGAGCGCAATGAATTCTTCTTTTAATGATACGAATGATCTTAATGAAGCATTCGCTGAAATAGCATAATCGTTCTCTTCAAAACCGGGAAGTGCTGTGCTATCATTTCTTGCAATTCTTAATAATCGATACTGCATGATTCTTTCTGTATCTATTACATGTTGTAACAAATCGTTTAAGGTCCATTTTTCTGGAGCATAACGATAATCTGCTTTTTCTTCAGGCAGGTTTACATAAAAATAAGAGAGTGGGTGAGAATAGGTATTAACCGCTTCATGCAAATTGCTGCTGTCTACCTTGCTTATATATCCTTCGTAGAATGCACCATATTCTCCTTGTATTGGTTTGGCCATTATTGTAATGTTTTGGTTGTTTTGATGGATTGGCTGTTTTTTGAAGTACCAGATGATAATTTAAATTCATTTGCTATTTTAACAGCATTGCTGGCATTTACAATGCCACCAGATTTGCATAAACTGGAAAAATTTATTTTTTCTCCTTTCTCTCCTGGTTTTATGCAATTGATTGCAGGGTCTGGTTTTGAAACAGATTGCTCAATAATTTGCTTTACTTCAATAGCTGTTAGTTCAGGATAATAGGATCTTAGCATTGCGGCTAATCCTGTAACAATAGGAGCAGCCATACTAGTACCTTTTAAATTACCATATTGATTTCCGCCAGGTAAAGTAGAATAAATCTTAACCCCAGGCGCAAAAACATCCACATTTTCTTTGCCATAATTACTGAAATCTGCAGCAATGGATGGGTCAATTTTTACATCGGAGCTTGCGCCAACAGTAATAAAATTTTTGGCCTTTGTTTTCCATTGTAAAAGCCAGGGGCTTGGAAAATTTTCTTTCTCATCCATATTCTCCGATTCGTTTCCAGAAGCGTGGACCAATAAAACATCTTTTTGCTCGGCATATCTAACTGCACTATCTACCCAATTTTTTTCTGGGGAAAATGATTTCCCAAAACTCATATTAATCACTTTGGCCCCTTGGTCTACAGCATATCGTATTGCTAGTGCAATATCTTTATCGTATTCGTCTCCATCGGGTACAACTCTTAATGTCATAATTTGTACATGATCGGCCACTCCATCTATACCCAATGAATTGTTTCTTTGAGCTGCAATAATACCTGATACATGGGTACCATGCATTGGCCCTGGGCCCATTACATCGTTGTTGCCATAAAATCGATCGGAAAAATTATCATAGTCATCTTTTACTATCTCTGCTCTGAAATTATGTGGCGCTTTTTCTTTCGATTCAAAATTTTCTTTTTTTCCTTCTATATATTCAGTTAGTTCATTTAAGGTAAATGTGTTTTTTTCATCCGGATCAATTCCAATCATTTTAATACAAGTGAGGTATCCTATTTTAGCATCTTTGCCAGCCTTAGTAATGGGTTCGAATTTCTCCAGTTGATCACTGGTGTATTCTTCCATACCCATTTCTTTACGAAGAATAAGATCATTGCGTTTCATGGCTTTAGCAGTCAATTCAATGAATAAAATATCCATCTGCTCTTCCTGACTAAAATTAATGGCTTTAGCTGCTTTTTGCCAGATTTCATAATGGGCTTTATCCAGCGTATTTAATTGATTGGTATCAATGGTTTTTCCTAAAAATTGATCTTTCCATTTATGATAAACCCTGGCTCTTTCATCGGACACTTTTTTGATGCTTTTTCCATCTTTGCCGCCTAAGAAATTCCATCCATATACATCGTCGATGTATCCATTATGATCATCATCAATTCCATTCCCTGGAATTTCTTTTGGATTATGCCAAAGGTTTTTTTTGAGATCTTCATGTGTAGTATCTACACCAGAATCCAGAACAGCAACTATTACTGTTTTAGGTATTTTCTTTTTTGATTGTAAATATTCATAGGCCTTGTTCAGGCTAATGCCATAAAATGCATCTTTTGTTGAATCTAATAAATGCCAACCCTTTAGATTGTCTGTTTGAGCAATAAGCCCATTTGAAAAAATAAATATGGATAAACAGGTAACGGCAATTAATCGAAGCATTCAGTAGTCTATTTTATGCAGTACAAATTTGCAGAATCATTTGCATAATAAGTATACTATTTCAACTATTTATGAAACTGTTAAGTTTATATAGAGTTGTTTTAGCTAATGAAATGTTAAAGACGAATTGCAAGCACTACTAAACAGTTTCACTCAGGTATTGTGGCTCTTCTTTAAAAGCAACCCTTGGTGTTAATCCTAACATCGAAAACATGGTATTGTCTTCTTCGAAACTCGGATTAGGGGTAGTTAATAGTTTGTCTCCGGCAAAAATCGAATTTGCTCCAGCCATAAAGCAGAGGGCCTGTTCAGCAATGCTCATCTCTGTTCTGCCTGCACTTAATCTAACCATTGTTTTAGGCATTAAAATTCGAGCAGTTGCAATCATTCTAACCATATCCCAAATATCCACTTTAGGATTATTGGCCAATGGAGTACCTTTTATTGCCACCAAGGCATTGATGGGAACACTTTCTGGATGCTCAGGCATATTTACCAAAGTCAACAACATATTTATTCGGTCATCATGTGTTTCGCCTAATCCTATAATGCCCCCACAACATACGGTTACTCCTGCTTTTCTAACATTATCTAATGTGGCTAGTCGATCATCATAGGTTCTGGTAGAAATGATTTCCGAATAATGCTCTTTACTGGTGTCTAAATTGTGATTGTAAGCGTATAATCCTGCATCGGCTAATCTGGTTGCTTGATCTTCGGTGAGCATCCCCAAAGTGCAACAAACTTCCATTCCCAATTCATTTACACCTTTGACCATATCAATCACTCTGTCAAAATCTTTGTTATCTCTTACTTCTCTCCATGCAGCCCCCATGCAGAATCTTGTACTTCCTGCATTTTTTGCTTTTTGGGCATATTCCAATACTTCTTCTTTTTTCATTAAGGCTTGTACTTCAACGCCTGTTGAATACCTGGCTGCTTGAGGGCAGTATGCACAATCTTCGCTACAGCCTCCAGTTTTTATACTCAATAAAGTACATACCTGAACTTCGGCTGTATCATTGTATTTTCTATGAATACTTGCTGCTTTGAATACCAATTCTAAAAGGGGGGTATCGTAAATATTTTTGATTTCTTCAGAAGTCCAATTATGGCGAATTTCAGGTTGCATTGATTAGGATTGTATTACAAATATAATGGCTTCAATGAATTCTTTATTCCGCATTTCTATGAATGCTATAATTTCTCCATTTAGCAATCACATTGGTCATGTCTTCTGGAAGAGGGGATTCAAAAAAAACTTCCTTTTGGGTAATTGGATGAATAAAACCCAAGGTTTTTGCATGTAAGGCACATCTATTACAAACTTCAAAACAATTGTCTACAAACTGCTTATACTTAGTATAAATAGTCCCTTTTAAAATTTTATCACCTCCATATTCCCAATCATTGAATAAAGTATGGCCTAAGTGTTTCATATGCACCCGGATCTGATGGGTTCTTCCGGTTTCAAGAATGCATTCAACCAAAGTAACATAATTGAATTGCTCAATTACTTTATAGTGCGTGATTGCGTGCTTTCCTATTTCTCCATCGGGGTATGCATCAAACATTTTTCTGTTTTGTTGATGCCTTGCTATATGGGCTTCGATGGTTCCTTCTGGTTCTTCAATATTTCCCCAAACCAGGGCCATGTATTTTCTCTTAACAGTATGATTGAAAAACTGTTTGGCTAAATGGGATGCTGCTTCTCCTGTTTTGGCCACCACAATTAATCCAGTGGTGTTTTTGTCTATTCTATGTACCAAGCCAAATCGAGGCAGTTTTTCTTCATCAATTTCAGGGTTCTGTTTTCTTAGGTAAAAGGCTACTCCATTTAATAATGTTCCGCTGAAATTACCCACACCAGGATGCACCACCATATTGGATGGCTTATTGATCACCATCAGGGCCTCATCCTCATAAACAATGTCTAATGGAATATCTTCTTCTTTTAAAACAGTGTGTTCTGGATTGATCAGGCTCATTACCACTATTTCATCGGCAGGCCTGATTTTGTAATTGCTTTTAATATTTTTGCCATTCACTGTTAAAAAACCGGCTTCGATGGCTTGTTGTATTTTGTTTCTGGTGGACCCTTCCATATGCATTTGAATCCATTTGTCTATTCGAAATGGTTCTTGCCCAGGATCTACGATAAAAGTTTTTCTTTCGTAAAGCGATTCTGATTGTTCTTCCGAATAAAGTGCTGTTTCAACCTGCATTTGGCAAATGTAAAACAAAACGGTTACTATGCGTGCGTAAATCAACCATGCAATTTGGAATTTGATGGCTATTTTTGTTGAATGCAACAGCAAGTATTATTCGAAGATTTAGGTGTAAAGCAGTATAAAGCCGTTTGGGATTATCAAGAGAGCCTTCTGAAAAAAAATGCTGAGGTTAAATTATTGTTTCGATACAATAATACAGATAAAGAGCCTGTATTGGCTTTGCCAACATCCAACCATTTATTATTTGTGGAGCATCCACCTGTTTATACGCTAGGGAAAAACGGAAAACCCGAACATGTATTAATTAGTGAAGAAGACAGAGTCGAAAAAGGAATTGAGTATTTCCAAATCAATAGGGGAGGTGATATTACTTTTCATGGGCCTCAACAATTAGTAGGGTATCCAATTTTAGATTTAGAAAAGTTTAAAACAGATTTAGGTTGGTATTTAAGGAGTTTGGAAGAAGTGATTATTTTGACTTTGGCAGAATATGGAATTAAAGGAGAAAGGAGTTTTGGAGAAACGGGTGTTTGGATAGATGCTCATTTAAAAGGGAAGGAAAGAAAAATTTGTGCAATGGGTATTAAATGTAGCAGGTGGATTACCATGCATGGGTTTGCATTTAATGTAAACACCGATTTAGATTATTTTAAATACATCGTTCCATGTGGAATAGAAAACAAAACTGTCACATCATTAGAAAAAGAGCTGGGGCATTCTGTTCCTTTTGATGAAGTAAAATACAAGGTGAAAAAAAATTTTGAAAAGATTTTTGATTGCAAGTTGCAGCTCAGCTAAATTATTGAATATAGAATCTTTTTCTTTCTATTATTTTTCCTGCTTCTTTCAATTCATATTCAAACCAACCTTCTTTTAAAAAATTGCCTTTTTCAATTAACAAGTCAGTTTCAGGTATTGGATCAATTGATAAGAATTTGTTTTTTTCAGCGCTATAAAAAGTAATAGAATAATTGAATTGTTCTGTTTTTGGTATATGCAGTATGAGGTTTCCTTTTTTATCCATTTTCAAAAAAGAGGATTTCAATAATTTATTTGTCTCTTCCGATTTTTTATTGGCTTTGTTATTTTTATTGGATGACTTCGAGGGTGTTTTTTTTTCTGCAATATTGTCTTTTACTTCAACTGGTGAAACTGTTTTTGAGAAAAAGTAAGCGCCGCCTTTTAGGGTGTAAAAAATCCGATAATATAGCTGAACACCTTCCAGTGCTTTTTTATCAATAAATCCATTCTCTGCTAATTGAGGAGATTGGGCGGAGAGTATTGTTCTGAAATTATTAAGACTATCAGTAGAACGCTGCACTGAAAGTTGGATACAGTTTTTATTCGGATTGTTCCAACTGATTTTATTCTGGCTCTTGGATAAATGGATGACTGAGAAATAAGGCAAATATTGCTGGGCTTTTAGTTGTTGGCTAACAGCAATTTGAAAAAGAAATAAAATAGCAAATGATTCGAATTTCATTGAGGTAAAGATAATTGGCATTCTCTTAAAAAACCAAGATGTCTTCCTTTAATGAAGAATTGCCTTGTAATCCGCCACTATGAATAATTAATAGATTGCTTCCAGGTTTGAAATAGGATTTTTGAATCAAATCCTTTACTGCAAATACTAACTTTCCTGTGTATACAATATCAGTGGGAATCTTTTCCTCTTCCCATAAAAGGTTCATGAAATAGTGGAGGGTTGTATTCGATTTTGCATATCCGCCAAAATGGTAATCATGTAAAATGGAAAATTGTTTGGTACGATCATCGTCAGACAGCAAAGAATCTATTTCATTGTTAATTGAATAATTATTTTTCAAAACGCTGATGCCAGTAATTTTTTGATTGGCCTTGCTTCCTTTAATAAGCCCAGCAATCATTGTGCCCGTTCCAACTGCGCAAATAATATCTGAATTTTCTGCAGAAATAGAGTGCATTATATCAGCTGCTCCCTTTGCTCCTAAAGGTCCATATCCGCCTTCGTTGATCCAATAAATTGCTGGATTGTTCAGTTCTATTTTGATTTTATCTTTTCCATTAAACAAGGATCGGCTAACAAAATGCAATTGCATGCCATATTCTTTTGCTTTAATTAGAGTTGGAGATAAAGGAGTGGAGGATTCTCCCCTTATTATTCCTATAGATTGTAATCCATTTTCTTTGCATGCAAATGCCAATGCTACAATATGATTTGAATATGCTCCCCCAAAACTTGCGATACAAGATTTTTGGTATTTTAAGGCCTCTTTAATATAATATTTTAATTTAAACCATTTATTGCCGCTGACCACAGGATGCAGTAAATCCAACCTGAGAATGCTTGTTTTTACCTCATTAAAGCTAAATGAAGGCATGGGTTGGGTCAATATTATTTCGCTTGAAATTTGCATGATTTTGATAGAACTAAAATGTTTTGGCTAATTTTGCATTTTACAAAAATAACACATGAAACCTACCCTCGTAATTTTAGCAGCTGGAATGGCAAGTCGCTATGGCAGTATGAAACAAATTCAGTCATTTGGACCTTCTGGCGAGACTATTATGGACTATTCAATTTATGATGCTATAGAAGCAGGGTTTGGTAAAGTTGTATTTATCATCCGGGAAGATTTTGCAGATCAATTCAAATCTATATTTGAACCCAAATTAAAGGGCAGGATTGAAATTGATTATGTTTTCCAGCATTTACTGTCTCATACAGATGGATATGCAGTACCTGCTGATAGGGCTAAACCTTGGGGAACTGCTCATGCTGTTTTATGTTGTCAGGGAAAAGTGAACGAACCATTTGCAGTAATAAATGCAGATGATTATTATGGGAAAGATGCTTTTGTTAAAGCTTTTCAATTTTTACAAAAAGATTGCAATGAATCTACCTATGCTTTAATAGGGTACGAATTGAACAAGACACTCAGCGATAATGGAAGTGTTAGCCGAGGTGTTTGTACTGCTGATGCGCAAAATAATCTTACTAATATTTCAGAAAGAACTAAAATTTATCAAACCAAAGAAAGTATTGTCTACGAAGATGAAACGGGAACTCATCCGTTGAAAAATGACAGTATAGTGAGTATGAATTTCTTTTGTTTCGCTCAAGGTTTTATTGGTCTTTGTGATAATTTATTTGCTTCTTTTTTAAAAGAGAAAGGGAAGGAATTAAAGTCAGAATTTTTCATTCCATATGTTGCTAACCAATTTATTGAAACTGGAAAAGGTGTAATGAAAGTGATACCAACTTCTTCTAAATGGTTTGGAGTTACCTACAAAGAGGATGCAGATGGGGTTCAAGCCTCAATTAATAATTTGGTTGAAACAGGCGTTTATCCAAATGCTTTATGGAGCTAAATCTTTACAGCATTAATTATTTGCCGTAAGCCTTAACGTAATACACGAAATCTTCTACTTTATTAATTTGTGAAGTTCTTTCTACGCCTTTAAGGGTAGATTTTGTAGGCAATTTAATTTTTCTATAAGCAGAATCGCTATTCTTTAAATCTTCAACAATTGAATAGATATTTTTCGATTTTACTGCAAAAGTTACTCCCTCTGCCTGTGCCTGACGAGTGCTTAATACTCCAATAATCTCACCGTCTTTATTAAATACAGGGGCTCCTGAATTTCCGGGATTAGCACTAATTTGTATCTGATAAGAAAGTGAATCGCCGTTGAATCCGGTTTTTGCACTTAAGTATCCCATACCATAAACAATATCATTTCTTGGATAACCTAAAGTGAAAATTTCTTCACCTAAGTCGGCATTGTTTTTTTGAATAGTATATGGAATTGATTTTGCAGCAATATAATCTGAATCAGTAATTTTTAAAATTGCTAGATCTTTCAATTGGTCAATAAATACAATGGAAGATTTAAATTCTTCTCCTTTATTATTCACTACAATAGCACCTGTTCCTCTGAGTACATGCGCATTGGTGACGATATACCCTTTGGTATCAATCAAAAATCCAGAACCGCCACTCAATAATCGGGCATTCAAAGGAATTTTACTTTTTACTTCATTGATGATTGCACCTTGATACTGCTGGCTTCTTTTAACTGCCTCTAAATCTTTACCTAATTGTTGCAATTTTGGATCGGTAACAATTGAAGAAAAATATAAAGCTAATCCACTAATAAATAAAGCAATCACTCCTCCTACAGAAGCAGCAATTGCAGTTACACGTTTGTATTTATTCCAGAATTGAATTACTTTTCCTCTGGTAGGTATTTCACCACCTTCGTAGATATCTCCTTTTGAAATCAGATGAGAATGAACATCATTTAGGGTGTGCTTAATATTAGAATGGGCAACATATAAGTCCATTTGATGCAAGAACATATTATGTTCCACCACCATTTGGTCTATCTCAGGAGTTTTCTTACGCAATGCCTCAAAATAAACACGCTCCTCGGTGTTCATTTCTCCGTTGAGATATCTTTCAATTGCTTCTAATAATAAAATATCGTCCATAATAGTTACTCTCCAATGTTATACTGCGTAAAAAACAATTTTTTTAACCGAAGTAAACATTTGTATTTCTGATTTTTGGCATTATCTGCGTTGGTATATCCAAATTCGGAGGCCAATGCATTCATGTCCATTTTTTTCAAATAATATCCTTCTAACAAGCTTTTACAAGGTTCGCCAAGACTATTTAAAGCCCTATCCATTATTACAAACTCTGCATTTCTTTTTTCGTGCGTTTCAAGATCTTCTTCAACCGCGACAGTCTCTTCCATGCTATCAACTTGTTGGGTAAAACGGCCCAATTGTTGAAGTCGCTTAAGCCAGAGACGCCTGCATATGGAATATACATAAGTTTTAATTTGACAGGTTAAGACAAATGATTCAGTTTGTGCTTTTTCATACAGTGCAATCATTGCTTCCTGAAAAATATCTCGGGCTTCATCGTAAGACCCATTATTGTTTAAAATAAAGGTCTGAACCATATTAAAGTTGTCTTTATATATGGTTTCGATGGCTTTAGAGTCATTGTTCGCCAATCCTTTCAATAATGCTTGTTCGTTACTATCGCCTTTCACTATCTGTGCATTTAATACTAGAAGGGGGGTAAAAGTAACCCAAAATAGGCCTAAAATATTTTTTTTTAAAATTCCAGACTTGCTGGGTTACCTTTTATACTATGATTGTATTAACCTATAATCATTCAAACTTAAAAAAAATTAAAATGAAAAAGTTGTTATTCGTATTGACATTAGGCGTTTTCGCTGCTGCTTGTGGTGGTGATGCAAAAACTGAAGTAAAAACTGATTCAACTGCTGTAACTGTTGACACTGCTGCTAAAGCTGTTGATACTGCTGCTGCTAAAGTTGATTCTACAGTTGCTAAAGTTGATTCTGCAGCTAAGAAATAATTTCCACAAACTACTGGTGTAAATGAAGTGAAAAGATCCGGCTTGCGATCAGTACAGTAGTTCAAGATTTTCATATGGCAAGCAATCGTTATAAGCCGCTCCGTTTCCACGGAGGGGCTTTTTTTTTCATTCTTCTTTTTTCTATTTAATCGGGCTCAAAAAACTAACGAACCTTAGTTTATTAAATCCAAAAAAACTTTTTTGCTTCCTATTGATTATCTATATTTGATTATTATGCAAACAGCGATCAATAACTGGTTTTATTTTTTTGGTTATTTCTACTTTAGAAAAAGTAGCCGGGTCCTATTTGCAAAACTGTAAAATTTTACAAAATCAAAATAAGGTCCCGGTGAGTAACCGGGTTTTTTTTTGCCTATAGGGCAATATAAATGAACAAGTATGCCAAAACAAAAAGAACATAAAGCAGGAATTTGTATTCAGGGATATGAAGGGAGTTTTCATCAGGTTGCTGCTCGATATTTTTTTGGAAAAACCGTAGAAGTTATTCCATGTGCATCTTTTAGAGAATTGGTAAAAGTTGGTTCCGATGCAACCCAATCTGCAGGAGCTGTGATGGCTATTGAAAATTCGATTGCTGGAAGCATATTGCCAAACTATAATCTGTTATTGAAATCTAATTTAAAAGTTGTTGGGGAAGTATATCTTTCTATTAGTCAAAACTTAATGGTCAATAAAGAGGTGCAATTGTCTGATATTAAAGAAGTGCATAGTCATCCAATGGCAATTTTACAATGTCTGGATTTTTTGGAAAAACAACATTGGAAATTGATTGAAACAGATGATACTGCCCTAAGTGCCAAGCATGTACAGCAACATAAAAGCAAGCATATAGCTGCTATAGCAAGCAAGTTAGCTGCTGAATTGTTTAATTTAAAAATTATAGCTCCAGATATTCAAACACAAAAAACAAATATTACCCGTTTTTTAGTGCTGAAACGAGCCAAAGAAGCGCAAACAGTTGTAGATGCCAATAAAGCATCGATCTATTTTCAAACAAATCATTCAAAAGGAATTTTATCGAAAGTCTTAACAGCTGTAGCAAACGAGAATATTAATCTGAGTAAACTACAGAGTATGCCTATTCCTGGGAGTAATTTTAAGTATGGATTTTTTGCCGATATGGAGTTTGATGATAAAACTCAATTCACCAACATGTTACAATCGATCGATTCAATGACCAATAATGTTACCATTTTTGGTATTTATCAAAAAGGTAAATTGGTAAAAGGATAATTATGCAAATAGAAAAAGCCAATAGACTTGCTGGAATAGGAGAATATTATTTTTCTCAGAAATTAAGGGAGATTGATCAGTTGAATCAATCTGGGAAAAATATTATTAATTTAGGAATTGGTAGCCCTGATCTGCCACCACATCCTGATGTAATAAAAGTATTGCAGGAAGAATCAGCAAAGCCCAATACACATGCCTATCAATCATATAAAGGGTCACCTATATTGCGAAAAGCAATTGCAAGCTGGTATCAAAACTGGTATCAGGTTGAATTGAATCCCGATACTGAAATATTGCCTTTGATCGGAAGTAAAGAAGGGATCATGCATATATGCATGACCTATTTAAATGAAGGAGATCAGGTATTGATTCCTAATCCTGGTTACCCAACTTATGCAAGTGCAGTTCAATTAGCGGGAGGTATTCCAGTAAATTATGAGTTAAAGGAAATCAATGATTGGGAGCCTGATTTTGAAGCATTAGAAAAGTTGGATCTTTCTGGTATTAAAATGATGTGGGTGAATTATCCTCAAATGCCAACTGGTAAATTACCTTCCGATGAACTGTTTGCAAAAATCATTCAGTTCGGCATACAACACCAGATATTAATCTGTCATGACAATCCTTATAGTTTTATTCTCAACAAAGATCCAAAGAGTATATTAAGTGTTCCAGGAGCTAAGGAAATAGCCATTGAATTGAATTCATTGAGTAAGTCCCAAAATATGGCAGGATGGAGATTGGGTATGCTTTGTGCATCATCAGAAAAGATAAACGATATCCTTACATTTAAGAGCAATATGGATAGTGGAATGTTTTTGCCTGTTCAATTAGCAGCAGCAA
Organism: Sphingobacteriia bacterium; assembly: GCA_037129425.1. Lineage (GTDB taxonomy): Bacteria > Bacteroidota > Bacteroidia > Chitinophagales > Chitinophagaceae > Sediminibacterium. The sequence goes on from JBAXUV010000011.1 coordinate 73,094, forward strand.
AAGCGTTGAGTTTAGGTAAAGATTGGTACGATGGTATCAATGATATTTATGCAAGGAGAAGAGAAAAAGTGTTTGAGTTATTAGACTTGCTAGAATGTGTCTACGAAAAAAATCAGGCAGGTATGTTTGTTTGGGCAAAAATTCCTTTAACAAACAAAGACGGTTTTGAATTGAGTGATCATGTATTATACAATCACCAGGTTTTTATTACACCTGGTGGAATTTTTGGATCTGCAGGCAACGGGTATGTTAGAATAAGTTTGTGTGCAAGTGAAGAGAAATTTGATGAGGCAATTAAAAGAATTGTAAATAATTAGTTAGCATGAAAGTAACAATCATTGGGTTGGGTTTAATTGGCGGGTCTATGGCTATTGCTTTAAAAGAGCTAGGGATTGCTTCATATATATATGGTGTTGATCATAATCCTGCTCATGTTGCAGAAGCCATTGAATTAGGATTGGTGGATGAATGTGTAGACCTTGATCATGCTATTGCAGCTACTGATTTAATTATTATTGCTACTCCGATTAATGCTGCTGAAACAATTTTACCACTTATCCTGAATCAAATAAATAAGCAGGTTGTTTTTGATGTAGGATCTACCAAAAAAGTAATCTGTGAAAAAGTGGCTAATCACCTCAATAGAGGAAGATTTGTGGCAACTCATCCGATGTGGGGAACAGAAAATAGTGGACCGTCTGCTGCTGTTAAGGGAGCATTCATGCAAAAAGCAACAGTGATCTGTAATAAGCATGAAAGCGATAAAGATGCCATTGAATTAGTGGAGCATATTTATGGCAAGCTAAATATGCACCTGTTATATATGGATGCAGCGGATCACGACATGCATGTTGCATATATTAGTCATATTTCCCATATTACATCATTTGCCTTGGCGAATACTGTTTTAGAAAAGGAAAAAGAGGAGGATGCCATTTTTGAATTAGCCAGTGGAGGATTTGAAAGTACGGTGAGATTGGCCAAGAGTAATCCAGCCATGTGGGTACCCATATTTATGCAAAACAGAGAAAACGTCTTGGATGTATTAAATGAGCATATATCACAATTGAGAAAATTCAAAACCTGTTTGGAAAAGGAAAACTACCAATACTTGCAGGAATTGATAGAAAACGCCAATGGAATAAGGCGAGTATTAAAAAATTAGCTAATAGATCGGCAAGAAAGCCGATAATTAGTTAAAAACACAGCAAAGGCTTATAAATAAAGTACCTTTGCGCAAATTTTATAATAAATGACAACATTCGAAGGGTTGGGAATTGATGAGAGATTGATTCGAGCAACCACAGAGTTGGGGTATGTGAACCCAACTGCAATTCAAGAACAAGCGATACCGGTTTTATTAAGCGGTACAACAGACTTTATTGGTTTAGCACAAACCGGAACAGGTAAAACAGCAGCTTTTGGACTGCCATTGCTTCATATTATTGACGCAGCAGCCAAATATCCTCAGGCATTAGTAGTATGTCCTACACGTGAATTGTGTATGCAAATTGTAAAAGAGGTTGAGCTCTTTAAAAAGTACATGACCGGAATTTCCGTAGTTGCCGTTTACGGTGGGGCTTCCATAGGACTTCAAATAAGGGACTTAAAAAGAGGTGTTCAAATAATTGTTGCTACTCCAGGAAGATTGATCGATCTAATTGAGCGGAAGGCAATTAATTTAGAACAAATTAAATATGTTGTTTTAGATGAAGCAGATGAAATGCTTAATATGGGATTTCAGGATGATATAGAATTCATTTTGAAGAATACGCCGCAAAGAGACAGCACCTGGTTATTCAGTGCAACCATGCCACCGGAAATTCGCAAAGTGAGCAAGCGTTATATGAAAGACCCTAAGGAAGTAACTGTAGGGAAAGTAAATATGGCCAATAAGAGTATCGATCATCAATACTATCTTACAACAGCGCAACACCGTTATGAAACACTGAAGCGTATTATCGATTTCAATCCAGGTATCTATGGAATCATTTTTACCAGAACCAAAATTGATGCACAGGAAATTTCTGAAAGATTAACCAGAGAAGGATATGATATTGATGCTTTACATGGTGACCTTACACAAGGCCAGCGTGATAAAGTAATGGGTCAATTTAGGGACAAGAGTCTTCAGTTATTGATAGCAACAGATGTAGCTGCAAGAGGTATTGATGTGCAGGGCATCACCCATGTTATTAATTATGAATTACCAGATGATGTAGAGATTTATACACACAGAAGTGGTAGAACCGGTAGAGCTGGCCTTCAGGGAATTTGTATTTCAATTGTTCATGCAAAAGAATCATACAAACTGAAGCAGATCGAAAGAATCAATAATTCACAGTTTCATAAATTGGATATTCCTTCAGGGAAAGATGTATGTAGAAAACAGTTTTTTGCTTTCATGGAAAAATTATTATCTGCAGATATTAGTCATGGCGATTATGAAACCTATGTTCCTATGTTAGCAGAGAAATTTGCAGACATAAGTAAAGAGGATGTGCTTAAAAGAGTAGCTGCAATGGAATTCGATAGATTCCTCAAATATTATGAGAATGCCGAAGACTTAAATCTAAGAGATAAAGGTAGAAGAGAGCCTTCTGAGAGAGGTAGAGACAGAGATCGAGGTGATAGAAATGATAGAGGTAGGTCTCGTGATCAATCTTCTGGTAGCAGAGATGGAAGAAATGAACGCAGTGGCGGTGGTGGATATAGCAGACTATTTGTGAATCTAGGAACCAAAGATGGTTTTTATAAAGCTAGTTTTCTTCAATATATTCTTGATATGAGCGATTTGAAAAAAGAATCACTGGGTAGAATTGATATGAAAGACATGAATAGCTGGATCGAAATCGATAAAAGTGCAGCTCAGCAAATGGTTCGTGCGCTCGATGGCAAAAACTATAAGGGAAGAAGAATAAGGATGAATGATGCGGATAGCGGAGGGAAGCGTTAGAATTATGAATTAAGAGTTATGAATTAAGAATTAAGAATTATGAATTGAAAATGATAATAAATGGAAGCGACTTTACAACAAGCAGTTAACATCAATACTGTGTTAGCAAAAAGGCCACTCATTATTTCAGGGCCTTGCAGTGCAGAAACAGAAGAACAAGTTATGCAAACGGCAACTGCGCTTGCAGCAACTGGAAAAGTAGATATTCTCAGGGCTGGTATTTGGAAGCCACGTACCCGTCCGGGAAGTTTTGAAGGTGTTGGAACAAAGGGTTTACCTTGGTTGCAACAGGCTAAAAAAGCAACTGGGCTTCCAGTTGCAGTGGAAGTAGCTACCGGAAAACAAGTAGAAGATGCCTTACATTTTGGAGTGGATGTTTTGTGGATTGGTGCCAGAACAACGGTTAATCCATTTAGTGTTCAAGATGTTGCTGATGCCTTAAAGGGAGTAGATGTTCCTGTGTTGATTAAAAACCCAATCAATCCAGATCTGGAATTATGGATTGGTGCCGTTGAAAGAGTTGCAAAATCTGGTATTCAAAATATTGGATTAATTCATCGTGGATTTAGTTCATATGGAAATACTGAATATCGTAATGCTCCAATGTGGCATTTAGCGATTGAAATGAAACGTAGGAATCCTGGTATGTTGATGATCAACGATCCTTCACATATTTGCGGAAGAAGAGATATTCTGTTGGATGTTGCACAGAAAGCAATTGATCTTGACTTTGATGGATTGATCATTGAAAGTCATGTTGATCCAGACAATGCCTGGAGTGATGCCAAACAACAAGTTACACCAGAAAGACTGGGCGAAATGATCAACTCCATCATCTGGAGAAGTGAAGATATTAATTCGGAAGAGCTGCATGCAAACATGGAAAAAATGCGCTCTCAAATTAATCAGTTGGATGATGAGTTGATGCAGTTGCTGGGGCAAAGAATGAAAGTGGCTGATAAAATTGGACAATACAAAAAAGACAATAATATCACCATTCTTCAAACAAATAGATGGAACGCTATTTTAGATAGGGCTTTTGTAAAAGGAGAGCAGTTGGGTTTGAGTAAAGAATTTATTACAAAATATTTTGATGCAGTGCATATGGAAAGTATCAACCATCAGAATAAAATCATGAATAAATAATTGAATGGTCACTAAAAAAATTCAATTTTCTGGAAAATCTACTAGCTTCTATTTTGATGCTGATTTTTTGCTCTTAGATAAATTAGTTTCAAGAGAGCAAGCCATTATTATTACGGATGAACATATTTTTGATGCCCACAAAAAAAAGCTGAAAGGCTGGAATACCATTGTACTCAAGCCAGGAGAGCAATTTAAAGTTCAACAAACTGTTGATGTAATCATCGATCAGTTATTGGCCATGGGAGCAGACCGGCAATCGGTTTTGATTGGAGTTGGCGGTGGTGTAATTACAGATATTACCGGATATGTTGCCGGCATTTATATGCGAGGAATCGACTTTGGTTTTGTTCCAACCTCATTATTGGCAATGGTTGATGCTTCTATTGGAGGAAAAAATGGAATTGATGTTGGGGTATATAAAAATATGGTTGGACTTATTCGGCAACCCTCTTTTCTGATTTACGATTATAGTTTTTTAAAAACCTTGCCCATTCTAGAGTGGCAAAATGGTTTTGCTGAAATTATCAAACATGCATGCATAAAAGATGCTGCCATGTTTAAAGAGCTTCAATTGAACAGTTTATCAAATTATCGAAAAGATACAACTGCTATTTCAAAATTGGTTCAAAAAAACGCATTATTAAAAGCTGGTGTGGTTGTAAAAGATGAGTTTGAAAAAGCAGATAGAAAGCTGTTGAATTTTGGGCATACGCTTGGACATGCAATTGAGAATATGTATGAATTAAGTCATGGTCAAGCAATTAGTATTGGTATGACCTATGCTTCAATTATGTCTCATCAATTGAAATTTTTTAAAGGAGCCGATGAAGTAGTTGCATTATTGGATAAATATGGATTGCCAACAATAGTTGATTTTGATACTAACAAAGCATTTAAAGTTTTATTGAAAGACAAGAAAAAAGAAAATGTCTCCATCAATTATATTCTCTTAGAAAAAATTGGGAAAGGAGTAATACAGCCTTTATTATTGGTACAGCTCAAAGACATTTTCAAAAAATTGCAATCATAAAGGCCTTTGTTTTTTATGAATAAAACGATTTATCCATCTTTAATACATGGTACACTCAGAGCAGCTGCAAGTAAAAGCAGTATGCAAAGAGCTTGTGCGGCTGCTTTATTAATAAAGGGAGAAACCCGTATTGTAAATCCGGGTATCAGTAATGATGATCTTGCGGCAATTGAAGTGATTCAAAAATTAGGCGCTAATATTAGTTACGATTCTAATGGTGATTTACTCATTCAATCAAATGGTGTTTCCCCCATTTCCAATGAGATGAATTGTGGTGAAAGTGGTTTGGGTATCAGAATGTTTACACCATTAGCTGCTTTGAACAATCAATCAATAAAAATCAATGGAACAGGAAGTTTGTTGACAAGGCCTATGGGTTTTTTTGATGAAATCTTTCCTCAATTAGGAATAACCATTGAATCGAATGCAGGTAAACTTCCATTGATCATTAAAGGGCCATTAACTCCCACAAATATTGAAATTGATGGCTCATTGAGTTCTCAGTTTTTAACTGGTTTATTAATGGCTTATGCAGCAGCAGGAGCAGATGGGGTTAGTATCAAAGTGAATAATTTAAGAAGCCGTCCATACATAGATCTTACATTACAAGTAATGAAACATTTTGGATGGGAAATAGATAATGATGCTTACGAGGCTTTTCATTTTACCAAACAATCAAATCAATCTTCTAAAAATATTCATACATATCAGGTAGAGGGAGATTGGAGTGGTGCCGCATTTTTGTTGGTTGCAGGAGCTATTGCAGGCAATATTGTTATTACTGGGTTAGATGTTTTTTCTACTCAAGCAGATAAAGCCATATTAAAAGCTTTGATGGATGCAGGTGCTTCTCTGTCGGTTGAAGAAAAACAAATATCCATTAGCCCATTGCCTTTGAAAGCTTTTCATTTTAATGCAACGGATTGTCCTGATTTATTTCCCCCATTGGTTGCATTGGCAGCGTATTGTGATGGAACCACAGTGATTGAAGGAGTCAGTAGATTGGCGCATAAAGAAAGTGATCGGGGACTTACTTTACAAGAAGAGTTTGCTAAATTGGGAATTGATATTCAGTTGCAGGGAGATTTGATGTTGATAAAAGGTTCGTCAAAGGCAACAATAAAAAGTACCACTGTACATTCTAGACACGATCATAGAATTGCTATGGCTTGTGCAGTTGCTGCTTTGAAATCTGAAGGACCAGTATGTATTGAAGATGCAGATGCAATCAACAAATCTTATCCTAATTTTTTTGAGCATTTACAATCATTAGGGATGACGGTTAAATAAAACTATTCCATTTTGTTATTGATAAAATCTATTTTATGAACTCTTTTGGTCGGTTATTTCGAGTACATATTTTTGGTGAATCTCATGGAGAAAGCGTGGGTGTTGTAATTGATGGATGCCCAGCTGGTCTACCGCTCGAGGTTGCTGATTTTGTAGAGGATACAGAAAGAAGAAAAGGTGGTGTACAAAAAGGAACTACACCTCGTAAGGAAGATGATTTGCCGATTTTTAAGTCAGGAATTTTTAATGGCAAAACAACAGGTGCTCCTATCACTATTTTATTTGAAAATAACAATACCAGAAGCGGAGACTACGAAAAACAAAGAGCAGTGCCAAGACCAGGACATGCAGACTTTACTGCTCATGAAAAATATGGTGGAAATGAAGACTTTAGAGGAGGCGGCCACTTTAGTGGAAGGCTCACTGTATGTTTAGTTGCTGCTGGTGTAATTGCCAAAAAATTATTGAAGGGGGCTGGCGTAATTGCAATGGCTAAAGTAACTGAAATTGCTGGAGAGAAAGATACTGAGAAAGGGTTACAAAAAGCAATCGATCAAAAAGACAGCGTGGGCGGTATAGTGGAATGCGAAGTAAATGGTTTGCCAGTTGGATTAGGAGAACATTTCTTTGATTCGGTAGAATCTTTAATTAGTCATGCCGTTTTTGCTATTCCAGCAGTTAGAGGAATTGAGTTTGGAACAGGTTTTGCTGCAGCTAAAATGTTTGGAGTTGATCATAATGATACTTTAGAAAATGCAGAAGGGAAAACAAGCACTAATCATGCTGGGGGAGTTGTTGGAGGAATTACCAATGGAAATCCTATGGTTTTTAGGATTGCCATAAAACCTACTTCATCTACTCCAAAAGAACAACAATCATGGAATTGGGAGACAAAGGAAGTGGAGGCATTTTCCATAAAAGGAAGGCATGATTTATGCATTGCACTAAGAGTTCCGGTGGTTTTGGAAGCAGTTACAGCAATAATTATGACCGATTTGATGTTATTAGAACAGCGTATTAAAAGAATTATTTAAATTTTAGGGTATGGATTCAGATTATATTTATCATGTAACCACTAAAAAGCAGTGGGAAGAAGCAGTTGAAAAAGGACAGTACGAAGCCGAAACATTAGCGGTGGAGGGTTTTATGCATTGCAGCACCGAAGGCCAGGTTGAGGGAGTTTTAGAGCGATATTATGTTGGCAGAACTGGTTTAGTTAAATTAAAAATTCAAAAAGAAAAAGTAGAAAGGCCCTTGGTTTTTGAATTGGCTGGATCAATCAACGAGGTTTTCCCACATATTCATGGAGCATTAAACTTAGATGCTGTTGTTGAAGTAACCAATATTCAATAAAATAACCTTTTTACTATATATATAAATACTTGACATAGCTTGTTTTAGCTATTTACAGTTAATTTTCTTTCTTTTTTTATTCCTTTTGGCACTAAATTTGGCAATACCCCGCTTCTAAGGGGTCAGCAATTTATGTAATCTAGCCCTTCTAGTATTTATTCATCATATAATTGTATTTATGATAAAAATTTTTGGGCTGCTATTGTCAATTTTTATTTCAAGTTCGGCTTGGGCACAAGTGGATACAATTCAGTATCCAATCAAGAAAGATACTGTTTTGATACCCGTTGATACGGTTATTAACGCTATTGATTCTGTAAAACTGGCTGATTCATTGGTATTGACCGGGAAAGTTGTTAAAGGCATAGCTAGTTTTTATAGTGCTCACTTGGATGGTACTAAAACGGCAACTGGCGAAATTTTCAGAAACAGTAAGCTTACCGGGGCCAGTAATAACCTAAAACTCAATACATGGGTTAAAGTAACCAACCTTAAAAATGGCAAAACTGTAGTGGTCAGAATCAATGACCGGATGCATCCGTCGATGAAAAAGAAAGGTCGGGTGATAGATCTAAGTAGATCGGCAGCTAAAAAGCTCGATTTTATGGATGCAGGTCTAACGAAAGTCAAATTAGAAGTAATTGACCCCCCTAAAAAATAAAAGAAATATTAAAAGATAAAGTTATCTTAATTTTAAAAAGTCAAATTCTAACTGTATTTTTGCAAGAATTAATAAAAAACTGTTTATGAAGAAATTTTTGTTTTCTTTATTGGTTGTAGGTCTTGCCACGGCAACTTTTGCTCAAGGCCCAACCAGTTATAAAAAAAGACCAAGTTTAGGGGTGTCTTTTTTTCTGAATGATATGTTTACAGCTGAGAGAATCAGTAAAACATCATTGTCCGATATTCTTTCGAATAACAAATGGGCAAAAACTTCAGAAATGACTCCTGGTTTGGCGATTCAATATTTTGAAGGTCTAACTGAGAATATTGATTTTATGGGTTCTTTAGGAGGAAATTTTACCAAATATCCTTTCTATCCTAAGTCAGGCGTAGCCCCTTCAACAACTGCTAAATTCTTATTAGAAGCTGATGCAAACATCAATGTAAAGCTATTGACTGATAAATATGTAGTGGTACCTTATATTACAATGGGCTTAGGTGCATCAATGTATGGTGGCACTTATTTTGCAGCACAAGGTAATACTGGTATGGGTTTACAAATTGGATTGGGTGAAGGTACATTTATCAATACCCAAATGTTGTATAAGCCAGGTATTTCTAATCTAGCTGTAAATCATATGGCATACACAATTGGAATTGCTTCTCCTTTAAAGGATAAGCCAAAACCAGTAGTTGTAGTAGCTCCTCCGCCACCACCTCCTCCAGTTGTTGAAAAAGATACTGATGGAGATGGCATTTTAGATAAAAATGACAAATGTCCTACAGTTCCAGGTGTTGCTAAATACCAGGGATGTCCTGTACCAGATACTGATGGAGACGGAATCAATGATGAAAATGATAAATGCCCTACTGTAAAAGGTATCGCTAAATATCAAGGTTGTCCTATTCCTGATACTGATAAAGATGGTATCAATGATGAAGAAGATAAGTGTCCTACAGTTCCAGGTTTAGCTCGTTACCAAGGTTGTCCTATTCCTGATACAGACGGAGATACTGTAAATGATGAAGAAGATAAGTGTCCTACTGTAAAAGGTACTGTTGCTAATAACGGTTGTCCTGAATTAGGTAAGCAATACAATTTTGATAATAAGAAGGTATTGTTTGTAACTGGAAGCGCAGTATTAACTAAGGGTTCTAAGGTTGAATTAGAGAAAGTGGTTAAAGCGATGAATGAGTATCCTTCATTGAAATTATATGTAGATGGTCATACCGATAACACTGGTTCTGATAAAATCAACAAACCATTGTCATTGAAGCGTGCAAATTCAGTTAAAGCATACTTGTTCAGCAGAAAAATTGATGCTTCAAGATTGTTAACTGATGGATTTGGAAGCAGTAAACCAATTGCTGACAACAAAACCACTAAAGGAAAAGCAGCAAACAGAAGGGTTGAGTTCAGAGTTCAGGAACTTTAATTCTGTCTTAAATAATCAAAAAACCTTCCTGAAAATTCAGGAAGGTTTTTTTTATGCATTCAATCAAAAGAAGAATGCTGAGTTTATCAAACAAATAGAGAACTTAGTGAATTCGGTCGCCTCTTATTTCTAGGTCTTTCATAATAACTATTTCATGCGCCAGCCATTCCTTCCAGCGTTTTCTAACTTTCTCTTTTGGAATATATAGGTCTGCTAAATTAATAAAGAGAGTATAATGGCCTGCTTCGCTTTCCATGAATCTTCTATAGAATGATTGTAGATAAGGGTCATTTAATCCTTCGCTTAGTCTTTTAAATCGTTCACAACTTCTGGCTTCTATTAATGCCATGGTTAAGAGTTGATCTAACATCCGATCATCTATATGCCCCCCTTTTTTTTGAAATAATAATAACTGATTTACATATTCGTCTTTTCGTTGTTTGCCAAAATGCAAACCTCTTTTTTCCAATTCAGCTAAAACCAATCTAAAATGCCCCCATTCTTCCGTTACAATTGGCGCTAATTCTTGAACCAGTTCTTTTCTATCTGAATACCTTTGAATCAAAGAAATACAGGTTAATGCGGCTTTCTGTTCACAGTAAGCATGGTCAGTTAAAATAGCTTCCAACGAAATGGTGGTTAGGTCTACCCAGCGAGGATCTGTTGGGAGTTGTAATCCCAGAATATTTTTTGTGTGTTGCGATAATTCGTCTTGCATAAATGAAAAATTAAAACTGCAATCTAGTTACAAATATCCCGATTTCAATAAGCCATTTTAGTTAGTTTTGAATGATGTATAATGATCAATTTTTAGAGGGCAAAATAAACGAAAGAAAGGCTAATAATGCATTTCGAACTTTGCGATTGCCCTCCGATAAAGTAGATTTTCATTCAAATGATTATTTAGGAATTGTTCATCAGCATTTAATTCAAATTAACCATCAGGATTTAGCTCATGGATCAATGGGGTCCAGACTATTGTCTGGCAATGATGCACTGATTGAAGAAGTTGAAGCAGCAATTGCCCATTTTCATCAAGCGGAAACAGGGCTGATTTTTAATTCAGGATATGATGCCAATATTGGGTTACTAGCTTCTGTTCCTCAAAGAGGAGATACTATTTTGTACGATTATTTGTGTCATGCATCTATCAGAGACGGAATCAGGTTGTCGTTGGCTAAATCATTTTCTTTTGAACACAATAATTGTAAAGATCTTGAGCAGAAATTAACAATTGCAACTGGAACTATTTTTATTGTTACAGAATCTGTTTTTAGTATGGATGGAGACCTCGCCAATTTATATGAGCTGGTTAGCATTGCAGAGAAATACCATGCACATTTAATTGTAGACGAAGCGCATGCAACAGGTGTGATTGGAAATAGAGGAGAAGGATTGGTTCAATCCTGTGGATTAACGGAACGTGTTTTTGCAAGAGTACATACATTTGGAAAAGCCCTGGGTTGCCATGGTGCTGTAGTGCTGGGTTCTGAAAATTTAAAAAATTACCTGATCAATTTTGCCAGGAGTTTTATTTATTCAACTGCATTGCCGCCAATGGCAATCGCTGCCATTCAAGCATCATATAGATTGTTTCCAAACATGGTAAATGAAAGAGCATCTATTCAACAATTAATTCATCATTTTAATTTAACTACTATTCGATTCGAAAAATTACCATCCACTACACCTATTCAAATTGTTATTGTTCCAGGAAATGAAGCAGTAAAAGCATTGGCCAATCAATTGCAGGATGCTGGATTAGATGTGCGGGCTATTTTGTATCCTACGGTGCCAAAGAATAGCGAACGACTAAGAATTATTTTACATGCATTCAATACTATGGAAGAATTGAATAAATTAATTCGGCTACTACAATAGTTATTGTTCAAAATAGGCTAAACTTCCGCCTACCCATTCTTTGTCTTTATTGTAACGAACGCCGATCATTTTTCCTTTGCTTAATCTGGCTAAATTATTGGTGGCAACTGGTCGTTTGTCTCCGTCTTTCCAAAAATAGAAAACCCTAATCTCTGCTTTTGCAGGTTCATCTGGTGTTGGAATTACAGCTGCATAGTTTACTTTTTTCTGCAAAATCCAGTTCTCTTTATCTTTTACATGGTCTATGTCTGCTTGAGTTACATCGATCACTACACCTTGCCCGGCAAAAGAAAACAGCGGCTTCAATACATAGTTTTCTAAATCGGTAGGTATGGGATTCAGTTGATCTAAAAAATAGGTTTTCGGAACGTATGGATTGTTAATAAAGGGAAGGGTGAATTTACTAATTCTATAAAACCAGTTGGGGTGGGTAATCCACTCAACATCAAGATCTGCTAATAATAATTTCCCCTTTTCTTGAATGGCTGTACTTTGCTGTTGAAGGTCATCAAAAATAATTCTGTTATAGATTCTTTTAATTTGAATGAATTGATTGTCTTTTTTATAGAATAATTTTTTTCCATCCTGAATCAATTCTGTTAAGCATACAACAGGTATGCCAATATAATCGGTAGTGCAATAAAAATCAATCTTGGTTTTTTGTTGGTGAGGAAGAATCTCCAATAAAATCACTTCTTCTGGTTTGCATTTTCCGACAATTATTTCTTTTAATAACTGGGTATAGCTTTCAGGAGTAAATCCATTTAAATAGCTGCTGAAATTTTTTGGAATTGTAAAATGTTTTCTGGTAATTTCTTCATGCCATATTTGATAGGCAAATAATGTAGGGAAACCCTGCATTTCAATTAACTGTGGTTCTAATTCTCCCAATTCGTTTGAACAAATGCCAAAATCGAAAGCAATGAAATGAGGGTGTTTCTCTTCTCCAGGTACATGAACATCAGCAGGGATAGCTTTATCACTAAGCTGCATAAAATCGGGTTGAGTAATTACATCAACAATCGATTCGCAAGCCGAAAGCATTTTTTGGGTAAATGCTTTATCGATAAATACGGGTGTTTCTGCTACCCTGAATTCAATGGCTCCCGGATGTTTCGACTTTAATTCTTCGAGGTATTGTTCGTATTTTTCAACTGAAAAATCTTGATTGAATTGTTTGCGAATTGTAGCTATCATAAAAGAAAGATTTATTGAATGGCGTCTACTAATTCGCCTACTGCATGATTCAAAAAATTGGGTAATACATGATTATGTGTCCAAATAATTTTCTCTCTGTCCTGTAATTGTTCCACCATGCTTTTCCATTTTTCTTCACCATGATTTTCAATCACCGTTTGCTTTTTATCTTCTCTTTGCAGGTACATGCCCATGCCAATAGGGTCGGCTTCTGGATGAAATTGTGTTCCTAAAAAATATTGGTTAAATCTTAAAGCCATGATGGCTCTTTCAAACGGCACATGAGGACGATGTTTTTCAATAGCTAAAATGCTGCCTCTCATTTCCCTGATTTTGTTGTGGTTGGGTTCTATTACTTGATAATCTCTGCTATCCACTCCATAAAAAGGGTCATTCAATCCTTCAAAAGCCAATTCATGTTTTCCTTCTTCCAACATATGAATGGGGAACACTCCAAAAGCAGTAGATTTTCTTTTACACACATTGCCTATCTGATAATACTTAGCAGCCAACTGAAAACTATGGCAAATGAACAGTACATGTTTTTTAGGAAAATTGCCAACTTGGTTATTCCAATTTTCAATGGATTCCAACCAGTTAAAATACTTTTTTTCCCATTCTGTACCCGTGCTTTCAATGGGTGATCCAGGCCCACCGCTTGATATGTATATATCATACTCGGTTGAAGGAATTTCCATTTTCAACCTCACTTCAAATTCCTTATAGATCAGTTTGTAAGAATGAATATCGCCCCATTCTTCAATGATTTCTTTTATACATCGCATACCCTGATTGGCAATACCTTCATAGAGGTCGAGGATTGCTACTTTTATTTCAGTGCCTTCGGGTAAATTCATATTACTACAATATTATCATTTTTGCCGTATTTTTTGAGGCAAAATGATTGGTATTTTATCACATTTGAGTGTTGAGAAGTTTAAAAATATGTCAGGTTGGTTTTTGGCGTTAAAGTGAGCAGCGTCTCATACATCAGTTTGATGGTCTCTTCAATGTCTTTCTTGTGAATCATCTCTACCGTGGTATGCATATATCTTAAAGGGATAGAGATCAAAACAGATGGGCATCCATCATTGGCATAAGCAAAGCTATCGGTATCTGTGCCTGTACTTCTACTCAGTGTGCGCATTTGTACAGGGATCTTGTTTTTAGTTGCAACATCTTCTACCAATGACAATAATTTATTGTGGATGGCTGGAGCAAAAGCTAAAGATGGTCCTTTGCCGCATTGAATATCACCTTCAATAATTTTACTGATCATAGGCGTATTGGTATCGTGTGTAACATCGGTGATAATGGCGATATTGGGTTTTATTCTTCTGGCGATCATTTCTGCCCCTCTCAAGCCAATCTCTTCCTGCACTGCATTCACTACATATAGACCGAAAGGAAGTTTTTTCTTGTTTTCTTTGATTAATCTGGCAACTTCAGCAATCATAAAACCTCCAACACGGTTATCAAATGCCCTGCCAATGATAAAATCATAAGCAAGTTCTTCGTACCCTTCTTCATAAGTAACTACCGAACCGATATGAATACCTAAAGCTTCCACTTCCTTTTTATTTCTTGCACCACAATCCAAACAAAGGTTTTCAATTTTTGGAGCTGGTTCTTTTTGTTCGGGATTGCTGAGCCTTGTATGAATTGCTGGCCAACCAAAAACAGCTTTAACAGGGCCTTTCTTGCCATGAATCCATACTCTTTTAGCGGGAGCTATTTGGTGGTCAACCCCTCCATTTCTTTTTAGATAAATTAACCCCTGATCATTTATATAATTAACAAACCAGCTAATTTCATCGGCATGTGCTTCAATAACTACCTTGAAAGGTGCATCCGGATTGATCACACCAACTGCGGTTCCATAAGGGTCAGTAAAGATAGAATCTACATAGGGTTTGATGTATTCCATCCATAATTTCTGGCCACCACTTTCAAAGCCAACTGGAGAGGGTGTATTAATGTAGTTCTTCAAAAAATTCATTGAATCAGCAGTGGTAACTGATTTTGATTTTACTGCTTTTGCTTTTGCCATGTTTGTTTATTTTATGAGAATCATGCCGAAAATTCCAAAAATTGCTTTTACCAGCATTAATCCATCGATGATTGCAAGATAATAGAGAATTGATTTACGTTGATACATTGTATAGCCAACAATTATCAACATAATAAAAGGAATACTGTTGAATAGTATTCTCAAAGTAGGGAAATGGTTGATGATGGCAATTAAAAAGAAAAATATCCATCCAGCAATGGCCATTGGCAATATCACCCAAGAAATCGTCTTGCGCAATCCTAAGCGTACGATAAATGTTTTCAATTGAAAATTGTAGTCGCTTGCATAATCTTTTATATCGAAAAGAATGCAAAGAACAGATATGTAGAACCAATTTTTAAGTAATAAGAAAGCCGTGGTTAAAGTAAATACTGAATTGCTGCTATGAGTGATATCATAGTAAAAAATGGGTAAAATTGAAACGGTACCTGCCCAGATCAATCCGATTAGAAATGGTTTAAATAGCCCCCATTTTCTTAAAGAAACAAAGCCCTTACCTGGAATTTCAGTGCCATAGTACAAAACTGCCAATATGGGGAATACGAGCATGAATAGCCATGTTCTCCATTCGATAGTTGAAAATGAAAATGACTCATGTATCAGTAATTGGAAAAACGAAAATCCACCAATTATTAATAATGTAAATTGAGTATACTTAATCTTTTTTTGATGTTGATAATACCAATGTGATCTTTCATTGGCATGAATCGATGGCCGAATTTGTTGATTTGCATATGCTACCGTGTAGTAATAGGTACACAAACTAAAAAGCAAAATGTAAAAGTAAGTATTGCTTAAAGGAAGTTGTTGTTGAAAAGAAGTCTCCATACAGAGGGCAACTGTACAAATTCCATAAAATACATTACTAAAAAAAAGTGCTTTTATCAAATCTTGAATGCGCATCTAGCGGATTAAAACAATGTCTGGAGAGCTGATAGTATCGCTTCTGTTTTGCGCTTTGTCTTTCATCCAAAATTTAAAATAAGAAGTATCGTTTCTATTGCTGCATCCAATTATTGAAGCTATGCCTGGGCTATTAGCGTTGTAAATAAAACTGATTTCCATTTTGCCTTTTAAATTGCTGGTTGGGCTAAAATCGGGAATCTTGTTTTTACTGATAAATTGCACACCGGGAGTAGTGGGGCAAGTCCTGGAAATCTTTTGAACCCATAACGTGTCTTGTATATCTCCTTCTTTATCGGTAAAATCGATGGTAAATGTGAGTATATTGCCTTGATTAAGCACTGTGGAGCTGGCATTATTAAATTTAAGTTGTGGCGCAGTGGTGTAAGTGTCTTTGCCACAGCCATAAAAAAAGCTGCCAAATGCCATTAGGATCAATATTTTTGTTCTCATTCTTTTACTTTCTTTTTCAAATTTAGTTAAAACAATACAATAGTAAGCAGTGCATTTCTTGGATATTAACAATATTTTTATTGATGCTCAAAAGCGGTTTAGCCAATATTGCGCTGAAATCTATGAATTTCAGTATCAAAACAACCCTGTATACCAGCAATGGGTAGATTTAATCAGGCCTGAAGCTTCCTTTGAAAAGATACCGAGTTTAATACCATCGTTGCCTATCCAGTGTTTCAAAGACTTTGAAGTGGTTACAGGTGTATTTAGTCCAGAGAAGGTTTTTGAAAGTAGCGGCACAACAGGAATGATTACTAGTAAACATTTAGTAAAGTCATTAAAGCTATATGAACAATCATTTTTGCAATCTTTCCAATTATTTTATGGAGATATTCAGGATTGGTGCGTTTTAGCATTATTACCAGCATATTTAGAAAGGAATTCATCTTCTTTAGTATATATGGCTGATCATTTAATACAAAAAAGCGGCCATTCAAAAAGCGGTTTTTACTTATATAACCATGCAGAACTAAACCACACAATTCAACAATTAGAGCAATTGGGCCAAAAAACCATTCTGCTTGGAGTAACATTTGCTTTACTAGATTTTTCAACTGCTTTTCCGCAACAATTAAAGCATACTATAGTAATGGAAACTGGGGGTATGAAAGGAAGGGGAAAGGAGCTTACTAAATTGGAATTACATCAATTACTGTGCAATAATTTTGGGGTTGATACCATCCATGCAGAATATGGAATGACTGAATTGTTGAGTCAGGCTTATTCTACTGGCAATGGGAGATATGTTTGTCCGCCATGGATGAAAGTGATGGTACAAAGTGAAGATGACCCTTTAACAATTCAAGCGAGTGGAATTGGTTTATTAATTATTATAGACCTCGCCAATATTGATAGTTGTTGCTTTATAGCTACACAGGATATTGCCAAAGTATTTGAGGATGGAAGTTTTGAAATATTAGGTAGAATGGACCATAGTGATCTGAGAGGATGTAGCTTGATGGTGGTTTAATTTTCTATCAATGTTTCTGTTCTAATAACAATGGGCTTTCTAGTGCCATCATATTGAATTACCAATAATGCTTCTTCTTTGAAAATGATTTGATCTTGTTGGAATAAATGGTAATTGAAATGGATCGGAATAACTGTATAACGAAATTTTTGATGGGGCAGTTGATGCTTATCTAGAAAAGTAAATTTGGCTTTTTTAGCAATTTCTGGAATGAATTTTTCTGCAGGTTTTATTTTGTGTTGCAAATAATAATCAATTGCCAATAATTCTTGTAATAGCAGGTCATTCGGATAATTTTCATTTACAAAATCATTGGCTATGTTGTAAATGTCTATGGCAGTGTAGGAAAAAAAACTGCTTCTGCTTTCAAAGTATTTTCCAAGCCCCAATAAGAAATCGAAAATACTAAAATGGGTAGTGATATATATAAGTGTATTGACTAATCTTTTTTTATTCCAATAGATTTCTAAAGCGTGCTCCAGTTTAGTAATGTCAGCCAATTCTTGTTCACTCAGGTAATTGCTTCTAATGATTTGGTATGGTGCAATCGGATCAAAAACATACCCGTATTTTTCGTACTTATCTCTCACTGGAGTGCCCTTCAAAAATTTTAAAAAACCCAATTGAAGCTCTGGTGGAAAAAGTGCGAATACGGTTTCGAAACTGTATTTTGTATCTTCCCAATAATCCAATGGAAGCCCCACAATCAGGTCTAAGTGCATTTCTACATGGTCTTTCAATTGTACAATCACTTCTTTGGTTTTCTCGAAATTTTGTTTTCTGCTTACTTCCAAATTGGCTTTTTGATTGACTGTTTGAATGCCTATTTCGAAACGGAACATCCCCTTGGGTACTTTGTCGATGATAAACTGCATGATGGCAGGATGTAAAATATCGGCAGTTATTTCGAACTGGAAAACATTTTCGGGTCTTGCATGGTCCAGGATAAATTGAAAAATTTCCAATGTAAAATCTTTCTTTACATTAAATGTTCTATCCAAAAATTTGATTGTTTTTCCATGGGTCATTAAAAACAAGAGATTGCTTTTAATGTGTTCCATTGGTAAATACCTAACCCGATTGTCTAAACTTGCCAAACAAAATTCACATTTGTATGGGCAACCTCTGGAAGTTTCGATATATAATACTCTATTGCTAAGCGTAGTTACATCATCGTTCTGATAAGGGTTGGTATTGGCGTACAATGCCAGATCAAAAGTAGCCGCATTATTATGGTAGTGAATGGTGTCATTTTCCTTAGCAACAATATTGTCTATGGATTGGATGTTAGGAAAGTTTTGAATAAAAAGCTGAAATGGAATTTCCCCTTCACCGGTGATGATGAAATCAATTTCTGGAATGGCGATTATTGATTGCCAATCATAAGTTACTTCCGGTCCACCCAATAATATTTTAGTACTTGGGTTGATTGATTTGATCAATCGAGCCACTTCTAGGGTTTGGGTGATATTCCATATATAGCAACTAAAACAAACTACTTCAAATTGGCTGCAATAATTGGCAATTTCGGTTTTGTCTTCTTTTATGGTGAATTCTTTCCATGAAAGTCGTTGGTCCGATTTATTGAGTTCATACAGCAACCGAATCGCCAGATTCATGTGAATATATTTGGCATTCAGAGTAGTGAGTAAAAATTGGGGGCTTTGCACATTGCAATGGTAATTATTTTATTTTGAGATTTAAAGAATTGACTATTGAAATCAAGTAAATTCTTGCCTATATTTGGTTATAAATAGCCTAGGTTCCATTTTAAGTAAAAATCCAATGCGCATTCTCATAGCAGATGACCATAGTTTAATAAGAGAAGGGTTAAAGAAAATCCTTCTTGAGTCATTGCCTTTTGCAGAGGTTCATGATGTAGCTGATTCAGCTGAATTATTAAAATTAGCCATCAACGAAAAATGGGATATCATCATTTCAGACATCAGTATGCCTGGTCAATCTGGAATTGAAGTGCTTAAGCAAATAAAAGTACATGTGCCAAACATTCCAATACTAATGTTGAGTATGCATGCTCCTGAACAGTATGCTGTAAGGGCTATCAAAGCTGGAGCATCTGGATATCTTACAAAGGAAAGTGTTCCTTATGAATTGGTTACCGCAGTTCAGCAAATACTATTGGGAAAAAAATATATTACCAATAGAGTAGCAGAAGTATTGGCTGAATCTTTAGAGAACTACAATAATAAATTGCCTCACGAACAACTTTCTGATAGAGAGTTTGAAGTATTAAGAATGATAGTTGAGGGTAAGTCTATTTCCGAAATAGGAGAAATTTTGTCCTTGAATGTAAATACCATTAGTACTTATCGTTCCAGGATTATGGAAAAGATGAATATCCGCACAAATGCAGATCTGGTTAAATATTCAATGGAGAATAAGCTTTTCAATTTGTAGTAAAAATACTACAAGATTTGCGTGAAATCACTGGTTGTTAATTTCCAACACTAACTTATTTTTACTTCATACAAAGCAGTTGTAGTGCTGCTATTTTAAAATTCAATATCCTGAATATCCAAGTTTTGAGCCAAATGACTTTGTGGGTAAAGCTGCAAAGTCATTTTTGTTAAGCCATTAAGATGATGAACCAACTAATTGATGTTTTAATTGTGGATGATTCCAATATCATTTTAGAAAGTTTAACTGATCTAATTGGTGAGTCTAATCCTGGTATTAATTTAGTATGTGTTAATTATGCATTGGATGGAATTCAAGCTTTAGAAAAAAAAGCGCCTCAAATTGTAATATTGGATATTAACCTTCCTGGAATGAGTGGTATTGAAATGTTGCGGAAAGTAAGAGAGTTAATGCATGTTCAGCCCATCATAATTATGCTAACCAATAATGCATATTCCTGTTATGAAAGAGAATGCATGAAAATAGGGGCCGATTATTTTTTAGATAAGTCAAGAGATTTTCAGCGCATCCCATTCATTATTTCAGAAGCTCAACAAATGATTGTTCGGAATTAATTCACCAGTTCCTTGGATTTCCAACCGATCAATACTACTCCTAATATCACAAAAGCCGTTCCTATCACTTGCATTAATAATATTTTTTCTCCTAGTAAAAAATGTGCTTGAATAATGGTTGAAACAGGGCCAATACCTGTAATGATCGAAACATTGTTGCTGCCAATTTTTTTCATGCCATTACTCATTAAAAAGGATGGAATAACTGTAGCTATTATGGCGAGAGCAATTGCATACCAGGTTAGGGTAGGGGTGAATGGAATGTCAGCAACATTCTTAGTGAATAGAAAATGGGTGAATATGCCTACTGTTGCCGCTATCATTGCATAAGCTGTATACCTTGTTGCACCTGCTTTATGAACCAGTTTGCCAGTTCCAACCAAATAAAATGAATAAGTGATGGCGCATAAAAAAATCATGAATGCACCATAAATAAATTGAGGATTATCGCTATCCATTTTTAACTCGGCAAAATAAGCGATGCCAATTCCAAAATAAGTAAGCAACAATGCAACTATTTGCTTTTTACTTAAGGATGCTTTGAAAATATAGGTATTGATTAAAACTGCAAATGTGGGATATAAAAAAAGGATTAATCTTTCAAGGCCAGCTGATACATATTGTAATCCAATAAAATCGAATAAGCTACTCAAATAGTATCCGAAAATACCCATAGCAAATATCCATGCAAGGGTAGTTTTATTCAGGTGTTGAACATTTTCTTTTCTTAAAGCAAACCATGCAGCAATCAAATAAAAAGGGAGAGCGAATAACATTCTTAAACTAAGTAATGTTATTGCATCTACTCCTGTTTCTTTGAAAGCCAGTTTAACAAAAATAGCTTTGGTTGAAAATAATAATGCGCCAGTAAGACTTAAGAGAAAGCCAGCAACAAAATGATTGGCATGTTTTTTATCGGTCATTTTAAACGCTCACATTAAAATCCCTTAGCGCATCATTTAAACTTGTTTTCAAGTCGGTACTATGTTTTCTCTGGCCAATAATCAATGCGCAACTAACCTGGTATTCACCAGCGTTGAATTTTTTGGTATAGCTCCCAGGAATGACTACGCTTCTTGCAGGAACCCTGCCCTTCATTTCAATCGGTTCAGTTCCACTAACATCAATTATTTTAGTTGACTGGGTCAACACTACGTTGGCTCCAAGTACGGCTTCCTTCTCAATAATCACTCCTTCCACTACAATACACCTACTTCCAATAAAACATCCGTCTTCTATAATAACAGGACTCGCCTGAAGTGGTTCCAGTACTCCTCCAATTCCAACACCACCACTCAAATGCACATTTTTACCAATCTGGGCACAACTACCCACTGTTGCCCATGTATCCACCATTGAACCCTCATCTACATAGGCGCCAATATTAACATAGCTTGGCATCAATACCACGTTTTTTGCAATATAGGAACCATACCTGGCTGTTGCTGGTGGTACGGCACGAACACCTAACTCTTTATAGTTTGTTTTAAGCAACATTTTGTCATAAAATTCAAATGGAGGAAGGTCCCAGGTTTGCATTTGCTGGACGCCAAAATAGAGTAAAATAGCTTGTTTTACCCATTCATTCACTACCCATCCATTGTCTGAAGGAGATGCCACTCTTAATTGTCCTTTATCGATCATTTCAATCGCCTCTTTTACTGCATTCAAGTATTTCTCTTCTTTCAATAAACTTCTATCGGCCCAAGCCGCAATGATTAATTGATCTAGCATCTTTATTTTTTTGCAAACATAGCAAATACCTTAATGCTTTGTTTATCAATTTGTTGAATTAAACTAGGCTTAAATTTTCTTTAAAGTTCAACAATTTCAAACCTTGTTCTGTTATATAATGGTAATATTAAATACAATTTACCCGATGAACTCATTTAAACTCGTTCTTACCCAAGCAGATCAAAACATTATTCAGGCAATAAATGCCAGTATTATCATGTTTGATTGGGAATTTTTCAGCAATGAATTAGAATACGAATAAAATAGTGATAGAGTTGTAATTTTACCAAATGCAGCGCATTTTGGTTATTCAAACCGCATTTATTGGAGACGTAGTTTTAGCAACTTCTATTCTTGAATCATTACATCATCAATTTCCTGCTGCTATATTAGACATTGCTGTAAGAAAAGGCAATGAGTCATTATTTCATCAGCATCCGTTTATTCATCAGGTGTTAATATGGGATAAAAAATCAAATAAGTATAAACACTTATTTCAGTTGTTGGGTGCGATTCGTAAAAATAAATATGACCTGGTTTTAAATTTACAGCGATATGCTGCAACTGGTTTTCTAACAGTCTTTTCAGGGGCATCAAAAACAATAGGATTTAATAAGAATCCATTTCATTTATTGTTTACTGAATCGGTGGAACATTCAATGAATATAGATGGAACAGGTGGACATGAAATTGAAAGAAATCATCGCTTACTTCAATCCATTTGTACTGGTGAAACTGCGCTTCCTGCTTTGTATCCTTCCAAAGAAGATGATAAGGCTGTTGCAATATATCAACAACAAAAATATATCTGCATTGCCCCAACATCGGTTTGGTTTACCAAGCAATTCCCCAAAGAAAAGTGGATTGAATTCATCAATCAAATTCCCACTCAATACAGCATTTTTTTATTAGGAGGCCCTGGCGATTTCGGAATTTGTGAGCAAATACGTTCATCCAAATCCAATCAACAATGTATTAATCTGGCAGGAAAATTAAGTTTTCTTCAATCTGCATCTTTAATGAAAAATGCGGACATGAATTATGTAAATGATTCAGCTCCTTTACATTTTTGTTCTGCCATGAATGCACCTGTTACGGCAGTGTATTGTTCTACCATTCCTGCTTTTGGATATGGGCCTTTATCTTCTAATAAAACCATTGTAGAAACCAATGAAATGTTGACTTGCAGGCCATGTGGATTACATGGTAAGCAAGATTGCCCCTTAGGACATTTTAATTGTGCAAAGACAATTCAAATTGAACAATTATTCAATAGCATTCTCTCCTAAAATAAACAGCCCTACATTTGCACTGAATGGATATTCAATTGAGTCATACAGAGTTGACAATCTTTAAGCAAATCAGTACAATTGCTAATGGCATGAATATGCCTGCTTATTTAATCGGCGGTTTTGTGAGAGACAAAATAATTGGACGCCCCGTTAAAGACATCGACATTGTTTGTATTGGTGATGGAATTGATTTGGCCAATGCCTTTGCATCCAGTTTAAGTCCAAAGCCTGTTGTTGCTTTTTTCAAAAATTTCGGAACAGCTCAAATTAAGTATGGCGATTTTGATATAGAATTTGTAGGTGCAAGAAAAGAAAGCTATCACCAAGAAAGCAGGAAGCCTGCAGTGGAAGTGGGGACTATCGAAGACGATCAGAATAGGAGAGATTTTACCATGAATGCATTGGCAATCAGCTTAAATGAGCCTGATTTTGGACAATTAATCGATCCTTTTGAAGGCATTAAAGCTATTCAAAACAAATTAATCAAAACACCCTTAGACCCAGTAACCACTTTTAGTGATGATCCATTAAGAATGTTAAGGGCTATTCGATTTGCTACACAATTGGGTTTTGAGATAGATGGATCTACCTTTTTAGCCATCATTGAAAATGTACATAGAGTAAAGATCATATCTCAGGAAAGAATCACGGATGAATTAAATAAGATCATGCTATGCGATAAACCATCTTATGGTTGGGATTTATTGTATAAATCTGGTTTGTTGAAAGTCATATTCCCTCAAATGGTGGATCTCCATGGCGCAGTCTATATAGATGGACTAGGGCATAAAGATAATTTCTATCATACTTTACAAGTATTAGATAATATTTGTGTTCATACTAATAATATATGGTTGAGATGGGCTGCTTTATTGCATGATATTGGCAAGCCGCCTACTAAAAAATTTGAAGAGGGACATGGCTGGACATTTCATGGTCATGAAGTTGTTGGCGCGAGAATGGTTCCTAAAATATTTGCACAGTTGAAATTGCCATTGCATGATTCAATGAAGTATGTGCAAAAACTGGTTTTACTTCATTTAAGGCCCATTAGTTTAACAAAGGAGAATATTACGGATAGTGCCGTTCGAAGGTTGCTTTTTGATGCTGGTAATGATATTGATGATCTGATGACATTATGTGCTGCAGATATCACCAGTAAGAATAAGCAGAAAGTTAAACGCTTTCAACAGAACTTTGAATTGGTAAAAGAAAAAATGATGCAAGTAGAAGCATCTGATCGTTTGAGAAACTGGCAGCCGCCTATTACTGGGGAAATAGTGATGGAAGTGTTTGGGCTGCATCCGGGTAAAAATGTGGGGATTATTAAAGATGCCATTAGGGAAGCAATTTTAGATGGATTAATTCCCAATAATTATGAAGCCGCTTATCAATTTATGTTAGAAAAAGGGGAAGAACTGAACCTTAAACCCATCAAATAATCACTAATTTGCATCCCAACCCTAAAAATCGGATTGAATGGCTATTTTAAAATTTAGAATTTATTTGGAAGAGGATGATGCAGTGTATCGTGATATTGTTATTAAGCATACACAAACTTTTCAAGACCTTCATTTTACAATACTTAAGTCTTTTGAATTTGATTCGAAACACCAGGCAACATTTTATAGAAGCAATGATAACTGGCAACACGGAAGGGAAATTAGCTTTGAGAAATACGACAAGCCATACAAGGCTGAGCCATTAATTATGGCTACAACAATAATTGGATCTGAAATACAGGACACGAATCAAAAATTTGTGTATGAATATGATTTTATAAAGCATTGGACTTTTTTAGTTGAGTTAATTAATGTGAGTAAAGAAGAAAAAGCCAAAACTGAATATCCTTCTATTTCCAGAACGGAGGGAATCGGACCTCAGCAATATGGTACCAAGAGTTTATTAGGTGATAAGTTTGCAGACATTGAGGAAAAATATGATTTAACAGAAACGATGGAAGGATTTGGAGAAGAAGGAGATGTAGACGATGATTCAGCTGATTCAGTAGCTGATGATGACGATGCACAAGAAGCTGATGGTGCAGAAGAACAAAATTCAGATTTTGAATAATAGTGGTTTAAAAAAAGTATTTGTAGTAGTTGGTCCAACAGCTATCGGTAAAACCAGTTTTGCTATTCAACTTGCCCAGTCTTTGGGAACCGAAATCATCTCTGCTGATTCAAGACAATGCTTTAAAGAACTCTCCATAGGAGTTGCAAGACCTTCTATTGAAGAGTTAAATACGATTACACATCATTTTATTGCCACCAACTCAGTGGTAGAAGATATCAACGCTGGGTATTTCGAAAAATATGCGCTCGCAAAAGCTTATGAAATCTTTCAAGCACATGATTCATTGGTAATGGTTGGAGGTACAGGTTTGTATATCAAATCTTTTTGTGAAGGGATTGACCCGATGCCCATCATTCCACCTGAAATTAGAGCAACAATAATACAGGAATACAATACCAAAGGACTTATTTGGTTGCAAACAGAATTAAAACACAAAGACCCTGCTTTTTGGGCGGTTGCCGAGCAACAGAATCCACAAAGATTGATGCGGGCGCTCGAAGTTTTATTAGCCACTGGCCAATCGATTACCGTATTTAGAACTGCGGAAAAAAAACAAAGGGATTTTGAAATTATTAAGATAGGATTAGAAATGCCATTGGATCAATTAACTGTTAGAATTAATCAAAGAGTAGATGGGATGATGAAAGCAGGATTATTGGAAGAGGTTCGATCTGTAGATGAGTATAGAGAAAAAGCGGCATTGCAAACGGTAGGCTATAAAGAATTGTTTGATCATATGGATGGAAAAATTTCTTTGGAAGAAGCAGTACAACAAATAAAAGTTCATACACGCCAGTACGCCAAACGTCAAATGACCTGGTTTAAAAAAGATACTGAGATTAAATGGCTTGATGCAATGAAGCCTTCTATACGCTATGTAATACAATAGTTTTTGTAAGGAGGATTTCAAATCAAGCCTCAAGGCAATGCCGTTAAGCAATTTGCGAATGAGGCGTAAGCAATGAAAGTTGTTTGAGACCCGATTTATCGGGGCGAGTTCTTTCATTGCAGCCGAATGAGCAAATTGTAGGCATTGAGTTGGAGCGAAGATTTGGAACCTCCTTACAAAATGATTATGTATTAAATAATATTCACTTCGCGTTCTAGGGTAATTCCAAATTTTTCTTGAACGGAGTGGATGATTTTTGAGGATAGCTCATAAATTTCTGCTCCTGTTGCTTTTCCATAATTAACCAATACCAATGCTTGTTTATCGTAGCATCCTGCATCTCCATTTCTAAAGCCTTTCCATCCACATTGTTCAATTAGCCAACCTGCAGGCACTTTCATTGCTTCGTCATTGCTAAATCCTGGCAGTTCGGGGAAAGATTTTTTGAGCAAATCAAATTGATGAGTAGGAATCACAGGATTCTTGAAAAAACTTCCTGCATTGCCTATTTTTTTGGGATCAGGTAATTTGCTACTTCTAATATTAATAACCGCATCTGAAATGGCTTTGATAGAAAGGCTGCTAATTTTCATAGCTGCTAATTCTTGCTCAATTGCACCATAACTCGTATTAAAGATGGGTTCTTTTCTTAATTGATAAGTAACGCTCAAAATAATGAATTGATTTTTAAGTGCTCGTTTAAAAACACTTTCTCGATACCCAAATGCACAATCTTTATTGCTAAAGCGAACCATTTTTTTACCAGCAATATGATATGCTTCCAGTTCATAAAACACATCTTTAATTTCCACGCCATATGCACCAATATTTTGCATGGGAGAGGCACCAACATTGCCAGGGATTAAACTAAGGTTCTCCATTCCGGCATATCCATTTGCTACACAATGCAAAACCAATTGATGCCAGTTTTCACCAGCCATGGCTTTAACATAAACAAATGAGTCGTCTGTGTTAATTACATCAATGCCTTTCAAATCATTTTTAATAACCCAGCCATCATAGTTTTTGGTAAATAATATATTACTGCCTCCACCTAAAATCAACAATGGGTCTGATGATTTTTGATGTTGCTCAATGATTTCTTCTAATGTTTGAATGGAACTAAATGAGGAGAAATACTTGGAAGATATTTCAATACCAAAACTATTGTATGGTTGTAAGGAATGATTTTGCTCAATTTTCATGTCTATCTAATAAACAGGATCAATGTTTGGAATAATATGAACTGATCTATATCTTTTATTGCTTTGCACAATCACCATTTGTTGATGGATTGCTTTTTTACATTGTAATAAATAGGCAGCGTCTTTGGGCAATTTAATTAATATCTCCCAAATGTATTGATTTCTAACCCTATCAACAATTGGTTGCGAGGGGCCATTGATCATTGAGCCGTAGGGGTTTTTAAGACCCTGTGTAAATATATTGGCAGCTTCTTCAGCAATATGTTTTTCCTTATGCTTAAAAGTTACTTGAATCAATCTTGTAAATGGTGGATAGTCGAAATGCTTTCTATTGTCAATTTCAAATTGAAATAAATCCTTGTAATTGTGTTCCTTCACAAATTGTAAAACCGGATGATGGATATTGCTCACCTGAACCATTACTTTTCCATTGCCATCTTTTCTTCCAGATCGGCCACTTACTTGTTCCATCAATTGATAAGCCCTTTCATTGACCCTAAAATCGGTAAAATTGAGGATGCCATCTGCATCGATTATTCCTACTAAACTTACATTTTCAAAATCCAACCCTTTTACGACCATTTGGGTGCCAACCAAAATATCAATTCGGTGTTGCTCAAATAAATGAATCAATGTGTCGTGGTCATGTTTTCCTTTTACACTATCATAATCCATTCTGGCAATCTTTGCATCAGGAAAGGATTCTGCTACCAGTTCTTCAATTTTTTCAGTCCCAAAATTCTTTTGAATAAAATGATGACTTCCGCATGCAGCACATGTTTGAATCACTGGATAAGTGGTTCCACAATAATGACAGCTTAATTTATTTTTTGCTTTATGGTAGGTGAGGGTAACATCGCAATGCTGGCAATGGGGAATCCAGCCACAAGTATCACAAATCATGTATGGAGAATATCCTCGCCTGTTTTGAAATAAAATAATTTGTTTGTTGATTGCTAAGGTTGCTTCAATAGAAGAAATCAATTGTGGTGATAAGGGGCTTTTTGTTTTATTGGCCAGTGAGGTTTTTTTGAGGTCGATTAGTTCTATAGCTGGCATTGCAACATCTCCAAATCGTTCAGTCAGTGTAACCAATCCATATTTTTCTTGCTGGGCATTGTAATAAGTTTCTATAGAAGGGGTGGCAGATCCTAATAATACTTTTGCATTGAATAAGGAAGCGTAATAGATTGCAGCATCTCTGCAATGGTATCTTGGTGCAGGGTCCTGTTGTTTGTAAGAAGCGTCGTGTTCTTCGTCACAAATAATAAGGCCTAATTCTTTAAATGGAAGGAATAGCGCAGATCGGGCACCCAACACTACTTTGGTTTCGCCGGATTTTATTTTATTCCAGATCTCTACTCTTTCGTTGGGATTAAATTTGGAATGATAGATAGCAATATGTCCGCCCAGGCTTTTCTGCAATCGACGAATCATTTGTGCGGTCAATGCTATTTCTGGTAATAAATAAAGTACTTGTTTCTGTTGGAGTAGTTGTTGTTCGATTAATTTAATATAAATCTGGGTTTTGCCACTTGATGTAACTCCATGTAAAAGGCAAACCGATTTTTTTTCAAATTGGGTGTTAATGCTTTCTAATGCAATTTCTTGTGCTGCAGATAAAGAAAAATCCACTTCAATTTCTTTGGAAAGATTGGGTAATCTGTCTGTGTTTCTTTTCTCAATAACTAATATCCCTTTTTCAACCAATCCTTTCAATTGAGCCAGTGATGCGTTAGCTTTTTTCAGTAAAGCTGACTGTGTTACTTCGCCTTCTGTCTGTTTAAAATGTAAATAGGCCAGGAGCAACTCCATTTGTTTAGGGGCTTTCCCAAAATTATTCAGCAATAGTTCTATTTTTTCCTCACTATGGTAAGCAGGATGTAATAAAACATAGGAAGTTATTTTTTGTTTGTATTTTTCTTTCAACTCCTCCCAAATAAAACATACCCCTTTTTCAATCAACTTTTTAATGACAGGGTAAGTGTTATTGATATCCAGTAATTGTTGTACTTCACTTAAACGCAATTCTTTTTTTATTTCCAATGCTTCGGCTACAATGAATTCATTGTCTGATAAATCACTAAAGTCTAAACTTCTTTCTTCATTCCATTGAAGTATGCTTTCACTGGAAAGTTTTAGATTAGCCGGAATGGCTGCCTGCATTACTTCGCCCTCACTGCACATATAATAATTGGCAATCCATTCCCAGAATGCTAATTGTTGTGCATGAATCAATGGAAGTTCATCCAGCACATTGATGATAGGAGATGGTTTAAAATCGTTGGGTATAGTAGTCAATATTTTTTTTACTATACCTGCATATTTTTTATTTTTCCGTAGAGCCACTTCAACACGAATACCTGGTTGAATAGCATCTTTGAAATGATCTGGTACAGACCATGTATAATTTTTAGGTAAAGCAAGCGGTATGATTACTTCTACAAACAAGGATTCATTTTTTTCAAAAATACACTTATGGAGTGGGATATTGAATATATCGTTTCAGGCCTTCTTCCATTATTCGATATACCTGTTTTTTAAGTTCAGGCAAATCTTTGTCAGTAAGGCCATCAACAGGTATTTCTGCTAAATAAACGGCTCTATTCATTCCAGGTGTTAATTCGAACATACTACGGTAATGCAATCTTTTTAGCGTATCAACAAAAAGTATCGGCTTTATGGGTGTTTGGGTTTCTATAGCAATCTTGAAGGCACCATCATAAAAATCTTTCAAAGGCGCTCTTGTTTCATTAAATGTGCCTTCTGGAAAGATGAAAATGGACACATTGCTTTTAATGGCTGCTTTTAATGC
>JBAXUV010000012.1:0-102979 GCA_037129425.1 Sphingobacteriia bacterium
CTGTTTATGCAGCTGTAGATAAGGAAAAGAATAAAAAGAACATTTTTGTGGATGAATATTTCAAGTTGATCTATTATGTAAATAGGTTCAACGAGATCAAAAAAAGACCAGACTTTAAAGTAACTACCAACGGTCAAAAAACCCCAGCTGTGGAAGAATTTTTGGCTACCTGCCAAAAAGCAATTGATGTAACAGACAGAATGGTTGCTTTATACCCAGATGCGGCAGATGAGAATAATAAATTTGCCATGGAGCAAAAAGCCAGTATTCAAAAAAATATCGATTATTATTCTAAACCACAAGGGAAATAAACGGTAAATGGCCCTATTTAAAGCCATTTTTACAAAATCAGAAAAATAAGTACAAGAAAATACTCCTCAAATCGAGGAGTATTTCTTTTATATGCTTCACAGGCTTATTTTTGCGTACTTAAATAGCAATATGGGTTGGATTTTCTCTTTAATTGACGCAAGTGCCACTAATTCAGCGGCCAATTTCTTTCCGATTGGGTTACAATTGATTTTTGCAGCCGGTTTTGTGGCTACCATGATTGCATTATCGGCTTGGGTAGGTCCCAAAAGAAAAACAACTGATAAACTGGAGAATTTTGCCAGTGGTATTGAATCCCATGGAAATGCCCGCCAGCCAATGGCAATCAAGTATTTCTTAGTGGCTATCCTGTTTGTTTTATTTGATGTAGAAGTGATCTTCTTCTATCCATACGCAGTTAATTTCAGAGAACTGGGGTGGAATGGATTTTTAGCCGTTTTGATGTTTGTGGGTTTCTTTTTGGTAGGCTTTATTTATATCATTAAAAAAGGAGCGTTGAAATGGGAAGATTAATGCATGATTGCTTCAAAAAAGAAGCATAAATCGTTAATCAACTATAGAATTTGAACTTAGTAACTAGTTGTTGGTTTAATAAGATGTAAAACTCCCAATAACCAATAACCAATAACAAATAACTAAATTATGTCTCGTCCTGTTAGATTTAACATACACCCTATCGAAGCTAAAACGGCTGACGCAATAGGAAATGCCCCTGCTCCGGAAGGGTATGGCGGAGATGGTTTTTTTACCGCTCGGTTAAGTGATGTGGTAGGATTGGCCCGTAAAAATTCACTTTGGCCTTTGCCTTTCGCTACTTCTTGCTGTGGTATTGAATTCATGGGTACCATGGGTTCTCATTACGATTTGGCCAGATTTGGATCAGAAAGGGTTGGATTTTCACCTCGTCAGTGTGATTTACTGATGGTAATGGGAACCATTGCCAAAAAAATGGGACCAGTTTTGCGTCAAGTTTATTTACAGATGGCAGAACCACGTTGGGTGATTGCTGTTGGGGCTTGTGCATCAAGCGGAGGTATATTTGATACATATAGTGTTTTACAAGGGATTGATCAAGTGATCCCTGTGGATGTATATGTTCCTGGATGTCCTCCAAGGCCGGAAGCCATTTTAGATGGATTTATGAAAATCCAGGATCTGGTAGGGCAAGAAAGTATTAGAAGAAGAAATGGAGAACAATACAAAGCATTGTTGAACGGATACGGAATAGATTAAACAATAATTAATTCTTGAATGGCTATCGATAACCAATTTATACAAACAAAACTGACTGAAAAGTTTGGAGACATGGTTTCTAACTTTGATGAGAGTTATGGTATGCTTTCTTTTGAAGCACCCAAGGAGCAGAATTTGAAAGTATTGCAATATTTGTTTGATGAACCTACACTGGGTTTTCAATTTTTAACGGACCTATGTGCTGTTAATTATCCTGATGATATAGGAAGAGAATTAGCGGTTGTGTACCATCTGCATAACCTTGCAGAAAATACCCGAATACGTTTTAAAGTATTCACATCAATCGATAATACAGATGTATTTACTGCTTCTAAATTACATGCTTCAGCTGATTGGATGGAAAGAGAAACCTATGATTTTTATGGAGTCAATTTTGTAGGGCACCATAATCTCAAAAGAATTTTAAATGTAGATGAAATGGATTATTTCCCTTTAAGAAAAGAATATCCACTAGAAGATCAAACCAGAATTGACAAAGACGACGAAATGTTTGGAAGAGGATAAAATCAAACTAATAATGACAGAACATCATCACCATATTACATTACCTGAGGGCT
This sequence comes from Sphingobacteriia bacterium, assembly GCA_037129425.1. Lineage (GTDB taxonomy): Bacteria > Bacteroidota > Bacteroidia > Chitinophagales > Chitinophagaceae > Sediminibacterium. The sequence goes on from JBAXUV010000012.1 coordinate 2,142, forward strand.
CCATCGAGAAACAAACCACTACATTAAATGTAGGGCCTACACATCCTGCAACACATGGGGTGTTTCAAAATATCATGGAATTGGATGGAGAGCGTGTGGTTTCTACAGAACAAACTGTTGGATACATACACCGCGCATTTGAAAAATTAGCAGAACGCCGTCCTCTTTATCAAGTTACCCCAATTACAGATCGCTTAAATTATTGCAGCAGTCCAATTAATAATATGGGATGGCATTTAACCTGCGAAAAATTGTTGGGCGTTGAAACACCAAAGCGTGTGGATTATTTAAGGGTGATCATTATGGAGTTAGCGAGAATCTCCGATCATTTAATTTGTAATTCGATTGTTGGAGTAGATACCGGCGCTTACACCGGGTTTTTATATGTAATGCAATACCGCGAATTAATCTATGAAATATATGAAGAAGTATGTGGGTCCCGCCTTACTACTAATATTGGGCGTATTGGCGGCTTTGAAAGGAATTTCACAAATACAGCATTTACGAAACTCGAGAAATTCTTAAAAGAATATCCGAAAGTGTTGAAGGAATTTGAAAACCTCTTTGCGCGCAATCGAATTTTTATGGAACGTACCATTGGTGGCGGTGCCATCAGTGCAGAACGTGCATTGAATTATGGATTTACAGGACCTAATTTACGCGCAGCTGGAGTTGATTATGATGTACGTGTGCATAGTCCATATAGCAGTTACGAAGATTTTCAATTTGATATTCCTGTTGGTAAAACAGGTGATAACTATGACCGATTCTTGGTGCGTAATCAAGAAATGTGGCAGAGCTTAAGCATCATCGAACAAGCTTATCAAAAAATTCAATCATTCAAAGGAGCTGAAGCAGAAATATATCATGCAGATGTGCCGGAATATTATCTTCCTAAAAAAGAAGATGTATATACCAAGATGGAAGCATTGATCTGGCATTTTAAAATCATCATGGGTGAAGTGGATATGCCAAAGGGTGAAGTGTACAAATCAGTAGAAGGTGGTAATGGTGAATTAGGATTCTATTTAATTAGTGATGGAGGAAGAACACCTTTCAGATTGCATTTCCGCAGGCCTTGCTTTATTTACTATCAGGCTTATCCTGAATTAATTAAAGGAGGAATGCTCAGTGATGCAATTGTAACAATGAGTAGTTTGAATTTGATAGCAGGTGAGCTTGATGCTTAACTCAGTGGAGTTAAGCATCAAGAATTATGAATTAAGAAATAAGAATTAAGAGTTCAGGTATGAGCAGTGTACAATTTTCAAATGAGCAAATGACTGAGTTTAACAGACTTGTAAGTCATTATCCCGAAGGGAAACAGAAAAGCGCTTTGCTTCCTGTTTTGCATTTGGCGCAAAATAGTTTTGGCGGATGGTTGAGTTCAGATACTATGGATTATGTAGCATCATTGTTACAGATCAAACCAATTGAAGTATATGAAGTAGCAACATTCTACAGCATGTACAATTTAAAGCCTGTTGGAAAATACATGTTTGAAGTATGTCAAACAGGTCCATGTATGATCAGTGGTTGCGATGATATCATTGACTATATCGGAAAAACATTGGGCATTAAACCAGGAGAAACCACTGCGGATGGATTATTTACTTTAAAAACAGTAGAGTGTTTAGGAGCATGTGGTTATGCGCCGATGATGCAGATGGGAAAAACCTATAGAGAACATTTAACAAAAGAGAAAGTAGACACTATAATAGCTGAATGCAGAACTAATGCAGCAGCAAATAATTAAAATAAAGAGCTGTGCCGATTGTATCAATCGCGTACTAGCAAACTGAAAGTTATGGGTGTAAAAATATTATTAGACAAAGCACATGTAGAAGGAATACGCTACTTTGATGTATACCGCCGCGAAGGAGGTTACCAAGCTGCAGAGAAAGCATTGAAAGAAATGTCTACTGATGCAATTGTTGAAGAGGTGAAGAAAAGTGGTTTGAGAGGAAGAGGTGGTGCAGGATTTCCTGCAGGAATGAAATGGAGTTTTATTGCAAAACCAGAAGGTATTCCACGTCATTTGGTTTGTAATGCCGATGAGAGTGAGCCTGGCACTTTTAAGGACAGGTATTTGATGGAATTTTTACCTCATTTACTCATCGAAGGACTGCTCATTTCTTCTTATGCATTGGGCAGCCATGATACATACATTTATATCCGTGGAGAATATGCTTGGATCGTAGATATTTTAGAACAAGCCATTGAAGAAGCAAAAGCAAATGGATTTTTAGGGAAAAATATTTTAGGTACCGGATTCGATTGTAATATTTATGTACATCGTGGCGCTGGTGCATATATCTGTGGAGAAGAAACCGCATTGATTGAATCATTGGAAGGTAAAAGAGGAAACCCTCGTATCAAGCCCCCATTCCCCGCTATACAAGGTGTATGGCAAAGACCAACCGTGGTAAATAATGTAGAGACTTTAGCAGCTGTTGTCCCCATCATTAAAATGGGTGGTGATGAATATGCAAAAATTGGAGTGGGTCGCTCAACAGGTACAAAATTAATTTCAGCATGTGGTAATATTAATAAGCCAGGTGTATATGAAATTGATATGACCATTTCAGTAGAAGAATTTATTTATTCCGATGAATATTGTGGTGGTATTGCCAATGGAAAAAGATTAAAAGCTTGTATTCCTGGTGGATCATCTGTTCCTATTTTGCCAGCTAATTTATTGTTGCGTACTGCAAAAGGCGAACCTCGTTTAATGAATTATGAAGGCTTGAGTGATGGTGGATTTGCAACGGGATCAATGTTGGGTTCGGGTGGATTTATCGTGTTAGATGAAGACCAGTGTATTGTAAAGAACACCTACACTTTGGCTCGTTTTTATCGCCACGAAAGTTGCGGTCAATGTTCTCCATGCAGAGAAGGAACCGGATGGATGGAAAAGATTTTGAAAAGCATCGAAACTGGAAATGGTAAGATGAGCGATATTGATTTATTATGGGATATTCAACGCAAGATAGAAGGGAATACTATTTGTCCATTGGGTGATGCTGCTGCCTGGCCTGTTGCTGCAGCGATTCGTCATTTCAGGGATGAGTTTGAATGGCATGTGTTGAATCCAGAAGAATCACAAAAAAGAAATTACGGACTGGCTCATTATGCCGATCCGATTCATGTACCAGCTTAATGAAAATATGTCTGAACAACCATTATTTAAAGTAACAATCGATAATATCACGATTGAAGTGCCAGCAGGAACTACGGTTCTTAATGCAGCACGTAAAATTGGTGGCGAAGTAGCTCCTCCTGCTATGTGTTATTATAGCAAGCTGGAAGGTAGTGGAGGAAAATGCAGAACCTGTTTAGTAGAAGTAAGCAAAGGCTCTGAAAAAGATCCAAGACCAATGCCAAAATTGGTAGCCAGTTGCAGAACAACGGTAATGGATGGAATGGAAGTTAAAAACATCACTAGCGAAAAAGTAATTGATGCACGCAATGGAGTAGTAGAATTTTTATTGATCAATCATCCATTAGATTGTCCTGTTTGCGATCAGGCGGGCGAATGCCATTTACAAGATTTAAGTTACGAGCATGGCAAAGAAGGTACTCGTTACGAATTTCAAAGAAGAACTTTCAAGAAACACGATATAGGTCCTTATATACAACTGCACATGACACGTTGTATACTTTGTTACAGATGCGTTTACACTGCAGATCAGTTAACCAATAAAAGAGAACATGGTATTCTCGACAGAGGAGATCATTCAGAGATTGCCACATTCATTGAAAAGAGTTTGGATAACGATTTTATTGGAAACGTAATTGATGTATGTCCTGTGGGAGCGTTAACCGATAAAACATTCCGTTTTAAAAATCGTGTTTGGTTTTTAAAACCAATGGATGCGCATAGAGATTGCCCTACATGTAGTGGAAAAGTTACTTTGTGGAATAGAGGCGATGAAGTATTTAGAGTAACAGCAAGAAAAGACCAGTGGGGGGAAGTGGAAGAGTGGATTTGTAATACTTGCCGTTTTGAGAAAAAGAAAACAAATGATTGGGTAATAGAAGGTCCTAGAATGATCGATCGTCATTCTGTAATTGCTCAAGGGCATTATGCAGGAAATGTAGGAACAACTATTCCAACGGAAACATTCGAAAAAGTACACCACGGACGTCAGCCCAATTTGTTGATGGATATTCATGATGTGAGTAATGTAAACAAACCTGAAATTCATTTGAGCTTGTTAGAAAGACCAGCTCATTCAACCGATTTTAAACCTAATCAAGATTAATTCTTAACGCATGACAATATTGGCTTTTGATTGGATTTTAATGGTAGAGAAATTGATTCTAATTGCAATCATTGTGTTTGCGAGTTTAGGAATTGCTTTGTATACCACTTTTGCAGAGCGTAAAGTGGCAGCTATATTGCAAGATCGCCCAGGACCAAATAGAGCTGGGCCATTTGGATTATTGCAACCATTTGCAGATGGATTGAAATTGATCATGAAGGAAGAGATCATTCCAAACTCTGCCAGTAAAGCCTTGTTTATTTTAGGTCCAGGTTTAGCAATGACTGCTGCATTAATGACCTGTTCAGTAATTCCATGGAGTAGTCATGTAGAATTATTCGATCGAAAAATAGATTTGCAAATTGCAGATATCAATATTGGTATCTTATACATTTTTGGTGTAGTGAGCTTAGGTGTTTATGGAATAATGATTGGTGGCTGGGCTTCTAATAATAAATTTTCTTTGATGGCTGCTTTGAGAGGAGCTTCTCAAGCCATCAGTTACGAATTAGCAATGGGTCTTTCGCTAATTGCTGTGTTAATGATTTCAGGTTCATTGAGTTTAAAAACAATTGTTGAAGAACAAATGGCAGCGGGTTCATTATGGAATATTGCATATCAACCGTTGGGCTTTGTAATATTTTTCATTTGTGCCTTAGCTGAATGTAACAGAACGCCATTTGATTTACCTGAAGCAGAAAACGAATTGAATTTCGGATACCACCAAGAATATTCTTCAATGAAACTGGGCTTTTATCTATTCTCCGAATACATTAATATGATTATGAGTAGTGCTGTTATGGCCTGTCTATTTTTTGGAGGGTACGATATTCCATTTTTGAATGAAGCAACATTAGCACCCAATATTGCAGCTATTTTAGGGCTGCTTGCTTTATTAACCAAGATTGTGATTTTCATATTTGTGTTTATGTGGATCAGATGGACCATCCCTCGTTTTCGTTACGATCAGTTAATGAATGTGGGTTGGAAAAAATTAATTCCGTTGGCATTATTCAATATGTTGTTAACTGGAGCTTTGATTTTGTGGAAACAAGGGTAGAAGGGAGATAAAAGATAAGAGATAAAAGATAAGAGATAAAAGATACTGGGCAGTGAATTATTAAATAAATAATTGTAAAAGATTAAAATAAATGCAAGCATTAACTAACAGAGGGAAAGAGGTCAGCCGTAAGCCGATGAGCTTTATGGAGCGATTATACATCCCTTCTATTCTAAAAGGTATGGCCATCACATTTAGCCATATTTTTAAGAAGCAACCTACTATTCATTATCCGGAACAAAAAAGAGAATTTAGTCCTGTGTTCCGCGGTTTGCATGTGCTCAATCGCGACGAAGAAGGCAGAGAGCGTTGCACCGCTTGCGGATTGTGCGCAGTAGCATGTCCGGCAGAAGCAATCACTATGGAAGGTGCTGAACGTTTGGCAGGTGAAGAGAATAAGTATCGCGAAGAAAAATATGCAGCGAAATATGAAATCAATATGTTGCGTTGTATTTTCTGTGGTCTATGTGAAGAAGCTTGTCCGAAAGATGCTATTTATTTAAGTGAAACATTTGCTCCGGCAAATTTCACTCGAAAAGGATTTATTTATGGCAAAGAAGATTTGTTGATTCCCGATCCAATAACTGCTCCAGAAGAATTTGCGAAAGCAAAAGGAGCGCATAGAAATAATTAATAAAGATGAATATTATTCAAATATTGTTTTCCTTCTTAACTGTACTAGCGCTTTTTGGAGCTATTATGGTTCTCGTGAGCAAAAATCCGGTTCACAGTGTATTGTGGTTGATTACCGTATTCTTTGCTATATCTGGGCATTACATATTATTGAATGCGCAATTTTTGGCAATTGTAAACTTGATTGTTTATGCAGGTGCTATTATGGTGTTATTCTTATTCGTAATCATGTTGATGAATTTGAATGCAGAATCAGAGCCGCGCAAACATCTCTGGATGAAATTTGCAGGTGTAATTTCAGGAGGATGTTTTTTGATGGTACTGGTTTCATTGATTCGTCAAACGGTTGAGTTGACTGGTAAAACAGTTTTAATGAAGGAAGGAAATATCGGATTAATTAAAAACTTAGGAAAAGCATTGTTTAGCGATTATGTTGTGCCATTCGAAATAAGCAGTGTGCTGTTTCTAAGTGCAATGGTAGGTGCAGTGGTAATTGGTAAAAAAGATTAAGACCCCCCGCCCCCCTAAAGGGGGAGCTGTGATAAGCGTCAAATGGGATAGGTCGATTTAAAATATTTTGTTAACATCCGAAAGGAATAAAAAATAGGAATCTCATAATTTATAATTCTTAATTCATAATTCTAAAATGCCGATACAATATTATATCTACTTCTGTTTAGCACTTTTTAGCATTGGTATTATTGGTGTGCTTACAAGAAGAAATGCCATTATTGTGTTTATGTGTATTGAACTTATGTTGAATGCCGTGAATTTATTATTGGTTGCATTCTCTAAAATGCATTATGGTGCTGCTTTGGCAGCTAACCCGAATACAACGGCTGGTATTGATGGTCAGTTATTTGTGTTTTTTATCATGGTGGTTGCAGCAGCAGAAGTAAGTGTTGGGTTGGCCATCATAGTAATGATGTATAGAAATACGCATTCAGTTGATATTAACTTTTTGAACAGATTGAAAAACTAGTATGAATAAAATTGTTTTTTTAGTTCCTCTTTTCCCGTTACTGGGATTTCTGATCAATGGATTGGGAAGGAAATCATTGTCTAAATCTGCCATAGGAATGATCGGTTCTGGTGTAATCTTGTTGTCGTTCCTTACATCTTGTTATTTATTTTCAATAGTTGCAGCTGCAGGGGAAGGACAATTGCAAACTGTAGTAACATTATTCAATTTTATTTCGGTAGATGCGTTCACCATTCCATTTGCTTTTCAGGTAGATCAATTATCTGTTCTCTTTTTATTAATTATTACTGGAATTGGATTTTTAATTCATCTCTATTCTTCGGCTTATATGAAAGAGGAAGAGACGCAACATTTCGGTAGATACTTTGCATATCTCAATTTGTTTGTTTTCTCAATGTTGCTTTTGGTAATGGGAGCCAATTATGTAATCATGTTCATTGGGTGGGAAGGAGTTGGACTCTGCTCTTATTTACTCATTGGATACTGGTTTAAAAATAACGACTTCAATTATGCAGCCAAAAAAGCATTTATCATGAATCGCATTGGCGATCTAGGGTTTTTACTGGCTGTATTTTGGTTATTATTTAAATTAGGAACTGTAAACTACGGAGATGTATTTTCTCAGGTTGCCAGCTTAAGTACTTTTGATATTGCTGCAATTACCACATTGTTATTCATTGGGGCAATGGGTAAGAGTGCACAAATTCCTTTATATACCTGGTTGCCAGATGCAATGGCTGGTCCTACACCTGTATCAGCATTGATCCACGCTGCTACAATGGTTACCGCTGGTATTTATATGATTGCTCGAAGCAATATTTTGTTTACAATGGCACCAACTACTCAAACAATGATTGCCATCATAGGATTAGCAACGGCCATTTTTGCTGCAACAATTGCGCTTAAGCAAAATGATATTAAAAAAGTATTGGCTTATTCTACAGTGAGTCAATTGGGTTATATGTTTTTAGGCTTAGGCGTGGGCTCATATACTGGAGCAGTATTTCATGTGATGACTCATGCATTTTTCAAGGCCTTACTTTTCTTAGGAGCTGGTTCTGTAATTCATGCAATGCACCATGAACAAGATATTCGTAAAATGGGTAATCTTAAAAAATACATGCCCATTACGCATATTACCTTTTTATTGGCTTGCCTGGCAATTGCAGGTATACCACCTTTCTCTGGTTTCTTTTCAAAAGATGAGATTTTAGCTGCTGCATTTGCTAAAAATCCACTCTATTATTATATTGGAGTTGGCGGTGCTTTAATGACTGCATTTTATATGTTCCGTTTGTATGCCCTTACTTTCTTGGGAAAGTTCAGAGGAACACATGATCAGGAACATCATCTGCACGAAAGCCCTTCGGCAATGACCATCCCCCTCATTGTATTAGCAGTATTGTCTGTGTTTGGTGGGTTTATAGGAATCCCTGAAGTATTTGCTGAAAACAAAAATTGGTTGGAACATTTCTTATCACCCATTTTTGCTGAGTCAACTAAATTGGCAACAACAGAACACCTAAGTCATTCGCAAGAATACATGATGATGGGTATTGTAACCGTATTGATAGCAGTAGTAATATTTATTGCAATTAATAAGTTTAAGAAATATACTGGAGAACAAGAACAAGCAGAAACGGGTGTAGGTAAATTATTGGAAAACAAATGGTTTATCGATGAGTTGTACAATACAGTAATTGTTAATCCTATAAATGCTTTTGCTGGATTTTGTAAAAACATTATTGAAAAGAGTGGAATTGATGGTGCAGTGAATGGGGTCGGCAAATTAGTTTCATATAGTTCAAGACAATTGCGCTTGATTCAAAGTGGTCAAGTGGCGAGTTATCTCTTAATTATGATTTTATCGATTGTAGTATTTTTTATTATATGGTTCAATGATATTACAATCATGAAATTTTTAAATAAATTATTTTAATTCTATTCATCAAGTAGCATAGTATAATGATAGCCTTATTACTCATATTAACCCCTTTAGTTGCTGGATTTTGTTCATTTGCAATGAAGCAGGGGCCTACTGCTAAGAACTTTTCTTTATTGGTATCCATCATCACGTTGGTGTTGGCTTTATTAGCGATTGGTTCACCAACAGGTGGTTCTTTTGACACAGCTTGGTTGACCGATTTAGGTAGCAGGTTTACTTTAAAACTGGATGGTATGGGCAAAATGCTTTGTTTGCTCACTGCAGTTTCTTATCCCTTAATTTTTGCTGCCGTATATAAAAGCGACTATAAAAACCCAGGATCTTTTTTTGGTTTGATGTTACTTACTCAAGCAGGTTTGATGGGCGTTTTTTTAGCAGCCGATGCGCTGTTGTTTTATTTCTTTTGGGAATTGGCATTAATTCCTGTTTATTTTTTGTGTTCTTTATGGGGTGGAGAAAAAAGGATTGCAGTTACATTTAAATTTTTCGTCTACACATTCATAGGTTCATTATTAATGTTGGTTGGAATATTATATGTGTATTTCCATACGGCCGATCATTCCTTTGCATTACAATCTTTTTACAAAGTTCAACTCAGCGATCATCAGCAATCTTATATGTTCTGGTTATTTTTTGTAGCATTTGCTATTAAAATGCCCATATTTCCTTTACATACCTGGCAACCAGATGCTTATGAACAAGCGCCTACTGCTACTACAATGGTGTTGAGTGGTGTGATGGTTAAAATGGGTGTATTTGCTGTATTCCGTTGGTTATTACCCATATTTCCCAATGCAGCATCTAGTAATTCAATGATCATCATTATTTTGTCGGTTACCGGAATGTTGTATGCTTCTTTAATTGCTATAAAACAAGATGATATTAAACGAATGATTGCGTATTCGTCTATTGCTCATATTGGATTAATGTGTGCTGCCATGTTTACTAATAATAAAGCAGCTTTCGATGGGGTAATGATTCAGATGTTTAACCACGGAGTGAATGTGATTGGTTTATGGATCATTGCTGATTTAATTGAAAAACAATTAGGCACCAGAAAATTAAGTGATTTAGGAGGCTTGGCTCAAAAAGCACCAGCTTTAGCTATACTATTAGTCATTATGGCATTAGCCAATGTTGCACTTCCTTTAACCAATGCATTTATTGGAGAGTTTTTAATGTTTAGTGGACTCTTTCAATACAATATGTTTATTGCTGCTATAGCTGGTATAAGTATTATTCTTGCGGCAGTATATACTTTGAATATGGTACAAAAAGTGATCTATGGCAATTTGAATGCTGTGACCGAAAACGCAATGGATATCAGTTTCAATGTTAAATTGGTGCTGGTGATTATTGCTCTAGTAGTTATTGTATTCGGAGTGTTTCCACAGCCAATGATTGATTTAACAAAAACCAGTGTAGAAGCATTATTTGTAAAAAAGTAAATGGAACATCTTTAAATATTATGAACGCAATTATTTTTTCAGCAATCATGGGTGTAGTAATGATGTTTAGCGGCATCTTACTTCAAAAAAAATCAGCAGTAACCACTACTGCAATTGTTTCATTGCTATTATTATTATCCATGAATTTACTGGATAGTTACAGCATTTTTTCAATTAATGTAAACACGCATGATTTATTACATTTTAATAAATTCGGATTATTCTTTAATTCAATCTTAATAGCTGCCACATTAATTTTTGTGGTATTGTGTGGATCGGAAATTGAAAAAACGGGAGTGAATGTTGCCGACTATTATGCATTGATTTTCTTTGTATTATGCGGAACGAGTGTGTTGACTTCTTTCAATGGTTTATTGATGTTATTCTTAGGAATTGAGATCATGTCGATTCCATTGTATATTTTAACGGGTGCAGAAAAAAGAAATCTAAAAAGCAATGAAGCTTCATTAAAATATTTCTTAATGGGCGCTTTCTCCACTGGACTTATGTTGATGGGAATAGCATTAATCTATGGAGCTACAGGTTCTTTTGCTTTGCATATTTCAGCTACAATGGCTGCGTCTGCTGGTATGGCCCCTACATCATTCTTGCAAATTGCAGGATTGATTTTACTTTTTGTTTCCATGTGTTTTAAAGTATCAGCTGCACCATTTCATTTTTGGACACCTGATGTGTACGATGGTGCGCCAAGTGTATTCACTTCTTTTATGGCAACTGTAGTAAAAGCCGCAGGTTTTTTTGCTTTCTTAAATTTATTTGAATCTAATTCAGCAATTCTTGGTCCTTCATGGAAAATATTGTTATCGTTTGTGATTGTAGCTACTTTATTAGTGGGCAATATCACAGCGGTATTTCAACAAAGTATTAAAAGAATGTTGGCATATTCCAGTATTTCACAAGCGGGCTTTATGTTATTTGCATTATACAGCAATAATGATCTGGCAAAGGAAGGGATACTATTATATGCAGTTGCTTATTGCTTAGCAACCATCGGTTTTTTTGCCATCCTGATTAAAGTGAAAGATTACACATTTGATGGATTCAATGGGCTTGCAAAAACGCAACCTGTTTTGGCATTTACTGGAGTAGTATTTCTGATGTCTTTAGCAGGTATTCCTTTAACGGCAGGCTTTTTTGCCAAATATTATATGTTGGCTTCTGTAGTAAAATCAGGAGGTTCATTGTGGATTGTAGTGGTTGCGGTGCTTTTTGCTGCCGTAAGTGTGTACTATTATTTCAAAGTAATTCAATCTATGTATTTCAAAGAAGGGACACCTGAGGTAGCCGCCATCTCTCCAAACTTTAAAAATGGTCTCCTGTTGGTAGCTGCAGCAGTGATTCTTATTGGCGTTCTTCCCTCAATAGTGCTCAATTGGTTCTATTTTTAACCACTCTTCATAAATAAGCCCAAAGCTGCGAAGGTTTACGCATTCCCAATTACCTTTATTCTATGAATGCTTTAGATTCTTTAAGTCTGGCTTGGCGCACCGTAAAGGGTAATAAGTTGCGTGCAGGTATAACAGTAGCCATTATTGCTTTCGGTATAATGGCCTTGATTGGTATTATTACGGCAATTGAAGCCATGAATCAAAGCTTGAAAGAGAGCTTTTCTTCAATGGGTGCAAATGCTTTTAATATTCGATTTGCGGAAAGTAGGGTAAGGTTTGGTCCTCCTCAAGGAAATGAAATCAGTAAAAACAAACAAGGTTTAAAGAAGAAAAAATCCAATTTAGGAAAGCCCATTCGATTGGAAGAAGCTGAATTTTTCAAATCAAATTATGATTTTCCTGGAGCAGCAGTAAGTATTTATAGAAGAGGTCCTGGAGCACAAGAATTGCATTATGCAGATAAAAAAACAAATCCCCAAATTACGATGTGGGGTGGAGACGAAAATTATTTAGCAGTTAATGGGTATTCCATTAATATTGGAAGAAATTTGAACACATTAGATATTCAAAGCGGAAGAAATGTTTGTTTGATTGGAAGTAATGTAGCGGTCAAACTTTTTGGAGATTACCCCGAAAAATGTTTAGAAAAAATCATCAAGATAGGAAGTACTCCATACCGAGTAATTGGTTTATTGAAAAGCAAAGGATCAAGTGCTTTGCTAAGACAGGATGATATGGTACTTACCTCATATACCAATGTTAGACGCTTTGGTAATGCAAGTAATTCCTATTTATTGGGTGTAGTGGTGAAAAATGTAAAAGAATTACCTGTTGCAACTGACCAGGCAACTTCTGTATTTAGGGCTGTAAGAAAATTAGAGCCAATTGAAGACAATAATTTTTTTGTAGAGAAGAGCGACAAATTTGCTGAATTATTTATTGGATTTTTAAGCAGTATTACCGGCGCTGCAAGTGCTATTGGATTAATTACGTTAATTGGAGCTGCAATTGGTTTAATGAATATCATGCTGGTCTCTGTAAATGAAAGAACCAAGGAAGTTGGTCTGATCAAAGCCATTGGAGGAAAAAGCAGTAATGTGCGTCAACAATTTTTATTCGAGAGTTTAATCATTAGTTTATTGGGAGCGCTATTTGGAATTATCCTGGGTGTATTGGTTGGCAATATATTTGGAATTGTATTGAAAACAGGATTTATTGTTCCATGGGCATGGGTTGCAATTGGAATAATTATTTGTTCTATAGTTGGATTGGCTGCTGGTATTTATCCAGCAATGAAAGCTGCAAGATTGAATCCGATTACTGCGCTTAGATACGAGTAGAAATTATGAATTAAAAATTAAGAGAGAAGAATTAAGAGATACATTTTTTATTCTTATCTCCAAAGTGTATCTCTTAATTTATAATTTATAACTCTTAATTCATAATTCTTATTTCTTCATTTTTTTTAGCTGGTCGTTAATATAATATTTAATATCTTCTTCTGTTTTATGTTTACGCAACCATTCGTAAGTAGGGCGGGATTCTTGCATAAAATTTTGTAGTGCATCATCTTTTAGTCCACTGTATTTATTGACCAGTTCTGCAGAATATCTATAATTGATATATTCTTCTTTTTCATTGGCTTCAAAAAAAGCAAATGCTTTTCTTTTTTCCTTTTCATGCTTAGAATATCTGTCTAAATTAATTCCTAAGCCGGCACCAGTATTGGATAAAGCAGCAACAGGAATTGCATATTGCACTCTATCGCCCATAAAATCTTTTCTTCTTTCAATACTATCTTCTCTGTAAGCATTGTTAGATTTTGTATAAACGGTTACATTACCCAATGATCTTGCTAATGGTTTTAGGTATAAATACAAAGTATCGTTTTTGAGCAAATTTTTATGAAATGCAATCGTATCAAAGAAGTAACCAACCGCTGCAAATGAAAGTATTTGATTGTCTGATACTTCAATTTTAAACCTTCCAGTATTGCTGGACATAACTGTTTTCTTCGTTTCAAAATTGGCTATACTGGCCAATACAATTGGCTCATTGGTAACACTGTCTTTTAAATAACCCCAAACAGGTTCTTTTTTTTGAGCAAAAGAAACCATTGCAATCATCATAAGTAGCAGCGATAAAATAGATTTTCTCACGAGAGTAATTTTAACAAAGCTATGCATAAAAAAACCTCATAGGTTTTATCCTATGAGGTTTATAATCGGTTTAACTTTTTATTAGGTACTTTATTTAGGATCTAATCCTTGTTTGATTTTTTCTGATAAATCTTGTAAATGAATCTTACTTAATTTATCTCCAAATCCAGCAGCAGAACTATTAATTTGAGCGCGTAATGCAACCAATTGTGCTCTTACGATAGCAGGCACATCGCTTTTATTAATATCAATAGAAGCACCACCTCTTCCGCCAAAATTGATTACTGTTATACCAGCAGTTGATGGAGGATTAAGGATATCTACCAGTTTATCTACATAACTCATTTGTAATAATCTGCGGTATTGATCAATGGTTTTTTTAGAACTCAATTCGCTGAATAAACCAGTCTGCACATCATTCAATAACTCCATTGCATTGTAAGCTTTATCAGCACCAAAGCGGTTGCTAGCCAATTGCAAACGACCCAATCTGGTAGGGCTAATTAAACTGGCAAGCGCTCCATCTTGTGTAGACATTATCGGATCATTTGAAACCGGATTATTAAACTTGTTCCAAAGTTCACGATCAATCAACCAATTGGGTGTTTCAAATATTTGTTTATTTAAAAAAGCAACAGCTTCTTTTTGACGTGCTTTAGGGGTTACTTCATATACAGGTTCATTTTGTTCTGCTAATTTGAAAGTTTCATATACACCGCCTACGTTAGCTGTAACATGACCCATATATCTTCTGAACTGGCCCAATACCTGACCATACATTACACTGATGTTTTCGTATTGATCATTTTCTTCTTTGGTCCATTCTGGTAATCCTTTCAAAACCCTTTTTAAATTCATGATACCATATTCAGAAGCTTTTACAGCATTGTCGCTCAAGTCTTCGCTTTGGCTTCTAGGATCTGCATTATTGCCTTGCTCATAAGAACCAAACCAATGACGAGGGTTCTCTTTTAAAGCGGCAGTAACCATTTTGCTGCTATTGGTTTTTCTTTCTTCTTCTGTATTTCCTGGAATATAACCATAACCCCATTTCATAGCCCATTTATCATAATCTCCAATTCTTGGATATAATCCTTTTCTACCAATATTGTCTTCTGGTTGAGCTACATAATTGAAACGAGCATAATCCATGATGGATGCAGTATGACCATTGGCTTCTACCCATGCTTTATCTCTTAATTTTTCAACAGGAGTTTTACTACTGCTTCCCATATTGTGGTATAGACCCAATGTATGTCCTACTTCATGAGAAGAAACAAAACGAATTAAGTCGCCCATTAAATCATCATCATATTTCATTTTTCTTGCACCGGGATCTACTGCGGCAGTTTGAACCATATACCAATCATGCACCAACTTCATCACGTTATGATACCATTGAATATGGCTTTCTAAAATTTCTCCGCTTCTTGGATCATTGTTGTTGGGTCCGGATGCATTTTCAATATCAGATGCCAGGTACCTGATTACTGAGAAACGAGCATCTTCCATGCTCATCGTAGTATCATTTTCAGGCCATTCTTTGCCCATGATAGCATTTTTGAAACCAGCTTTTTCAAATGCAAGCTGCCAATCATTCACACCAGCAATTAAATGCTTACGCCATTGCTTTGGAGTTGCAGGATCAATGTAGTATACAATTGGTTTTTTAGGCTCTACCAATTCGCCTTTGCGCCATTTTTCCCACTCACCATCTTTTGGCTCTAATCTCCAACGAACAGCAAATTCAACCCTTTCTACTTCTTGTTGAGTATCGCTAAAACGAACATAGTTGCGGGTAAAAAAGCCTACTCTTTTGTCTGCAATCCTTCTCTCCATTGGTTCTTTAGGAAGAAGCAATAAAGAAGTGTTTAACTCTACAGTTACCGCACCTGCTTCATTTGCTGCTTGTATAGAAGTAGGGGCTCCAGGAAAAGCAGGAGCTCCAAATCCTCCTACAGAAGGGGATGCAGTATATGTTTTTACTGATTTTATTTCAGTATTAATAGGGTAGGTAGAGATCTTTGTAATAAAAGATCTGTCTGCAGCTAGAATACCAAGGTTTAAACCCCTTTTAGTATTTGGGCTGATACTTACCGATTGATTATCGCCTTTAAAAAAATCAGTTACATCAATCACTACACCGCTAGAATCCTTACTAAATGCGGCTATCGGGAATGCATTTGCAATTGCATTTAAATTAGACAAGTCAACTGCTTTATTGATGTCCTGGTCTTTATCTGCAGTGTTAACAAGGGTAACTGTTCTTAAAAAAATGGTATTGCTTGGCCCTTTTTCGAAACTAATCATCTGACCACGTCCATTGGCCATAGAACCGCCATAACCTGCACCAGCAGGCACTTTAATAAAACGAACAACTGATAGTATTTCTCGACCAAAAATGGAGTCAGCGATCTCGAAATAGTACTTCTCATCTACCTTATGTACTGTAAAAAGGCCTTTTTTGGAGACTGCTTTGTCAGTAATAACGTCTTTATAAGCTCTGGGCCCCTGGCGTTGTGCCGCACCAAAATTACCAAATCCAGCAGGAGGAGTTGCTCCATTTACTGGTGTTTGAGTAGTTGGGCTAGGCGTTGTAGGCCCTTGTGGGGTTGGGTTTTGGGGCCTTTGCTGTGCAAATAAGCCAACTGCTAACACCCAAGTGGTTGATGTAATTAGAATTTTTTTCATTGACATAGTTAGTTGTTAGATAAAGCATTAAAGATATAAATGAGTTGGATTCAACAATTTTTTTGTGGAACTCTTTGATAAAAGGCAATAATTATTGATAAAATCGGTAAAAAATAAAGAAAGTTTATTGATTGAGAATTTGTTGCTTTAAATA
Source organism: Sphingobacteriia bacterium (assembly GCA_037129425.1). Lineage (GTDB taxonomy): Bacteria > Bacteroidota > Bacteroidia > Chitinophagales > Chitinophagaceae > Sediminibacterium. The sequence continues at coordinate 18,888 of JBAXUV010000012.1, forward strand.
AAATCCCTACTTTGTAACCCCTTTCGGTGCTATTGAAAAGATTTTAAGAATCATAATTTTTTTATGTAGCATTGTGAAGTCAAATTTTTTAAACCAACTGTAATTTTTAAAAAACAAAAATCAATCGAGTCATGGCTGAAACAAAACCAACCACAGCGGTAAAAAGTGCACCTTCTGTTCACCCTAAGAAGAGTGGCAACTCAATTTCATGGATTGCTCCATTAGCATGTATTATTTTGGGTTATGTAATTTGGAGATTTGTATTAGGAGCACCAAGTAATTTTACAACGCCTGATCCTAGTGGTGGATTTTGGCCACAGCACAAAGGACCTAAAGCTGGTTTAAGTAAAATGTATGAGGGTGGTATCATCGTTCCTATTTTGATCGGTAGTTTCTTAACTGTAATTACTTTTTGTATTGAAAGATTCTTAACAGTTACAAAAGCAGCAGGTGCTGGAAGCATTGCTGAATTCGTTCGTACTGTACAGTTTCATTTAGCTAACAAAGAAGTAGACAAAGCATTGGCTGCTTGCGATAAGCAAAAAGGATCTGTTGGTAATGTAATGAAAGCAGGTTTAAAGAAGTACAAAGAAATGATCAGCAATACTGAATTAGATACTGAGCAAAAAGTATTGAATATCCAAAAAGAAGTAGAAGAAGCAACTTCATTAGAATTACCTATGCTAGAAAAGAACTTGGTATTCCTTTCAACAATTGCATCAGTTGCAACTTTGTTAGGTCTATTAGGAACGGTATTAGGTATGATCAAATCATTCTCTGCATTAGGTGATGAAGGTGGTGGAGATGCTGCACGTGAATTATCAAAAGGTATTTCTGAGGCTTTGTTTAATACAGCTTTAGGTATTGGTACTTCTGCAGTAGCGATTATCATGTATAACGTGTTCACTACCCGTATTGATGGCATCACTTACGGTATTGATGAATCTGGTTTCACATTAACACAAAGCTTTGCAGCTAATTATAAATAATCATTGATTATTTATGGAATTGCAACTGTTTTGAATCTTAATTAGTGAAATTGTAAAATAATAATAATGGGTAGAGCCAAATTACCTCGTAAGAGTACGAGTATCGACATGACGGCGATGTGCGACGTGGCCTTTCTCTTGTTGTCGTTCTTCATTTTAACGACCAAGTTTAAGCCATCTGAAGCTATTGCTGTAACTACGCCCAATTCGGTAGCTGCTAAAGTAGCACCCCAGAAAGATTATGTAATGGTTATTCTAGATAAGGATGGTAAAGTTTTTTTGGACATGGATGACAAAGCCAAGAAAGAAGTTGTTGCCAATTCTTTGAATAATACCAGAAACCTTAATATAGATGTAAAAGCATTTCAAAATGCTTTGTTCATCGGGGCACCATTGGGAAGTATGGCTTCTTTTTTAGCAATGCCTGAAGATCAACGTAAAGGCGATAAATTACCTGGAATTCCGGTAAAAGATACAGCCAATAATGAATTGATCATTTGGATGAGGGTTATTAAAGATGCTTATTTGGGACAGAAAGAACCTGCCTTCCTTTTAAAAGGAGACAATCTTGCTAAATTCCCAGCATTTAAGTCGATAATCGATGCATTTAAAAAGAATGATATCTTGAAATTTCAGATGATTACTAAACCAGAGCCTGCTCCTGTTGGAACAGATTTATGGAAAATGAATCAATCTGGAGAGAAAAGAGAAGAGTAATAAATTATTAACGAAAACTAAATTCTACCGACATGGCAGAAATGGATACCTCGGGCGGCGGCGGACACAAGAAAGGCCCCGGCGTCAAAAAAGGTAAGAAGCTATCAACCAGGGTTGACTTAACACCTATGGTGGACCTAGGTTTTTTATTGATTACGTTTTTCATCTTCACCACAACCATGAGTCAGCCAACGGCCATGAAGCTCTTTTTACCAAAAGATGCTGATAAGCCAGAAGACCAAAATAAGGCAAAGGAGTCTGGCGTAATCACCATCCTGTTGGGCAATAACAACAACGTTTTCTATTACGAAGGACAGTTGTTACCTGATGGTTCTAATTTTAAGTCTAGTACTTTCAAAGAAATTAGAACGGTGTTGATGGAGAAAAAACAACGTACTCCTGAGAAAGATTTAGTGGTTATTCTAAAGCCATCATCTGAGTGTACCTACAGAAACGTAATTGATATTTTGGATGAAATGTCAATCAATGTTTTGAAAAGATATGCTTTGGTAGATATATCTGATGGTGAAGAACAATTGGTTAGAATATCCGATAAAGCAGGTGCGGCTTCGGGAGCACAATAAGAAAATAAGAACTAACATTTAACAATCTTTACAATGGACGTAAATAAAATTTTAACAGCCGATTTTCTGGACCTCATCTTTGATGGCAGGAACAAAGAATATGGCGCTTATGATTTACGTAAGACCTATAACAAGCGTATCACTTATGCTTTGATAGGAACATTTATCATTTGTGCTTTATTATTGGTAGGTTCAATCATTGCCAATACTGCAAAAAAAGGAAAGGCTGAAATCATCGTGCAAGACGTGTCTTTGGAGAATGTGCAACAGGAGAAAAAACCTGAACCGCCACCTCCGCCGCCACCACCAAAACAAGAACCACCAAAAGTGGAAATCACTAAATTTACTCCTCCTAAAATTGTAAAAGACGAGGAAGTAAAGGAAGATGACGAAATCAAAGAAGTTGATAAATTAGAAGATACTAAAATCGGCGCCATCAATCAGGAAGGTGCAAAAGATGATGGTATTGTTGCTCCTCCAGTTGAAACAGGAACAGGTGTTGTTGAAGCACCTAAAGTTGAAGAAGATTACGACAAAGTATTTACTGTAGTTCAAATTGCAGCAGAATTCCCAGGTGGATTACCTGCATGGTCTAAATACTTAGAGCGTAACTTGAATAGAGACTTACCAGTTGAAAATGGAGCGCCTCCAGGAAAATACACAGTAGTAGTTTCTTTCATTGTATCTAAAGATGGTTCTATCAGTGATGTTGTTGCTGAAAACGATCCAGGCTATGGTACAAAAGCTGAAGCTGTTCGTGTAATTACCAAGGGTCCTAAATGGAAGCCTGCGGTACAAAATGGTAGAAATGTAATTTATCGTCACAAGCAAAGTATAACATTCCAAGTTTCTGAAGAATAATTAAACTTCATCTAATTATTAATGCCTCTTCTTCGGAAGGGGCATTTTTTTTGTAATAAATTAAATGAAGCAATAAACCCCTTCGTCGCTGCAAGCTTTTTTGAATTAATCAATCAATAAACCCCTTCGTCTCTGCCCAATAATTTTATCGGTGATAATTTTTACAAATCGAATTAAAGCTCAAATGGATAAAATTCTTGAAAGGCTCCTCATGGGTTCATTGCTTGATTATTCATCAATTAATAAAGTCCCTTCCTCGCTGCCAGCTTTTTTGAATTAATCAATCAATCAATAAACCCCTTCGTCGCTGTTCAATATTTATTTATGGAAAATGATTGGTTGAAGTATCATAGTAGTAAATCAATTATTATGGAAACTCAATCAATTCTTCAAAGCGATTTTCTAGACATTTTATTTGATGGAAAAAACAAAAACTATGGTGCATATGATCTTCGAAAGACATATGATCAACGAATTAAGATTGCATTGATTTCAACATGCACTATCACAGCAATTATCGTTGCCTTGGTAATTTCTGAAAATAGTTTCGGCAAAGCCGCTGCAATGCAACAAGTAGTGGATGTTCAGCTTTCATCGTTTAAAGATGAAACTAAAAAAATAGAACCACCTCCTCCAAAAAAAATAGAAAAACCAATTAAAACTATTGCAGTAACTCAGCCTTTAATTGTAAAAGACAATGAAGTAGATCCACTCGATGAAGTGAAGCCAATAGAAGAGATAGAAGATACCAGAATCGGCAACTATAATCAAGAAGGAGAAAAGTCAACAGATATAGTAGAAGCGCCAGTTGAAAAAACTAGTACAGGGGTTAATGCTATTCATGTAGACGATGATGACGAAACTGTTTTTAGAACTGTGCAAATTCCTGCTGAATTTCCTGGAGGATTGAATGGATGGACAAAATATTTACAAAGAAATTTAAATAGTTCGCTACCCGTTGAAAATGGCGCACCTGCTGGTAAATACACCGTTGTAGTTTCCTTTATAGTTTCCAAAGATGGAACTATCAGTGAAGTAGTTGCAGAGAACGATCCTGGATATGGAACAAAGGCAGAAGCCTTACGCGTAATTACCAAAGGACCAAGTTGGAAGCCTGCCATTCAAAATGGAAGAGCAGTAATCTATAGACATAAGCAAAGCATAACATTCCAAGTTGCAGAAGATTGATAATTACATACAAAAATCCTTTCGTTTTCGCTAGATTGTTTTATTTGTAATTATCAATAAATCAATAAACGCCCTTCGTCGCTGCCCAATAATTTTATCTGAAAAAATTTTGCGAATCGATAAAACTAGCAATGGATAAAATTCTTGAAAGGCTCCCCAGGGGTTTATTGATTTATTTCCCTTACAATAATAAATGCAAGGTTGGTTTGAATGGCTATTGTATATTCGCATATGAATATTTCATTGCAAGGTTGGGATGATACCATTGTTGCATTGGCAACAGCTCCAGGAATTGGTGCAATTGGCGTGATCAGGGTAAGTGGTCCAAAAACCTTTGCTGTATTGAATGAGCTATTTCCTTCTAAAGATTTAGAGCAACAAAAATCCCATACCATTCATGTAGGTATATTAAAAGACGCGGGCATTGTTTTGGATGAAGTTGTATTAAGTTTATTCAAAAATCCGAAATCATATACTGGCGAAGACGTCATTGAAATCAGCTGTCATGGTTCTCCATTTATTCAGGAGAAAATAATACAAGCAATTGCTTCTCGAGGGGTAAGAATGGCCAAACCAGGTGAATTTACGCAAAGAGCTTTTTTAAAGGGAAAATTAGATTTAACTCAAGCAGAAGCGGTTGCCGATTTAATTGCTAGTAATTCAGAAGCAAGTCAAAGAGCTGCATTGCATACCATGCGTGGTGGATTTTCCAACGACCTTAAGCAGCTGCGTGATTCATTAATTAGTTTTTCAGCATTGATAGAATTGGAATTGGATTTTTCTCAGGAAGATGTTGAGTTTGCAGATAGAACTCAATTTAAAAATTTAATTGCAGCACTTACAAGCTCCACCCAGCAATTAATTGATTCTTTTAAATTAGGAAATGTAATTAAAAATGGAGTGCAGGTAGCTATTATTGGAAAGCCCAATGCTGGCAAATCAACTTTATTAAATACTTTATTGAATGAGAACCGCGCAATTGTAAGTGATATTGCAGGTACAACCAGAGATACCATCGAAGAAGTATTGAATATAGAAGGTGTATTGTTTCGATTAATAGACACAGCAGGTATAAGAGAACATACGCAAGACAGCATAGAACAAATTGGGGTGAGCAAGAGCAAAGAAAAAATGCGTTCAGCTCAAGTAGTCTTGTATTTATTTGATGTAGCAGAAATGGAAGCAGCTGAGTTAAAACAAATAGTGCAAGAATTTGACGCGGAAAATCTGAATTACTTTTTAGTAGGTAATAAAGTGGATGAATCAACGCAAGGGGCTATTGAAAAATTCAAGCAATTCAATAATTGCATTTTCATATCAGCAAAATCCAATCAGAATATCGATGAACTAAAAACGATGTTGGTCAAGAAAACCATCAATGGCAATATCAATACAGAATCTACCATTATAACCAATGCACGTCATCACCAAGCTTTACTTCAATTAGCAACATCTTTAGAAGAAGTGAGCAATGGTTTAGAAAATCGTATTCCTGGAGATCTATTGGCACTCGAAATTCGGCAATGTCTTCATCATTTAGGCACCATAACTGGGCAAATCACCCACGAAGATCAATTGGATTTTATTTTTAGTAAGTTCTGTATCGGAAAGTAGAGTGGTAAAAAAATAATTTATTGTAATTTTTTCAATTCTTCATTGGCTTCTTTACATTCCGGGTTTAATTTAAGGGCCTGTTGATAAGCTAATTTTGCTTCGGCATTCTTATTTAGTTTTGATAATAGATAACCCTTTAATGAAAGAATAACATATTCAAATCGGAATATCTCTCCTTCAATATATTTAATAGATCTATAATCACGCCCTTTACCTAGTTTTAATAAAGCAGGTTCCATTATTTTATAAAAATTATTTAAATGTAAAAGTGCGATTTCATAGTTCTTATTTTTCAAATCATTCAATAAACAGGAATAAAAATTATAATAGCTGTATTCTTCTTTATATTGATTAATTCTATCACAAATATTAATGCTTTCCCCTTTTTGGTACATAGGAATTTCCTTCAACAACATGTTCATTTTTACCCCTTTTGAATTTGGAACAGATACGATTGTAGTATTGTTGGTAAGCAATTTATGTGCATTTTCGAAATCTCTTTTTGCAATATATGCAGAAACATAATCGATAAAATATCTTGGGGCTTTATAGTTATAATCATTTGTGTAACGAATCCCTGAATCTGTTTGGATGAAAATTTCGCGCTTCATTATTTGTATAACACTATCATAGTCACCGATCAAGCTGTATAGATCTATAAATTTGATATTTTTTTGAGTGTTGGACATGTTTGTAATCATCTTTTGAAAACTGAAAAAAGCTTCTCGATATTGGTTTAAACTGGCATAATTTTCAGCCTGTTCTTCATACATGTTATTTAGCTTATAGATGGAACTGTTGTTATCTATAAATTTTGAGGAATCAGGTTTTATTTCACTTGAATCAGTATAAAGACGAATCAATTTTTTAATATAAAAAGCGGATGAATCAAGTTCATTATTTTTATCAAATTGCTTCCATTTTTCTCTATAAACTTTTTCAAGTAATTCAAGTGAACAAACAAAAATCTTTTTTTCATCATAGTAAATACTTTCAAGGATAGGTTCATTTTTGTATGCACAAACCTTATTTTCTAACAAATACATGGCCACATTTAAATCAGCCATCCCCAATTCTTTATCGGCACGATTAAGATTAAAGAAACCGCTTTCTACATAAAAGACTGCATTGGTGGGTTCTTTGGCTATCAAATTATTATAAATCTCTTGTGACAATTTATTTCTAACTGAATTATGGCCCTGTAAAGTTCTTGCCTTAATGAGCAGTTCATTTGTTTCACTCAATTGACCATTGCATATTCTCGGATTTGCAAAAGAAGCAATAGTAATTATGATAATAGGTAAATATGATTTCATTAGTACATTTATTAAATTAATTAATCTCTAAGAAGCCTTTCATTATAAAAATAGTCTTCTAGTTTTTCAGGCATACTTTTAATAAGCGAGTGCTTTAATAAAATAATATGCGGACGAATTTCGCTCTTGTATAAAGTGTAAAGATTATCACAATTGTTTTTTTCTCCTGAGTAATCTGACATAAAATTCAGGGCCTTTGAAATACAATCCTCATTATTAGATTGCAATGCAGTTTTGAGAGCAGAGACCCTAGTCCAACTTGATTTATTTTGCTCCCACCAATTTGCCGCTTTCTCTGCCAGTATTTTTCTAGATTGCATAATTTGTAACTCAGTTTGCCTATTTTGCCAATCTATAGTATAGATTTTTTCATTATCTTCTATCTTATTATTCTTTTTGATTTCTTCTAATAATTGATTATCAATCCGGGCTGACCTAAATCCAAAATCCATAAATGTAAGCTCTTCTAGTAGCCAACCAGCTCTTATAGAAATCCAGTCTAATTCATAGGGAATGATTTTTTCATAATCAAAAATAACTCTTTTGGTGCCCGGATACATGAGCTGGTTTGAATAATACAATTTTGCATACTCTGTACTTTGAAGTAGTTGAATTAAAGCTGGAATAATTTCTTTTTGTTTTTTTTCTAATTCTAATTTAGAACTCCAAACAACTTCATCAAAGTCTTTACTTTTGAACGCTCGTAAAAGACTATCCAGATTATTTTTTTGTGCATAACTGGATACGGTTGTATAAAGAAGTATTATTATAAATATGATTTTGTGTTTCATTGTTGTATTTGAAATTTGCTTAACTAATTCTTATATCGAAATGTAAATCGCTTTTGATGTGTGCTGACTAGTGTTCCATCACTTCTGTATTCTTTACGAATTGTTGCGAAGTATTGTATGGGTAAGTTGAATTGATTATAAGTGTAGGTCAAATGAATGACATCACTAAAATCTGAATCAGTTTCACCTCTGGTAATTCTATAGGTAATTGCATTGTTTTTATTGAAATAGTTCCAATTGAAATGAGTATAATCCCATTTATATGCTTCATCATCTTTTGTACTAATTAGACTTTTTGTATCATAGGTAAAAGAAATTTTTTCATGTGGAAGGATTCCTGAAATATTCAAATAGCCAAATGGATTAATCGCGTTGTCAAATTTTGTAAATGTATAATAAGGAGGATTTGAACTACTATGAGATTTAAAAAATGGTTCACTGGCTTCTTTTTCAATATTTTGTTGGCTATTAATCAGAAGTTCTGTTGTTTCCCCTTGGTCATAATCACCCCAACGTTTAGTTAGATAATTGAATTCTAATTTGTACAGTAAAGATTTACTTGAATAATTGATTGTGCCTCTCCAATTCCTGACTTTGTCATTATCAATATTATTCTCCTCCACCACGTGTAATCTGTTTGATTTGTAAATGATGCTGTCTTGTATGTGTTTCCCGTTTTTGTAAACAAAAAAATGCATTTCTATATCATTCCAAAATGATACTTGATCTACTGGGTCAAATTCGTAATTAGTGATTTTTCTTGAAACAGGATTTTTGCTTCTTCCTGAGTAACTAAATTTTTCATTCCGTACAGTATCTATTAACGGAAATGGGTCATTGGGTGAAGTCTTTTGTGTTTTATAATTTATTTTGAAAATATTAGTCACTCGGTTATTTTGATCATAAGTGAAGACAATCTGCTGGTATTTCCCATTTAAAGTGTCGCTGGTGATACTTTCAATAAAAGGGAGTTTGTTTTGGGCAAATAAAACTAAGGGCAGGAATGCTATAATGGAAAAGACTATTTTCATAAAGTGCTTAGATTTTCTGATTCAAACATAAGTTCATCTAATGGAGAATTAGTTTTTTATTTTGGATCTACTTTAAGAGATTAATTATAATTTAAAACTGGATTCAAAATCCATCGTGCATTTTGAATATCTAATGGATTTTGTCCTAGATAAAAACTATTTTTTATTGGATCATATGAAAGGTAACTGATAGTTCCAGTTAACATATTGGTTAATTTGTGTGTATTGGTTGCGGATTCATATTGCAGAAACCATAAAAAGGATTTATCTAAACTGTTTAATCCATTTTTTGTTTTTTCTGATTTAACTGCAATAGAAAATGATTTTGTTGTAAAAGTCCTTAAATATTCGCCAGTTGCCTGGTTAACAATACAATAAGTGTTAGTTCCAAACATGGATTGAAGCGTCCAACTCTTTGGCATTATTTTATATTCTTGCTTTGATGCTCCAATAGAAGACATAGTAAAGAATATTTTTTTTGTTTCTAAAGGAAAATTAGAAAGCGACAGAGCGAAAGGAAATTTAATTGAATAATTTTCTTTTGTAACTTCAGTATAAGAGGCATCTTCAGAAAAAAGCGAATCAATTAAGTCTACTTTTACACTCGAAATGATATCGTCCCATTCTTCTAAATCGGTTGTATTGGATGTGAACACTTTCGATCTCCCTTCAAATGGACAATGTTCCCAAACAGTTAGCTTTAATCCTTTTGGAATTAGAAAAGAAGAAATTTGATCGTTACCCACTTTTCTGATAATCTCTTCTGAGTTTTCATCATAACTAGGATTATGTGAATCCATACATGGTAATGATGCACCTATATGTATAGTAGCAGCATCGCCATTGTAATTCTTTTCTGAGAAAATCTTTATTTCAGCTTTCTTTAGCAATGAGCTGGATAAAATATTTGGCTTATTGATAATGTTAAACGGAGCTGGAATATAAGTGTTGTTGCAAGTGAATGATTGAGGGTCAAATGTTATTCCTGCTGCATTGGCAAAATTTTCGAACATTATTCTGGCAACTGCAGAGTCATTGGTTGCATTAATCGGCAAAACATAATACTTGCCATTTGATACACAATAATAATTTGTTACAATACCCTGACCAATCAAATTTGATGTAAATAAACAAATAAAATAAACGATAAGGCCTTTTTTCATTTTCAGTTTTTAATGTAAAGTGCTCTAAATTAGTTCTTTCAATGCTTTTAATCTAACACGAATACTTCTTTATTTAGAAAGCGAATATTTCGTAGTATTGTAGAGCAAAAGTGAAGTCCAGCAATCACTATAAAAACGGGGCAAATCCGAAAGCCTTAGTGTAGGAAAAAATACAATAAATAAGCAATCATGAAATTCTTAATTGAAGCTTCTTACTCCATTGAAGGCGCAAAAGGTGTTTTGAAAAACGGTGGCGGAACGGATAGAAAGAAAAAGACAGAAAAAATGATCAATGAGCTTGGCGGCAAGCTGGAAGCATTTTATTATGTCAATAATTGTGATGCTTACGTAATCTGTGAATTACCAGATTCAGCCTCTGCAGCTGCCATAGCATTAACCATTAAAGCAAGTGGTATGGGATCAATCAAAACCACTCTTTTATTGGAACCATCAGAAGTAGATAAAGCTACCAAATTGACAGTAAAATATAGACATCCTGGAACCAAGTAAAAGGGCTGTATTCAACTATTTTAACTAGATTTTCATGAGTAATTTTTTTACTAAAACATTTATTGGATTAAGTGCTTTGTTTTTTATTGCTTGTAACAATGAGAACAATCAAGTAGTAACCACTACTGATAGCATTGATTCAATTGTTTCTACTGATTCTGTTACCGTGAAAGATTGGCGTGTTAGTAATGCCATTTCTTGTACCCAAGAAATGTTACCAGGAGATAGTGTGCTGTATATGAATGGGGGAGCTAAAGAATTTCAGCCCACCATATTCAATGATGTAAAACCCAGCTCTACAATTCCAAAAGGAATGGTGTTTATTCCTGGAGGAGAATTCAGTATGGGAGCACCCAATCCAATTGGAATTAAAGATGGCGGTAAAGCGGCAATGGAAGATTGCCGGCCGATCCATCGGGTGAAGCTCGATCCATTTTATATGGATGAACATGAAGTAACCAATGCCGAATTTGCAGCTTTTGTTAAAAGGACTAAATATATTACAGTTGCAGAACAAGCTCCTACAAAAGAAGAGTTTCCGGATGCAAAACCTGATATGTTGATCCCTGGTTCTGTGGTTTTTTCTCCACCATCTCAGCCTGTTAGTTTGGATAATTTTTTACAATGGTGGTCTTGGGTGAAACATGCTAATTGGCGTCAACCATTGGGTGAAGGAAGTTCAATAGTTGGTAAAGAAAATAATCCAGTAGTACATATTGCTTGGGAAGATGCAGTGGCTTATGCAAAATGGGCTGGTAAAAGATTGCCAACAGAAGCGGAATGGGAATTTGCAGCTCGTGGAGGACTTACTGGTAATATGTATGCTTGGGGAAATCAATTCAAACCGAATGGAAAATACATGGGCAATACCTTTCAAGGAACTTTCCCGAGTAACGATAGTAAAGCGGATGGATTTGCAGGCATTGCTCCTGTGAAACAATTTAAACCAAATGGATTTGGATTATATGATATGGCTGGGAATGTTTGGGAATGGTGCGAAGATTGGTTCACCGAAGATTATTATGCCTTATTAAAATCACAGGGAGTAGTCAAAAATCCTAAAGGCCCAGCAAAAAGCCATGACCCTTCAGAGCCTGGCGTTCCTAAAAAAGTACATAGAGGTGGGTCTTTTTTATGTACCGATCAATATTGTACCAGATATATGATGGGTACTAGAGGTAAAGGTGATTGGAGAACTGGCACCAATCATGTTGGGTTTAGATGTGTGAAATCCCTTTAAGAGCTAAAAGTTCGATTTTTTTCTTGAGCATTTGCTGTATTTATAACTGCTATCTACTACAAAAGTGTTGGTATTTGTTGCTTTTATGGTCGTAAATACCTGCTTTCCTTTCAAACTCTTAAGAGTTCTATATAAAATAATTAAATTTGACTTAAGTTTTTTTTAATCAACCCTTTGGAAGCATAAAACGTACTGAAAACCGTTATAAACATGCAACCAAAACCATCACAGAAAGTTCATCATTTATTTGAACAACAGGTTATTCAAACACCTGATGCAATTGCTTTGCAATCAGATACAATTCGTTTTACTTATCAAGAATTAAATAATCAGGCCAATCGATTAGCCGCTGTCATACAATATCAATACAATGATTCATCTGTTATAGCTATTAGCGCATTTAAATCAATCGATAGTATTATTGGCATATTAGCCATATTAAAAGCTGGGAAAACCTATCTTCCATTAGACAGAACTTATCCAGTTGATCGACTTCGATATATGATTTCCAATGCATCTATTTCTAGCTGCATTTGTACAAATGAAGAAGCAGGATTTTTTCAATCAATCGGTCTTAAAACAATTAGCAAAGATCAAACTACAGCGCAATCATTGAATGTAGAAGCTTTCAATGAATCAACTGCAGCTGTTTACATTTTGCATACATCTGGATCAACGGGAGTTCCTAAAGCAGTAAGTTTAAATCATCCTGCTTTAATTAATTTGTTGAAATGGCAGGCAGCAAATTCAATAGCTGGCCAAGCAACCAAAACGCTACAATTAAGTCCATTAACTTTTGATCCTTCTTTCCTAGAAATATTTGCCACATTTTCAACTGGAGGTATTTTAGTGTTGATGGATGATGATATTCGTTTAGATCCTGAAAGACTTTTGCGATTTATTAATCAAGATGGGATCAATCGAATTTATCTTCCCTATGTTGCCTTACAATATCTATGTGATATGGCGCAACAAATCAATTTATTTCCTTCTTGTTTACATGAATTGATCACCGCGGGGGAAGCACTAAGAATAACTCCTTCCATTAAACATTTTTTCAAAAGAAATCCAACTGCTCATTTATACAATCAATATGGCCCTACAGAAACACATGTAGTAACTGCATTGGCTTTAGAAGGTGATCCAGATAATTGGCCTTTGTTGCCAAGCATCGGCATACCAATAGCTGACACTGGAATTTGGATTGTTGATGAGCAATTACAATTATTGAACAATGGAGAATCGGGTGAATTATTAATCAGTGGAGTTTCTTTGGCAGATGAATATTTGAATGCACCTGAATTGACAAATGAAAAGTTCATTCAGTGGAATCATCCTGAAAAAGGTTGGATGCGAGTGTATAGAACAGGAGATATTGCGGCTTATTTGCCTGATGGAAATATTCAATTTTTAGGAAGAAAAGATGAGCAAGTAAAAATCAGGGGTTATAGAATTGAATTGGGTGAAATTGAAATTGCATTGATGCAAATTGAAGGGATTAGCCAAGCGGTAGTAACAGTAATAGAAGAACAGGAGGGTATTAAAAAATTAGTAGCATATATCCAAGCAACAGATAGTAAGAAACCTGTTTCGGAAATCAGGGAAAAGTTGAGTGAAAAATTACCAGCTTATATGTTGCCTTCTATCTATTGCTGGGTGGACGAAATGCCTAAAACCAGCAGTGGAAAGATCAATAAAAAAGCATTGCCTTTGCCTTCAATTGAACGCCCCTCAATCACTACTATTTTTGAAACTCCTTCAACCCAAAGCCAAAAAGCCATTGCTGCCATTTGGAAGGAGTTACTTTCTTGGAATGAAATAGGCATTAAGGATAATTTTTTTGAGCTGGGTGGGAATTCATTATTGGCAATGAAATGCACTATTGCAATAAAAAAACATTTCAATCAATCAATGCCTATAAGTCGTTTTTATCAATATCCTACGATTGGTGCTTTGGCAAACTATTTTGATGGCAATCATCAAGACCTGAAATTGAACCAATATGCAAAAAATGAAAATGCTGATCCAGCAAATATGGATATTGCTATAATTGGATTGAATGGAAGATTTCCAGGTGCTGATTCAATAGAAGCATTATGGGAGATTTTGCAAAATGGAAAAGAAACCACAAGATTTTTTAATGAGTCAGAATTAGATCCGTCTATCAATGCCTCCATTTACAATGACCCTAATTATGTAAAGGCAAGAGGAATAATCAATCATCCCGATTTTTTTGATGCTGCATTTTTTGGGATAAGTCCTACATTGGCTACTTTAATGGATCCGCAACAAAGAATCTTTTTAGAAATATGCTGGGAAATTTTAGAGAAAACAGGACACTTGCCCAATGCTTACAATGGACGAACAGGGGTTTTTGCGGGAACAGGTAACAATAGTTATTATTTAAAAAATATTTTATCCAATAAAGAAAAAGTAATTGATGCAGGAGAATTTTTGGTGATGACACATAATGAAAAAGATTATGTAGCATCAAGAACTGCTTATGCACTCAATTTGAATGGACCTGCAGTTGGAGTTTATGCTGCATGCGCCACTTCTTTATTGGCTATTGCTCAAGCAGCTGAAAGTATTCGTAATGGTCATTGTGAAGTGGCATTAGCTGGAGGTGTATCTATTACAGTTCCGATTAATAGTGGCCATTTTTATCAAGAAGGGGCCATGCTTAGTAAGGATGGGCATTGCAGAACATTTGATGCATCGGCCAATGGAACAGTATTTAGTGACGGCGCGGGTGTAGTGTTGTTGAAAAGAAAAGATTTAGCAATAAAAGATGGTGATACCATTCTTGGATTAATTAAAGGAATTGGCGTTAACAATGATGGGATTGAAAAAGGAAGCTTTACTGCTCCTAGTGCTATAGGTCAAGCCGGTGCAATTTATAGTGCTATTCAACAGGCTGGAGTAAACCCGTCTGACATTAATTATGTAGAAGCGCATGGCACTGCGACACCAATTGGTGATCCCATAGAAGTGGAAGGACTTCAATTGGCTTTTGGAAATGATTTGCCCAAGCAATATTGTGCAATTGGATCTATAAAATCGAATATTGGTCATCTTACTGCAGCAGCAGGTGTGGCTGGGTTTATCAAAACGAGTTTGATGTTACAGCATAAAATGCTTGTTCCAAGTATTTTATTCGAACAGCCAAATCCTGAAATTCAATTTGACAAAACAGCTTTTTATGTAAACACCGATTTGAAACAATTGCCAAATGATCAACCAATGCTAGTAGGTGTAAGTTCATTTGGAGTCGGTGGAACTAATGTGCATTTAATTCTTTCTTCATTTGAACAAGCTAAACCTATTTCGGATCTGCAAAAAAAGCCAGTCATTATTTCTTGGTCTGCAAAAACAATATCGAGTGTAAAAAACTATGCAATAAAATTATTGCAATATATTGAGCAAAATAAAGAACTCAATATTGCAGATCTTGCATATACACTGCATAAAACAAAACCTCATTTTTTACATCGAAGCTTCATTATAGCAGAAAACAGAAAGGATTTAATCAATCAATTAAATGATTATATCAATGATGTTTCATCTCCACAAATAGCAGTCAGTGATTTGGCAGAAACAGCAAATCATTGGATGAACAATCAGGAAGTTGATTTTCTAGCAATCTATATTGGCGAACAAAGGGTATTATTAAATGATGTTCCCACTTATGCTTTTGATAAAAAATCATATTGGATTGAGCCTGCTCCATCTATTGCATTGAATGCCTTAGTTGCAAAAGAAATTCCAGCAACTCATTTGCCATCCATTAAGGAAAGACTCAGATCAATCATCATTGATATCTCTGGTGAAGAAGAAAGTATTTTAACTGATGAAGCAAATTTTGCTGATATAGGCCTAGATTCTTTGGTGTTAACGCAATTGGCTATTCAAGTGTCAAAGGCTTTTTCTATCCAAATTAGTTTTAGGCAACTCAATGAAGAATTCGATCAGATCAATAGTTTGGCGGAGTTCATCCAAAAAAATCAGCCGAAAGAAGACCTGCTGATTACAAAACCGACTAAAACTACGGTTTCAATCAACGAAGATCAGAAAGAGGCCCTCGAAAAACCATTTGGTGCAATCGCTAGAATCGAGAAAAATAAAACCGACCTTACTGATCAGCAAATGAATTTCATTAAAGCCTTTACTAAAAAGTATAATGAAAGAACAGCTGAAAGTAAAAAATACACACAACAGTATAGAATGGAAATGGCTGATCCTCGAGTAGTTTCGGGTTTTAAGCCAGTATATAAAGAATTAATTTATCCAATCGTTGTCAATCATTCGAATGGCGCAATGCTAAAAGATATTGATGGTAATGATTACATTGATGTATTAAATGGATTTGGTTCTAATTTTTTAGGCTATCAATTTCCTGCAATCAAAAAAGCCATTCAACAACAAATAGAAGATGGATATGAAATTGGCCCACAACATGTTTTGGCTGGAGAAGTTTGTAGTTTAATTAATGAATTAACACAATCAGAACGATCCGCACTTTGTAATACAGGTTCTGAAGCTGTTTTAGGTGCTATGCGTATTGCAAGAACTGTTACCGGAAAATCATTGATTGTTTCATTCAATGGGTCTTATCATGGAATCAATGATGAAGTAATTGTAAGAGGTAAAAATCAACAATCCTATCCTGCTGCTCCAGGAATTTTGCCAGAATCGGTTTCCAATATGTTGGTCTTGGATTATGGGACAGATGAAACCCTTCAGATTATTAAAGCAAGAGCAAATGAAATTGCTGCCATTTTAGTGGAGCCAGTTCAAAGCAGAAGACCAGAATTTTTACCGGTTGATTTTTTACATTCTCTCAGAGCATTTTCAAGTTCCAATAATGTGGTGTTGATTTTTGATGAAGTGATTACTGGATTTAGATCACATCCTGGTGGAGTGCAGGCTTTGATTGGAATTCAAGCCGATATTAGTACCTATGGTAAAGTGGTAGGTGGAGGCATGCCTATTGGTGTAATTGCTGGAAAGAGAAAGATGATGGATAGTTTGGATGGAGGATATTGGCAATTTGGGGATACATCTATCCCGGAAATTGGAGTTACCTATTTTGCAGGCACTTTTGTAAGACATCCATTGGCATTAGCTGCTGCTAAGGCTTCATTGACATACATGAAACAAGAAAGTGTTCTACTTCAACAAAAGATCAATGATTTGACGGAACTATTGGTTAAAGGGTTGAAACATGTAATTGTCAAAAATTTGGTTCCATATGAAATTGTGTATTTTTCCTCTTTATGGAAGATAAAAATCAAAGATGATTTCCCTTATGCCGAATTGCTATTTACTTTGATGCGTCATAAAGGAATTCATATATGGGATGGGTTTCCATGTTTTTTAACAAATGCGCATACAGAAGCTGACATCAATAAAATTATTGATACATTTGCAGCGTCTGTAAGTGAACTGATTGACGGTGGATTTTTAAGGAAAAAGACTTTAGACACTAATATTAATAAACCAATGGATTTGACTACTCCTCCAATCTCAGGTGCATTACTTGGAAGAAATCAAGATGGTAATCCAGCATGGTTTATTAAAGATCCAAAAATGCCCAACAATTACATACAACTGAAAGAAGCATAAACTAATTTGGCGATGTCTAATGCAGCATTTGATCCATTTTCAGGTTCGCCAATTGAGAAAATCATTCCTCTCATTGAACCCCAACAAGAAATTTGGATGTCTTGCCAAATTGGGGGAGAGCATGCCAATAGGGCCTATAATGAATCTCTATCACTATCATTTGAAGGTTATTGCAATTACAATGCAATGGCACGTTCCTTAAATAGTTTGGTTAACAGGTATGAAGTTTTAAGAGGAGTATGCAGTGCCGATGGAAAAAATTTATGTATTTTTTCGAGTATAGACGCCAATCATGAATTTTATGATTTAGCTGAATATGATGAAGAAGGAAAGCAACAATTCTTAAATGAGTATATTCATAAAAATGCCGATACTGCATTTGATCTAATTAACGGCCCTTTATTTAGGTCAGCTTTTTTTTTACTTGACAATCAACGTTCTTATTTAGTTATTACAGTTCACCATATCATTGTGGATGGCTGGTCATTTGGGCTTTTATTGCAAGACTTAGGAAAATTCTATTCCGCTTATACAAAAGGTATTTTGCCGATACTAAAAGAGATTATTCCATTTAGTAAATATGCTTTTGAGGAAACAGCATTTTCCAAATCATTTGCTTATCAACAATTAGAAGTCTATTGGAATAACAAATTAAAACAGTTAGGAGAGCCTTTTGAATTGCCTTTAGAATTTGAAAGACCTGCAATTAGAACCTTTAAAAGTAAAAGGAAAGATTTTCTACTCAAAAAAGAATCAACTGAAAAACTCTATTCGATTGCTTCTGCCACGGGCGCAACATTGGTTTCTACTTTAATAGCTTGTTTCGAAACCTTTTTATATAAACTGAGCTATGCCGATCAAATCATTATTGGTATTCCTGCTGCCGGACAATTAATTACAGGAAATTATCAATTGGTTGGTCATTGTGTAAATCTCTTGCCAATAATTAGTAGACCTACTGGTGAAATCCCTTTTTTAAATTATGTAAGAGATCGTAAATCTGCCATCCTCAATGATTATGATCACCAACGAATTACATTCGGAAGCATGCTACAAAAGTTGTCTATCAATAGAAGTGCTTCCAGTATTCCATTGGTTCCCATTGTGCTAAATATTGATATTGACATAGATCAAGGAGTTGCTTTTGAAGGACTCCAGTATAAACTTGTTTCGAATCCTAGGAATTACGAAAATTTTGAAATCTTCTTAAATATTACTGGGTCAAATGGACAATTTGTTTTAGAATGGTCATATAATATTTCCCTTTTTTCGGAAAAAACAATCGATCAATACATGGATCGTTTTGATCAATTGTTGAATTCAATCAATTTGAATCCTGAGCAATTGATCAACGACATCAAGTCTGTTGATGATCATTCCATTTTACAGTCTTTGGAAAATATTAATAAAGCTGCTATTGACTATCCAAAGGAAAAATGTGTTCACCATTTGTTTGAAGAGAATGTGCTTCGATATCCAAATCAATCTGCATTAACTTTTAATGACACTACATTTACATACAAGCAACTTAATGAAAGGGCCAATCAAATTGCCCACTATTTAATTGAGCAAGGAATAATTCCTGGAGATATAGTAGCAGTTTGCTTAAGCAGATCTGCTGATATGATTGCTGCAGTAATTGCTGTATATAAAACTGGTGCTGCTTATTTAGCATTCGATCCGGCTTACCCGGCTAATCGAATCAAAACCGTATTAGAACTTGCAAAAGCAAATAATATATTAACTGAAAAATCCTATTTTGAACTTTTTCCTTCTACTAGTAATAAACTGGATATTAGTCGTTCACACAATGCATCCATTTCAAATCCGAATATAAAAGTTGATTCCGCATCCACTTCATTTATTTTATTTACATCTGGTTCTACTGGTGAACCAAAAGGAGTGATGCTTCAACACCACTCATTGACAAATGTGGTGATTGGGTTACAAAAAATAATCAATTTTACTATTGGCGATAAATTGTTAATGGTTACAACCATTATTTTTGATTTGGCACAGGCCGATATTTTTATGCCATTGGTAGCTGGCGGAGAAATAGTATTAACCAATAACGAAGAAGCCAAAGATGGTTATGCTATTTTAAAATTGATCAAAGAAAAGCGGATCAATTACTTAGAAGCTTCACCTGCTACTTATAAGTTTATGCTACAAACTGGATGGACCGAAAAATTACCTATTCAGTTAACTTCTTGTGGAGAAGCTTTGGCTCCAGATTTAGCTGCCCAGTTGTTAAGTAGATGTGATGCATTGTACAATATGTATGGACCTACTGAGAATACCATTTATGCAACGGCAGCAAAAATAGAATCGGTCCAACAAGCAATAACCATTGGCAAACCATTTCAAAATACAGAAGTATATATACTAGATGAAAAACAGGAATTAGTTCCCATGGGTTCTGTTGGAGAAATCTATATTGGTGGTGAAGGGGTTGCTAAAGGTTACTTAAATGATCCAATAAGAACCAAAGAACGGTTTCTTCCTTGTCCTTTTTCTTCTTTACCTAATGCCAGAATGTTTCGTACAGGTGATTTAGGTGCTTTCACTAAAGATGGAAATATTGATTATCTGGGAAGGAAAGACAATCAAGTTAAAATTAGAGGGCTCAGAATTGAGCTGGAAGAGATTGAATTCCATATTCGTAAATTAACTGACATTAAAGATGCTGTGGTAACTGTTAGAAAAGATATAGTGCAAGGTCAGTCGACTATTGTAGCGTATATCATTTCTGCTATTCCAAATATACATCCGCCTACCACACAAGAAATTAAACAATGGAGAGCTCAGCTTTCAATAGAACTCCCTGTATATTTTATTCCCAATGTATTTGTTCGATTACTGCAGTTTCCAATGACTCAAACGGGTAAGATAAACCGTAAAGCATTGATGAAGCCTGAATATGTGAATGCAGAAACAGATCCAGGTTTTTTGGCGCCAACTACAAAATTAGAAATTGATATAGCAGCTATTTGGAAAGAAGCATTGAATAGATCATCCATTAGCATTGGTGATCATTTTTTTGATATTGGAGGACATTCATTGATTGCAATCCAGGTAATGTCAAGAATAAAAAAGGATTTAGGCAAGCAATTACCCATAAGTGTGCTATTTCAATATCCTACTATTCAAAAGCTAGCTCAGTTGATAGAGAACGAATCAACCGCTGATATTAATAAAGCACTAGTTCCAATTAAACCCACTGGAACCAAGCCGCCATTATATGTAATACATGGAGATGGATTGAACGTAATGGTATTTAATGCATTTGCTCAATTTTTAGATGAGGATCAACCGGTGATTGGTATACAAGCTAAAGGTTTAAATGGAATCGATTTTCCGGCTGACACCATTGAAGAGATCGCAGCTGAATATTTGAAAGAAATATTGGAACATAATCCCCATGGCCCTTATTTATTTGCAGGCTATTCTTTTGGGGGATTGGTAGCTTACGAGTTAACACAGCAAGTGACAAAATTGGGCAAGAAAGTTAAGTTGTTAGGAATATTGGATACGAATATTAGTAATGAATCCTATTATTATAAAGGAATTAATCCACTCATTCCAAAGATAAAAAGACAGATACCCAAACTGGCATTTAATCTTTCTTTATTCTTTAAAAACCCCATTGAATTTTTGCGATATCAACGCTATTCATTGTTGAATACTTGGAATCAATGGATGCATAAGCCGAGTAACCAAGATCAGTCAAATATTGAAATGACTCATGAAGAAAAAGTGATTCAACAATTGACCACTGCTTATCAAAATTATAATATACAACCGATTGATCATTCAATAGATTTGTTTAGATGTAAAAAACGACTCTACTTTATTGATGATCCAATAACACTTGGTTGGAAAAAGTTCACCAAAAAAGACGTTCATGTTTTTGAAGTAGAAGGAGATCACCAAACATTTCTCTTGCCACCACTTGATAAATCATTTGCCATTGTCATTCAAAAATGCTTGAATGAGAGAAGCTAAATTTACTTGTAGTTTTATTCAACCAAAGATTGAATCTTTAGATTCTTCATTTCCTATAGCACTCAATTCGGCTTCCAGCTTTATTATTGATACGAATCATTTTTTAGGTAAATTAGATTATTGTAAAAGCGTTCTTAATGAGCAGGATTTAATTTATGCTTCTTCGAAGAAGAAAGAATCCGATCAGCAACAAAAAATAATTGCAAGAGCAATCCTAAAAATTTTGTTAGCAAAAGCGCTCAAGCAATCTGTTCATACCATTGAAATAGCAAAAGACGCTAATGGAAAACCATTTTGCCCAACTGCTATTTTGAGCAATATTCATTTTAATATTTCAGATGCTGCCAATTATGTTGCTATCATTATTGCACAGTCGGTAGTTGGTATTGATATCGAAACCATACAGCCTCAATTTCAATACCAGGATATTGCATCTTTACATTTTCATCAAAATGAAATTCAAGCTTTAAAAAATGCCAATGATCCATTGATGCTCTTTTATCGGTATTGGACAAGAAAGGAATCATTCCTTAAGTTAGAAGGAAATGGCTTGACCGATTATTTGAATGAACTGGACATGACCGAAGGGGAAAAAATCAATAAAATCCATGGGCTGGGCCCCCAGGGGAACTATTTTGTCAGCAGTTTTTTTATGAATGCTCACTTAATGGTTTCCGTATCAGTTCCTTCTTTGATC
Organism: Sphingobacteriia bacterium; assembly: GCA_037129425.1. Classification (GTDB taxonomy): domain Bacteria; phylum Bacteroidota; class Bacteroidia; order Chitinophagales; family Chitinophagaceae; genus Sediminibacterium. The sequence continues at coordinate 41,219 of JBAXUV010000012.1, forward strand.
AATCAACTGCGATTTTTTAATTACATTGCAAATGATTTAGAATAGAAATCATATGTTGATAACAACCAAAAAATCCATTTTTTTTATCTTTTTATTGCTTTTTTGTCAAGCAACCGAATTAGCTGCTCAAGATGCAGGTTCATTAACCAAACAAGGTGTTCAGAAATTAGCAACAAAAAATTTCAAAGGGGCAATTAAGGATTTTACAGATGCATTAGAACTTTCTCCAGAAGACATTAACCTATATGTAAATAGATCAACTGCAAAAAGAGAATTAAAAGACTATGCGGGTGCAGTAGAAGACTTAACATTTGCAATAGAATTGGATTCTTCAACAGCGAGCCTTTTTTTTAATCGCGGCATAATAAAGGGAATGATGAATGATGCTAAAGGCGCAATAAGTGATTATACTATTGCTATTGAAATGGAACCTGATTATCCCAATGTTTATTTTAATAGAGGAATAGAAAAAGAGCATGCAAAGGATTATGCTGGAGCATTAAACGATTATAATAAAGCCTTATCCTTAAATCCTAAATTAGGAGATGTATATTTTAACAGAGGGATTGTAAAATCTGCCATGCAAGACAGGGATGGAGCCATGCAAGACTATAGCAAAGCCATTTTATTCAATCCTAAAAATGCCAGTGCATATTTTAATAGAGCGTTAGAAAAAGCCAATTACCAGGACTATAATGGTGCTATGGCTGATTATTCTAGTGCCATAGCAGTTCAACCTGATTTTGCCAGTGCTTATTATAACAGAGGAGATATTAAAGCTAAATTAAAAAATTATGCTCCTGCAATTGCAGACTACAATAAAGCTATCCAAATTGATCCAGCTGCTTATATGTATTTTAGTAGGGCTGTAATGAAAACCAATTTAGGTGATCATCGAAGTGCATTGTCCGATTACGACCAAGTAATTAGTATGGACCCTACCATTCCGAATGCTTATTTCAACAGGGGTTTGTGCAAAATGAATTTAAAGGATTACAACGGAGCAATACCTGATTTAGATATCGCTATAAAAGAAAATCAATCTAATGCAGATATTTATTTTAATAGAGCTGTTGCAAAAAGAGAATTGAAGCAATATAAAGGAGCACTTGAAGATTTTGATAAAGCAATTGCTTTAAAACCCAAGAGTGCAGATTTATACATTAATAGGGGAGTGTTAAAAGTTACATTACATGATACCCTAAATGCAATCAAAGATTTCACGAATGCCATTATTTCGGATCCTTATAATGTAAGTGCTTATTTTAATAGAGGCATTCAATATGATCAAATGCGTAATAATACTGCAGCATTAGCAGATTATAATAAAGCTATTGAGCTCAATCCAAGATTTGCCAATGTGTACTTTAATAGAGGTGTTGTTAAGGGAAGAACCAATGATTCAAAAGGAGCATTGTCAGATTATACTACAGCCATACAACTAGATCCTTCAGTGGGAAATGTATATTATAATAGAGGAATTGAAAGGGCTAAAGCAAAAGATTATTCCAATGCTTTGAATGATTATAATAAAACCCTTCAATTAATGCCAGGAACAGCTGATATCTATTTTAATCGGGCCATTACTAAAAACCAATTAAACATGAATATGGCCGCTTTAGCAGACTACGATAAAGCCATTTCATTAGACAAAACCAATGCAGATATTTATCTAAACCGAGGGTATACCAAACAACGTTTAAAAGATTTGAACGGATCTTGCAAAGACTTTCAACAATCCGCATCATTGGGTAATGCATTGGCTGCTGAGGAAGTACTCAAATCATGCAAATAAGCCTTTTGTGTTAAATTTATACCGTTGGCAATTTTTCATGCAAATAATCAACTCTTTGTAATATTTTGCATCATCACGCTACCAATGGCGTATAAACTATTAAACTAAATTTATGAAAAAGGTTTTTTTGTCGATTGCTGTATTATTTGCAGCTGTTTTTACGGTAAATGCACAAACTGCCGATGAAGTTATTGCAAAGTATATTACTGCAATTGGTGGTGCTGAAAAATGGTCTAAAGTGCAATCTATCAAAGTAGAAGGTCAGATTGAAGTGCAAGGAATTGCAATACCTTTCACTATGCAGGGTGTTCAAATGAAAGGTACTCGTGTTGATGCAGAATTTCAGGGAAATAAAATCATCGATATTACTACACCAACAAAAGGATGGTCTCAGAATCCTTTCGGTGGAAAAGCTACTCTAAGCCCAATATCTGATGATGAATTGAAACCCAAATTAGATGAATTAGATATTCAAGATGCGTTTGTAGATTATAAAGCAAAAGGATCTACGGTGGAATTCTTAGGAAAAGATGAAGAAGATGGTAATGAGTATTTTAAGATTAAAATGACCAGCAAAAATGGTAACGATAAAACTTATTTCATAGATACCAAAACATATTTGGTTTATAAAATTGAGTCAATTGTTAAGCAACAAGGTCAGGAAGTGAAAGCTGCTGTAAAATATTTAGATTATCAAACTGTTGATTTTGGAATTAAAATAGCATTCAAGCAAGACCAAGGCCAAATGATGATGGTGAATAAAAAAATTACTATTAATCCTACTATCGACGCTAGTATTTTCAACGGAAACTAATTACGATAATTAAATGAACTGCTATTGTACTCATTTTCGATTTGAGTCGGTAGCAGTTTTTTTATTCAACTATTTTTTATGAAATTAAAAAACATATTCCTAGGATTATTTTCGATTGGTGTATTGAGTGTTAGTGCTCAAACCACCATCAATTCGTCATACTTCCAAGTGATGGGAGCCAGACCCTTGGGTCCATCTACCATGAGTGGAAGGATCACTGCTATTGAAGGAATTAGCTCGGATGGTCAATTGAATTTATATGTAGGTACCGCAGGTGGCGGCATTTGGAAAAGTCAAAGTGGGGGGCAAAGCTTTGAACCTATTTTCGACAAGTATTGTCAGTCTATTGGCGCATTGGCCATTGAGCCAGGCAATGCGAAAGTGGTCTATGCAGGAACAGGAGAGAGCAATACCAGAAACTCTGTTTCTTATGGTGATGGGTTATACAAAACAACTGATGGCGGAAATAACTGGCAAAAAATCGGATTGGATAGTACGGAGAGAATTAGCAAAATATTGATCGATCCAACAGATAAAAAAACGGTTTATGTTTCAGCACCAGGTCCATTATGGAATGCTTCAGCACACAGAGGTTTGTACAAAACAACAGACGGTGGTAAAACCTGGAATAAAATTTTATATGTAAATGAAGAAACTGGATGTGCGGATATTGCTATTCATCCCACAAAACCATCTACTTTATTTGCCTCAATGTGGCAATTCAGAAGAAAAGCATATGCATTTAGTTCCGGTGGATCAGGAAGTGGGTTATTCAAATCTACTGATGGAGGAAAAACATGGAACAAACTAACAAAAGGATTACCTGATGGAGACTTTGGTAGAATCATTATCACTATCAATCCATCCAAACCATCTGAACTAATGGCCGTTGTAGAAGCAAAAGTTTCGGGTATTTTTGTTTCTGAAGATGAGGGTGAAACCTGGACAAAGAAAGCATCCAATGAATATTTAACTGCTCGTCCTTTTTATTTTAGCACATTAGTGTTTGATCCTAAAGATCCTAAAAGAGTATATCGCCCTTCATTCAATTTTCAATTCTCAAACGATGGGGGGAATTCTTGGAGTAGTACATTAATAGCTGGGATAGCGCCACATGCAGATCATCATGCATTGTGGATCAACCCCAACAATCCTGAAATGATGTTTTTGGGTACTGATGGCGGAATATATATGAGTACTAACCGTGGAACTGCATGGAGTTTTTTAAACAATCTTCCAGTAGGTCAATTTTATCATGTATCTACCGACAATCAAGCTCCTTATCATGTCTATGGTGGATTACAAGACAACAATAGTTGGATGGCTCCGAGTTCGGCACCAGGTGGAGTTACTGCAGTAGATTGGAGATGGATCAATGGGGGAGATGGATTTTGGGTTCAACCTAGTCCATTAAATTCAAAAATTGTTTTCTCTGAATCTCAAGGTGGAGAAATTACTAAAGTAGATTTATCAACTGGACTTTCTTATGGTGTTCGCCCAAAAAAATTGGAAGGTGATGATGAACATCGATGGAATTGGAATACCCCAATTGTAACGGGTTTATCCAAAAAGAAAAATGCAGCTGGAAAGCCAGTGTATAATTTATATACTGCTGCACAATATTTATTTAGATCGAATGATGATGGCAAAAATTGGGAAAGAATTTCTCCAGACCTAACTACCAATGATCCAAATAAGATCAATCAAGCGGAAAAAAATACAAGTAGTATAACTGGCGATAATACCAGTGCTGAAAATCACTGTACCATATTTACACTTACACAAGATCCTAAAAATGAAAATATAATCTGGGTAGGAACCGATGATGGCAATTTGCAATTAACCACTGACGGTGGAAAAACTTGGCAAAATAAAGCTGCAGGTATTTGGAAAACGGGTATACCCGAAAAAACCTGGATCAGTAGTATTGAAGTTTCGTCCTTGGATTCGAAAAGAATTTATGTAACACTCGATAATCATATGTATGGCGATATGCATACTTATGCTGTAATGAGTACAGATGGTGGTAATACTTGGAAGAAATTTAGTTCTTCTGAGTTTACTGGGTTTGCTCATGTGATCAGAGAAGATATCAAGAACGAAAAATTATTGTTTCTTGGAACAGAAATGGGATTATTTATTTCATTAGATGGCGGCAATAATTGGATGCGCAGTAAATACCAGAATATGCCTTGGTATAATATGGTAAGAGATATTAAGATTCAACCACAAACCAATGATTTGGTAATTGCATCTCATGGAAGAGGTATATATATCATTAACAATATTCAACCATTGCGTGAATTGGTAAAATCTGATGTGAATCAACCAGTTATTTTTTACCCTATTCAAAATTTCAAATACGAATACAGCCCTCAATTTCCTCGACCAGCAGATAATTTAGCAGGATGGAATGGAGGTAGCGATGGTGTAGCCCCCACCTTCTATTATTATTTAAGAGAAAGAAGTAATAGTGGAGTGAAGATTGAAATTTATGATTTAAACAATAAAAAAATCAAGGATATTAATGGTTCAAGTTCAAAAGGGTTGAATAGAGTGTATTGGGATCTTACCATCAATGCTCCTAAAGTAGCTCAAGGAGGTTATATAGCCCAATCATCTGTATTATCATCTTCAGTAATTGGACCAAAAGTCGATATTGGTAAATACAAGGTGGTTGTAAAAACTGATGGCAAAGAGTATGTGCAAAATATTCAGATTGACGCTAATCCTGCGAAGGGATTAGATGCAGCTTCCATCAGTTTATTGAACAAACAAAGTATGCGCTTGTATAATTTACATGAACGCTTATTCAATGTAATTGATTCTTTAGACAAAACGGTTAAAGTACTTTCAAAAGGAGACACAACCAATCCTGCTACTAAAGATAAATTGGCGAAGCTAGATTCATTTAAAAGAGAGATAGTAGAGTTGAATAGAAAATCTATTTTCTTTGATGAATTTAAATACAGAAGACGGGTGAGTGATTTATATGTTAACGTTGCTGCAGGATTAGAACCTCTTTCTGCGAGTCAAGAAAAAGGGATTGCTGTATTAGAAGACCAGTTCTTGGTATTTCAAAAACGATTCTTTGAATTGATAAAATAAATTGAGTAGTATTAAATAAAAATCCAGCGTGCTAATTCTAGACGCTGGATTTTTTTTGCATAAAAAATATTCATTAAAGCGAACCTCCTTCAAATAAAACTGCATCCAATGTAAGCTCGGTTAATGCAACAGAGCCTGATAAACATGCAAGCAGTTGTGTAAATGCCAGTTTGCCTAATTTAAATCCGCTAGTTTCTACATAGGTGATCGTTGGGTAATACAATGATGGAATGAATCCATTGCTAATACTAATGATTCCAATTTGATTGGGTATGGTTAATTTTTTACTTTGTAATGCTTTCATGGCGCCAATCAAAATTTCATCACTCATACAGAAAATGATTGACGGAATAATTTTTTTGGACACTCTATTACTAACTTCTTTTAAAGCATCTTCGGTTTTATTGATGTGAACAATATCGATATTACATTTCGTTTCGGTTTTTTGGAAACTTTCTTGAAAAGCTTTTAATCTTTTTTGAGTAATGGTTAAACCCAAATCTCCAAACAAAGCGAGAATCTTTTTTTTCTTTGTTTTTTGAATGGCTTCAGCAGCCATTTCAGCCGCACGTTCATCGGCCATGCATACTTTAATAATTTCCTGATCGTTGGGTACATTATCAAAAAAAACAACAGGAATATCTACATCTTTCATTTTTTCATAATGCGCTAATGATTTAGAGTTGGATGAAACACAAACAAATAATCCCATCACTCTATTTTGCCTGAACAATTTTAAATTTTCAATTTCAATTTTTGGGTCATTGGCTGTTTGAAGAATCATCAGCGTAAATCCATTCTTTCTGCATTCTTCTTCTACAGAATCAATAAAACTTTCGTAAAAGAGATTGCTTATGAATGGAACCATCAGTCCAATTACATTGCTGTGTTTGGTTCTCAAATGAACTGCAAATGCATTGGGTTCATAATCTAAGGTATTGGCCAATTCTATGATCCTTTCCCTTGTGGCTACTGAAATATCCGGATGGTGTTTCAGGGCTCTTGAAACAGTAGATATACTACAGCCTACAATTCCAGCAATTTTCTTGAGTGTGGTATTGTTCATGGAACAAGTTTGCTACAATATAGAATATTCTCACATCAAATGTTTTCGCAAACGTTTGCGATTCTTATTCCACAAAAAATTGATTTTTTTCGGAAAAATTACTACTATTTTGGACTGTTAAAGGATTGATAAATAATTTTATACAAAATGCAACGTTTATGTTGTTCAGTAAGTCTAGTAAGAGGTTTAAAGCTAGAATTACCATTTTGTTGAGTTTTTTATCTTTTTTTATTAAAAATTCATAAAAAATTTAACAAAAAATTTTTTTAGTCGAAAATATGTGTATTTTGTACACGCTTAATAACCAGTAAACTGCCATTTATGAATCTACGATTGCTAGTCAAGCCCATTTTATTGGGTGCATTCGTTTGTATGTTTGCGATCTTCTCGCAGGCTCAAACCAAAACTGTTACAGGAAAAGTAACGGACTCTAAAGACGGATCACCATTGGTTGGTGCTTCTGTAATTGCAAAAGGAACCAATATCGGTACCCAAACAGGGTCAGATGGTTCTTACAAACTCACTCTTTCTTCTTCAATTACTAAATTGGTGATCTCATCAGTTGGATTTGGTAATGTTGAAGTAGACATTTCTAAATCATCAAATGCAGACGTTAAGTTAACTTCTAGCGCTGATGCTTTAAGCGATGTAGTAGTTGTAGGATATGGTTCTCGTAAAGTAAAAGATGTAACTGGTTCTGTTGCCAGAGTATCTGAAAAAGATTTTAACAAAGGACAAATTGGTTCACCTGACGCCTTGTTACAAGGTCGTACAGCTGGTGTTTTGGTTACTCCTGCAACTGGTGAGCCAGGTGGTGCAGCAACCATTAACATCCGTGGTACAGGTTCTATCAGTGGATCTCAAGAGCCTTTGTATGTTATTGATGGAGTGCCTTTAGCTCAAGGTGGAACACTTAATTCTGCAAGTGGTGTAGAAGGTAGTTCAACTCCAAAAAATCCTTTGGTTTTCTTAAACCCGAACGATATCGAAAGCATGACTGTATTGAAAGATGCATCTGCTGCAGCTATCTATGGTTCAAGAGGTGCTAACGGAGTTATCTTAATTACTACTAAACAAGGAAAAGGTGGTAAGAAGGGAGTATTCAATTTTGGTGCAAATACCAGTATTGCTAATACTGCTCGTCGTTACAACTTAATGCAAGCGCAAGATTTCTTGTTGGCTGCTAAAAAAGCCAATATTGATGGTGGTGCCGATCCAATTGCTGCAGCTGATGCTGTTAAGTTAATTGATGGAGGTGCAAATACCAATTGGCAGGATCAAATTTTCCGCCAGGCCATCTCACAAAACTATAATTTAAGCTGGGGTTATAATAATAAAGGAACTACAGCTCGTATAAGTGGTTCTTACGACGATCAACAAGGTATTGTTAAGAATAGCTCATTACAACGTATGACTATTCGCGCAAACCTTGGTCAGAAATTAATGAACGATAAGTTGAAATTAGAAGCTAATATCACTTACTCAAATACAAAGAACCAGTATCCTCCTTTATCAAATAATGCAGGATATCAAGGAAGTTTGTTAGGTGCTGCTTTGCAGTTTAACCCAACCAATCCTATTTATAATGCAGATGGTTCATTCTATCAGCCAGGAGATCAGCGTAATCCATCACAAATGTTGGCTTATTTTGATGATAGAGATTTTATCAATCGTTTCTTAATTAATTTATCTGCTAGCTATCAAATCTCCAAAAACCTTTCTTATAAGATTGTTTTTGCATCTGATAACTCAGCTTCAGAAAGAACTGCATATGCAGATCCTCGTTTAGGATCAAATGCATATGGTGGTACTATTAATGTTTTCGGTTTTGAATCTCCTAACTCAGGAATTCAAGGTAACGGACGTGTTACTCGTCAGAACTTAGACCTAAAATCTACATTAGTAGAAAACTACCTTACTTATGATAAAGTATTCAATAATGTACATGCGCTAAATTTAGTTGCTGGATATTCTTATCAGAGTTTTGAAACTAAGTATAAAGGAACTGTTGGTTGGGGTTTAAATACACCTGTAACTAAACCAGGTGATGTGTTTAACAAATCTTACAACGCCTTCAAGAACTATACTACTTATGTACCAGGATATGATAACAACGAATTACAATCTATCTTCGGTCGTTTGAACTATACTTATAATGATAAGTATTATTTTACTGCTACAGTACGTTCTGATGGTTCATCTAAGTTTGGTACTAATAACAAATACGGTACATTCCCGGCATTTGCTTTCAAATGGAGAGTAATGCAAGAATCATGGGCTCAAAATACCTTGGGTAAATTGTTCAGCGATTTCAATATCAGAGCTAACTACGGTACTTTGGGTAGCCAAGATAACTTAGGTTCTTATGCTGCATTGAATTTGCAACAAACCTGGAACCCAGGTAACGGTTCTTCTACTCGCTTTATTCAACAAGGTAACCCAGATTTGAAATGGGAAGAAGTTACAACTACTGGTGTAGGACTAGATTTCACATCTAAGAATAAGCGTTTGAATGTTACTATTGATTATTATAATAATGAAAGAAGGAACATGTTGTTCTTCGCACCAACTCCGGGTGGATTCGCACCAACTTCTAGCTGGTGGATCAACTTACCTGGTAAGGTAACGAACAAAGGATGGGAATTCAGTGTTAATTATCAAATCATCAAAGGAAACAAGTTTAACTGGGATGCAAATTTGAATATGACCACTGTTAAGAACAATATCGAAGGTTTACCTAACCCAATCAATACAGGTGCTGTTAGCGGACAAGGTTTAACTGGTGCATTTGCCCAAACCTTAACCAATGGTAGTCCTATATTTACTTGGTCAATGCCAGTTTTCCAAGGATTTGATGGTAATGGTAACGCACGTTATGCTGCTGGTGCTGCTAACCAACTAGTTGGAACTGCATTACCTAATTTCTTTGGTGGTTTAACCAACAACTTCTCTTATGGAAGATGGAATTTAAGTGTATTCGTTAATACTGTTAGAGGGTTCTCTGTATATAATAATACAGCAAACGCTTTATTCTTAAAAGGTTCATTGCGTAATGCTCGTAACGTAACTTATGAAGTAGGTAACGGTCCTGAAAATCCATTCAACCCAGGTTCTGTTTCAACCAGATTCCTAGAGGAAGGAAATTTCATTCGTTTGGCTAATATGAACTTAAGTTATGCTTTCGAAATGAAGAGCAAGGTGATCAAAACCTTATCTGTATTCGCTTCTGGTCAAAACCTAAAATTATGGTCTAATTACTCTGGTTTAGATCCTGAAGTAAACGTTGATAAGAGCATCAATGGTATTCCATCACGCGGTTTCGATTATACACAATATCCAAAACCAACTGTAATAACTTTAGGTGTTAATATTGGCTTTTAAATTCAATAACTTTCATTAATAAAAATGATCATGAAAACATATATTTTAACTGCTGCAACAGCGCTTGGTTTATTAGCCATGTCTTCTTGCACAAAACTGGAGCCGAAATTAGATGGACCTGTTTCCATCGCTCCTCCACAAGCAAGTGGTGCTCCTACTGCACCATCTATCTCAGCTGTTTACGAACAGTTGAACCAATTAACCGGTGGCCAGGGTAACTGGTTTGGTTTGCAAGAGCATTCCACCGATGAAATAATGGGGCCAACACGTGGTACTGACTGGGATGATTTTGGTACATGGCGTCGTTTGCACTTGCACACTTGGGCAGGAGACCATAATCAAATCAATGATACATGGAATGGCTTTAATGGTGCATTATTCCAAACTACTTTGATTGCAGAAACCGCAACAGATCCAAGAACAAAGGCTGAAGGTCAATTCTTACGTTCTTTTTTCAGATTTTTAACTTGCGATATTTTTGGACAAGTTCAAACTCGCCCTGCTACAGCTGCTGCGTCTGCAATTCCTTCTGTTTTAACACGTAGTCAAGCAATTGATGCGATCATTACAGAATTAGAATCTGCTGTTGCTAATTTGCCTGCTTACAATAGAGCGAATCGTTCTTTAGCAACAAAAGAAGCTGCTTGGGCTTTATTGGCAAAATGCTACTTGAATAAGGCAGTTTACAAATCTGATCCTACTAAACCAGAAGGTCCTTATACATTTGCTGCTGCTGATATGAATAAAGTAATTGAGTATTGCAATAATATTCAAGCCAATACTTTATTACAAGTAGACACATACTATTGGGATAACTTCAAGTGGGATAATGGAACTGTTTCTACTGAAAACATCTTCATCCGTCACAACAACACAGGTGATCCAAGAGCTGGGGGTGGTACAGGTTTAAGATGGCAGACTTCTCAAAGCTGGCATTACAATCAAACTCCTTCTAGCTGGAATGGTTTTGTTACTTTGTCTGATTTCTACGACAGTTTCGAACCAAATGACGTAAGAAGAAATGATACTCTTGCAGGATTTACCAATAGAGTTGGAGCAGTAGCTGGTTTATTAGTAGGTCAAGCTCGCGGTCCTAGAAATGGTAATATCGGAGATCCAATTGTAGATTTAAAAGATCGTTCTGGTAATCCATTGGTATTTACTCGTAACGCTTCTATCTTCTTTAATGGTGAAGCAAGTGGTATCCGTGTGAACAAATTCCCATTAGATCCTGCTTCTATCAATGATGGTGGTTGGGGAAGTTCTAATGAGTTTCCACTCTTACGTTTTAGTGATGTTCGTTTAATGGAAGCAGAAGCTATTTTAAGAGGCGGAACTTCTTCTGAAACACCATTAGCTATTATGAATGAAATTCGCGGAAGAAGAAGAGCTTCAGCTCTTACAGCAGCAAGTGTTAATCTAACTACTCTTTTAGCTGAAAGAAGCAGAGAATTGTACTTAGAAGGACATAGAAGAACTGACATGGTTCGTTTTGGTGTGTTCAACGCTCCAGTAATTGAAAGACCTAATAAGTCTGACGGATACAAATGCGTATACCCAATTCCAACCAATTCATTGGCTTCAAATCCTAATTTGAAACAAAACTTCGGTTATTAATAGATTCAAATAGATGTATAAAAAAGTCCCGACTAGTTCGGGACTTTTTTATTTAGGATGAGACCAATAAATACTCATTCTAAATAAGTTAATATTCAAAATCTTCTTTTTAAAGGCTGTTTATTTACCTAATTTTAGCACATGATTTTGCTCAGGAAATGTATTATTTATTCTGGTTTACTCCTTTTCGTTATTGCATGTAAGCAAAAAAAAGAAAACACTTTATTCACTGAAGTGGCTAATAGCAATATCCAGTTCACAAACACTTTGACCGAATCAAAGGAGTTCAATGTTTTCAAGTATAGAAATTTTTACAATGGCGGTGGAGTTGCCACTGGCGACCTAAACAACGACGGACTACCAGAAGTATTTTTTACTGCGAATCAGGGTGCCAATAAATTATACCTTAACAAAGGAAATCTTCAATTTGAAGACATTTCTGCAAAAGCCGGATTTGGTGATAAAAAACAATGGAGCACCGGTGTTGTTTTTGTTGATATCAATGCGGATGGTTGGCTGGATATATATGTATGTAATGCGGGAAATATGATGGACAAACCGCTCAGAAAAAATCAGCTATTCATCAATAACCATAATTTAACTTTTACTGAAAGTGCTGCTCAATATGGATTAGACAATGATGGGTATTCTACCCAAGCCTCTTTCTTTGATTATGATTTAGATGGCGATTTGGATTGTTTTTTAATTAATAATAGTCCTATTCCGGTAAATACTTTGAACTATGCAAACATGCGTAATGTTCAGGATGCAGATGCTCCTTTTGCTGCATTTTTAAAAGGAGGAGGAGATCATTTATTCCGGAATAACAATGGACATTTTGAAGAAGTAAGTAAAGCTGCCGGTATACATGGCAGTATCATCAGTTTTGGTTTAGGGGTAACTGTAGGAGACATCAATGATGATGGCTATCCTGATGTATATGTGTCGAATGATTTTTTTGAAAAAGATTATTGTTACATCAATCAACGCAATGGAACATTTGTAGATGAGATGGAACAAAGAATGCAACATATCAGCTTCTCGTCTATGGGTGCAGATATGGCTGATATTAATAACGATGGAAAGCAAGATATCTTCACTACCGATATGTTGCCAGGTGATGACTATCGTTTAAAAACCAATACTTCTTTTGAAGGATATGATGTATTCAAGTTAAAACAAAACCAAGGTTTTTATAATCAATTTACACAAAACGCTTTACAAGTAAATAACGGCAATGGTCAATTTCTGGAAACCGCATTTTATAGTGGAGTTGCAGCAAGTGATTGGAGTTGGGGTGCGCTAATTTTTGATGCTGATAATGATGGACTATCAGATATTATTGTATGCAATGGAATTTATAGAGATGTAACCGACCAAGATTTTATCGATTTTTTTGCCAATGATATTGTTAAGCAAATGGTACTCACTGGTAAAAAAGAAGAAATTGGATCGGTGATCAATAAAATGCCATCAGTGCCTATACCCAATAAAGCGTTTAGGAATAAAGGCCAATTAAGATTTGAAGATGAAGGCATTCAATGGGGATTGGATAAGCCCAGTTTTTCCAATGGAGCAGTATACGCAGATTTAGATAATGATGGAGATCAGGATATGGTAATTAACAATGTAAACCAACCAGCATTGGTCTACCGTAATAATAGTAGAGAGCAATCCAAAACAAATTATATCGCCTTATCTCTACAATATAAAGCTCCAAATGCTTTTGCTATTGGGTCTACCATAAAAATTTATCAGGGAGATCAAATTATTTCAAGATCAATCATGCCTTCTAAAGGGTTTCAATCTTCGGTAGATTACAAACAAACAATTGGTTTAGGAGTAAACAAAACAGATTCATTACAAATCATTTGGCCTGATCAAACTGTTTCAACAATCATCAACCCTACGATTAATCAATTACATACTATTGATTATGCTTCTCAACAAAGTAGAAAAATAGCACCCACAAAATTCGATAAAATTGCTCCGATTTTCGAAACGATAAAAACACCTTTCGAAAAACATGTAGAAGATGATTATGTAGATTTTTACATCGAAAGAAATATCCCCTTTATGTTATCAAAGCAAGGTCCGCAATCAGCTGTTGCAGATGTAAATGGAGATGGATTAGAAGATATATATATAGGAGGGGCCCTAAACCAGGCAGGACAATTGTATATTCAAAATCAGCAAGGTTTCACCAAAAAAGAAATCAAAGACTTTGCTCAATTTAAATTTTATGATGTAACAGCTGCGGCATTTTTTGATGTAGACCAAGATGGAGATATGGATTTATATACAGGAGGCGGAGGTAATTTTCTCCCAGCATCTGCAGATATCTATCAGAACAATATTTTTATTAACGATGGAAAGGGAAATTTTTCGATCAAACCAGGCGCTTTGCCTATAAGTCATACCAATTGCGGAACAGCAGTTCCTTTGGATTATGATAATGATGGTAAATTGGATCTTTTTATTGGAAGTAGAAGTGAGCCTCAAAATTATGGGATTGCGCCAAAAAGTTTTTTATATCATAATTTAGGTAATGGCAAATTCCAAGATGTTACGTCTACAGTAGCTCCATTTCTTTCCAGTCTTGGCATGATTAGTTCTGCAACATGGTCTGATATGAATGGAGTTAATTCAAAAGAACTGGTAATCGTAGGAGATTGGATGTATCCGCATGTTTATCGGTTTGATGGTAAAAAAATGGTGGAACAAAAAACGGGCTTAGAAAATTTATTTGGCTGGTGGCAGCATGTAACTGTTTCTGATATTGATAATGATGGAGATGCCGATTTGATTCTAGGAAATTTGGGAGAGAATTTTTATCTCCATTCAGATGCCAATCATCCTGTTAAGTTATGGGTCAAAGATTTTGACCAGAATGGAACAGTAGATAAAATTTTCAGCCATACCATTAATGAGAATGATGTACCAGTATTTTTAAAGAAAGATATTACTGAACAAATCCCTTCATTGAAAAAGGGAAATCTAAAACACCAGGATTTTGCTAAAAAATCGGTGCAAGACTTATTTGGCGATGGTATTCGCAATGCCCAGGTATTACAAGTAAATACAGGTTATTCAGGTATTGCTTATAATAATGGAAAAGGTCAATTCACCATGCAACCATTTCCGGTATCTGTACAATTGTCTTCTGTGAACGCAATCTCAGTTGCGGATATCAATTCTGATGGATGGAAAGACATTATTATCGGGGGAAATTTTTTCGACATGCTTCCGCAGTTTTGCAGTGTGGATGCTTCTTATGGAATAGTTATGTTGAATAATCAAAAAGGCGGGTTTACAATTTTACCAAATCAACAATCAGGAATACTTGTTAATGGAGAAATCAGGGATATTGCTCCAATTCAATATCAAAACAAACAAGGGTTTATTTTTTTACAAAACAATGGGCTGCCGGTTTTTTATCAGCAAAAAGCAATTGCCAAAAAAATTGCTAAATAGTATGGGTAATCAAAAAATATTTTTGTTGAATAGTTCTTTGCCGAATTCGATTCAATCGATTTTTGCAACCATGCTGTTATGTTTGATCATGAATAGTTGTTCGAATAAAGAGCCGCACCAATCTTTATTCACCGTATTGGAAACTGAAAATACGGGTATTCATTTTTCCAATAAGCTTACGCCAACTCCTGCTTTTAATCTGTTTTCCTACATGTATTATTATAATGGTGCAGGAATTGGATCGGGCGATTTTAACAATGATGGATTAATTGATTTGTTTTTTACTGCTAATCAACAACCCAATTCATTGTACTTGAATAAAGGTGGAATGCATTTTGAAGATGTAACCCAACAAACAGGTATTACAAAAGACAGTTTATGGAGTACAGGTGTTTCAGTAATTGATATTAATAATGATGGATTACTGGATATTTATATAAGTAGGGTTGGACATTATAAAGTATTGAATGGAAAAAATCAATTGTTGGTATGTACAAGTATTGATGCCAAAGGAATTCCGCATTATACCGATCAAGCGGCTGATTATGGCTTAGATTTTAGTGGATTTAGTACTCAAGCAGCATTTTTGGATTATGATGCAGACGGTGATTTGGATATGTTTCTGTTGAATCATTCGGTAAATCATGATGGTAATTATGCGCCTAGGTCTTATTTTTTGAATACCTATGATTCAATGGCTGGTCAGAAATTCTATCGCAATGATGGGAAACGATTTACAGATATTACACAACAAGTAGGAATTAACGGAAGCAAAATTGGATATGGATTAGGAGTAGCTGTTGCCGATATAGATTTAGATGGATGGCCAGACATCTATGTGGGGAACGATTTTCATGAGAACGACTACCTCTATATCAATCAACGCAATGGTACATTTAAAGACAAAAGCACTGAGCAATTGATGCATACCAGTCAGTTTACCATGGGAGTAGATATAGCAGATATCAACAATGATGCCTATCCTGAAATTGTATCAATGGATATGTTGCCTTACGAACCTTATATGCTCCGAAGATCTTTATCGGAAGATGATTACAATATTTTTCAAAATAAGATTGCGTATGGTTACACTTATCAATATGCAAGAAATAATTTACAACTTAACAGAAAGAATAATCATTTTAGTGAAATAGGACAATATGCTGGAATACAATCAACTGATTGGAGCTGGGCTTCACTTTGGATGGACTTCAATAATGATGGCCTGAAAGATTTATTTGTTTCCAATGGAATACCTAAGCGAATGAATGACATTGATTATATCAATTTTGTTTCAGGCGATGAAATTCAGCAAAAACTAAAAGAGAATGCCATTCAAGATAAGGACCTTGCTTTATTGAGCAAGTTCCCCGAAATAAAAATCCCCAACCAGTTTTTCCTAAATAAGGGCGAAGGGAAATTCAATAATTTAACGGACAGTATTATAAAAAACCTACCAAGTTTTTCCAATGGCGCTATCTATGCCGATCTAGACAATGATGGAGATCTGGATATTGTAGTGAATAATATCAATGATCCAGTGATGGTTTATGAAAACAATACCAATGATAAAAAAGACAATAAAAAAACGAATGCTAATTTTGCAACAGTTCAATTAAAAGGGCCAAACAATAATATAAATGCCATAGGGGCGAAGATCTTTTTGTTTGAAAAATCAAGCATTAGTTCCTATGAAATGCAAACAGTGCATGGGTTTCAGTCGAGTATGATTGCGCCGATACATATTGGGTTAAACAATAGTAAACCTGATTCTGTTTTCTTGGTTTGGCCAGACAATCGGTTCGAAAAAATTCAATTAATTGCAGGTAAACAGATAACTCTTACGTATAAAAAGGGCTTGCCTGATTTTGATTATTCAATTCTACAACCCCAAAAAGACTCAATAGGAAAAAGGATTGCTGAAGATATTACAGCATCTACAGGTTTAAATTATCATCATACAGAAAATGTGTTCAATGAGTTCGACAGGGAGTCGCTTATTCCGCATATGAATTCAACTGAAGGCCCAGCATTGGCTGTTGCAGATATTAATCATGATGGATTAGAAGATGTATTTGTTGGAGCTTCAAAAACATTTCATAATGCCATCTTTATCCAAAATATATCAGGGAAATTTTCCCAATTAAAACAACCCGCAATGGAATTGGATTCGATGTGGGAAAATGTAGATGCTGTTTGGGTAGATGTAAACAATGATACCCATCTAGATTTAGTAATTGCCAGCGGGGGAAATGAATACTACGGAGAAGACGAACATTTGCAACCCTTATTGTATTTGAATGATGGGAAGGGGCGGTTTTCTAAAAGTAATAATTCCTTTCCTGCTATTTATACTACTCAGAAGAAAGTTATTGCCAATGATTTCAACCACGATGGGTTCATTGATTTGTTTATTGCAGGAGGAGTAGTTCCTTGGCAATATGGAAAAGCACCAAGGTCTTTTTTATTGCAAAATAACGGGAAGGGGCAATTTAAAGATGTAACTGTTCAATATTGTAAAGACTTATTAGAACCTGGCATGGTAACCGATGCCAAGTGGATAGACATGAATGCCGATGCCGAAAAAGATTTGTTGTTATGCTATGAATGGGGAGGAGTGGAATGTTTTCTTAAAACAGCAGCCGGATTTACTAAAAAAACAATCAGTTCTAAAAAAGGTTGGTGGCAAATGTTATATGCAGTGGATATTGATACAGATGGCGATATCGATATTGTATCGGGTAACTATGGGTTGAATAGTCGATTAAAAGCATCCGAAGATCAACCTGTTCAACTCTACTTGAACGACTTTGATGATAATGGATCTGTTGAACAAGTAATGACTTATTATGTAAAGGGGAAAGAAATTCCTTTTGCAAGCAAGATTCAATTAGAAAAAAGAATGCCCTATTTAAAAAAGAAGTTTTTATATGCGGCTGATTTTGCTAATGCAGATATGAATGATTTATTTGGGCAAAAAAAGTTGGATCAGGCCAAAAAATTATCAGCTAATTGTTTTGAAAACATGGTTTTCATCAACGATGGCAAAATGAATTTTACAGCAAAGGCATTGCCTTATCAAGCACAATGGAGCAGTTACAGAGCAGCGGCATCTATACAAGGATTTAAAGAAAAGGATCAGGATATATTATTGATGGGAAATTTTTATTCCAACAATATTGAATTGGGAAGACAAGATGCTGATTTTGGATCGGTACTCATGAATAAAGGCAAGAGTAAATTTGAGTACGCCTCATTAAATGGACTTGCCATAACTGGTGAAGTCAGAAATATCCAACCAATTCGAATAGGTAAGAGACTCGCTTATATACTAGCAAGAAACAATGAAACTTTAAAAGTTATTTCTTTTAAGTGATTAATTAAATATTGGATAATTAATGGTGCTGACCCATTTGGTACTGTCTTTCTCAGCTAATCTGTTTGTTATTAATCTTTCAAAGTAGATTGCAGGAGAAGATTTCCTGTAATCGCTGATATAAAATTTCATCGCCTGAATACAAGAGTCAATTCTTTTGCGATCTCCTTTTACTTCTGCTACCATGATGTTTCCCAGCATCATATTCTTTAGAAAATATTTATCTGTTGAAGGAAGATCTCTTACTGTCGCTATAGCTACCATTACATCAAACTCTTTATTGTCATCAGTGTGAATGTTTAGTATTGGCGCATTAATGGCTTTACTATTTTGTTGCTCAATATATTTTTCTAATTCTTGAATCATTGCATAAATCTCTTCTATTGTAGGATTGTGATTGAATATTTTTTTTGTTGAGATATACGATGAATTGGGTACTTTTTGCCTTTCAATTGCAAAGCCATAGGTTTTTTCTATTGAAGAGAAAACGGTTTGCAATTGATTCAAGAATTGCTTGTATTCAGACTTTTCTTTTATGAATGATACATATTCTGATAGTTTGGTAATTATATTGGAAGAGAATTTATACTGGGTGGTAATATTAATTTGACTTGTATACGAGTCTATAGAAAGTGCCTGAAGCGCTATTTCAACTCTTTTTCCATCAGTTTCTCTTTGTCCATTAAATCCATTGATGAGTACTGTTTTAATTTGAATTGTTTTTCCATTAAAGGCATAGCTTGAATCATTTAGTTTTTTGCCAGGCCACCATTTATTCCAATAAATAGGATTGGATATATTTCTAGTTAATGCATCAATAGGGCATTGTACATTAACAGATTGTGTAACTGTTTTTGTTGTTGGCAATAATATCACCACAATAACAATGATCACCAAAAGAAGAAAAATCGACAAAACTATTTTTTTCATTGCTTACTTTTTATTAAAATGATTGATGAATATGGTATTGTATAATGTTCCAATTTTTTTTCCTTGTTCTTTGCCGTTTTCTATTGCAGCTCTGAAATGTATACCACCATATAGTCTACTAATACATGCCTCATTGGATGCCGCTTCAATTGAATTAAATGATCTTTCCATACCTAAGTACTGTAATTCGGTAGTATCATGAAACGCATGATTCTGTCCAAATTCATTGGTTAACACAGTTGCTACAGCTGCAGAAATAACACTATGTCCACTTGTATATTCAGGAAATGGAGGAGTCTGTAAAAGCGCATTCCATTCCGATTCCATCGTTTCTCTAATTACGGAGATTGGTCGGATTGTTTTGCTTCTATATTTTTCATCCCAACAAGAAATGAATGCATCAAATATTGCACAAGCACTTAATGCATATGCTCTTGCAGTGAGCATTTTATCTTCGGCTTTAGTGCCAGACAGTATAGCAGTAATACCCATCCAATGGCCTACAGGAGTTGTTTTCTTATTCGAATATGTTAGATGGCCTTTATGTTCGGACACCAATGCATTGTCATCCCAATAATGGGCTATTGTATCTTGTTCTTTAGTTAATTGTTTACTTACATCGTATACTTCTTTTAATTCTTTATAGTATACACTTGATTTGGTTAAATCATAAGGAGGTGGAGGAGGAGGTGCAAATTGAGAAGCTGTATCCATTAACAATGGTTGAATCTTATTCCAATATGGCTCAACAGCATCAGCATAATCAGGAGGGGTTTGTAACCATTTCCCCTTTTCTTTAAAAACACTGTATCGTGGCATTCCTCTTGTTAACTTATAATTGTCGTTGGAAGCTCTTTGTAAAATAATTGCTCCAACAGTATCTCCCAATGCAACTGATCGCTGAAATACTGTTTCATCAATATTTTTGTATTGAGTCAATATTTTGTCTTTTGCAACCTGAATACTGTCTTTCGAAAAAACCAATGTCTTCGCTACTTTCATAAAAGCAACTATTGCAGCAAGATCATAATTATATAGTTGGTTGGGAGTAGGGGCAGGGATTTGCTTAAAACCTTTCAATTGTGCAATAATACTATGGTTGTTCGTATCTGTAAATCGGATAGCTTCATAAAAAGCAAGATTGCTATATGCATAAATTCTACTTGCTACTGGAGGAGAAAATATATCATAAACAATTACATCGGTTAATTTCTGTTCGCAATAGTGTTGTATAGAAGGCCCAGCTATTTCTTTTGAATTGTCTACTTGCTTGCATTGAGTGATTGTAATCGAAATGAAAACCAGTAGACAAGAATTGATGATTATCTTTTTCATGGTTTAAATTATTTCAACTGCTTTTTTAATAAAAATAATTTTATATAATCCCTATTTTGGGTTGCAATTAAACCCATTTGTTGATTCACCATAATAGCAGCCAATGCTTTACCATTCTTTGGAATATATAATCCAGATTCTTGAATAGACAATGGCTTAAAATTGCCTTTGCCATTTCCTTTTAGTATCAGCCCATTGAGTGCATCATATCTTCCAAGAGAAGGGCTCATTGAAAATTCATTTCCATTTATAGCTAAGTCAATATTGCCGTCACCATCAAAATCCTTGGCAACAATCCCATAGATAGGGGCAAATTGAGCTTCTCTTGGTAAATCATGTAAAACAAAATTAAAATTTCCTTTATTTTCTACCCAAGAACTATTAAAATTATTGACTGATAATTGTAAAGCGTCTTTACTATTTTCTGCGGAAAAAATTTGTTGCATTTCCGATTTAGCATAAGAAGCATAATTGGGGAATCGCTCTTTGAGTGCACTCATTTCACGAATGAACTCATCTCTTCCTGCAATGGGGAATTCTTTCATTGGGCCGTTAGTAGACGCAGGTAAAAACGAACTAAATATTGCATCAAAACTGGTATTCTTATCAAAATCTTTTGCATAAGCTTTGATAGGATATTGTGTACTTGGTTTTAAATATCCATTTAAACCATAATTACCAACAACAAAATCCATGTCGCCATCTTTGTCAATATCTGCAGCGGTAATACTGTTCCACCAACCTGTTTGATTGTCAATAGCCGTTTTAACCAGCGTAAATTGATTGTTCTTGTTTTGTAAAGTGATGATTGGCCCCCATTCTGTAGTAATTAATAAATCTATTTTCTGGTCTTTATTTACATCTATCCAAACCGCAGCGGTAACCATCCCGATTTGTTGCAAAGCTGGAGCTATTTTTTGAGTTATATCAGTAAAAATGATTTTTCCATTTTTACTGTCATTTTGATAAATAAAACTACTGGTTGGGCTGGGATATTTCCCAGGTATTACTCTTCCGCCAATAAATAAATCCATATCGCCATCATTATCATAATCAGCAGCGCTGATACAACTTTTTGAAGCTCTATTATTGGTTATATCAATTGTCAATTCACTGAAATTGCCTTTTCCATCATTCACATAAAAATGATCCATATAGGCTTTGGATTGAGGTTCATTTTCGGCACCACCTGAAGCAATAAATAGATCTAAATCTTTATCACCGTCTGCATCAAATAAGCAAATACCCGCGTCGTCCTGTAATTGATATTCTTTGGAATTGGAAATTGATTTCGACAAAAATTGTCCATTCTTGTCTTGAGTGAAGATCCTGGCATAAAAAGGTGAACTTCCTCCAATAATAAAATCATCTAATCCGTCTCCATTGATATCACCTACTGCAACAGGAGGACCGTTTTGTGTAAGTTTATGTGGAATCAATCTTTGAATATCAAAATCGATAAAATCTACTTCTTGATTGGTGTAATTGATCCCAGCAGCTTTTGTAATATCTGTAAACCAATTTCCATTCATAATGGATGGTTTAGCCACTACTTCTTTTGGGCTAGCATTTTTTATATCGATCGTAATAGTTGCATCAATACTTGGATGAAATATGGTTTGCTTTAAATTGCCTGGCCATTCAATTTGAATGGAATCTACAAAAGTAGATTTGCCCAATCCAAAATGGGCTATATTTTCGATAGTAGAAAGATACCCTCTATAAGGGCTATTTTCATAACTCTGATGTACGCCATTGCTATACACATGAATCATAGCGCCAATTCCATTTACATTATTGTTGCTTCCTTTTAGATTGATATTAATATAATGAGCCTGGTCTTTGTTTTCATTTTCGGTATTCTCTAAAAAACTAACAGGCATATTGGTATTATTTACCATTACATCTATGTCTCCATCTCTGTCAAAATCGGCATAAGCCATTCCGGCTGAATAAGTAGGTGCTTCCCAACCCCAATCAATTGTTTTATCTGTAAAAGTTAAATCGCCATTATTTCGAAAAATATTATTATTAATTTTTACGGTAGGCAATTGAGTGAGTATTTCCTCCATGCTTGCATTGGCTACTGCATGTTTGCGATAGGCCATAAAATCCATATCGCTCATGTCTTTTGGTAACCCATTAGAAATTAAGAGATCTCTAAATCCATCATTATCTGCATCAATTAATAAGGGCGCCCAGCTCCAGTCGGTATGGGCTACTCCACTTAAGTAAGCTATTTCGCTGAATACAGGAATACCGACACTGTCATTGGCTTTTACGCCAAATCCTTGGTTGAGTTGCAAAGTATTTCTTGGATATTGATACATATATCCATACCGCTCAGAATTTTGAAAAGTTTGGTATTTGATATCGCTATTCATCATTTTCTGACGATAGTTGTCTGCAGGCATCATATCTGTTTCAATAATGTCAGCTAATCCATCATTATTAATGTCTGCAATATCATTGCCCATTGCATTTTTACTGGTATGTTTTAAATATTCAGCGCAATGATCTGTAAATGTTCCGTTTTTGTTATTGATGTATAAAATATTATTCGATAAATAATCATTGCTTACATAAATGTCTTTCCATCCATCTTGATTGATATCAGCAATACTTAATCCTAAACCATGTCCTTCGATCAGAATTCCGGCTTTTGCTGAAACATTGGTGAATACTGGATGAGCAACTGTTGAATCAAAATGATTTTCCAATAGTTTATCAGTATTTGGCCAGGATCCATCTTTTCTAATTGGTCTGAATTCATTAGGATATGTTCCATCTAAATCATTGACCAATAAATACACATCAAGATCGCCATCATTGTCATAATCAAAAAATGCAGCCATCTGTGTGTTAGATGCATCATTCAATCCATACGCAACGCTCATTTCTTTAAATGTTGGGTTGCCTGTTTTTTTATCAACTCCCTGATTGATGTATAATAAATTTTGTCTGGCATTGCTATCTGGTAAAATGGCTGCACAAACATAAATGTCGAGCCATCCATCATTGTTAATATCAATTACACTTGCACCCTTACACCATTTTGCATTTCCATCTACTCCGGCAGCAGCAGTAATGTCTTCGAAATGCAAATCACCTTTATTGATGTATAATTTATTAGACACCATATTGCCAGTGAAATATACATCGGGCAAACTATCGTTATTAAAGTCTCCAATGCCAATTCCCCCGCCATTATAGATATATTCATAATTCAATACATTCAAATTGGGATTTTCAGTGATTTGATTAACAAATTGGATACCACTTTTTTCTGCCGATATTGGTCTAAACAACCGTTTGTTGTCTTTACAGGATATCAATACAATAGCAGAAAGAAAAACTAATAAAAGATATTTCATGAAATTTATTTCAATTATTTTCCAAATAAGGCTTCTTCTACTTCTTTTGCAGCGAACATTCTTGCAGCATCATGGTCAATATCTGGGGTTTCTACTTTTCTCCAATTGAATATCCAGCCTTTTTTTTCTGCTAATGCTTTTGCAAATGCAAAACAATTTCTTCCTCTTTCAAGTCTGCTTTTACCTTGAACCATTCCTGCTTCACTTTCATCAAAATTATGTTCTGGTCTTATATCATCAGTACCAAGATATAAGGTCAACGGTGCAGCTAGATAAGCTTTTAGCACTTCATCATTGCTCAGTGCATAAGGAAGCTTTCCAAAACCATAACCGAAATTTTGTTCCCTTGTTGGAAAAAGATCTGAACCCGGGTTGGCTGCAACAATTCTCTTGGCTTCTCCGGGAAGAAAAGCTGCCATCCTAACCAAGAATTGACCGCCTGCAGAATGACCAATTAAATAATAAGGTAGGGTGTCATTTTTTTCAAGCTTTCGAACATGTGCAACCAGCCCAGGTATCATTGAATAGGTCCAATCTTCCTTGGGTTGTGCATTGTCTTTTTTTACAATCCCACCTCTTTGATAACGCGCGGATGCAAAACGCAAAGAATCAAAGAAAGGGGCTACAATAATTGCTTTAAAACGATCTCCCATAGTAATGGCAAAATCTCTATATTCTTCAGCATTTCTTTTTACTCCATGAAAAACTACCAGAATCGGACCGCCATTATAAGTTGCAGGCTTGTAGGTGAATAAAGTTAATGGCTCACCTTTGTTTTCATATATAAGACTTGCAGCACCTTTTGGAATGGGTTGAGCAATTGAATCCGTTAATATGGATGCCAATAGAATGGAAAAAAATATTTTTAGCATGATAGTTCTGTAAAAAGGAAAAGTAAAATGTTTCATCTACAATTTATGAATAGATTTGGGATACATTAGCATTGCAAATTACGCATTATGAAACGATTCCCCGCCATTTTCGCCTTAGTATCCATGTTTAGTTTTTCCAATCTCTTTGCACAGGATCCCTGGAAAATTAGCACTAGCACCATCAATCCATCCAACTATTATGGCATTACTGTTGCCAATGGAATGATTGGGATTGTTTCTTCTCCCGAACCATTTAAAGTAAAGGATGTGGTTTTAGCTGGTGCATACGATCAGTATGGACGTGGAAGGGTCAGTAATTTTCTGCGAAGCTTCAATTTATTGAATATGCAATTGGGTATTGATGGCAGAAATATCGGTGCAGCAGAAGTGCAAAATATGAAGCAGGAATTAGACATGCAAAAAGCCAGTTTTACCTGCTCTTTTAATTATGGTGATAAGGCAACAGTTAGTTATACATATTATTCATTACGCCATCTGCCATTTACCGTTTTAATGGATGTAACGGTTACTGCTAAAAAAGACATTGCATTGAATACAGCTAGTGTAATGGAAGCGCCAGATGCATTAAAAGATGTTCAAAATTATTACAATGAAATTGATCGCCCTCATGTAACCATTAGCCTGCTTACATCTTCGGCCAAAAGCCCGACTGGCAAATTACTAATGTGTGCTTCCAATACTTTTTTGTTTACAGAAACACATGGCCAAGAGCCAAGGGTGATTCATGAAATGTGGGATAACAATATGCATTTGATGAAATTTAATAAAAAAATTAAAGCGGGAGAAACTTATCGATTTTCCATTGTGGGTTCTTCAATAACAAGTGCACATCACGATGATCCATTGAATGAAGCGGAGCGCATGACCATTTTTGCGAAGCTCGAAGGAAGAGACAGACTATTGGCATTTCATCATAATGCATGGAAGGAATTATGGAAATCGGATATTCAAATTGAAGGAGACGCACAGTCTCAGCAAGATGTACATAGTATGATGTATCATTTGTATTCTTTTGTGAGAGAAGGTAATGATATGAGCCCGTCACCAATGGGGCTGAGTGGGCTAGGATATAATGGGCATGTATTTTGGGATACCGAATTGTGGATGTATCCAGCCATTTTAGTATTGCATCCAGAAATGGCTAAAAGCCTTGTAGAATATAGATTTCAACGATTAGCAGCTGCAAAGAAAAACGCCTTTAGTCATGGATATAAAGGAGCGATGTTCCCATGGGAAAGTGCTGCTACCGGTGTAGAAGAAACGCCTGTATGGGCATTAAGCGGACCATTTGAACACCATATTACAGCCTGTGTTGGCATTGCTGCATGGAATTATTATTGTGTAACGCAAGACAAGGAATGGTTGAAAGAAAAGGGATGGCCCATCTTAAAAGAGACGGCTAATTTTTGGGCAAGTAGGGTAGAAAGAAATGGCCCAGGAAAATATGATATCAAAAATGTGGTAGCTGCCGATGAGTGGGCAGAAAACGTAGACAATAATGCATGGACCAATGCTTCTGCTAAAGCGGTGTTGAATTATGCAACAGAAGCAGCCAAATTATTGGGGGCATCAGCCGACCCCGATTGGACATTAGTAGCACAGAATATTCCAATTTTAAAAATGGAGAATGGCGTAACCAGGGAACATGCTACCTATAATGGAGAAGGCATCAAACAGGGAGATGTGAATTTATTAGCATATCCTCTAAAAGAAGTAAGTGATCCAAATCAAATTAAAAAAGATTTAGAATATTATGAATCTCGCGTTCCAACAGAAGGTACACCAGCCATGACACAGGCCATTTTCACTTTATTATATGCAAGGCTGGGTAATGGAGAAAAAGCCTTTCATTTTTTCCAAGATTCCTATTTGCCCAACCTCAATCCTCCATTAAGAGTGATTGCAGAGACCAAGGGAGGAACCAATCCTTATTTTGCAACTGGGGCTGGTGGGATATTACAATCTGTTTTAATGGGTTTTGGTGGTTTAGAAATCACCCCTTCAGGAATTACTCAAATTAAATCGGCTTTACCCAAATCCTGGAAGAAATTAACCCTAACCGGAATTGGAAAAGACAATAAAACATTTGTTGTTCAATAAATAAATCCTATTTTCGGATTGGTGAAAAAACTGCTTGCTATACTATTATTGGCTTTTCTGCTCTTTAATTGGGGTGGTTATAGAATGATTTCTAGCTACCTAGAGCAAGAATCCGAACAAAATTTACAAGCAGAATTAGACCAGGATATTTATGATGAAGCAGCTTTGATTCATATTAAAGTAGCTGCCAATCTTCCTTATACCAATAGTACCGCAACCTACGAGAAAGCCAATGGTAGCGTGGAGATCAATGGTGTTTCGTATACTTATGTAAAACGTAGGTTTTACCTAGACTCATTGGAATTACTGTGCATTCCAAATATGGAAAAAACAGGTATCATCAATGCGAGAGATGATTTCTTTCGTTTGGCCAATGACTTTGTTGCAAATTCTAATTCAAAAAAATCATCTTCATCACACCCTCATAGTGCTAAATTTTCTGTTCAAGATTTTACCGAGGATCATTCCTTTTCTTGGCAGTTTAGTGGTGGTTCCGAAGTAGCAATCAAACGGGCAATATCGCACGCAGAATTGGGTGATGATTATACCACTTCATTAGAACGGCCCCCTCAAGCTTAATGCTGGTACATTAAGCATTTACTATTTATTTCTAGACTAATTTTTATGAAAAAGACCTTGATAGGCCTTTCATTCATTGTTTGCATGTATGCATGTTCAAACAAGAATGAATACAAAGCCTTTTTACACAATCCAATATTATTCAGTGCAACAGTACATGAATTAAATACAGTGGTTATGGGAAATAATTTCCCACCCATGGTAGCTTCTCGCAATTATGCTTATGCAGCTATTGCTGCTTATGAAGTAGTGGCGGCAGCTTATCCCAATCAATACCAAAGTTTGGGCAAGCAATTGAACGGATTAAAAGCCATCAGTGCTCCTGCAATCACACCAGATATAGATGTAGAATTGGCTACATTATTGGCCTATATTAAAGTAGGGGAAGCAGTAACTTTTCCTGAAGGTAGCATGAAAGATTTTCGAGACAGCATTGTAAATGTTGCCAAAGAAAAAGGGCTTCCAGAAAATGTAGCAAAAGCATCAACCGCATTTGCTGATAGTATTGGAATGCAGATCATTCGCTGGAGTAAAAAAGACAATTATTTACAAACCAGAACCGCGGAAAAATATGCAGTGATGGATATTCCAGGAAGATGGGTACCAACACCACCATTATATGCATCTGCTGCAGAACCACATTGGAAAGAAATCAGGCCAATGGTATTAGACAGTGCTGGTATCTTTCAGCCGGAACCGCCGCCAACATTTAATATCACTGATAAAAATAGCAAGTACTATCAGGAGGTTTTATCTATCAAGAATGCCATTGATAGTTTAACTCCAGAGCAAAAGCACATGGCAGAATTTTGGGATGACAATCCATTTAAAATGAATGTGGTTGGGCATGCTATGTATGGAAGTAAAAAGTTCTCTCCTCCCGGACATTGGATGAGTGTAGTGGGCATTGCAGCAAAAACAGCCAATGCAGATTTTCCTACTACGGTTTATGCCGTTACAAAAACATCCATTGCTTTATTCGATGCATTTATTCAATGCTGGTATGTAAAATACAAATACAATACAGCTCGTCCAGAAACGGTGATCAATAAATACATCGATATTAATTGGAGACCTTATTTACAGACTCCAGCATTTCCGGAATACACTTGTGGTCATTCCACTATTTCTTCCTCAGCTGCAGAAGCACTCACGAGTGTATTTGGAGACAATTTTCAATATACCGATTCAACAGAGTTGGAATTTGGAATTGCCAACCGATCATTTAAATCGTTTAGGGCCGCTGCAGAAGAAAATAACTGGGCAAGGTTTTATGGAGGATTGCATTTTCACAATTCCTGTATCATCAGCACCAACATTGGACAAAAAGTAGGTCAGCTGGTAGTTGACCGATTAAAAATGAAAAAATAACCAAACTAATTATGCAGAACACATTCAAGCGATTTTATAAAATTGCTTTTTTAATGATTACCCTTTCTTTTATTTATTCAACTGCAAAAAGTCAAACAGATGTTGATGCAATCATGATGAGTAAAAATAATTTTTGTACTGGTATTATGTATGGACAAAATAGCTGGAAAAATTATTGGGAAGGAACATTTAAAAGAGACAATCAAAACTTAGGAACAGTTAGTTCTCAAATGATCGGAGTAATGGGAAACTATGGATTAAAAGACAATTTAAATCTATTGTTTGCGCTTCCTTATATTTCTACAAAAGCCTCTCAGGGAACACTAAATGGACAAAAAGGACTACAAGACTTGAGCTTAACCATTAAGTGGATGCCTATAGAAAAAAAATTGGGAAAGGGGGATTTCTCTTTATATGCCTTAGGAGCGGTATCTACTCCAGTTACCAACTATGTAGCTGATTTTTTACCATTGAGTATTGGACTACAAAGTAAAACGGCTTCGCTTAGATTAATGCTCGACTATCAAGTAAAAAATTTATTTGTTACTGGTTCTGCAGCATATATCATGCGTGATAAAGTTACTATTGACCGAACATCTTATTATACAACTGAAATGGTGTATAGCAATCAGGTTGCCATGCCTAATATGGCCAACTTCAATCTGAGAGCAGGTTACAGAAGTTCAACTTGGATTGCAGAAGCGGTAGCTGATATCACTCAAACCAATGGAGGCTTTGATATTTCAAAAAACAATATGCCTTTTTTAAGTAATCAAATGAATTCCACAAGAATAGGTGCAAATATTAAATACACTTTGTCTTCTATTGAAGGTCTTTCCTTTATTGGAAATGCCATGTTCACCACAGCTGGAAGAAATGTGGGGCAAACTACATCATACAGCGCGGGTGTTTTTTATATCCTCGATTTTACTAAAAAGAAAAAGGCAACCAAGGAAGAAGACAAAAAATAATTCAACAAGATGAAAAAAATAATTCAATATATATTTTTACTGTCAGCTGTATCCATCAGTTTGATTAGTTGTAAACAAACGATCGAAGACAGAACCAAAGAATTAGCTCCATTAAATCCTACACAATTAGATGTAAATGCAGGAGATTGGAAGCCAGTGGTACTTACTACAGCAAATGAATTTGCGCTAACAGCTCCTTTAGCAATTACCAATGGAGCTTATCTAAGAGAACTCAATGAAATCAAGCAATATCAATTGAGTCTAACAGATGCTCAAAAAGCAAGTATTCGCTATTGGGGTGCAGGAGCTGTTTTGAGATGGAATGAAATTATGCGTGAGCTGGTAGCAAAAAGAAATTTGCCACCTTATCAAAATGCAGATGGTACCTATCCTATACCAACTGCAGCTAATCCTTTTAGTTATCCCCAGTTTCCTTTTTCTAATCCACCTTATGCAGCAAGAGCGTATGCCTATGTGAGTGTAGCACAATATGATGCATTGGTGGCAGCTTATTTTTACAAGCGTTTGTACACAAGGGTGGCACCTTATAAAGTGGATGCTACGATTACTCCATTATTACCAGCCAATGATCTGCCTGCTTACCCCAGTGAGGATGCAGTTGTTGGAGCAGCAGCAGTTGAAATGCTTAAATTATTATTTCCTGCTGACGCTGCATATATTCAACAAAAAGCCGATGAGCAAATCAATGCAAGAATTATGGCGGGTATGAATACCAGAAGTGATATGGAAGCAGGTGTAACGCTAGGTAGATTGGTAGCTGCAAAAGTAATTGCAAGAGCCGCCAATGATAATATGAGCAGGGCTGTGGGAACACCAGCACAATGGGCTCAATTAGAACAGCAAACTGCAGCAACAGGAGAAGTGCCTTGGATCAGTTTAGATGCACCAAGCAGACCACCCATGTTGCCTTTTTTTGGAAGGGTTCGTCCATTCTTGTTTGATTCATTGACAACCATTGCGATCAGGCCACCAGCTCCACCTTCTACAGGTTCTGTTAAATTCAAAGAGGAATTAGCGGAAGTAAAAAGGTTTAGTGAATCTGCAACAAGAGAGCAAATAGCCATTGTGCATTTTTGGGCTGATGGGGTAGGAACTTATACTCCTCCAGGACATTGGAATGCCATTGCATCTGAAGATTTTATTGCAAAGAAATTCAGTGAAGTTCGTTGGGCAAGAAATTTGGCATTGTTGAATATGGCGGTGATGGATGCTGGTATTACTTGTTGGGATACAAAATATGCATATTACAATCCAAGACCTTCTCAAATGGATAAATCCATCAAAACAAGTACGGGTGTTCCTAATTTCCCAGCCTATATTTCTGGTCACTCTACTTTTAGTGCAGCAGCAGCAACTGTTTTGAGTTATATCAATCCTGAAAAAGCAGCTGCTTACAATGCCATGGCAAAAGAAGCTTCCGATTCTAGATTGTATGGCGCCATTCATTATCGCGCTGATTGCGAAGTGGGATTAACGCAAGGCAAGAAAGTAGGGGACTTTGCTGTTGCAAGAGGCAAAACGGATGGAGCTAATTAAATTAAGAATTATGAATTAAGAATTATGAATTAAGAGATGCATTTAAAATTCTAGAATGTATTTCATATCTTATAATTAATAACTCATAATTCTTAATTCTTATTTCATAATTAAAAATTGGTAGGGCTCTAGTACGAGGTATTCGTGGTCGGGCCCTACTTTGTATTTTTTCTCTGTCCAATAATCATATAATTCAGTAGGGGCAGTGCCATGTTCTTTAAACGCATACCAGGTAATGTAGGAAGCTTTTCTACTAAAATTGAACAAACAATA
Source organism: Sphingobacteriia bacterium (assembly GCA_037129425.1). GTDB lineage: Bacteria > Bacteroidota > Bacteroidia > Chitinophagales > Chitinophagaceae > Sediminibacterium. The sequence goes on from JBAXUV010000012.1 coordinate 73,233, forward strand.
TAAACGCTCGTTTTCATCTGTTCTTAGAAAACCTGCAACATGAATATTATGCTGGCTCAACCAGCTGATATTTTTTTGATCCTCCAATACACGTAATTTTTTTCGAATACTGATCAATCTTTTGGTGGCAGAAAATATTTGCTCCTCAATACTATTTTCTATTTCTATTTTGGCATTTTTTTTCCAATCGATAATCGGTCGATGCATCCATCGATTATCATAACTTTTTCCTTCATCTGATAAATAAGAATAATCATTGGTATAACCCACTTCATCTCCATAAAACAACATAGGGATTCCGCCAATAAACATGCTCTGCGCCTGCATCAAAATAATTTTGGCAATCGATTGATCGATCGAGGGTTGATTATTTTGTTCAATGGCTTTTTCTAATCCGCATAAAGAAGCTAATGTTCCGCTGATGCGAGCATCTTGCGTTTTTGGATTCACCGAGAACAAAGCACCCATTGCATCGGATACCGGATGATTTCCTGAATAATATTCTTTTAAAAACTTTCTGTGTTCATAAGCATTATACCCTGCTGCGGCAATTTTATCATCATCATATCCCAGGCCAATATCATCGTGACATCTTGTATAAGTAATCCATGTAGTACCCAATGGCTTTTGCAATAGATCATGTTGTGCAGCTAACATTACTCTGGTATCTCCTGTAGCCAATGCATCCCATTGCAATGCCATTTGAGTAGCATTGTAAGCAACATCACATTCTTTAGCAATAAAATCATCTGTGCCAAAATATTTGATGATTTCTTTTGGAGCTACTATCGCTTCCCCTAAAATAGCCATACCTGGTGTGGCAATATAAACTGCTTGTTTGATCAATCTTAATAAGGTATGGGCTTCAGGAAGGTTTTGACAACTGGTACCAATCTGTTTCCAAATAAATGCAGGTGCGTCTATTCTTAAAATATCTACTCCTAAATTGGCATAAAAGAAAATATTTTCCAACATGGCATTAAAAACAGCCGGATTGGAAAAGTTAAGGTCCCATTGGTAATTATGAAAAACAGTCATCACCCATTTATTGCATTCTTTCACATAAGTGAAACTTCCGGGTGCTGATTCAGGAAATATTTCAGGCATTGCTTGTTCAAACTGATCGGGTATGTTTCGATCGTTGTACATATAATAGAAATCTTGAAATTCAGCATCGCCAGCTTTGGCTTTTTTTGCCCATTCGTGTTGATGCGATGTATGGTTCAATACAATATCAATCATGAGATACATGTGTTGATCTTGCATTGATTGTTGCAAATTTTTTAAATCAGTGAGGGAGCCAAATCGAGCATCTACTTTCCTGAAATCGGATACAGCATAACCGCCATCGCTTTCACCTGCTGGGCTTTCAAATACAGGCATTAAGTGTAAAAAATTAACACCTAAATTTTGAAGGTAGCTTAGCTTAGAAGGCAGTTCAGATAATTTTCCTGCAAAACGGTCTACATATAAACTCATTCCAGTGATCTGATTCGATAAAAACCAAGTTCCTTTTTTTTCTTTATCAGTATCTTTTTTCTTGAAAGCAGCTGATCTTTCCTTATGTGTTTTAATAATTGTGTTTAATAACACATCAAACATTTTTTCATGCTGGGGATGATCCTTGTAAATCAATTCATAGAGTTGTTTTAATGCAACTGCATTGGCAATGAATCGAACAAAAAATAACTGGTCTTTATCGCCAATGTCTAATTTCTCTTTTGTACAAGCAGCAGTAATTTTTTGATGAAGGTTGTATTGATACACTTATAAAAGTTGATTAATTAAAAATCTGGTTATTTAAAAAAGCAAAAGCTTCCATGGCGCCTAAATATTCACAGGTTCTGGCACCTGCTTTATTGGCATTTTCAATGATCAATTTCCAATCGATCAAATTCATTTCAGCAATTTGCATTTTGGATCGATGACTCAATTGATATAAAACAGCTCCTACAAATGCATCACCGGCTCCAGTAGTATCCACTGGCTTCACTGGAATGCTTTCAATAATATGCTGTTCTCCATTCATTCCCAATAGCGTTCCTTCTTTGCCTAAAGTGATCGCAAAAATGGTATTCGTTTTTTCCTGTAATTGTTGTGTGGCTTTTTCTAGAGAATCGGTTTTTGTAATAAGCATTGCTTCTTCGTCACTCAACTTAAAAAAATTACAATGTTGTAAAAAATGCCAGGATTGTTCAATAAATGTTTCGGTATTATTTTGAAACAATAAATGACGATAGTTGGGATCGAAACTGATAAATATATTGAGGTATAATGCTTTCTCCAATAAATGTAAATAGGCAGCCTGCAAAGGACCAGGCAAGAACCCTGTTGCAGATCCAAAATGAATAATTGATACATCCCTTAAATCGATCGAATCAATTTCTTCAATACTTAATTGTCCATCAGCCCCTCTATTGAATACAAAATCTCTTTCTCCATCTTCCATCAAAGAAACAAAAGCAAAAGTGGTAAAATGTTTTTTATCAGTGAGCATAGAACTTGTACCTACCCCAAATGATTGCATCACTTCAATGAGTTGTTTACCAAAAGGATCGTCCCCCACTTTAGCTGCCAGTTCTACTTTGCCACCCAATGCCGCAATAGCTGCGGCTACATTGGTTGGAGCACCACCTGGTTTTTTGAGAAAATTATTTCCAGCAGAAAGTGATTTGCCTTTATCGGTGCAAATCATATCGATCAATGCTTCGCCTATGCAGAGAACTTTCATATAAAGAATTAAGAATTAATAATAACGAGATACATTTTTTGAATTAATAGTTATGAATGATGTGATACATTTTTAGAGTTAAGAGTTATGAATTATTGTTCTTTCAAATAAATTCCTTCTTGAGTCTTAAATCTTTTAATTCATAATTCATCATTCTTAATTCTTTAATGCCCTCCAGATTGCAATACAATTTCATCATCAATCGGTTTGGATTCTTTGATCAACAAAGTTGCTCCACAAGCAAGCAATAACAACACTCCTCCAAATGCAATGGCTTTGCCTGGATCATTGTCTAAAAAATGATTCAACACAAATCCGAATGTGGTGGTTTGTAAAATCATTGGAATCACAATCATCATATTGATAATACCCATATATACTCCATATCTTTCTTTCGGAATATCATTCACTACCATTAAATAAGGAACACCCATCATACTTGCCCATGCAATTCCAAAACCAGTCATTGGAACAAACAATAAATATTTATTGTCTATATAAGGAAATGCCAGTAATGCTAAGCCTGCCATTAATAAACAAACTACATGCACTTTTTTAGGACTGTATTTTTTGGTCATATACACCAGGCCAAAAGCCGATAAAAATGTAATGACATTGTACCAGCCATTTACTAATCCTGCCCAACCAACTGCTTCTTCGTATAAAGTTTTATTGGCGGATGGGCTGGTTTTCCAAACTGATTGTGCAATACTTTTTGAAGCGTTTTGCCAATAGCAGAAAAGGGCATACCACTGGAATAAATAGACCAATGCCAATTGCCACATTACTTTGGGCATATCAACAATAGCATGAGCAATTTCTAAAAATGGTTGAAATAACCCTTTTTTATTGGAACGTAAAACAGCCAACTCTTCTTCGGTTGGAGGAATTTCCGGGGTTTTAGTTATGCTCCATAAAACAGAACTGATTGAACAAACAGATCCTAAAAAGAATGATCCGAAAACCCAATAAGGTATAGCTCCATGTTTTCCAGGAATGAATTTTTGAAACACAAATAAAGAAATATTGGCTAGCGTAATTCCCAGACCAGTAAAAAAACTCTGTGTTAAAAATCCACTGGCATGTTGAGAGGTTGGAAGTTTATCAGCTATAAATGCACGGTAAGGCTCCATAGCCGTATTATTTGCTGCGTCTAATATCCATAACAATCCTCCTGCCATCCATAAACTACTGCTGAAAGGATAAATGAATAAACACAAACTGCAGAATAGGGCCCCAATAAAAAAATAGGGTTTTCTTCTTCCCCAGCGAGGATGCCATGTTCGATCGCTCAAGACGCCAATAATTGGTTGAATAAGCAACCCGGTCATTGGACCAGCTAAATTAAGCAGGGGAATTTGATCGGGTTGAGCCCCTAAGAAATCATAAATAGGATTTACAGCACTTTGCTGTAAGCCAAAACTGTATTGTATTCCAAAGAAACCTACGTTCATGTTGATGATCTGCATGAAACTCAGGCGAGGCTTTAATAAAGACATATGGCAATAGTTGGACTTTAAAAGTAGTGAAATGATTTTGAAGAAAGCAGTAGTTTAAATTCTTTATTCATTGCAAACGATTGCAGCCCTTTTACAGGGAGAACCTTATTTTTGCTGAATGCAACATGCTTTTAGTTACGATAAGAAAAAAGTGATCCAGGCTTTACGCTACCATTTTGTTCAAAGACCCGAATTGAGGATATTAATTGTATTGGTGAATGTGTTTGCGATTCTAGCAGCTATATTATTTTACACCAAAAAAATCAGGCCAGAACCTTTTTTACTGGGCTCATTTATATGGCTTATTCTAATGGCTACTTTCTGGTATTTACTTCCCAATAGTATTTATAAAAGGGCAGCCACATTTAAAGATCATTTCACCATTTATTTAAATGATGAAGGTGTTCGTTTAGAAAATGAACGTGGCGCATCGCAGTGGAATTGGAAACAATTCTCAAATTATTTTGAAAGCCCTCATTTTATTCATTTGTATTTCGATTCTAAATCTTTTTTTATTGTTCCCAAAGAAGGAATGACGGAGGAGATGAAGCATGAAATCAGAGGCTTGTTGAAGATAAGAATTAAAAGATAAGAGATAAAAGATAAGAGATACGAGATAAAAGATACGAGTTTTGAAATTGGGTGGTTTAAATTCAATTTTAGGTATAACTACTTTTTTATTTCTTAAAATGTAATTCATCTTTATTGAATGAGTAAAAACAGTATTCTTGCTGAAAAATGTTTTTCATTTGCCAAATCAATCATTTTATTTCATACAGTTTTCATTAAGCGACACACTGTTTTGTATGACATTAGTATTCAACTACTCAAATCTGGGACATCTGTAGGGGCAAATGTAGAAGAGGCTATAGGTGCCTATAGTAGAAAAGAGTTTGGCTCAAAACTTTCAATAGCAAATAAAGAAATTCGGGAAACAATTTACTGGCTTAAGTTGATCAAAGAGACTGTTTCTGAAACAGATCAAAACCTCGAGAATTTAATTTTGAAAGCAGATGAAATCAAAAGAATACTTACTTCTACACTAATAACATTAAAACGAAACACCACATAATTCACATCTCACATCTCATATCTCATAACTCATATCTCATAACTCTTTTTCCATGATAACATGTTGAATAGTCAATTCAATAAAAGGTTCACCCACCACGGCATATCCTAATTTTTCAAAAAATGGAATTGAACTCAAGCGGGCATGCATGATTATTCTTTGGTACCTTCTATCTCTGGCAACATTTTCGGCAAAAAGCATCATCACTCTTCCAATGCCTTTACCTTGTAAGCCAGATAAAACCGCCATTTGTCTCAAACGAACTTCATTTTTGGAAGTTTCAACAAGCATACAACAACCTTCTAGTACATCATCATCAAAACAGCCTAATAAAATATTGTGTTCTTCTTTCTCTAATTCCTCCCTAGTAAAATCCAGGCCTAATGGTTTACGCAACATTTGGTGCCTTAATGCTAACATTTGTTCGTATTCCTTGGAGCCGTATTGAATCATTTTTAAAGCCATAGGCAAAAAAGGGAGCTTGTTGGATGTCTAATATAACCATCATTTTTAAAAAAAAGGCTAAAAAACCGGAATAATTGCGTTTTTTAAGCACATTCCTAGATACTGTGGAAACAAAAATGCCATATTGTATTGCTTATATCGCAAAATGTATATTTTTGCCGCAGTAATCAAAAACTTTTACAATGTCAGACATCGCTACAAGAGTAAAGAAAATTATCGTTGACAAATTAGGTGTGGATGAAGCAGAAGTAACTAATGAGGCTTCTTTTACCAACGACCTAGGTGCAGATTCTTTAGATACCGTTGAGTTAATCATGGAATTCGAAAAGGAATTTAACATTTCTATTCCTGATGAGCAGGCTGAAACCATCACTACTGTTGGACAAGCAGTTGCTTATTTAGAGGAACACGCTAAGTAAGATAAACACAACTAGGAATAATTAATCCGCCTTCTTGCGGCCCTACAGCCTCGAAAGGCGGATTCACTTTTAACAGGACCCTTTTATGCAGTTGAAAAGAGTAGTCGTTACAGGTATTGGAGCATTGACTCCCATTGGCAATAATCTAAATGATTATTGGAATGGGCTAATTAATGGTGTTCCTGGTGCTGCGCCTATTACCTTATTTGATGCAAGCAAGTTTAAAACAAGGTTTGCATGTGAAGTGAAGGGCTTTGACCCTACTCAATTTATGGAGCGCAAAGAAGCTCGTAAGTTGGACCGATTTGCTCAATTGGCCCTTGTTGCAAGTGATATGGCTGTAATAGATGCCCAACTTGACAATGAAAGAATCGATAAAGACCGTGTTGGCGTAATTTTCGCCAGTGGAATCGGTGGGTTAACTACTTTTCAAGAAGAAGTAATCAATTTTGCCAAAGGAGATGGAACTCCACGTTTCAATCCTTTCTTCATTCCAAAAATGATATTGGATATTGCTGCAGGGCAAATATCTATGCGCCACGGATTTCGTGGACCCAATTTTGCAGTGGTTAGTGCCTGTGCATCCAGCACCAACGGAATCATTGCTGCAGCAGATACCATTCGATTAGGTAAAGCGGATATTATTATTAGTGGTGGATCTGAAGCGGTAATTAGCGAAGCTGGAGTTGGTGGATTCAATGCCATGAAAGCCATGAGCGAAAGAAATGATGATCCTGAAACTGCAAGCCGTCCATACGACAAAAACAGAGATGGGTTTGTTATGGGAGAAGCAGCAGGAGTAGTAGTTTTAGAAGAATATGAACATGCCATTAAACGTGGTGCAAAAATTTATTGCGAAATAGCAGGCGGTGGTGCATCTGCTGATGCATACCATTTAACTGCTCCTCATCCTGATGGATTAGGTGCAAGAAATGTAATGATTGCTGCACTGAAAGATGCAGGAATGCGCCCCGATGAAATCGATTATATCAATACACATGGAACATCCACTCCTTTAGGAGATGGAGCAGAAGCAAAAGCAATCACTGAGGTTTTTGGTGATCACGCTTACCAATTAAATATCAGTGCCACCAAATCAATGACTGGTCATTGTTTAGGGGCTGCTGGCGTAATTGAAGCTATTGCTTGTATCCAAAGCGTTATACATGATATTGTTCCCCCAACAATCAATCATTTTACAGACGATCCGGAATTAGATCCAAAATTGAATTTTACTTTCAATAAAGCACAACAAAGAACAGTGAGAGCGGCATTGAGTAATACATTTGGATTTGGCGGACACAATGCTTGTGTAATTGTAAAGAAATACGTAGCCTAGAAACAGCTTTCATATATAGTGCAATTTTTCAAAAACTTGTTTTCATTTAAATCAACCTCTGCTTTTGATCAGCAGATCATTGATATGTTGGGCATACGTCCTGGCAATATTCAGTTGTACCGCAATGCACTGAGTCATCGATCTGTGAAAGAAACTCCCGATGAAAATAATGAACGTTTAGAATTTTTGGGAGATGCTGTGTTGAGTGCGATTGTTGCAGATTATTTATTCAAGCGTTATCCCTATAAAGGAGAAGGTTTTTTGACCGAGATGCGCAGTAAAATGGTAAATCGGCAACAGCTCAATGATATCGCGCTCAAAATGGGATTGCGTAAATTAACTTTCTACAATAAGTTCGACAATGCATTGAAAGGAAGTCAGATTTTCGGCAATACGCTGGAAGCCTTGATAGGAGCGGTTTATCTCGATAAGGGTTATGATAAAACAAAAACCTGGATACTCAAGCAAATCATTATTCCGCATTTATTTTTAGAAGATCTGGAGTTGATAGACATCAACCTAAAAAATAAATTAATTGGATGGGCCAATAAAAATGGCAAGACCATCACTTTCGATTTAGCGGAAGAAAAATTAGAAGGCAATCGCCGAATTTTCACCATGAACGCTGTTTTAGATGGCGAAATATTTGCACAAGGCAAAGCCGGCAATAAAAAAGATGCCAGCCAGGTAGCTGCACAAATTGCAGTGGAAAAATTAGGGCTTTAAATCTCCTGACACAATTCAATTAACACACCATTGGTTCCTTTGGGATGTAAAAAACAAACCAATTTATTGTCGGCGCCTTTCTTGGGGGTTTCGTTTAATAAAGTGAATCCTTCGGCAACCAATCTTTTCATTTCTGCATGTATATCGGCTACGTCAAATGCAATATGATGCAATCCTTCCCCCTTTTTTTCAATGAATTTATCGATCACATTGCTTGAGCCACCACTGGTCGGCTGGTCTGACCGCTGTGAGGCCACCAGTTCAATTTTTGTCTCCCCTTTTTTAAAAAAAGCAGTGCTGACTTTTTCAGATTCAACTTCCTCGGTTTTATAACAGGGCGAATTGAGCAATTTTTCGAATAATTCAATGGATTCCTGGAGGTCTTTTACTGCAATACCAATGTGTTCTACCTTTAACATTATAAATTATTTATATATTATGATTTCGATTTAAGGAAAATCAAGCGCCATCAACCAAAGAGCTCAAATTTATAGAACCTATTCCACTACTTTTGCGTTATTAGAAAAAACAAGCAATTCTTTATGTTGAAGTTACCAATTTACTTAGATAACAATGCTACTACTCCAATGGACCCAAGAGTATTGGAGGCAATGATCCCTTATTTTACGGAACATTTTGGCAATGCCGCTAGTCGTAACCATCCATTTGGTTGGGAAGCAGAAGAAGCAGTTGATTATGCACGTGAGCAAGTTGCCAAATTAATTGGTGCAGATCCTAAAGAAATCATTTTTACTTCTGGAGCTACCGAAGGCGATAACTTAGGTATTAAGGGAGTATATGAAATGTATGCTAGCAAAGGAAATCATATCATCACTTGTACCACTGAGCACAAAGCTGTATTGGATACTTGTAAGCATATTGAGCGTTCTGGTGGCGAAGTAACTTATTTAGAAGTGAAGGCCGATGGATTGATCGATCTAAAAGAATTGGAAGCGGCCATCAAGCCAACTACAATTTTAATTGCGATCATGTATGCCAATAATGAAATTGGAGTAATTCAACCAGTGAAAGAAATTGCAGCATTGGCTAAGAAAAACGGTGTATTGTTTTTCTCTGATGCAGTTCAGGCAGTAGGAAAAATTCCAGTAGATGTAAATAAGGACGGAATCGATATTATGGCATTCACTGCACATAAGATGTACGGTCCTAAAGGAATTGGTGCATTGTATGTGCGTCGTAAAAATCCTCGTGTTAAAGTTACTGCCCAAATGGACGGTGGCGGACATGAGCGTGGAATGCGAAGTGGTACCTTGAATGTTCCTGGTATTGTAGGATTCGGAAAAGCATGTGAATTGGCTCGTTTAGAAATGGCTGATGATGCTGCACGTTTAAGCAAATTGCGTGATAAATTAGAAAATGCATTGGTTCAATTAGAAGAAGCATATGTGAACGGAAACAAAGAACATCGCTTACCGCATGTTTCTAATATTTCTTTTAAATATGTGGAAGGAGAAGGTTTGTTGATGGGCTTTAATAAAAACATCGCACTTTCTTCAGGTTCAGCATGTACTTCTGCTTCTCTCGAACCTAGTTATGTATTGAAAGCATTGGGCTTGGGAGATGATTTAGCACATAGCTCATTGCGTTTTGGTTTAGGTAGATTTACTACCGAAGACCAGATCGACTATACTATCAAAGCAGTAGGCGATACAGTGTTGAAATTACGTGATATGAGTCCATTATGGGAGATGTTTAAAGAAGGAGTGGATATGGACAAAATTGAATGGGCGCATCATTAAGAATGATGAATGAAGAGTTAAGAATTAAGAATTTTTGACTCATCATTCAAAATGAAAACTAATAACACAAAACTCATAATTCATAACTTTTAATTCATAATTCCAAATGGCATATTCAGAAAAAGTAATCGATCATTACAGCAATCCTAAGAACGTAGGAACGCTTGATAAGTCTAAGAAAAACGTGGGTACCGGATTAGTAGGTGCTCCAGAATGTGGCGATGTAATGCGTTTGCAAATTGAAGTAGATGATGCAACAGGTGTAATTACCGATGCAAAATTCAAAACCTTCGGTTGCGGATCAGCTATTGCTTCTTCTTCACTAGCAACAGAATGGTTAAAAGGTAAAACGGTTGACCAGGCTGTAGCAATCGACAATATGGATTTAGTAGAAGAATTAAATCTTCCTCCAGTAAAAATCCATTGTTCTGTTTTGGCAGAAGACGCTATCAAATCTGCGATTAATGACTATCGTAAGAAAAACGGTTTGGAAGAATTGGTATTTGAAGAAAGAATTCACTAATCATGAGCGAAGTAGCTGCAGAAAATAGTATTTACGTTAGCGATAAAGCTAAGAAGCAGGTTCATCATTTGATGGAAGAGGCTGGGGTATTGAATGATCCTAGTTATTTTCTACGAGTTGGTGTTGTGGGAGGTGGTTGTTCTGGCTTGAGCTATAAGCTCGATTTTGATAATGAAATCAAGCCAATGGATCAGGTGTTTGACGATAATGGAATAAAAGTAGTCACCGATTTAAAAAGCTTTTTGTACCTGGTAAATACCGAATTGAATTTCTCTGATGGATTGAATGGTAAAGGTTTTTATTTTGACAATCCCAATGCTAGCAGAAGCTGCGGATGTGGTGAAAGTTTTGCGGTTTAGAAAGTTCGACTTATATATATTTACAAATCCCAGTTATACCAATAGCTGGGATTTTTTTTTCAAAAATGCAGAACCCCTAAAAATTCCATAAAGTAGGATAAATGTGGATAGTAAAAATGCCAAATGCCCAATAAAACTTTAGTTTTGAGGGATGTGGATGATCTGCAAAAAAGAATGGCAACAGTTCTTTAGTTCCATCACCGGTTATATGGTGTTGGGAATCTTTTTGTTGATTACAGGATTGTTGTTATTTGTGTTCCCTGATACCAGTTTGCTCAATTTTGGATATGCCAATTTGAATGGCTTTTTTAATTTGATGCCCTGGTTATTGTTATTTCTAATTCCCGCAATCACCATGAGAACCATTTCTGAAGAATTGCGCTCGGGTAGTTTCGAAATTTTACAAACATTGCCACTTAGTGCAACCCAAATTGTTCTTGGAAAATACTGGGGAGTGGTATGCATCATTTTGATTGCTTTGGTTCCAACAACTATTTATGCTTTCTCCATGCAGTCTTTGAGCATTACCGGAGGGATAGATTTAGGTGCTACCATCGGTAGTTATATCAGTTTGTTTTTTTTAGCGAATCTATATGCTGCTATTGGCATTTTTGCAAGTAGTCTGGTGAAAAATATGATTGCCGCATTTGCCATTGGGGCATTCATGTGCTTTATTTTATTTATCGGTTTGGATGCATTGAGTCAATTACCATTCTTTAGTAATGGCATCGATTATTATATTCAATTGTTTGGTATTAAAATGCATACTGCCAATATGAGCAGAGGAGTGATAGATGGGAAAGACCTGATTTATTTTATTGCATTGACCACCTTGTTTTTATATTTCACAAAAGTACAAATCACCAAACAGTCGATTGCATAAATGAAACTGCTACTGCAAAAATATCCAATGACCTTAGCATCCATCCTATTTGTGTTGGTGATACTGGCTTCATTATTTATTTCGGTAAGAGTAGATCTAACCCAGGATAAACGTTTTACCTTAAGCGAGTCCACCCTTCAATTATTGTCGGAGGTAGACAGTACCATACATGTAGAAGTTTTGTTGTCGGGAGACTTGCCTGCAGATTATAAGAAACTAAGCATTGCTGTAAAAGATATATTGGACGAATTCAATGTACATGCACATCATTTAATTAAAGTTGAATTTAAAAAGCCAGCCAATGATCTGAACGATGATTCATTGAAAGTTCAACTCTACGATAGTTTGGCAAAAATGGGTGTTCCATTCGAAAAAATCGAAAGTGAAGATGGCGCAGATAGATCAACCAGTCAAATAATTGCACCTGCAGCTATTATTCGCTATCGAAAAAATCAAATACCGATTGTAATCGATCTACGAAGCAGTAAAAAGATCTACCAGCAATACAATGTAATCAATGATCAACCCAAAGAAGATATTGAAGCAACAAGAAATGCAGCAGAAGCATTACTCGAAAATAAATTCATTGTAGCAATAGATAAACTTATTAGAAAAACAATTCCAACAATAGCTTACACTGTGGGCAATGGAGAACCTACTGGTTTAACGGTGAATGATTTGGGCGAAAGCTTGCGCAACGATTATCGGTTAGGTGTTTTCGATTTAAAACAGGCTTATCCAGACGCTTCAGTTATTCAAACATTATTGATTGTTAAGCCAACTCAACCATTCAGTGAAGAAGATCAGCTGAAATTAGATCAGTATGTAATGAACGGTGGAAATATCATTTGGTTCATCGATAAATTATATGCAGAGTTAGATAGTTTAAAAAGAGCCGAAGGCCAGTACACTGCATTCGATCGCAACTTAGGCTTAGATGAATTATTGTTTAAATACGGTGTTCGAATTAATCCCGATTTATTGCAAGATTTAAATTGCTCAAAAATTCCTTTGGTAGTGGGTAAGAATCCAGATGGGTCAGTACGTATGCAGCGATTGCCCTGGCCTTATTATCCATTTCTCTCTGCAAGAACACCCAATCCCATATCTCAAAATATAGATCGGGTATTGCCGATATTTCCATCAAGTATAGATACGGTAATGGCGAAGGGAATTCGAAAGACCATTTTATTGGCATCCGATACCAATAGCAGAAGAATCAGTTCGCCTGCAATTGTTTCATTGGCCAGTGTGCAAAGCGAAGAAGATTTGTATTCATTCAATAAAAGTTATGTGCCAGTGGCAGTAATGCTCGAAGGAAAATTCAGTTCATTATTTGCCAATCGATTGCCTCAAATGGTAATTGATTCGGTTCAACGTAATACAGGCAAAGCATTTTTACCCAATGCCATAAAAGAAGGCAAACAAATTGTGGTAGCCGATGCCGATATTGTAACCAATGAAATCAGCAATACCACTGGTCCGATGCCAATGGGAATGATTCCAATGGAAAATTATCGTTTTGCCAACAGAGAGTTTTTGTTGAATAGTGTAGATTATTTATCGTCGGATAAACAATTATTTGAAAGCAGAAATAAAACAGTGGTACTTCGATTGTTGGACAAAGAAAAAGTGAAAGCACAAAAAGCCATCTGGCAATTTCTCAACGTGTTATTGCCTGTATTGATTGTAATGTTGATCGGCATCCTTTTTCAAACATGGAGAAAAAAATCATACTCATTATAATTTTTTATGAATACACATACATTGGTTTATTTGGTTTTTGGAATTGTTTTATCAATTGCCTTGGTTTTTGATCTGGGGCTATTGAGCAAAAAAAATCAGAGCATTACTATTAAACAAGCTTTGATTCAAACATTTTTCTGGGTAGGGTTGGCATTGGCCTTTTTTGTCTTTTTATGGATAGAAGGGCCCGATTTAGCCAATGATGGTGGAGTAACAAGGGTTGCTGTTCATCAGTTGCCTTTGGAATTTTTAAGTGCCTACTTGATGGAATGGAGTTTGAGTATCGATAATATTTTTGTGTTCATTTTGATTTTTAATTCCTTCAATGTAAAAGAGAAACATTATTCAAGGGTATTATTGGTAGGCATATTAATGGCCATTTTTTTCCGTATTATTTTTATTACGTTGGGTGTTGCATTGGTTACCCAATTCTCTTGGGTACTCTATATTTTTGGCGCCTTTTTATTGTATACAGGGTATCATATGTTTACGGCTGAGAGTGATGAACAATTTGATCCACATAATTCTAAAGTATATAAGTTTCTCAAAAAATTTCTTCCCTTGGTCAACCACGATGGTGATGGTAAATATGTGATTAGTGAAAATGGTCGACCAGTTTACACCACTTTATTTGTTGTAGTGATTTTGCTGGCAGCCATTGATCTGGTATTTGCGCTGGACTCAATTCCTGCGGTGATGGGTATTTCTAAAGATCCGTTGATCATTTACACCTCAAATATTTTTGCAGTACTGGGCTTGCGCTCTTTGTTTTTCTTATTAAGAGGAGCAGTGACCAAATTTGATTATTTGCAACAAGGCATTGCCATTGTGTTGATTTTTATTGGAGCCAAAATGTTGGGAGAACATTGGTTGAATGAATGGATACCTAAGCAAACTATGGTATTTATTTCATTGGGCGTAATATTGGTTTGTATTTCGGGTTCTATTTTTTATTCGATGGTGATGAATAAGAAAGGCACACCTGCAGACAAAATTGATCATTCTATTAAATAAACTGAATGGGCTATTCTATCAATACCATTGCAAATATGCTTTCTCTTCAATTAAAAGAACATAGAGAGTTGAATATTGCGTATTTGGTAACAGATAGTCGTAAAATAGTTTTCCCTGCCGAAACATTGTTCTTTGCCATTAAAGGGCCTAGAAGAAATGGAATTGATTTTATAATATCGGCCTACGCAAAAGGAGTCAGGTGTTTTGTGGTAGATGAACCAGTTGATGAAAAAGATTTTTTGGATGCTTGCTTTTTGGTGGTCCCCAATGCATTAGCTGCCTTACAGCAAATAGCATCTTATCATCGAAAGCAATTTGATTTTCCCGTAATCGGTATTACAGGCAGCAATGGTAAGACCATTGTGAAAGAATGGTTGTATCAAATGCTTTCTCATCAGTACAACATTGTTAGGAGCCCAAGAAGTTATAATTCTCAAATAGGTGTGCCATTAAGTGTTTGGCAGATGAATGCATCCCATACACTGGGAATTTTTGAAGCAGGTATTTCTACCATTGGAGAAATGGCCAATCTCGAAAAAATCATTCAACCAACTATTGGAGTACTTACCAGTATTGGTGAAGCGCATAGTGAGGGTTTTGAAAGCAAAGAGCAAAAGCTGCAGGAGAAATCATTGTTGTTTAAGCACGCATCAACTATTGTTGATAGTCGTGAGATAAGAATATTGAATCAAGAGAAAGGAGCTGGAACAACTAAGGTTCATTTTCAGTATAAAGATTGGGAACTCACATTAACTATACCATTTACAGATTCTATTTCTATTCAAAATGCACTTACCTGTTCTGCGGTATTATTGTTTTTGGGGTATGAAGAAACGGCTATTCAGGACAGCGTATTGTTGTTAGAGCCTGTGGAAATGCGTATGCAATTGCGCAAAGGAATCAATCACTGTTTTGTTTTGAATGATAGTTATAGCAATGATATCGTTTCCTTAGAGTTGGCTTTAAACTTTTTGCAAGAGCAAGCAGGCGATCAACCAAAAACGGTGATCCTTTCTGATATTGTACAATCCAATCAGGAAAATAATTCATTGTATCAATCGGTCATCAATTTGCTGATTAAAACAGGCGTAAAAAAATGCTATTTTATTGGCGCTTCCTTTACTGATTATTTAGATCGATCATCAGCCAATCAATTTCCATTTGAGTATACAACCTTTTTAAGTACCGAACAGTTTATCCATTCAATGAATCATCATTCTTTTCAGCAAGAGTTTATATTATTGAAAGGAGCAAGGGTTTTTGAGTTTGAACAAATTGCACATTGGTTAGAACAGCAAGTACATCAAACTGTTTTAGAGATCAATCTCACAGCCATGGTACAGAATTTAAAGACCTATCAATCTTTGCTAAGGCCAAAAACCAAATTGATGGCCATGGTAAAAGCATTCAGCTATGGAAGTGGTGCAGGTGAAGTGGCCAGAAGATTGCAACAGCAACAAGTAGATTATTTGGCAGTGGCTTATGCAGATGAAGGGGTAGAATTACGCAAAGCTGGAATCAGTTTGCCGATCATGGTAATGAGCCCAGATGAAAATACTTTCGATTCACTCATCAATTATAACCTCGAACCAGAAATTTTTTCAGTTGAATTGTTCGCAGCATTTTATCAATATATTCAGAAAGAAGGATTGAAACAATTTCCCATTCACCTGAAATTGAATACAGGCATGAATCGATTGGGTTTTGATTTAATTGAGTTGCCCGCATTATTGAATCAGTTGAGTGGGCAAGATCAGTTGATTGTACAATCGGTGATGAGTCATTTAGTGGCGAGCGAAGATCCTGTTCAAGATGCATTTACTGCAGACCAGGTAGAGCAATTTAATACAGCTTGTGAAACCATTGAAAACGCATTAGGATATTCAGTTATCAAACATATTGCCAATACCGCTGCCATCATTCGGAATCCTTCTTATCAATTAGATATGGTGCGATTAGGAATTGGTTTGTATGGAGTAGATAGTGCCAGTTCAAATCAATTGAATCTGCAAACTGTAGCCAGTTTAAAATCAACAGTGGCTCAGGTAAGAAAAGTAAAAGCAGGAGATACAGTTGGATATGGACGAAAAGGAATGATTGAGCGGGAAAGTATTATTGCCACCATTCGGATAGGATATGCGGATGGTTATAGCAGAAAATTAAGCAATGGGGTAGGTAATGTATTTGTTCGAGGCTTATTGGCGCCAATTGTTGGCAATATTTGTATGGATATGTGCATGATAGATGTTACCGATATCGCTGGAGTTGCAGCAGGAGATGTCGTTGAAATATTTGGGAACCATATCAGCGTTCAAACCCTAGCGAAACAAGCAGGAACCATTCCTTATGAAATTATGACCAGTATCAGCCAAAGGGTGAAGCGGGTCTATTTTGAGGAGTAACTAGTATATATTGATTAAGCAGCATGTATTATCTTTGATAAAGTAAAAACGAATTACGTGAAAGCAAGACAAGTCATTTTCATCATTCTGGCAGTCATATTTGCCGATCAGGCATTGAAGTTTTATATCAAACTGAATTATTTTGCTGGGGAAGAGCATAATATTCTAGGATCTTGGTTTCGACTACACTTTGTAGAGAACGAAGGCATGGCCTGGGGCTGGAAATTTGGCGGCGAATTTGGTAAAATTGCGCTAACGCTTTTTAGATTAGTTGCCGTTATTTGGGGTAGTTTTTTACTGCGCGATTTTATTCGCAAGAAAATGACCAAGGGTTTTATTGTCTGCGCTGCCTTAATTTATGCAGGTGCTTTAGGTAATTTGATTGATAGTTTATTCTACGGCATTATCTTCGATTATAGCAATCCATTTACCCAAAATATTGCACAATTGCTTCCTAAAGCGGGTGGCTATGCAAGTCTGTTTCATGGTAAAGTAGTGGACATGCTTTACTTTCCCATCATTACCAATGCCCATTATCCAAGCTGGGTGCCTTTTGTAGGAGGAGATGAATTTGAATTTTTCCGCCCTGTTTTCAATATTGCTGATGCAGCTATATCTACTGGAGTAATTACGATGCTGGTTTTCCAAAATTCTTTTTTCAAGCATGCTGAAAAAGAAGAACACCATACCGTTGAAACCAATACTTTGGTGAACGATAAGAACCAGATTTTTTAAATACGGGTCTATTGCTGCGATTCCATTTTTGCAAATTTCTGCAAATATGGAATTGAACTCCATTTTTGCATAAATTGTACTATGAAAAAATTCTTATACATCTTCGTATTAGTTGCAGTAACATCTTGCACTAATTCCAATAAAGTAGATACAATTGTTCACCATGCGGTAATCTATACCGTTGATTCATCTTTCTCTACTGCAGAAGCTATGGCTATCAAAGACGGAAAAATTATTGCCGTTGGAAAGAACGATGAAATAACGGGCAAATACACTGCAGCAGAAAGTATCGATGCTAAAGGACAGGCCCTTTATCCTGGATTGATTGATGCACATGCGCATTTTGTGGGTTATGCTCGTTCTTTGTTTCAGGTTGATTTATTTAATACCGCTACCTGGGAAGAAACGGTTGAGCGCATTGTTGCTTTCTCAAAGCAACATCCAGAAATGCAATGGATTCAAGGACGTGGATGGGATCAGAATAAATGGCCCGGCAAACAATTTCCTACCAATGAATTATTAAATAAAGCCTTTCCTAACACACCTGTAGTCATTACAAGAGTGGATGGTCATGCATCAATCGCCAATGACAAAGCCTTGGAATTGGCTGGTATCAAAGCAGGGCAAACCATCACTGGAGGCGATATTCAAACCCTCGGAGGAAAACTAACTGGTGTATTAATAGACAATGCAGACAATGCTGTGTATGAAAAAATTCCAACACCCACCAAAGAAGATTATGCAAAATGGTTAGATGCTGCACAAAAAAATTGCTTTGAACAAGGGCTCACTACAGTAACCGATTGCGGATTAAATGCAGATGATGTAGATCTTTTAGATGGTTTACAAAAAGATGGAAAATTGGATATGCGTTTGTATGTGATGTTGAGCGACAATGATAAAAATATCAATACCTATCTAAAGAAAGGTCCTTACAAAACCGATAAATTATTTGTGAATGGGTTTAAAGTTTATGCAGATGGTGCATTGGGAAGTAGAGGTGCTTGTTTGTTAAAGCATTATGCCGATCAACCAGGATGGAGTGGGTTTTTATTGCGCACACCCAATCATTATGATTCATTGGCAAAAGTATTGAGTACATCTGCATTTCAAATGTGTACCCATGCAATTGGTGATAGTGCCAATAGAGCCATACTCAAGATTTATAATAAATATCTGCAAGGAAAAAATGACAAGCGTTGGAGAATTGAGCATGCGCAAATTGTAGATCTAAATGATTTTAATTTATTTGGTGCAGCTTCCATTGTTCCATCGGTTCAACCTACACATGGTACTTCTGATATGTATTGGGCAGAAGCAAGATTGGGAAAAGAAAGAATGAAAGGTGCTTATGCATACAAACAATTGTTGGCCCAAAACGGATGGATGCCACTCGGAACCGATTTTCCGGTGGAAGATATTTCTCCATTCAAAACTTTTTTAGCTTCGGTTGTACGCAAGGACAGCAAAGGGTTTCCAGAGAATGGATTTCAAATGGAAAATGCACTTACCCGCGAAGAAACCATTCGAGGAATGACCATCTGGGCTGCTAAAGCAGGATTTTTAGAAAAAGAAGTGGGCAGTATTGAAGTAGGTAAGAAAGCCGATTTTATTTTGCTCGATAAAGACCTCATGAAAGTAGCTGAAACCGATATTCTCAAAACAAAAGTTACAGCAACCTTTATTGGAGGTAAGAAAGTTTATTAATATTAAAACAAACAAACCAAACGTGGTCTACCCAAAAATCCTTTCAGGATTTTTAAAAGGCCCACTTTTTGGTTTGTTTGATTTTAATACAATAAAGACTTATAATAATCCCATAAGGGACCTTTTAAAAATTACGAAAAGAAGATTTATTTGTGATGCGTTAACAATGAAAGTTGTTTGAGCCCCAACTGGTTGGGGCGAGTTCTTTCATTGTAGCAGAACAAATAAATCTTCCGTAATTTTTAAGCAGGCCTGTTGGGAGATTATAAGTATTAATTTATTTTATCTCCCCAACCATTTCCCCTGGAATAACCCATGCATCAAACTCTTCAGGCGTTACATAGCCCAATTTCACCGCCATTTCTTTCAAGGTAGTATGTTCTTTATGCGCTTTCTGAGCAATTTCAGCAGCTTTGTAATAACCAATTTTAGTATTCAATGCAGTCACCAACATCAAACTATTGTCTACATGTTTTTTAATATTGGCTTCAATTGGTTCAATACCAATCGCGCATTTATCATTAAAGCTCACGCATCCATCTCCAATTAAACGAGCACTGTGTAAGAAATTATAGATCATTACCGGCTTAAATACATTCAATTCAAAATGACCCATTGATCCACCAATATTAATAGCCACATCATTGCCCATTACTTGTGCAGCAATCATGGTAAGTGCTTCACATTGTGTTGGATTTACTTTACCTGGCATGATAGAAGAACCAGGTTCATTGTCTGGAATAAACAATTCGCCAATTCCGCTGCGAGGTCCTGAAGACAACATACGTATATCATTGGCAATTTTCATTAAACTAACTGCTACAGTTTTTAATGCACCATGCGCTTCTACTATTGCATCATGAGCAGCCAATGCTTCAAATTTATTTTCAGCAGTCACAAAAGGCAAGCCTGTTAAAGCAGCAATATGTTTGGCCACATTTACATCATATCCTTTCGGTGTATTGATTCCGGTACCTACAGCTGTTCCTCCTAAAGCCAGTTCAGTTAAATGACTCAAAGAATTCTTGATTGCTTTTAATCCATGATTCAATTGAGCTACATAGCCACTGATCTCTTGTCCAACCGTTAAAGGAGTTGCATCCATAAAATGTGTACGGCCAATTTTCACCACATGCATGAAAGCCTTACTCTTAGCTGCTAAAGTATCTCTTAATTTTTCAATCCCCGGAATAGTAGTGCCCAATAATATTTTATATGCTGCAATATGCATGGCTGTTGGAAAAGTATCATTAGAACTCTGCGACTTATTTACATCATCGTTAGGATGCAAGAATTTGTCTTTGTCATTTAGCGAACCACCCTTTAGCACATGACCTCTATACGCAACCACTTCATTCACATTCATATTGCTTTGAGTACCGCTACCAGTTTGCCATACTACCAATGGAAATTGATCGTTCAATTTACCTTCCAATATTTCATCACAAACTGTTCCTATTAAAGCGGCTTTTTCTTCTGACAATACTCCTGCATCTCTATTGGTTAATGCAGCTGCTTTTTTTAAATATGCAAATGCCTCAATAATTTCTTTCGGCATTTTATTGATGTCTTGTGCAATTTTAAAATTGTCAATGCTGCGTTGTGTTTGAGCTCCCCAATATACATTGGCAGGCACTTGCACCTCACCCATGGTATCTTTTTCAATTCTGTATTCCATTATTATTGATTTTGAGACGCAAAGTTACCAAAATTGATGTGCTAATAATGGTATTTTTAAGTAATTTTCAAGACTATAAATTAAACAAGATGAAAAAAATCATTTTATTATTTGCCTTTTTAGGTATGTTTTTATTGCAAATTGTTGCACAGAGTAAAAATCAGTGGCAAAATCTGAGCTCAGGTGGATACAATTATAAAACAGTGACGGGTGATCCCATTAAAGCAAGGTTTTACACACTCAAAAACGGGTTAACCGTTATTTTATCATCCAACAAAAAAGAACCAAGAATTTCCTTTCAAATTGCAGTGAGGGCAGGAAGTAATACTGATCCTGCAGACCATACTGGATTGGCCCATTATTTGGAACATTTATTGTTTAAAGGAACAGATCAGTTCGGAACCTTAAATTGGGCAGCTGAAAAACCATTACTAGATCAAATTGATCAATTGTATGATCAGTACAATCGTACAACTGATGTTGCAAAAAGAAAAGAAATTTATAAAGAAATAGATCGTGTATCTGGAGAAGCAGCTAAATTTTCCATTGCAAACGAATACGATAAAATGATGTCATCTATTGGTTCTCAGGGAACCAATGCGCATACATGGTATGAAGAAACAGTTTATGAAGAAGACATACCATCCAATGCAGTGGATAAATTTTTAGATGTGCAAGCAGAAAGATTTAGAAACCCTATTCTGCGAATTTTTCATACCGAATTAGAAGCCGTTTATGAAGAAAAAAATAGAGGGCTAGATAACGATGCATCTAAAGTTAATGAAATAGGATGGGCCAATATTTTCCCTACGCATAATTATGGGCAGCAAACTACTATCGGTACAATCGAACATTTAAAAAATCCTTCCTTGATTGCCATCAGAGCATTTTACAATAAGTATTATGTTCCTAATAATATGGCATTGGTGTTAAGTGGCGATTTTAATCCTGATGAAATGATTAAAAAAATCGATGCCAAATTTAGTTTCATGCAATCCAAGCCATTTCAAGAATATAAAGGGCCAAAAGAAGCGCCTATTAAGGGGCCAATTGTGAAAGAAGTTTTCGGACCAAGTGCTGAATCTGTTCGATTATTTTATAGAATCAATGCCAATCATTCGAGGGAAGCTGTTTTAACAGAATTGGCAGCAAAAATATTGAGCAATGGAAAAGCTGGTTTAATGGATTTGAATTTAAATAAACAACAGAAGTTGCAATCATCTGGAGTTGGATTAACTCAACAGAAAGACTATGGTGTTTTACAAGTGGTTGCTACACCTAAACAAGGGCAATCTTTGGATGAGGCAAAAGCATTGATTTTGGAACAAATTGCCATTTTGAAAAAAGGTGATTTTGATCAAAATTTAATTCAAGCAATTGCTGCAAATGAAAAATTAAATGTTCAGCAAAATCTGGAAGAAAACTGGTTTCGTGTGGGAGAATTAGTGGATGCATATATCAAGCATAAAGGAAATGAATGGGATCAGGATGTTGCATTTAATGAAGTGATCAGTGCAGTTACAAAGCAAGAATTGGTAGACTTTGCCAATCGTTTTTTTGCTGATGATAATTATGTAATTGTTTACAAAAGAAAAGGAGAAGACAAGAGTATTGTTAAAGTTGAAAAACCTAGTATTACTCCTGTTGAAACCAATTCCGATAAACAGTCGGCATATGTAAAAAACTTTATTGCAAAGCCACAGTCCAAGCTTTCACCTGTTTGGGTAGATTATAATACCCAAATTAAAAAAGGCACAGTGGGTACCAATGCACTTTTGTATACACCGAATACCACCAATAGTATATTTAGAATGTATTATCGTTTTCCTATGGGAAACTGGAATAGTAAAACCTTGGGCATTGCATTGCAATATTTGCAATTCTTAGGAAATGGTAAAAGCAGTTCAGAAGAAATCAGTAAGCAGTTTTATAATTTAGCATGTTCATTTAATACTGGGGCCGGCAACGATGAAACTACCATCACTTTAACTGGTTTGCAACAGAATTTTGAGAAAGCTACTGAATTATTAGAAAGCTTAATTCGAAATTGCCAGCCAGATGAAGCTGCATTGGTTGGTTTGAAAAACAGACTTTCAAAAGCCAGGGCGAATAATAAACTGAATAAAGCAGCTATTGCAAATGCATTAAGAAGTTATGCTACTTATGGTTCAGATAATCCATTTAATTATACATTGACCGACGCAGAACTTGCAGGAATTACAGCTGAAAGTTTGGTAAAACAATTGCATGAACTATTCAATTACGCTCATACAATTTTATATTATGGGCCAACTGAGTTCACTGTAATCAATTCAACTTTAAGCAAAATACATCAAGGCACAACTGCTCCTTTAAACATCCCGTCAGCTAAGGTTTTCAAAAGAACAGAACAAACAAAGAATGAAGTATTGTTTGCTAATTATGATATGGTACAAGCTGAGATTTATTGGATTAGAAACCTCAACAACTATAATCCTGGAGAAGAATCTGTTATGAATGCTTTCAATGGTTTTTTTGGAAATGGTATGGGCAATATTGTATTTCAAACAATAAGAGAGTCGAAAGCATTGGCTTACTCAACCTATGCTTCAATGCAGGCTCCAGCAAAAAAAGATGATCGATTTTCTGCGGTTGCTTATGTAGGAACTCAAGCAGATAAACTAAATGAAAGTATTGTTAGTATGAATGAATTGTTGGATGTATTACCCATGAATGAGCAGAATTTCTCCAACAGTATGAAGAGTATGTTTAAAGACATAGAAACAGAAAGAATTAGTAAGGATGGAATATTATTGAGTTATTTAGCTGCTAAAAAGAAAGGTTGGAACGAAGACCCTCGTAAATCTTATTATGCAGCGTATCAAACTTTAAAACCCTCCGATCTAGTTCAATACCATAGCAATAATTTGAGCAAGAAAAATTACACTTATTGTATTGTGGCGAATGACAAAAAAGTAAAAGAGGAAGATTTGGCCAAATATGGTACAGTAAAAAAGCTCGGCTTAACTGAGCTCTTTGGATACTAATTCATCTATACATTTATTTACCTGTGAACACCGCTTTCCTTTTCTCAAGGAAGGCGGTTGTTCCTTCTTTCATATCTGCAGTATCAAATGAATTGCCGAAAGCGTCTACTTCCACTTGATACCCATTCTTGGTTTCATCAAAAACGGCATTAGCCGATTCAATACATGCTGCAACAGCCAATGGTGCTTTGCTATTGATGACAGTTAAAATGCCTATAGCTTTTGATATTAATTCTTCTGCTGGTACTACATAATTGACCAATCCATATTGTAATGCAGTTGAGGCGTCAATCATTCCTGCGCTCATCAACAATTCCATTGCTCTTCCTTTACCAATCAATTGCACCAATCTTTGCGTACCGCCATAGCCAGGAATCAAACCCAGATTCACTTCAGGCTGCCCGAATTTTGCATTTGCAGAAGCAATTCTAAAATGACAACTCATGGCCAATTCGCATCCTCCTCCCAATGCAAAGCCATTCACAGCTGCAACAACTGGTTTAGGGCAATTTTCAATTCTGAAAAAAGTTGCCTGACCATCTGCTGACAATTTCATGGCTTCTTGCTTGCTGAATTTGCTGAACTCACTAATATCTGCACCAGCAACAAAAGCTTTTTCGCCTGCACCGGTTATAATCACAGATTTAATGGATTCATTGGTATTCACTTCATCAAATGCCAAATTCAATTCAGCAAATACCGCCATATTCAATGCGTTCAATTTATCAGGACGGTTGATGGTAATAGTAAAAATGCCCGCTTCTAAAGAAGTTAATAATGTTTGGTATGCCATGTTGATTGTTTAAAAATTACGATGCTTGCTTACCCATTCGCTGATATACTCTGCAATGGTTGTAGTAGTGGTGCCGGGTGCAAAAAGCTTGCCCACACCCATATCATTTAAGACTTTCATATCGTCGTCTGGAATAATACCGCCGCCAGTAAGTAATACATCATTCATTCCTTTTTCTTGCATGAGTGTAATTACTTTTGGGAATACGGTCATATGAGCACCACTTAAAATGCTAATGCCAATTGCGTCTACGTCTTCTTGCAATGCAGCGTTCACCACCATTTCTGGGGTTTGACGTAATCCAGTATATATTACTTCCATGCCAGCATCTCGCAAAGCGGTTGCTATCACTTTGGCGCCTCTATCGTGCCCATCTAAGCCAACTTTTGCAACCAAAACACGTAATGGTCTTTTCATACCTCAAAATTAACTAAATCTACTTAGGTTTATGTATCAAAAATACGCTGATATGAAATACAGGCCTTTTGGAAATACCGATTTAAATCTGAGTGAAATAGGTTTCGGCACATGGGCAATTGGAGGTTCTGCTAATGTGGGCGGAGTTGAAATTGGCTGGGGCCCTTCAGATGATTCGGTTTCCATTCAAGCTATATATGCAGCGCTCGATGCAGGAATCAATTTTTTTGATACTGCAGATTTTTATGGCTTAGGACATGCAGAATCTATTTTAGGAAAAACAATTGGCAATAATAAAGAGGTGATTATTGCCAGTAAAGTAGGGCAAAAGATTGGACAGGATGGGAAAATAAATATTGATTATTCTGCAAAGCATATCATAGATAGTTGCGAACAAAGTTTGCGTAGGCTTAAAAGAGATGCTATTGACTTTCACCATTTGCATGTAGCGAGAATGGGTCATCTGGAAAATGGTGAATGTATTCAGGCAATGCAACAATTACAGCAGGAAGGAAAAATTCGTTATTGGGGTATATCCTTAATTACATTTAATCCTTTTCCTGAAGCTGAATTTTTTTTCCAACATCATTTAGGGGATGGATTTCAGTTGGTTTTTAATATAATCAATCAAAAAGCATTGCCCATTATGGAAATGGCTGCTGCAAAGGGTTATGGAGTGATTGCGCGAATGCCATTGCAGTTTGGATTATTGTCGGGAAATATAAAACCTGATAGGGTCTTTTCTTCTGATGATCACCGAAGCTATCGATTAGTACCAACTATTATCGAAGCGGTTTTATCAATTCTTCAAGAAAAAGTATGGCCCTTGTTAGATAAATACCAAACCACAGCAGCAGGGTTAGCCTTGAGTTATATTTTAAGTTATGATGCTATTTCTACCGTTATTCCAGGCATACGAACTCCTGAACACGTGCTACTCAATACAAATCATTTAGTGCAATTAGATAAAGCCGATCAATTGTATTTACAATCATTATATGAAACACATTGGCAAGAAGTAATGCAACTAATGGAGAAACAAGGTTGATTTTTATTATTATTCGTGCTCTAAAATAGACAGTACTTTTCTCATTCTTTCTACTGTAGCTTCTTTGCCAATTATTGCTGCAATATCAAATACACCAGGGCCAAATTTACCACCCACCAACATAATACGCAATGGCAACATGAGTTCGCCTGGTTTTAGTTGATGTGCTGCAGCCAATTCTTTCAGTTCTTTTTCTAAATCGGCGCTTTCCCATACAATGCTTGATTCATAGGCTTTTGCCAATTCAATAAAAAACATATTTTTTACAGCATCCCATTTAGGTTTGATGGAAGCTGTGTCGAATGCTGATGGAGTATTAAAAAAGAAAGCTCCTTGTTGAACAAAATCGGACAAGAGTGTGCAACGATCTTTAATGAGTTCAATTACTTTCTTTAATTTATCAGAATCTTTCACTTCAATACCATTTGCAATAAATTGCTCGCTTACCAATATTTGCAATTGATCAACAGATAATTTTTTGATCCATTCGTGGTTGAACCATTTGGCTTTTTCATAATCAAATTTTGCTCCACCTTTATGCACTCGATCCATCGAAAATGCAGCGATCAATTGATCGATGGTAAAAATTTCATCATCAGTTCCATCATTCCAACCTAGTAAAGCAAGGAGGTTCACAAATGCTTCAGGTAAAAATCCACGCTCTTTAAATCCAATTGTTTTTTCTCCTGTTTTAGCATCAGTCCAATCCATAGCAAATACAGGAAATCCTAATCGGTCTCCATCTCTTTTGCTGAGTTTGCCATTTCCTTCGGGTTTTAAAATCAATGGAAGATGCGCCCACATAGGCATTTCAGCTTCCCAGCCCAAATATTTCCACAGCAACAAATGCACTGGTGCCGATGGTAACCATTCTTCACCCCTGAATGCATGCGTAATTTTCATGGCATAATCATCTACCACAACAGCCAGATGATAAGTTGGCATTCCATCGGCCTTCAATAATACTTTATCATCTACCTGAGAAGTAATAAAATTGATTTCACCACGAATCATATCAGTGAATGAAACAGTTTCGTTCTCCGGTGTTTTGATGCGAATTACAAAAGGTGTTTTATTGGCAATGAGTTGAGCAACTTCTTCAGCAGGCATTGTTAAAGAATTGCGCATCTTCGAACGCAATAGATGATTGTATTGCGGTGAAGGGTTCTCAGCAGTTTTAAAATCAACGCGCATTTTTTCTAAATCTTCCGGCGTATCAAATGCATAATAAGCATAACCATCTTTTACCAATTGTTCTGCGTATTGGTGATAACTTGCTTTTCTTTCACTCTGTCTGTATGGTGCAAATGGTCCACCATGTTTGGGGCTTTCATCCGGAATTAGACCACACCATTCGAGGGTATTGAATATATAGTCTTCAGCACCTTCCACAAAACGACTTTGATCAGTATCTTCAATCCGTACTATAAAATCTCCACCATGTTGTTTGGCAAACAAATAGTTAAATAATACTGTTCTAACTCCTCCTAAATGCAGTCCACCGGTAGGAGATGGTGCAAAACGAACCCTAACTTTTTTATTCATGATGCAAATATAAACTTTGCCTATTCGTTAATACTATGTAAACCACAAAAATCCTACTTTGAGTATATGCGGAGCCTTAAATTGATCGTATTATTCGTTTTGATCACCCAATTTGCCAATGCACAGCTAACTTATCAGCAGGTTTGGGTAGATTATGACTCTGCATGGACTTTTCAAAACCTTCAGTTGATCCCTATTCGTTTTAAAGGGCAGGGCAATGTGGCATTTTACAGACAATTATTGCCCAGTCAGTACATCACACTATCTGAAGGAATGAGAACAGGAAAGGTAAAAGTGAAAGAATTTGTAACCAAGGGAGATGCCGATGTTCATATATTGAGTGTTGTCAATAATTCTGATAAAACCATTTTAATTAATTCTGGGGAATTATTGGGTGGAGGAAAGCAAGATAGGGTGGTAGGGGAAACCAAATTGATTCCACCCGGAAAAGAAGAGCAGTATGTAACTGTTTTTTGTGTAGAAGAAGGAAGATGGACAAAAAAACCCAGAGCATTCTCGCATAGCGGTAATATTGATATGGAATTGCGTAAAACCCTTGATTTAACGCAACGTCAGGCAGATATTTGGAAAGAAATTACCCAAAGTTTAGCTGCACAAAATATTAAATCTGCCACTTCTCAATACCTTCAATTAGATAGAGATATCGAGAAGGCAGATTCTGCTTATCGAAATTTCTTTAATGGAAAATTGGCGAAAACAGATAGTTCTTTTGCAGGATTTCTGGCTATTTCAGGAGATCGAATTTTAGGAACTGAAATTTTTGTAACACCTACTTTATTTAGAAATGCATGGGAATCTATGCTTGCCTCATTTACAAAGTCTGCCATTACCAAAGGAGGCGTTCCATCGATCGATAAAAAGAAAATGGAAATCTTTATGGATGCGCTTTTAGAAAATGAGACTTCACAGAAAAAAACATTGGCTCAAATTGGGAAAGCCTATAAGTTCGAAAATTTAGTGATTGGCTTGATTGCTTATGGATTTTAGATGTTCCTATCCAATATCTTTACCAAATGTATTTGGTTAAAACTCCTTGGTGGTTAAGGGCGATTTATCCGCAATTGATTTGGCGAATGCCAACTCAAGAAAAAATCATTTATTTAAGTTTTGATGATGGCCCTCACGCAACAGCCACTCCTTTTGTATTGAACCTACTCGCTCAGTACAATGCCAAAGCCAGTTTTTTTTGTATAGGAAAAAATGTGTTGGAGCATCCTGCCATTTATCAGCGAATTTTAAAAGAAGGACATACAGTTGGAAATCATACCCAACATCATGCGAACGGCTGGAAAGTGAGCACTGATCAATATTTCAGCGAAATCGATCAGGCGGCAACATTGATTCAATCTAATTTATTTCGCCCTCCTTATGGAAGAATTAAACGTTCACAAATCAAGCAGTTGATGCAAACTGCTGATTCGCAATTATTCAATGATGTTTCAACTGGTGCGCAATTGAATAATGCGCAATTAGCGTATAAAATTATAATGTGGTCAGTTTTAAGTGGAGACTTTGATACTTCACTCAGCGCAGCTGCATGCACTAATAATGTGCTAAAAAATACTGGGCCAGGGTCCATTGTGGTTTTTCATGATAGTACAAAAGCCTGGGATCGAATGTCGGTTGCCTTGCCTACAGTTTTAGAACATTTTTCGGGAATGGGTTATCGGTTTGAAGCCCTCTAATAGGCCCAAAAAGCCTTAACTCTTAACTCATAATTCTTACTCATATCTCATATCTTATATCTCATATCTTATATCTTATATCTCATTTGGGTACCCCTAAAAAAAAGGGAAGGCCGAGGTAGAAACCTCAGCCTGTTTTTAATCCGTACCCTAT
>JBAXUV010000013.1:0-87998 GCA_037129425.1 Sphingobacteriia bacterium
CCCTTACGCAACAACAAAAGCTATTCAATTAATTATGTAGGTTCATATAGTACCGTATACGGCAATTTTGAAAAATTACCTTTGAAAGAGGAGCCAAAACCTGCATCTAAAGACAAGGAAGATAAGTTGGCCGAAGAAATTCGCTCAGTGAACAGATCTGTTATGCGTGCTTATTCTGGTGATGATAGCAATAATAATACACGTTTTTCTGCCCTTGTTGGAGATGGTAAAGCCCTAAAAATTAATATGAACTGTCAAAATTGTACAGTCGACTTTAAATAAGATACATCAGCCGATTTTTCTCATGTAATTAAATTATCGGTACCGTACCCCGTTTCTACGGGGTACTTTTTTGTGTAGATATCCCTTAACTTTGAGCTATGACACATATCTATACCATTCTTTGTATAGTAGGCACATTGCTATTTATTGGATTTTTTGCTGGCTATGAAATAGCATTTGTAACTGCCAACCGATTAACGATCGAGTTGAAAAAAAAGCAAGGGAAAAAAAGCGGTACTATATTGGCTCGCTTTATGGAATTTCCTGCCAGATTCATTGGCACTTGTTTAATAGGACTAAATGTTTTTTTGGTTATTTATGGTTTACTCTTCGACGAGTTATTACAAATGGGTATATGGAATCCATTAAAACTAGAAAACGAATATTTAAAATTAGCATTTGACACATTCCTTTCTACCATAGTAGTATTGATTGTTGGCGAATTCTTACCCAAAGCCATTTTCAGGGCAAAAAATGATACCCTCTTAACTTTCTTTGCTCCTTTAGCCAACTTCTTTCATAACTTATTTCTGCCTTTAACCGACTTTTTTGTAAACATGTCTCAATGGATTTTGAAATATGTGTTTAATGTTAGAGTGAATAACAGAAATGAAGTTTTTACTAAAGTAGACCTAGAACATTTTTTTCAGCAAACAAAGGAACAAGACGAAGAAACGCAGGAACTTAATACGGAATTATTTGAGAACGCGTTGAGTTTGCCAACCATAAAAATCAGGCAGTGCCTGGTTCCTAGAACAGAAATTGTAGCACTCGAAATCAATGCAAGCATAGAGGAGGCCAGAACAGAGTTCATCAGTACCAAATTGAGTAAGTTATTGGTTTATGAAGAAAGTATTGATAATATCATTGGTTATATACATCAATTAGATTTATTCGACAGACCGTCGAATGTAAAAGACATGTTGCACCCGATCATAGCGGTGCCTGAAAGCATGAGTGCAACAGACCTTATCAACAAATTCTCCAAAGAGCGAAAAAGTATTGCATGGGTTGTAGACGAATTTGGCGGAACTGCTGGTATTGTAACAATGGAAGATGTATTGGAAGAGATTTTTGGTGAAATTCATGATGAATATGATGTGGAGGAATTTGTAGAAAAACAGCTGGCGGATGACGAATTCATTTTAAGCGGAAGGCTGGAATTAGACTACTTGAATGAAAAATACAATTTAGAGCTTCCTGCCGGTGAATCTGAAACCTTGAGTGGATACATTATCAATGAACATGAGACTATTCCGAAACAGAAGGAAACCATTATCATCAATAATTTTAAGTTTGATATTCTAACAGTGAGCGATACCCGTATTGAAATGGTTAAATTGAAGGTTTTACGATAAATCTTCCCTTCCATACCCCTAACTTTGCGCCCTAGCTTAGAAATTGCATTATGGCATTATTCAACAGAACAGCCGGTGAAGGAAAAGAAGAGATGACATTTATAGATCATCTCGAAGAGTTGCGCTCTCATATCATCCGATCAGTATTGGCCATTTTGGTAGGTGCCATTTTTATTTTTATTTACCGAAACTGGATCTTCGATCATATCATTATTGGCCCGATTAATAAAGACTTTATAAGTTATAAGGCGCTTTGTGATTTTAGCCATTGGGCACATATGGGAGATGCGCTTTGTATGCCTCCAGTTCAAGTAACTATGCAGAGTACCACTTTTGGTGGTCAATTTTTAAGCAGCATTACCATGGCTTTTGTAGGTGGTATTATCATAGCATTCCCCTTTATTTTTTGGGAGTTCTGGCGTTTTGTAAAACCTGCATTAAAAGAAAAAGAATTAAAGAATACTCGATTCGTGATTTTTTGGGTTTCCTTTTTCTTCTTTACTGGTGCTGCTTTCGGATATTTTCTATTAGGCCCTTTTACTTTTAATTTTTTAGCCGGCTTTCAATTAGGTACCGAAAACATGATTGTTACTCGACCTACTTTTGCCGATTATTTGGATAATCTTACGAATATTATTTTAGGGTGTGGATTGGCATTTGAATTACCAGTGTTAGCATTCATATTGACTAAAATAGGATTAGTTACTCCTGGTTTTTTAAGAACAACACGTAAATATGCCATTGTAATCATATTGATTGTGGCAGCTTTCATTACACCAAGCCCAGATTGGATGAGTCAATTAATTGTATTCGTTCCATTATGGTTATTGTATGAATTAAGTATCTTGGTATCTGCAAGAGTGTATAAACAAGATAAGGAAGAAGAAGATAAAGAATGGGATTGAGAGATATGAGAGAAGAGATAAGAGAGAAGAGATATGAGAGAAGAGATAAGAGATAAGAGATAAGAGATACAGTTTAAGAATATTGAATTTAGAGTTATGAGTTATGTATTTAATGCTGCTTTGCCCATTGCGATTGGCTGTGACCATGCCGGATTAGAGTATAAAAACGCATTGGTAAAAAAGCTAAATGATAAGGGCTATACTGTTACCGATTTTGGTACCTACTCTGCCGATTCAGTTGATTATCCCGACTTTGCCCACCCTACTTCAAGTGCCGTTGAAAAAGGAGAAGCAGCTTTTGGAATACTGCTTTGTGGTTCTGCCAATGGGGTGGCCATTACTGCTAATAAACACCAGGGTATTCGTGCCGGGCTCTGTTGGCAAAATGATGTTGCTCAATTAATTCGTCAGCACAATGATGCCAATATGATTTGTATTCCTGCTCGCTTTGTAGCGCTTGCTTTAGCAGAACAAATGTTGGATATATTTATGAATACACCATTCGAAGGTGGCCGACACGCAACTCGTGTTGGAAAAATTGCTTGTAACTAAAACAATTACTTATGATGAAAAAATGGTTAGTGGCATCATTACTGTGCATTACAGTGAGCGCCAATGCACAAAAAGAAAGTCCAGCCGTAAAATATGCTGCAGTGATTACCCCTCAGTCTATGAAAGATAAACTAACCATTTTGGCCGGAGCCGAAATGGAGGGAAGAGAAACAGGTATGCCTGGCGAAAAAAAAGCTGCTGCTTTTATTGAAGACCATTTTAGAAAAATCGGATTAAAGCCAGGAAATGGTGAAAGTTACAAACAGCTTTATCCATTATATATGGATGAATTAGATTCCAAACAATTGCGTGTGAACGGACGTAATTTTGAATGGGATAAAGATTTTAGTTTTCCATTACAAAGCTCAGGTGATATCACTTTAAACGAAATTGTTTTTGCTGGTTACGGTATTATAGATAAAACTGCCAATAGAAATGATTTTGATGGAATTGATGTGAAAGGGAAATTAGTTGTTGTGTTAGATGGTGCCCCTTCAGATTATAAAGCTCCAGTTGTTGCAGCTGGAACAAGAGCTCCCAATCCTTTATCTTCAATTGGAAAAATGAATGCGATTCGTACAATGGGTGCAGCTGGTGCATTGGTTGTAACCAAAGATTTTCCACGTAAAACACCTTCTCAATTAAAAGGTAGAATGGGTTTAACTAAATCTGAGAGCACAACATTTATTATGGGAACTATTTCAGAAGAAGTGGCATCTGCATTGGCTGGAAGAACTGCCAAAATGAGCAGTGCTGATTTAGCCAACCTACAAAAAGGAAAATATATATCAGAAGTAAAATTATTGTCTACCAAAAAAATCAATGAATTACAATCAAGCAATGTAATTGGTATTATTGAAGGAACTGATAAAAAAGACGAATATGTTTTTATGACTGGTCATCATGATCATTTAGGCAAAAATGGCGATGTTATTTATTATGGTGCTGATGATGATGGATCAGGAACAGTGGGTGTAATGCAGATGGCAGAGGCCTTTGCTGCTGCTGCAAAAAAAGGTGTTAAACCACGCAGAACATTGGTATTCATGACTGTGAGTGGTGAAGAGAAAGGCTTATTAGGTTCTCAATATTATTCTGATCATCCTATTTTCCCAATGGATAAAACTTCAGTTGATTTAAACACAGATATGATTGGCAGAGTAGATACAGAAAGAAAAACGGGTGATACATTGAATTATATATATGTGATTGGTCATGATAA
The DNA here is from genome assembly GCA_037129425.1 of Sphingobacteriia bacterium. Lineage (GTDB taxonomy): Bacteria > Bacteroidota > Bacteroidia > Chitinophagales > Chitinophagaceae > Sediminibacterium. The sequence continues at coordinate 4,320 of JBAXUV010000013.1, forward strand.
ATTAAGTAGTGAATTGCCTATTATCAATGAAGCTGCAAACAAAGCCCATGTGAACATGACATTGGATTACAAATACGATGATCCGAATGACCAGAACAGAATTTATTTTAGAAGCGACCATTATAATTTTGCCAAAAAAGGAGTTCCAATTTTATTCTTCTATGATGGCATGTTAAAAGCAGATTATCACCGTCCGACTGATACTGTAGAGAAAATTAATTTTGAATTAATGGAGAAGAGAGCCAAATTGGTTTTTCATACTGCATGGGAAATGGCTAATAGAGACAATATGATCAAAAGAGATATTCCTTTACCTGCAACTGCTAGATAAAGCAGAAAGAAGAATTAAGAGATAAAAGATATGAGATAAGAGATAAGAGATACAGAAAAGAGAATGATCCTAAATAAAAACCTCGCAGTTGTTAACGCTGCGAGGTTTTTTTATGACATAGATCAACTATAAGTAAAAACTTGATCGCTAAATAATCACATGAATTACCAACCCAATAAGTACGCAAATATCAACGGCACTACAATGGTTGCATCACTTTCTACAATAAACTTAGGCGTGTGAATATCCAATTTTCCCCAAGTGATTTTTTCGTTAGGAACTGCACCAGAATAAGATCCATAAGATGTAGTAGAATCACTGATCTGACAGAAATAACTCCAGAACGGAACATCATGCCATTCTAAGTCTTGGTACATCATTGGAACAACACAGATCGGAAAATCTCCAGCTATACCGCCACCAATTTGAAAAAATCCTACCCCTTTTCCGCTACTATTGGCACGATACCATTCTGTTAACCAAACCATATACTCAATACCACTCTTCATAGTACTGGCTTTGATTTCATTTTTTATTACATAAGAAGCGAAAATATTTCCCATGGTACTGTCTTCCCATCCTGGAACCACAATCGGAAGATTTTTTTCTGCAGCAGCCAACATCCAACTATTTTTCGGATCAATTTCATAGTACTGCTCTAGGTCTCCGCTAAGCAACATTTTATACATATACTCATGTGGAAAATATCGCTCGCCTTTTGAATCTGCGTCTGACCAAACCTGATGAATATGTTTTTGCAATCTTCTAAATGCTTCTTCTTCTGGAATACAAGTATCGGTAACTCTATTATAATGATTCTCTAATAAATCCCATTCTTCCTGAGGACTTAAATCTCTGTAATTAGGCACACGCTTATAATGACTATGCGCTACCAAATTCATAATATCTTCTTCCAAATTGGCTCCAGTGCAACTAATGATAGCAACTTTATCCTGACGGATCATTTCAGCCAAACTAATTCCTAACTCAGCGGTACTCATGGCTCCAGCCAAACTCACCAACATTTTGCCTCCCTCTAATAAATGGGTTTCGTATCCTTTGGCAGCATCCACTAAAGCAGCTGCATTAAAATGTCTGTAATGATGTTCAATAAAATGTGAAACAGGTCCTTTACTCATGGATGATAATTTTGAGGGGCAAAAGTAAATTTTAAATATGAACTGATGATGAATATTCCTGAAAGTTGTAAACCCAAAATCACATATACCATAAATGTATTATCTTGAATTAAGGTTATTAAATAATCAATTATCGTCATATGTTAAGCTGGGGCAATTATTGGAAGGAAAATCCGAAACTTTTTATGAAAGTGATGGAAAAGAGTACCGAATTCGTTGCTGAAAAGCTGGAATTGCATCAATTGATTAACCATTCCACCCATTTATTTGATTTTGGATGCGGGCCAGGCTATTTGGCCAATGCTTTAAAAGGAAAAATAAACAGTTATTATGGAGTAGACATTTCTGCCAAATACATTGAAATTGCAAAAGAAAAATGCAAGAAAAACCCCGAATTCTTTTTCAAAGAATTGCCGTTGGAAAAATCAATAAGTGCATTTACTTCAATCAAGCAAGAAGGAAAACAATTTGACACCATCATTATTTTGAGTGTAATTCAATATTTTGACAAGAAAGAAGCTGTACTCGAATTACTCAATAATTGCAGGACTTTATTAGCGCCAGGCGGTAAAATTCTTTTGGTAGATGTTATTGAAAACGAGAATGGACTTTGGAAAGATGCCTTAAGTGTTATGATGGATAGTATCAAAAAAGGATATTTTGTCTCTTTTATACAATTCATGTTTAGGGCAAAATTATCTAAATACAACTCATTAAGAAAAACACATCAATTATTCATGCTTTCTAAGGAGGAAGTATTTGAAATAGCCGAACAATCAGCACTTAAAGTAAGCATTTTGCCCTGTATTACACTTCAGAGCAGCAGGATAAGCTATTGCTTGAGCATCTAGAAAATATATCTTTGTAGGGTTATGTCTTTTTCAATCAAACAATTAACACAGAAGCCATTCTTTAATACTGAGAAAAATCTCATTCGCATTTATTTGATTGCTTGCGTATTAATCAGTTTGAAAATTGCCTTTTTAGAAAGCTATGATAACTACGATAGTTTTGTTGCTGCTTTTGAACATTTAAAAAAGCAATATGATTTGTACCTGATGTATCCTTCGGAATACCATACAGAGTATAATTATAGCCCTTCATTTGCTTTTTTCATGGGGCTATTTTATTATTTTCCAGATTGGATAGGTATTTTATTGTGGAACCTAACCCATACAGTTGCGCTACTTATTGCAATCCACTTAATGCCCATCAACCTAAAGAAAAAAATTTTCATTTACTGGTTTTGTTTGATTGAATATATTACTGCTGCAGAAAATGTACAGACCAATGCAACAGTTACCGCCTTAATAATGCTGGTTTTCATTTATCAAGAAAAAGGGAAAACGGCTTGGTCCAGTCTGTTTTTTGTTTTTGGATTTTTCTTTAAAATTTATGTGCTTACAGCTGGTGTTTTCTTTTTGTGTTATAAAAAAAGAGGCGAATTTGTGTTGAAAGGATTGGGCTGGGCAATTTTATTTTTTGCCTTACCATTATTCATTGTTTCATTTGACCATTTATTGTTTTTATACCAGAGTTGGATTCATCGACTACAATTACAATCCATAAGAGATTCTTTGAGTTTGATTGGGGTAATTGGTATGTTTAAGTCTATTCAAATAGATCAGGGATGGATTATTTTAGCAGGCACGCTCACCATGTTATTGGTTTTGCTTAAGAAAGAAGTGTACAATAATAGTCAATTCAGGCAATTGTATTTAGGAGGAATTTTATTATTTACTGTGGTTTTTAACCCAGGTGTTGAATCACCTACCTATATTATTGCTGTTGCAGGTGCTGCAATATGGTATATTACATTGGATCGATTAAAATGGCATCAATGGTTAATGATTTTGCTATTTATTTTTACTTGCTTATCACCAACAGAAATATTTCCCAAACCGATACGAGATCAATTTTTAAAACCATACCACATCAAAGCAATTCCATGTATTATTGTTTGGGCAGTATGTATGGTTGAATTATTTACATGGAAAAAAATCAACCCTATAACAAAATCAAGCACATGAAAATATTAGTAACTGGGGCAGATGGATTTATTGGATCTCATCTAACAGAAATGTTGGTGAAACAAGGTTTTGACGTTCGCGCATTTGTGTTGTATAACTCTTTTAATACATGGGGCTGGTTAGATCATTGCGACCCAACAGTAAAAGGAAAATTTGAAGTATTTACTGGCGATATCAGAGACCCATATGGTGTAAAAACTGCCATGAAAGGTTGTGATGTAGTGTTGCATTTAGCTGCTTTGATAGCAATACCTTACTCTTATCATTCACCAGATACTTATGTAGATACCAATATTAAAGGAACCCTTAACGTGGTGCAAGCCGCAAAAGAATTAGGCATTCAAAAAGTAGTACAAACATCTACCAGCGAAGTATATGGAACCGCACAAATTGTTCCAATCACTGAAGATCATCCATTGCAAGGACAATCGCCTTATTCTGCGAGTAAAATTGGAGCTGATCAAATTGCCTTGTCTTTTTATACATCATTCAATACGCCCGTTGCAGTATTAAGGCCTTTCAATACATATGGTCCGCGTCAATCAGCGAGGGCTGTAATACCAACCATTATTTCTCAAATTGCTGCAGGAAAAAAAATCATTCAACTAGGTGCATTAAGTCCTACAAGAGATTTCTCTTTTGTAGAAGATACAGCCAATGGATTTATCAAAGCCATGCAATGCGATGCTGTGAATGGCACTGTTACCAATATTGGAAGTGGATTTGAAATCTCCATTTTAGATACTGCAGAATTGATTGCATCTTTAATGGGTGAAAAAGTGGAATTCGTTTTAGACAAAGAAAGACTAAGACCAGAAAAAAGTGAAGTAGAAAGATTGTTCGCCAGTTATGATAAGGCAAAACGTTTAATGAACTGGGAACCAGCATACGGTGGATTAGAAGGATTCAAAAAAGGATTAGAACAAACCATCAAATGGTTTACACAACCAGCAAATTTAGCACGATATAAAACGGATACTTACAATATATAATTTCAACCATGGGTAAACACGCAGTTATTTTAGCAGGAGGAAAAGGAAAAAGACTAAGACCTTATACCGTAGTACTTCCAAAGCCATTGATGCCAATTGGTGAATACCCCATTTTGGAGGTCATCATCAGACAATTGGTGAAACAGGGTTTTACCCATATTACTTTAGCGGTGAATCATCAAGCAGAATTGATCAAAGCTTTTTTTGGAGATGGATCTAAATGGGGTATTGCCATCAATTATTCTTTGGAGGATCAACCATTGGGTACCATGGGGCCATTAAAACTGATTCAAGACTTGCCAGACAATTTTTTGGTAATGAATGGAGATATTTTAACCGATATCGTTTTTGCTGATTTTTATGATCAACATGTTCAAAGTGGAGCTATCTATACCATTTCATCTCATTTAAGAGAAGAGATGATTGATTATGGGGTTCTACAGACAGAGGCTGGCCATTTAACAGGATTCAAAGAAAAACCAAAGAATACCTATGAAGTAAGTATGGGAATTTACATGCTAAACAAAAGAGTACTTTCATTTATTCCGGAAAACACACCTTATGGTTTTGATCAATTGATGTTAGCGCTTTTGGCTAAAAAAGAACCAGTAGCTGTAAATACTTTTACGGGTTTATGGTTAGATATCGGAAGACCTGATGATTATATTGAAGCCATAGAACAATTTGATCAATTGAAAAGTAAAATAATGTATGAGTAAAATATTGGTTACTGGTGCAAATGGTTTTATAGGAAAAATCTTATGCAGTCAACTCATACACCTGGGCCATGAAGTGGTAGCTATTACAAGTGATCTTGGCGATATTTCTTTAATCAAAACTTGGGAGAAATTTACTCCAACCGATACCGTAATTCATTTGGCTGCCAAAACTTTTGTTCCCGATAGTTGGAAAAATCCAGATACATTTTTAGAAACCAATACATTGGGCACAGTTAGGGCTTTAGAATATTGCAAGAAGCATCAAGCCAGTATGATCTATATCAGTTCCTATCTATATGGAAATGCCAGGACTTTACCGATTAATGAAGAAGCCCCAGTGTATACTCCTAACCCATATGCATTGTCAAAAAGAAATGCAGAAGATTATTGTAAGCTATATGCCAATTCTTATGGAGTAAATACCGTAATTCTAAGGCCATTTAATATTTACGGATCTAATCAAAATCCTTCATTTTTAATTCCGGAAATTATTGAACAGGTACTGCATAAAAAAACGGTTCATGTAAAAGATCTTGCACCCAAAAGAGATTATATTTTTATTGACGATTTTATAGCATCAATAATTAAATGCCTCGATGTTCATCAATTTGAAATTATTAATATTGGTTCGGGTATCAGTTACTCTGTAAAACAAATAATTGATATGGTCCAACAGATTTGTGGAACCAATTACCCCGTTACCAGTAGCAACGAAACCAGAACTGCGGAAATTATGGATACTATTGCAGATATTTCAAAAGCAGCTTCAATATTGAATTGGAAACCCAAAATCTCCATGCAAGAAGGACTTTCTCGAGTGATTGAAACAGCTAAACAGAAGCTTTAAGCCTTGTAGCCTATAGATTGGTGGCATAATAAATAAGTTTTAGCTTTGTTCCATACCAGTGTATTGAATATGCAGCCCCCTGAAGCACTTAAAACCATTTCGATAATTGTTCCTGTTTGGAATGAGCGAGGCAATTTGCCCATTTTAATTGATGAAATTAAAAAGGCTTTAACTCCTTTGAATTATACTTATTCCATCATATTTGTGGAAGACAGTAGCACCGATGGAACATTGGAGTATATCAAAGATCAGGCAGCCAATACCAATTATATCTATTATATCTCATTGACCAAAAGTTTTGGCCATCAGAATGCTTTGAAAGCAGCACTTGACAGAACCGAAGCCGATGCGGTAATTATGATGGATGGAGATTTACAACATCCCCCATCATTAATACCCACTCTAATCCAAAAATGGGAAGAAGGTTTCGATATAGTGTATACCATTAGAAACGATCACCAGGATATTCAATACCTAAAAAAGAAAACCTCCAATATATTTTACAATATCATCAATAATTTATCGGATATAGAATTAGAGCAGGGCACTGCAGACTTCCGATTGATGGACCATAAAGTGGTGAAAGTATTTAGAACATTTACTGAATCAGATATTTTTATGCGGGGTTTGATTAAATGGATGGGCTTCAATCAAATTGGCATAGAATATACTTCTGCACTAAGAGGTTCTGGAGAATCTAAATACACGGTTAAGAAAATGATCCGTTTTGCATTACAAGGAATCACTTCCTTTAGCACAAAGCCCTTGTATATCGCAGCTTATTTGGGATTGTTCTTCTCCTTATTTTCTTTATTATACATTCCTTATATCTTAATCAGTTTTATCTATGGTCATGTAGTATCTGGTTGGGCTTCAATGATTGCGACCATTGCTTTTTTTGGTGGCCTGCAATTAATGATTTTAGGAATTATTGGATTGTACTTAGGAAAGTTATTCATGCAAAGCAAACAGCGTCCACATTATATAGTTAAAGAAACCAATCTGCTTTAATGAACCGTTCTATCTTGTTGAGTTTTGATGTAGAAGAATTTGATATTCCGATGGAATTTGGCCATACTATTAGTGATTCAACTCAAATGGAAATTGGGAAAAAAGGTTTAGATGCTATTACTCCAATTTTGGATGCTGTTCCTACCACCTTATTTACGACAGCAAATTTTGCGGATCATTTTCCCTCAGAAATAAAAAAATTAGCGGAACAACACGAAATTGCTTCTCACACATACTATCATGGTTCTTTTGTAATTAAGGATCTGTTGAATTCAAGATTAAGACTTGAAACCATTACAGGAAAATCGGTTACCGGTTTGCGAATGCCAAGAATGAAGGTAATTGATATGCCTTCTGTAAAAGCTGCTGGATACGCATATGATTCTTCCATCAATCCAACTTGGTTACCAGGAAAATACAATAACCTCCATCTATCCAGGACAATCTATATGGAAGAAGGAATGAAAAGACTTCCAGCATCTGTTACACCAAATCTGCGCATTCCCTTATTTTGGTTGAGTTTTAAGAATATGCCATATGCTGTTTTTAAACAGTTATGTATACAGACTTTACGAAAAGACGGATATATCTGTTTGTATTTTCATCCATGGGAGTTTACGTCTATCAATGAATTTGGTTTACCTGCCTATACAAGAAGATGGTGCGGGCCTGCATTAGTGAGCAGGCTATTACAACTCATCAAAGACTTACAAAAGGAAGGAGATTTTACTCCGATCAACCAATTACCCAATCTAAAAAATTAAAAAACAGTTAATTGGTATAATAGATTTGATACTTTAAAATAGTATTTAGACATTTGTCTAAATATATAAATAAACAAAGTGAATATTCTTTTTAAAGCGCTAAACGATTCAACAAGGCGGGAGATTTTGGAGCTACTTAAGGAGAAAGACCTAAACGCAGGGGAAATTGCCGACCATTTTAATATTTCAAAACCCAGCATATCTCATCATCTAGACTTACTGAAACAAGCAGGTTTGGTAGAAGCTGCTAAAGATGGTCAATTTATTTCTTATTCTTTAAACACTACAGTAATGGATGAAATGCTGAAGTGGATGATGCAATTCAAAAAAACTAAAAATAAATAACATGCTAAAAAACACTACAATAGAATGGCTGATTATTTTGATTATAATCGCTGCTCCATTTGGGTATCTGAGTTCTATTTACAATGCATTACCACAAACTATTCCAATACATTTTAATTTAGAAGGCAGGGCCAATGGATGGGGAGATAAGTCCACTTTGATTTTTACTACTGTGATGATGACGGTGATTGGTGTTGGCACATACTTTTTGGTAAAATTTGCCCATAAAATTGATCCTAAAAAAGCAGCAGGTCAGTCTCCCGAATTATTGAAAAAAATAGCACTGAGTGTGTTGGTTTTTCTATGTCTTATTCAATTAATAATTATTCACTCAAGTCTGGCAGAACAGGTTGATGGCGCGAAATTTATTTTCCCTTTGATCGGAATATTTTTAGCTGTATTAGGCAACTTCATGCATAGTATTAAACCGAATTATTTCATTGGGTTCAGAATACCATGGACTTTAGAAAACGAAGAGAATTGGCGAAAAACACATTTCCTAGTGAGTAAAATTTGGGTAATAGGTGGAATTTTGATTGCAGTGTTCTCTTTGTTAACAAGTCCTTTGATTGGAGTCATCTTATCTGGTATCATCTTAGTTTTTATGATTGTTTTACCAATAGTTTACTCTTATCAATTGTATAAAAATCAAAACAACACTAATAAATAGTTCAATGAAAAAAATTATAATCACTACCTGTATCATTTTGTTGTTTTCTATTTCAAATGCTCAAACAATCATTGGATCTTGGGGCGGGAAAATAGATATCGGTGCTAGAAAAATTTTATTTGTGATGCATGTTCAGCAAAATGGAACATCACTAAAATCAATTTTTGATAGCCCCGATCAAAATGCATTTGATATAAGAGGAGGTGAAACAAAATTAGTAGGCGATAGCATTATTGCTTTAATACCTGCAATGCAAGGTGGCTACATGGGAAAATGGGATGGCAAAGACAGTATTGCTGGAGTTTTTAAACAAGGTCAACGAACTACTATCTTGGGAATGAAGCGATTAAATGAATCAGCAATTCCAAAACCTCCAATAGCAAAAAATAGACCACAGACCCCCAAACCCCCATTCGATTATTCAATTGAAGAAGTTGAATACAATAATGCTGATAATACAGTACGCTATGGAGCCACTTTAACTACACCGAAAAATATAACCAGTTTTCCTACAGTCATTCTAATATCTGGAAGCGGATCACAAGACAGAGATGGTACTATGTTGGGGCATAAATTATATTGGGTACTGGCAGACTATTTAACTAAAAATGGGATTGGCGTATTAAGAGTAGATGATAGAGGAACTGGTGTTTCAACGCTGGGGCCAGATCCAAAAAGCTTAACCAGTGCGGATTTTGCAAATGATGTGGCAAATTCAGTGCAATTTTTATTGAGTAGAAAAGAAATTGACGCTAAAAAAATTGGATTAGTAGGACACAGTGAAGGTGGGGCTATTGCACCAATGGTAGCATCAACCAATAAAAATATTGCATTCATAACCCTATTAGCCGGACCTGGAGTGAATGGAGATGTAATATTCAAATATCAAATGAGAAGAAACTTTGTAAAAAAAGGGTTGAGTATAGAAGACGAGAAAATTGCTTCAGGATTAGTGAATGATATGATTGATCAACTTAAGAAGTCCAGCAATTATGATAGCATTAAAACTGGAATGAAAAATATTTATACCAATTGGAGAAAAACATATTCCGAATCGGATGAATCTAGAGTATTAAATACTATAGGAGATAAAGCCTATCTAGCCGTAGTTGATCAATTTAGAGGCGGATTGATCTGGTTAAACTATTTTATGAATATGGATCCTTCCATTGCGCTCAAAAAAGTTAAATGTCCAGTACTTGCAGTAAATGGAGAAAGTGATATGCAAGTAGTTTGTAAAGAAAATTTAGAAGGAATAGAAAATGCATTGCAAAAAGGAAAAAATAAAAAATATACGATTCATTCATTTCCTAATTTGAATCATTTGTTTCAAACATGCAATAATCCCGAACAAAGTTATGAATCCATTGATGAAACTTTTTCCCCTACTGCTTTAGCCTATATTGCCAATTGGATCAATCAAATAGTAAAATAATCAATGAATTATTTAGCCCACGCTTATTTATCTTTTGAAGACCCTGACTTGTTATTGGGCAATATGATCAGTGACTATATCAAGGGTAAAAAGCAATATGATTATCCTTTGTCTATTCAAAAAGGCATTCGATTACATAGAGCTATTGATATTTTTACCGATGAGCATGCAATTACCAGAGAAATAAAAAAAATCTTTGCTCCCTCTGTTCGATTATATGCAGGTGCATTCGTAGATGTAGTATATGACCATTTCTTAGCCATTGATTCGAGTATTTACACAGATCAGGAGTGGATGGATTTTACACATAGAACATTTAATAGTTTAGGAAAACAGCAATCTTATTTTCCAGAAAGATTTGCTACTATGTTTCCTTATATGCAATCTCAAAACTGGTTGTACAATTACCGATATACCTGGGGAATTGAAAAGAGTTTCGAGGGGTTGAGCAGAAGAGCAAAGCATTTGGACAGTTCGAAAGACGCATTTGATCTTTTTATGCTTCATTACAATGAAATAGCTATGATGGCAGTACCTTTTATAAAAGATGTGCAAAGTTTTGCAAAAGCTCAAATTGAATCGCTACAGAAGCAATAGTGTATATTTGCTTTTACAAGAAAATATACAATTCCATGAAAATTGCTACTAAATACATCCATGCAGGTGCAAATCCAGATCCAAGTACAGGAGCCATTATGACTCCCATTTATCAAACATCAACATATGTGCAAGAAGCACCTGGGGTAAACAAAGGTTTTGAATATGCCAGAAGCCAGAACCCTACCCGAAAAGCCTTGGAAGAAGCATATGCAGCAATTGAGAATGGTCAATATGGTTTGGCATTTGGAAGTGGTGTAGCTGCAACAGATGCGGTCATTAAATTATTGGTGCCCGGAGATGAAGTGATTGCAGCCAACGATATGTATGGTGGCACTTTTCGCTTATTCTCTAAGATCTATGAAAAAATGGGCATTGTATTTACTTATGTAGATACAACCGATGTAAATAATATTCAAAAGGCGATTAGTAACAAAACAAAACTTATTTGGATTGAAACGCCTACCAATCCACTCATGAATATAACCGATATAGCTGCAGTTGCTGCAATTGCAAAAGCAAGCAATGCATTGCTATGTGTAGACAATACTTTTGCCTCTCCTTATTTACAAAACCCGCTAGACATGGGAGCAGATATTGTGATGCATTCTGCTACCAAATATTTGGGCGGACATTCCGATGTTATTCAAGGTGCATTGATGATGAATAGCGCCGAATTAAGAGAGCAATTGTATTTTATTCAAAAAAGTTGTGGAGCAGTTCCAGGACCAATGGATTGCTTCTTGGTTTTACGTGGTATCAAAACCTTGCATTTGCGCATGCAGCGTCATTGCGAAAATGGAAGAGCCATTGCACAATGGTTGCGCAATCATCCTAAAGTAGCGAAAGTGTACTGGTGTGGTTTCGAAGACCATCACAATTATGCCATTGCTAAAAAGCAAATGCGCGATTTTGGTGGTATGCTATCTTTTGAATTGAAAGACGATAGCATGGATGCAGCTATGAAAGTTTTATCTTCTACCCATTTGTTTTCTTTAGCAGAAAGTTTAGGTGGTGTAGAAAGCCTGATCAATCACCCTGCTTCTATGACCCACGCTTCTATTCCAAGAGAAAAGAGAATTGCCAATGGTTTAAGCGATACATTAATCAGATTAAGTGTTGGTGTAGAAGATGCAGATGATCTTATTGCAGACCTGAATAAAGCATTAAATGCATAAATTAATGATAAAATACTTATTCATTGTTATTGCAAGTTGCTGCTTTTTAAACGCAGCAGCTCAAACAAATAATGCATGGATACAACAAAGAATAGATAGCTTAACTACTGCTGCAATTTCTATTCCCGGAATTGTTATTGGAACAATTAATAAAGAGGAGCGCAAGTATTATTATAGTGGAGTAGCCAATAAATCTACTAAAATAGCATTTGACTCTGTAACTCAATTAGAAATCGGAAGCATCACCAAGACCTTTACAGCGTATATTTTGAGTTCCATTTTGCAAGAGAAAAAGATTGCTGATACCAGCAGCATTGGTGCATATTTACCTGATAGCGTTAGCCAAAATAAAAGTGTTAGTAATATTAGATTCATTGAGTTGTTAAATCATACTGCCGGCTTACCAAGAATACCTGATAACATGGGAACCCCTAGCAATTTATTGCAACCATATATGGGTTATGGTTCGTCTCAACTATTTCAATTTCTTTTGTCTTATAAAATAGATACTAGTCATAAAGTAAATTATTCAAATTTAGGAGTAGGCTTGGCTGGTGTATTGGCAGAACGAATATCCCAAAAAAGTTACGACCAACTACTTAAACAATATATAACTGGACCCGCACAAATGAAGCACACCGGCTTAAAAGCAGCCCCAAATCAAAAAATAAGCATTGGTTATTTTGATGAAACAATATCTACCTATTGGGATATGGCTATTTTACAAGCAGCTGGGGCTATAAAATCTGATGTATATGATATGTTGAATTATTTGGAATTCATTATCAATAAAAAAGAGTCATCCATTATAAAAAATATTACTACCCCAACTGCAACTATCAATAAACGTTTGCAAGTAGCTAAGGGTTGGCATATTTTAAATGGAGCCAATAATCAGGTAATCATTTGGCACAATGGTGGAACTTATGGTTTTTCTACTTTTTGTGGATTACACTTGGAAAGTGGAAAAGCAGTTTTCCTGGCTATTAACGCCTACAATAAAAATCAAATTGCAGATGGATTAGGAGTTGAAATTCTTAGTAAAATGCTCAAAGAAAATTGATGAATGAATTCAAAAAATTAAATGCATTTTTTGATAAAAAAGTAAAGCAATACAATCAGGTTTCCTTTATTGCTGCTGACCCAATTTGTATACCACATTTATTCTCCAAAAAACAAGACATTGAAATAGCCGGATTTTTTTCGGCTATTTTTGCTTGGGGCAATAGAACTACCATCATCAATAAGTCACGTGAATTAATGCATCTCATGCAAATGCATCCGCATGATTTTTGTATGCATGCATCTGCTAAAGAATTAAAAACATTGGAAGGATTCAAACACCGGACTTTTAATACTACGGACTTATTGTACTGTATTGAATTTTTCAGACAACACTATTCAAAGTTTAATACTTTAGAAGAAGCATTTCTAATAAAAGGCAATAAGCCAGCATCTGTATTTAATGCATTAGTTCAGTTTCATCATTATTTTTTTTCTTTGGAAGATGCCCCAGCCAGAACCAAAAAACATATTTCCAACCCTGCCAAAGGCTCTACCTGTAAGCGTTTGAACATGTATCTACGATGGCTGGTACGTAATGATAAACAAGGAGTGGATTTTGGTATTTGGAAAAAAATTGATCCATCGCAATTGATCTGCCCAATAGATGTGCATGTTGCCAGGGTTGCAAAAAGATTTAATTTATTGGAAAGAAAACAAATCGACTGGCAAGCGGCTGAAGAATTAACTAACTACCTAAAAAAGCTGGACCCAAAGGATCCAGCAAAATATGATTTTGCCCTTTTTGGACTGGGCGTTATTGAAAAATATTGATTATTTCAAATCAAATGAACTCATCATCGTATTTTTTGAATCACCTCCAACAAACACATTGAACTTGCCAGCTTCTAGGATTGATTTGCCATTTGCATCAAAAAAAGACAAGTCTTTAGCAGACAATGTAAACTCAACTGACTTTGATTCACCTGCTTTGAGCATGATCTTTTGAAAACCTTTTAATTCTTTTACAGGTCTTACAATAGAAGCGGTTAAATCTCTAATATACAATTGTACCACTTCTTCCCCATCCAATTTACCTGTATTGGTAACATTCACGCTCACTTTTAATGATTCTGTTTTTGCAATAGTAGCAGCACTCAATTTTAATCCACTATACGTAAATGTGGTATAACTCAAGCCATAGCCAAATGGATACAATGGTTCGTTCGGAATATCACGATAGCGGGATTTCCAAGCACCATCACCTGAATCTGGTGCAGGTCTATTGGTATTGAAATGATTGTAATAAACGGGTATTTGTCCAACAGCATAAGGAAAACTCATTACTGTTTTACCAGATGGATTATATGCTCCAGTTAAAACATTCGCAACAGCATTGCCGGTTTCTGTTCCGAGAATCCAACATTGTACAATTGCTGTACTTAGATCTTGAATTTGAGTAAGTACCATTGGGCGACCGCTGTTTACTAAAACCACAATAGGTTTACCCGTTTTTTGCAAAGCTTTTAATAATTGAACCTGCGCATCAGGAATATTAATATTGGCCAATGACCTTTCTTCCCCACCCAGTTTTCCGCTCAAGCCAATAGTAGCAATTACAACATCAGCATTGTTTGCAGATTTAACTGCTTCATTGATCAATGTTTCATTGGTTGTATTATCTGTGTTGTATCCTTGTGTATAATCAACTGATCCAGCGCCTAATTTATTTTGCAATCCTTCATAAATACTCACTGCGTCTTTGGCATTACCATTGGCTATCCAAAAATCAAACATATCTTCTTTACTTTTTGCATACAAGCCAACCAATGCAATTTTGGAAGCTGACTTTTTAAGCGGCAAAATTTGATTGTTATTTTTCAATAATACAATAGAACTTTGAGCTGCTTTTAAAGCAACTGATCTATTTGCAGGAGTGAATAAAGTTGCCGATTCTCTTGCTTCATCAGAAAACTTATAAGGATCTTCAAACAATCCTAATTTGAATTTATAATAAAGTATTTTGCCTACCGCTTCATCTACTTGTTGCATGGTGATTTTTCCCTCTTTTACCAAGGTGGGTAAATGTTCTACTACCACTTTCGATTCCATATCCATCATACTTCCAGCCTGTAAGGCTTTCATAGCAGCATCTTTATCATCAGTTGCATAGCCATGATTGATTAATTCACCAAAAGAACCCCAATCACTCACTACAAATCCTTTAAAGCCCCAACGCTTTTTCAACACATCTTCTACCAAAAAGGAATTGGCACTGGCAGGTACACCATCAACTACATTAAATGAGTTCATGATAGTTGCAGCACCCGCATCAACTGATGCTTTATAAGTAGGCAAATATTTATTCCATAAAGCCACTCTCGAAACATCTACATGGTTGTATTCTCTGCCAGCTTCAACAGCACCATAAGCGGCAAAATGCTTAACACATGCCATAATATGTGCAGCATCATCTAAATTTCCTTGTAATCCTTTGATACGTGCTGCAGCAACTAATCCACCATAATAAGTGTCTTCTCCTGCTCCTTCCATTACCCTGCCCCATCTTGGGTCGGTACTGATATCTACCATTGGAGCGAATGTCCAATGCAAACCTGCCGCCGCAGATTCTTTCGCTGATATAGCAGAATTAATTTCCATCTGTTTCAAATCCCAACTACAGGCTTCTGCTAAAGGAATCGGAAAAATGGTTTTATACCCATGAATAACATCAAAAGCAAATAAAATGGGAATACCCATTCGGCTTTCTTTTACAGCTACTTCTTGAATAGCTCTTGTTTCTTTAGCTCCCGTTACATTGAGAAATGAGCCTACTTTACCATCACGCACCATTTGCACTTTTCCTTTTTGACCTGGGTCATTTAATGCAGGGCCAGTAAATACACCACCATTCAATTGATTGAGCTGACCTGCTTTTTCTTGAATGGTCATGCGTTTTAGCAAATCGGCTATTCGCTGATTGATGGATAATTGTGTATTTTTATAAGCAGGCAGATTGGTCGAACTTTTTTGAGCTGTTATTAACCCAACCAATAGAAATAACTGAAATACCAGCAATACCTTTTTCATATAATGGCTTTTAGAACCTTAAATATATTGAATCTTTGCAAAAATGATAGAATACAATTTAGATATTGCAACCGTAGATCAGCTGAACCGCGATGAATTGATCAATACCGTTAATTATTTAATTGTACACGATTTTGAGAAATTGATTTATGCATTGTACCGGATTGATGTAGATGAAGCCAAGATCAAGTACCTATTGGAAACCAGAACAGATACCAATGCGGCCATACTCATTGCAGATGCAATCATTCAAAGGCAAATAGAAAAAAAATTAGCCAGAGAAAAATACAAACAACCAAAACCAGATGCTAGCGAAGATGCCTGGTAGATTAATCGATCAATTCATCGACCCTTTTTATTTGATATTGGTTCTTTCGCAATAATTGAATAATGGCAGGAAGTTCTTGATAGAATTTCTCTTTTCTTCTAGGATCGGTTCCTACATGAATTAATAAAATTGCACCATTTAATTTATTGGGTTGTTGAATCAATTCGGCAAGTTGATTCATTAAAAATTCATTCGATCGGTATTGCTTGCCCATTTCGGGCCAGGTATAATCTGCATTGGTAAAACTGCCGGGTGTAAAACTGAATAATTGCATACCACGCCATTGCGTCCAAGTAGCAACAGAATCATTCCACCATTCATAGGGAGGAATAAATAGTTTCACATTTTTCAGATCAATGCCTACTTCATCCATGGCATTTAAATTTTTATTGAGGTCATCGCTAAACTCCTGAAAGCTCACTAATAAGCTGTCTCTTTTAGTCCAATCATTGTACAATAAATGATCATTACTATGCGGTCCCATATAATGACCGGCTTTTATTAGTTGTTGAATAGCTGGTTGAAATTGAAGATTTTTATACATTCTTCCTGTAAAAAAGAAACCAGCTTTTATTTTTTCTTTCGCCAATAAGGAATCAATGAAGTGTAACCCCTCTCCATATTCATCCCCTGTAAAAACAAGTGAAATTGATTTTCCATTTGTTGGTGTTGCTTTAATAATGGCACCATGATCTCTAATATGTGGTATGGTCTGTTTAAATGAAATACCATCTTTGCTTGATTGCATTGATTCTTGTGCTGCCAATAAATACACTAAACTGGCTGTTCCATCCATCGTTGGTTCATTGGTACTATAATCGCCATAATCATCATGATAAACTGCTAGATCACTTTGAAATGGAGCATATTCATCGGCATCTTTTAATTGAATACCAATTAGATTTTTATAAATATTGGTGTACACAGGTCCATCAACTAACCCACCATTGATGGGATAATTTTTTATATGCGTAAATGCAGAGTGCGGGTCAACAGGAGTATCTCCATTAAAAGGCAATCCGTATACCATACTGGTCCCCCAGGGATTACATCCAAATAACCAATCTATATTCGCTTGCTCCAATTCATCATATTGATGATTGTCAGATAATATAGCATACCACTTGCATTGCATGGCAAAAGCAACGGTTAAATTATTGCTACACCAGATAAAAGGAACTCCTCTATAAAATGCATTTTGTTTCGCTTTTTGCCAAACTGCATCAATCCCTTTCCGATAAAAGTCAATGATCGAATCTTTTTTAGCACCCGTTAATTGCTTGGCCAATTCATAATGACCTACATTGATAAATGGATACCACTGATAATGGCTTGCAGTATCTTTTCCTAACCAAGATGTTACTGGCTCTTTCTTAGCATAGGCAAATGAAGCGTCTACTCTTTGGGCTTTGTTCTTCCAAAAAGCGCGAGCATTGGCCAATTCCATATCATCTACCCAATTGTCTTCGGCATAGATATATGGAGATACAACAGAAACTGTTTGTGTAACTCCAGGCATTTGTTCAGCAAATTGAAAAGCGCTTTTTGCTTTTGATTGATACAATGCTTTTTCATTTTCAAACAAGCTGGAAGCCAAAGAAAATGCCGCACTGAATTTTGCAGCTGTAGAACTCGTGCCTGTAGTATTATTTAAAAATTTCCCTCTTTGTTGTGGCTTACCATCAATAAAATAGACGGGTCGTTCAAAACCTTTTCCATAATAAGTGTCTTCTTTTGGTATACGCATTCCTCTATGATCTCGATCATCTCCTAATTGATTGAATAATAAAGAAGGGCTGGGATGCATTTTAACCAACCAATCCAAACCCCACTTGGCTTCATCCAATACATCTGCTCTTCCATTGCTTCCTAATAATCCATTGCTGGAAAAACGATCGGCAAAAGCAGATGGAAAATCTCTGAAAGCCATTAGCAAATGATAAGTGGCGTTTGCAGAAGTTGAACTGTATTGTAAATAATCACTGGCATCATGCCAGCCCCCAGTTGCGTCTAAAAATGTACTATCCTTAATTCCAACTGAAGATGTATATCGAGTATAACCATCGTGGGTATGGCAACTGTCTTTTAAAAAGGGATTAAAGCCACTTCTTTGTTGTCGCATATATTGTAAACAAAAATCAGCAGTTCCTTTATATACATTGATGCTAATTTCAAAGCTGGCCGATTTTATTTTTCCAATTTGCAAATAATATTTTCCCGGTTTGGTATAGGAAGAAAAATTTAAGCGAGCAGTTTCGCTAAATGGGCCGTAATTGCCAAAAATCTTTCCGATAGTATTAGTAAATACTTTTTGATTGGTAGAAGCATCAACTAAAATAAATTGCTTGGGAATTTCGCTTCCTTTAGAGCACCATACCGCCACTTTTGTTCCTTTTGGCAAATAACCCAATTGATTAATTCTTATCCAAGCGCTGTCATTCGCTAAAGAAGCAACTACCAAGATTGAAGCAACTAAAAAACAAAACAATTTTTTATCCATGCCAATAATTAATGTTTAAATATACAAACGATAATGCAGTCAATTCACCTAATTTCGTGTGATAAAACACAAAACGATGAAGCTTGTTTCTTATATGTCCGAAGGGAGAGACCAATTGGCCTTTTTAGTAGATGGTTTATTATTCGATTGCGATTTAATGCATCCTGAATTACCCAATAGCATGAATATGTTTTTACAATATTGGGAGGATTTATTTCCTATTGCAAAAGAAACAGAAGCAGCCATCAAATCCGGAAGAATTAGTAAAGACAATGGAATTGCAATAGAAGAAGTGGATGTATTGGCACCTGTTCCTTTTCCATCATCTTGTAGAGATGGATATGCTTTTCGCCAGCATGTTGCAGCTGCTCGAAGAAATAGAAAGGTAGAGATGATCCCAGAGTTTGATCAATACCCCATATTTTATTTTACCAATCATCATAGTATCCAAGGACCTGGTGAAATCAAATGCATGCCAGATCATTTCGAAAAATTAGATTTCGAATTAGAGGCGGCCATAGTTATATGCAAACATGGAAGAAATATACCGGCAGAAGAAGCAGATAGTTATATAGGGGGATTAATGATCATGAACGATATGAGTGCCCGCAGATTACAAATGGAAGAAATGTTGCTCAATCTAGGGCCTGCAAAAGGAAAAGATTTCTCCACTGTAATCGGACCATGTTTGGTTACTTTAGATGAATTAGAAGCATTTGAAGTACCATGTAAAGATGGACATACCGGAAAAGCATGGAATTTATCAATGAAGTGTTGGGTGAATGGTATTCAGGTAAGTGAAGGAAATGTGGCCCAGATGGATTGGACTTTTGCTGAGATCATTGAAAGATGTGCTTATGGTGTTGACATTCATCCCGGAGATGTTATCGGAAGCGGCACAGTAGGCACGGGTTGTTTTTTAGAATTAAATGGAACAGGCAAATTGAACGACCCGAATTATACCGAGCAATGGTTACAGGCAGGAGATGTAGTGGATATGGAAATAGAAGGCATCGGTAAATTAAGTAATACCATTGTTAAAGATGATATTGAATTTTCTATCCTGGCAAAAAAGAAAATATGATTATTCGTTTAGCTGATTTAAAAATAATGGAAAAACAAGCCTGGTTGCAGCATGCTATTGCACCAAGACCAATCTGTTTTGCCAGTACCATCGATGCAAAGGGAAATGTAAATCTAAGCCCTTTTAGTTTTTTTAATTTGTTTTCTTCTAATCCCCCAATCGTTATTTTTTCTCCTTCAAGAAAAGGGAGAGACAATACCTTAAAGCACAGTTTAGAAAATGTATTAGAAGTACCTGAATGTGTGATCAATATGGTGGATTTTGATATGGTACAACAAATGAGTTTATCTAGTTGTGAGTTTCCAAAAGGAGTAGACGAATTCATTAAAGCTGGTTTTACCAAAGAAACTTCCACCATAGTGAAGCCTCCAATGGTGAAAGAAGCAAAAATAAAATTAGAGTGCAGAGTAAATGAAGTGAAGTCTTTAGGAGATCAAGGTGGGGCTGGGCAATTGGTGATTGCTGAAGTGTTGTGTATGCATATAGACGACTCAATTTTAAATGAAGAAGGCACGATGATTGATCAATCCAAAATGCACCATGTGGCTCGATTGGGTGGAGATTGGTATAGTAAAATAGACAGTAGTAATTTATTTAAAGTAGCCAAGCCAAATACTGAATTAGGAATCGGAATGGACGCCTTGCCAGAAAGTATTCGTAATAGTAAGTTTTTAAAAGGCAATCATTTAGGACAATTAGCGAATGTTACTTCAATACCGCATGTAGATCCTGCGTTTCACGATGATCGATTAAAAAATATTTTTCAATACTATTCCATCAATCCAAATGAAATGGAAAAAGAGCTGCATTCATACGCTGCAGAATTATTGAATGACAATAAAGTACAATCGGCTTGGCAAATATTGTTAGCAGGTGAAGTTTAAATAGCATTTTTGTAGTACCCTTCTGATAATCCAAATTTTCTTTCTGGTGCTTTTTCTTCTAATCGATGAAATGCAGTTGGGCTAAGGCCTGTAAAGTCTTTATATGCTTTAACTAAATGCTGGTAATCGTGGTATCCGCACTCGATAGCAATTCTTAACCAATCTCTATTGGTGAAACTATTTTTCATTCGAAACGCATTATCGAATGCAATTACGCGCTGAAATGTTTTAGGATTAAGACCAGTTCTTTCTTTGAATTTTCGCTCTAGTTGACGATTACTATAAAATGCTTGCTTTGCAATTTCATCTATAGTGTACCTGTTTTCATTAGAAAGCATATTGAAACATACTTGATCAATAGCGAGAATAGGTTTTTTTGTCCTTCGAATTAAAGTACGGACAAAAGCATTAGCAATCTCAATCATTTGCAGATAATCCTTTGCTAAATACAATTGTTCATTGATTGCATGAATGGATTTATTAAATACCAATTCTGCATTGATGTATTGATTATTGAGCTCATGTGCGGGAATACCGGTTAATCGATACAATGCACCAGGTTTAAAAATAATCTGAACTACCAGGAAGGAATTACCAATTGCACGATGGGTTACTTCAGTAAATTGGCCATATAGCACTACAGGAATATTGCTTTCCTCTTTTTGCGAAGAGGAAAATTTAACCGTTTCTCTATCAAAGGGATAGAAAGCCAGGCATTGTTCCGGCCTTGGAGGATAGGCTTTGGCAGGAATAATGGAGCCTTTGTCGAATTCAAGATGAACAATTCTATACAATTGTATATATTCTTCTACATCAGGGGCTGGTATAAAATCTTTTAGAAGCAAAGGCGATTATCTTTTATGTAAGCTACAAAAAATTATAAACTCAAAGGTGGGCCCACTACTTTCATACCGTGGGCAGCATGTATTTTGTTCATTTCTTCATCTGATGGCCGCTCTTTTAGATTATTCATATAACTAAAGAATTCCTCCATTTTGCCAGCAGGTTGAAGCATGTATATGAGCCTGCCATTGTCAGTTAACTGTATCCAGGTATGTGCAATATTTCTAGGAAGAAAAATGGTTTGGCCCTGCGTAAGTACATGTGTTTCTGACCCAACAACAAAGCGATAACTCCCTTCTATTACTGTAAATATCTCATCTTGATTAAAATGAATATGCAAAGTAGGCCCCACTTTAGCTGTACCGATATATTCAAATACAGACAATTGACCTCCAGTGTCTTTACTTGAAATCTTTAAATCGTTGGGATGAACCCCTAAAAATTTTACAATTTCTCCAAACCTAGATTTGCCTGCATCTACAATAAATGGTTTTACAGAAGAAGCGACCGCTTTTTGAGCAATTGCTTGATGAAAAAAGCCAAGAGCAGGCAATGCAAGAGCCGTTTTCGTCAAAAATTCTTTTCGTTGCATATGGTATATTTTAGACCATGAAATTGCAACTAAATAAAAATAGATTAGTGGTATAAAAACGACATTTTTAAATATTTCAGTTAGGATAATCCCGCATGAATAATGTCTTCGTCGGTCAATAGGCCGATATCGTTAGAATGAGTCCTTTTTAGTGTTCTTGCCAACTCAATGGTATGTTGAACTATATCGTAAGTAGAATGGTTTAGTCGCAAAGGCTTAGGAGATAATCCATTTAACCAGCATTTAACAGCCCATGCGAATTGATCATTAATCGAATCAACAATTGGAACACCAAATTCTTCTAGAGCAGCAGCATTACAAAGCTGTTCGTATTGGCCTTTGATAGGCAAACACAATAATTTTTTTCTTAGATACAATGCTTCTGCAGGCGTTTCAAAACCAGCTCCAGTAATTACTCCTGTACAATGAATCATACTTTGGGTAAACGCATCATTGTTAATTGGAATGAAAGTGATATTTCCTTCGGTTATAGGTTGTGAAACTTTTTTAGAAAATACTTCAAAACGAATATCCTTAATTGGGGTCAATGCTTTTTTTACAACAGCATCATTATAATGAGAAAGATACACCGTTACATGTCCTTGATCAGAAGGCTCAGCATTAATGATGTTGTGTTTCAATACTGGAGAAAGAATAAAATGATCATATTGTTTAAAATGCAACCCTACATATGCAGATGCAGGAGCATAATGATTCAATACCCAATCCCCTGCAAAATCTTTTTTATCAGCTCTTGGAGTAAATTTACTTTGAAAACTAGCCTGGTGGCCAAATCCAACACTGGGTATTTTTTTAATTGCACAAGCCAATGATGTGATGCTATCGAAATCATTCAAAACAATATCATATTGATCAACAGGCAAACTGTTTGCTTCTTTCCAAATTCTTCTTAAACTAAAATCCTTTGCCATTTTCCAATAATCCAATCCACCTTTATTGCCATAGAACAAACTCACTCCTTTGCTTCTGAACTTAACAGGAAGCTCCGAATCCAAATTACAATTATTGCCACTTAAAAAAATATCTACAGTTCCATACTGTTCAATAAAAGGCAATAATTCTATTGCCCTACTGATATGTCCATTACCGGTTGCTTGTACAGCGTATAATATCTTCATGATTGCAATGCTAGTGAGTGAATAAATAGTGCTATCTCATCAGTAACAACATTGAGTTGTGGTAATTTTCTTTCCATCGCAACAACAGGCGCTGAAGAGCTAATAAAATCTTTCTCATCGTATTGAAAAATAGTCCACTCGTTTTGAGTATACTCTAAAGCGGTTAAATTTTCAATCCAGTCACCACTATTTAAATAAGTGACCGAACCATTTTTAGTAACCACTTCTCTTTTCTGCGGTTGATGAATATGACCGCAGATTACATAATCGTATTTTTTCTCGATGGCTAATTCAGCAGCAGTCTGTTCAAAATCACCAATCCATGAAACTGCTTTTTTAACACTGTTCTTAACTTTCTTACTGAAACTCATTTTCTCACTCCCCATCACTTTCAAACACCAATTTAAAAAGCTATTGATGAGAATAAGTAAGTCATATCCGTGTCCGCCCAATTTGGCTAAAATCTTTGCGCTTCCTTTTGTGGTTGCATCAAATACGTCGCCATGAAAAATCCAGGTCATTTTACCATTGATTTCCATCACAACTTTATCGGTCAATTGAAAATTTCCCATATGCATATCACTGTATCTACGCAAAGATTCATCGTGATTGCCAGTAATATAAATAACCCTTGTTCCTTTAGAAAGCAGGTTCATGATTTCTTTGATCACCTGCATGTGAGATGTAGGAAAATATCTTTTATTGAATTGCCAGATATCAATGATGTCGCCATTCAACACTAAAATTTGTGGTTGAATACTTTTTAGATAGTTAACGATCTCTGTAGCATGACAACCATAAGTACCTAAATGTAGGTCGCTCATTACTACAACATCGAGCTGGCGTTTTTCCATTGATAGGAGTTTAGCAAAACTCCCAACTACATGTAACGTAAATGTTACGAAATGATTACGGAAATGTTATGTTATTGATTATAAATCACCTAATTGAGGTCTCATGATAATGTCTTCTACAACAGCCATTGGTGAAAGATGTGCCGCTGTATATATCATTTTGGCAATATCATTTACTTCCATAATACGTGCAGGATCTATATCAAATCCATCCCAACTGGCACTGAGCGTGGCTCCAGGACAAACAGCAGTTACTTTAATACCTTTGGGTTTTAGTTCTTCTCTAAGATTTTTACTAAATCCTAATAATGCAAATTTACTAATGCTATAACTTCCTCCATTTGCATAAGCATTTAATGAAGCGATGGAACAGATATTAAAAATATGACCTCGAGATGCATTCATCATCGCTGGCAAAACTGCTCTGGTGAAATGATAGGCACTGTATAAATTAGCAGTGATCATATCTTCTAAAACCCCTTCCGATTCGTTGTGAACGGAACCAGGAGTAAAGCTTCCTGCATTATTTACCACTATATCAGGAGTACCATGACTTAAACACCATTCTGCAAATTCAAGAACCTGCAATTTTTCGCTCATATCACAAACTTTCCCTTTAATGATGGATTCAGGGAACCTGGTTTGTAAATCGGCAACGGAATCATAGAGCGTTTTTTCTCCTCTACTGCACAATAAAATCCTATTCGCATCAACAGCAAATTGTTCTGCAATGGCTTTTCCAATTCCTTTAGAAGCTCCTGTAATAATGATATTCATGCTTTAAAAATACAACATATCCAATTCAATTAGTCACCTGACAATTAACAACAAACTACTAATTTCGCTCCATGCAATACGAACATCTTTTCTTTGACCTCGATCATACCATCTGGGATTTTGAAACCAATTCAAAAGAAGCCATGTTTGATGTATTTCATAATAACCAGTTACCCGAAAAAGGTATAACCAGTTTTGATGCTTTTTTTGAACGATATAGTTATCATAACCACCGGTTATGGGATAAATATGCTAAAGGACAATTGAAACAAGAAGAATTGAGATGGAAGCGTATGTGGTTGTCTTTGCTTGAGTTTAAAATTGCAGACGAGGATTTATCCAGAAAAATGGGTGCAAGCTTTTTAGAAATACTGCCCAACAAAAACAAGTTATTCCCTTACACATTGGAAATTCTTGCCTATTTGAAAAACAAAGGCTATCAAATGCATTTAATTACCAATGGATTTGAGAAAGTACAATACAATAAAATTGAAAAAAGCAATATCAGTTCATATTTTATAGAAGTGATTACTTCTGAGGGCAGTAATAGTTTAAAACCCAATAGAGAAATTTTTGAGCATGCTTTACAAAAAACTGGAGCAAGCATCCAGAAAAGCATTATGATTGGAGACAATATCGAAGCAGATATTAAGGGAGCGATGAATATTGGAATGGATACAATTTTTGTAAACCATATTAATGCTAGTACAGATGTTCACCCAACCTACACCATCTACCACCTGAAAGAACTAGAGGCTATCTTGTAAATAAAAACCCGTTCAACCTTTGGTTGAACGGGCTATATATTCTACTAAGAAATTATGCTTTTTTAGAAGCAGACTTAGTGGTTGATTTTGTTTCTTTTGCAGTTTCTTTCTTGCAGCAATCTTTCATTTCCTTACTACAATCTTTCATTTTGCAATCCTTCATTTCCTTAGCACAATCTTTAGATTTACCGCATTTCTTTCCATCTCCACCAGCGAATGCAACTCCGGTAAATAAAAATGCTGCTGTTGCTAATACCAATACTTTTTTCATATAGATCGTTTTTTATTTTATAATTAAAGTTATTGAAATTCAAGAAACCACGAGTTTCTAGGATGTTAAAATTTATAACTGTTTGATTACCAAGTAGCTAATACAGTTACTCCACCCTTTACCACCTGATCCAATGTTACATTAATTTTAGTTCCTACTGGCAATAATACATCTACCCTACTTCCAAATTTTATAAAGCCATACTCCTCAGTTTGCTTTACTGCTTGCCCAACTGAAGTATAATTACAAATTCTCTTGGCCAATGCTCCAGCAATCTGCTTGTATAAAATTTCTCCATGATTGTTTTTCACAGCCACACTCCAGCGTTCGTTTTCAGTGGAAGATTTTGGATGCCAGGCAACCAAATACTTTCCTTTATGGTATTGATTATAGGTAACTACTCCATCCATGGGATTGCGATTCACATGTACATTGGCAGGGCTCATGAAAATACTCACCTGAATTCTTTGATCTTTAAAATATTCAACATCGGTAATTTCTTCAATTACCACTACTTTGCCATCTGCCGGACAAATGATTTGATGCTCATTAATTGTGTGAACTCTATTCGGAATCCTAAAAAATGAAACCAGGAATAAAAACAATCCTAAAGTAGCAATGAACAATGCAATGGCCAACCAAGGTAAATGGCTACTCAAAAAACTAAATGAAATCATATTGATCAATCCAAACAAAAAAGCACTAATAGCAATTGTTCTGTATCCTTCTCTATGTATGGTCATTGGCATATATTGAAAAGCAAATGTAAATCCTAAAACGCAGAATGCTTACAAAAAAAGCTTTAAAACCAACCAAACTGCAGGTGCGGCTAATAAAAGTGAATCGAAACGATCTAAAAGACCACCATGACCAGGCAAAATATTGCCACTGTCTTTTACATCTGCCATTCTTTTGATCTTACTTTCCAGTAAATCTCCCAGAGTGCCTGCAATTGCTGCAGTTGCTGCAATTAAAACCAAAATATTGATGGAGAAATTCCAAATAAAATGACCACCTATACCAATCACCAAAACAGCTAAAACAGCACCGCCAATAGTTCCTTCCCATGTTTTTTTAGGTGAAATGGGAGAAAGCGGTGTCTTTCCAATTAGAGATCCAACAAAATAAGCCATTGTATCATTTACCCAGATAGAAGCGATGATGAACATGGGCAAGATCCAATTGGGTCCGGTAAAATAATCGGCACTGTGTTTATACAAGTCTCTTAAAGCAGCAAAGGGAAAGGAAAGATAAATGATTCCAAATGCCAGGTATTTTAGAATAGGCATTGGAAATTTAGTATAGTTCGGATCTATAATGCTAATGAGTTTAACCAATTCTGCAATACAACAAAGTTGAATAATCAAAAATAAAAAATTAAAACTCCATCTATTCCAGATTATACCAACTAACATAATAATTACAAAAACAATTGCTGTGATTGCTCTAGTTCTAAGTGTGGTAAGGTTTAACGCCATTGATTAAGAATAGTTATCGCAAAGATAAGCAGATCAATTCAACAAACTTTGCTCTACCAATTGAACAGCAGTAAGTTTAAACTGTTGAGGAACATACAATTCAATTTCTCCAAAATTTACATAACTACTGTCTTGCTTATTTAGTTGTTGTACCGGAATTTGATTTTCTTCTAACATGCCTTGCATTATACTCGCTTCTGCAATATTGCGAGTAGAGAAAATTTTAGTCCATGAGTTCATAGGAATTATTTGTCGGATGATTTGCCTGAACTTGTTGAGATGTTTGTTGGAACAATCGAAAGATAATCATTAATCCCAGTATAGCAAGTACACCAAACCAAATAGGCATGCTTTCATCCATTGCTTGTTTAACTGGTTTTCCCATTTTTGTTAAATAATAAATTTGAGTAACCACAACAGCATTGTTTAAGAAATGCATGGTGATAGAAAGCCATAAATTCTTACTGAAATAATACACTAAGCCCAAGACGATTCCCAAACCAATTCTAGGTAATAAACCAAAATAAGAACCATGTATTGCACTGAAAATAATGGCCGTAAAAATGATTCCAATCCATGGACTTTTAAACCAATTTATCAAAATGCTTTGCATACTTCCTCTAAACAAAACCTCTTCAAAAATGGCAGGGGCCAAACCAATTACCACTAAGGTCAATAAATAGTCGCCAAAATTTTTCATGGTGGCCATAGTAAGCATCGCTGATTGATAGGTAGCTTCTAATTCACGCGCTTTTTTTAAGAAGGAAGCTGGCATGGGTATCATTTCATTCAAAGCAGCCAGTGACCCGCTTAAAAACAGCCCACCTAATGTAATAAACAATACTAAAATGATCTGCTTAAATGAAATCACTCGATTAAATCCCAGCGATTCAAAAGGTTTTGTACTACTTATTTTAGCTACAATCAATGCTGGCAGAAAGAAAGAAATGGCTGTTGCAAGGGTATTTAACAACCTTGCCATTTGCACATTTTGGGGCTTGAGCAATTCATTTCCTGCCTGTAATATAGGTATATGAAAAACCTGGGATGCTATAAAACCCATCAATAAACTGCCCAAAATGAGTAAAACTCCTAGTAATGCAAGTAATAATGCAAACTGACTTCCATACCCAACTGATGACTTCTGACTCATTGTTTTAAAAATAAGATTGTAATTTCGCAAATTCCTTATTGGGAAACACCCAAAAAAGGATAAAAGGTATACACTGCAATATGGTAAAAATTGATCAAATAATACTTCCTGATTTTCCTTTGTTGCTTGCTCCAATGGAAGATGTAAGCGATCCGCCATTTCGAGCTGTGTGTAAA
This sequence comes from Sphingobacteriia bacterium, assembly GCA_037129425.1. Classification (GTDB taxonomy): domain Bacteria; phylum Bacteroidota; class Bacteroidia; order Chitinophagales; family Chitinophagaceae; genus Sediminibacterium. The sequence continues at coordinate 33,316 of JBAXUV010000013.1, forward strand.
GACAATGGCGCAGACCTGATGTACACTGAATTTATCAGTAGTGAGGGATTGATCAGAGATGCCATCAAGAGCCGTCAAAAACTCGATATTTTCGATTATGAGCGCCCTGTTGGTATACAAATTTTTGGAGGAGATGAAGAAGCACTCTCATTAAGTGCAAAAATTGTAGAAACGGTAAACCCGGATTTACTAGATATCAATTTTGGGTGTCCAGTAAAAAAAGTGGCATTAAAAGGTGCAGGAGCGGGTGTTTTGAAAGATATCGATCTAATGGTTCGATTAACGGAGGCTGTTGTAAAAAGCACTTCATTGCCTGTAACTGTAAAAACACGTTTGGGCTGGGATGATTCCAATAAAAATATTGAAGAAGTAGCTGAGCGTTTACAAGATGTAGGTATCAAAGCGCTGGCAATACATGGAAGAACAAGGGCCCAAATGTATAAAGGCGAAGCCGATTGGACCCTCATTGCAAAAGTGAAAAACAACCCACGTATTCATATTCCCATTTTTGGGAATGGAGATATTGACAGCCCTCAAAAAGCGGTGGAATATAAAAACCGCTATGGGGTAGATGGAATAATGATTGGAAGAGCCGCTATTGGTTACCCATGGATTTTCAGAGAGATCAAACATTATATAGCTACTGGAGAAATAATGCCATCCCCAACTTTAATTGAACGAGTGGCAGTATGTAAAAAACATTTGCAAAAATCTGTAGAATGGAAGGGACCTAAAGTGGGTATATTCGAAATGCGCCGTCATTATACAAATTACTTAAAAGGTTTACCAGGAATAAAAGATTATCGCGCACGCTTAGTTACATTGATGGACCCGATGGAGATAGAAGCGGTCTTAGATGAAGTGGCTGTAGCTTATGCTGGATATGGTTTTGAGCGAACTCCTATAGAGTTGATCAATTACCATGAGAATTGCCCCATTTAGAATTAAGAAAGAAGAATTAAGAAAGAAGAGATATAAGATAAAAGATATAAGATAAAAGATATGAGATATGAGATATGAGATACCTTAAGGCGAAATGCATAACCAATAACCTAATAACCCAATAACTTAATAACTGCTCCGTCTAACGGCGAAACATCTTGCGTAAAAAATCCCTGTAGCACTCCTTTCTCATCAATCAGGTATTTACTAAAATTCCAAGTGGGCTGGTATTTACTCCAACCATTTTCAGCAGGATCAGACAACCATTTAAATACCGAGTTTTGATTGGGAGATTTAATTACGCTCGATTTTTTCATTAATTGAAAACTTACACCATAATTTACTTTACAAAACTCCGCAATATCGGTATCTGATTTTTTTTCTTGCTCTTTAAAGTCGTTGGCAGGAAAACCCAGCACAACTAATTGATTGCCATATTTTTTGTGCAATTGCTCTAATTGTTCATACTGACCTGTATAGCCACAATCACTTGCAGTATTTACAATCAATACCTTTTTACCTTTCAATGTGGCGAATTGAAGTGTATCACCATTGTTTTTAATGGCCGATAAATCGTAAAAAGAAGTTGTAGGTAAAACCGCTTCACTATTTAGTTTAATGGCTTTATCATTTCCTGCAATTTTTCCTTTCAACATGATCAATGGATAAATTGCTTTTAAGATGGATTGTCTCCAGGTCATGTTTTTTTGTTTTACAAATACAATTGCAATGATGAGTAAAGTGAGTAATATCAGGATGAGTTTTTTCATCCTAGCATCCATTTTAATAATTTCAATTTACCATTGAATGGCGGATACTTTAATGCTGGATCAAACCAGGTAACCGATTTCATCACCGATTTTTTATGGCTGAAGGTATCAAAACTGTATTTACCATGATAAGCTCCTGTTCCGCTGAAACCCCTGCCACCAAAGGGAAGATGCGGATTCATTAAATGCACACTTGCCGCATTTACACAAACCCCACCAGCAGGAACTGCATCAATCCAAGCTTTTTCTTTTTCACTAGAAGAAGTGAAAATATAAAATGCTAATGGATTAGGATTATGCGTAATAATTGCTTTTGCTTCTTCCATAGTGTTGAAACTAAGTATTGGAAGAATTGGTCCAAAAATTTCTTCCTGCATTATTTTCGAATCAATATTTACACCATCGATTATGGTAGGTTCAATATATAAATCAGCTGCATTGTATTTTCCACCATACACGATTGTGCCATCCGTTAAGTAAGTGATGATTCTATTGAACTGTTTTTCGTTAATGATCTTTCCATATCCATCTGTTTTAGATGCGTCTACTCCATACATATTGGGTATCGCTTTTTTTAATGCTGCTATCAACTCGTTTTTTTTGCTTTCATGCACCAACACGTAATCTGGAGCTACACACATCTGACCAGCATTAGAATATTTAGGCATAGCTATCCGCTTCGCAGCAACTGAAATATTGGCATCGGCTTCCACTACACAAGGGCTTTTGCCACCGAGTTCTAATGTTACGGGCGTTAACTTTTCGGCGGCCATTTTATAAATGATTTTTCCTACAGAAGTACTGCCAGTATAAAAAACATGATCAAAAGAAAAATGATTCATCATCGCAGGAATAACTGTTGCGCCATCTCCTGGAATATATAAAACCTGTTCAGGTGTAAAACAGGCTTCTACAATCTTTTGCATGATTGCAGCAGTAGCAGGTGCGAATTCACTGGGTTTTAATACCACACAATTACCAGCGGCAATAGCCCCCATTAAAGGAGTGAACAATAATTGAAATGGATAATTCCAAGGCCCAATCACCAAAACAACACCCAATGGTTCTTGCACAATTTTACTACTCGATGGAAGATTTAATAAATTGGTTGGTACGGCTTGGGGCTCCATCCAATTTTTTAAGTTAGAAAGGGTGTCTTTCAATTCAGCCATAAAGAAACCATTCTCCGTAACCCAACTCTCCTCCTTACTCTTTTTTAAATCGGCATGTAAAGCATCATATATAGCTTCTTCATTTTCTTCTACCGCCTTTTTTAAAGCAAGTAATTGTTGTTTCCTGTATGCAAATGGTTTAGTTACGCCAGTTTCAAAATAACGGCGCATTGCATGGAGTTGATCTTGTAAGGAACTCATCAGGGAAATTTTTATTTACTCAAGTTAAGGAAATAAAAAATACTTCCTCTGTTCATTTTAGTTTTATTCTATGATCTTTGTTAATGCTTCCCCCTTTATTTCTTCGTTGAAACTTCCATTGTCATACACCAAATTTCCATTAACAAATGTATGCGTCACTTTAGTTTGAAAATGGGTTCCTTCTAATGGAGACCAACCGCATTTATATAAGATATTTTCTTTGCTGACTGTCCATTCGGAATGAGGATTAACAATGGTCAAATCCGCAGCATACCCTTCTCTTACAAATCCCCTATTAGCAATTCTATACAGTATGGCTGGGTTATGGCACATTTTTTCTGCAATAACTTCTAAAGAAATAAGTCCTTGCTTGTAAAATTCCAACATAATATTCAAAGAGTGTTGCACCATCGGTGCTCCAGACATAGATTGAAAATAGGGTTTTTGTTTTTCTTCTAAAGAGTGCGGAGCATGATCGGTGGTTACAATATCAATTCTATTATCTAATAAAGCTTTTAAAAGGCCTGTTTTATCTTTTTCGGTTTTAATAGCGGGATTCCATTTAATCAGAGTTCCTAATTGATGATAATCTTTGTCGGTAAACCACAAATGATGTACCGATACTTCTGTAGTTATATTTTTTTCTTTTAATGGAATATCGTTTCTAAATAAATGCGTTTCTGCCTCCGTTGTTAAATGAAGAATATGGAGTTTAGCATGGTGCTTGTTAGCTAAATCAATCGCTCTTTTAGTTGCTTCATAACAAGCTTTTTCACTTCTTATTAATGGATGAAATTCCACAGGTACATTTTCACCATATTTTTCTCTATATACATTTTCGTTCTCCTCCACTATTTGTTCTTTTTCGGAATGAATGGCAATGATCGATTTGCAGTTGGCAAACAATTTCTCCATGGTTTCAGGATTGTCTGCCAACAAATTGCCTTTTTTGGTAAAGTAAAGTCCATCATCGGAAACAGCTAAGAGTTTAGATGTATCCAATTTTATTATTTCATCTATATTGTCGCCATTAACGCCTAGAAAAAAACCAAAATTGGCCAGGGATTTTTGTGCAGCGATTTTGTATTTCTCCTCGAATAGTTCCATGGTCAAAACATTGGGGATGGTATTGGGCATGTCTATAAAAGAAGTTACACCACCAGCAACAGCCGCTTTAGATTCAGAATACAGATCGCCTTTGTGCGTAAGACCTGGCTCTCGAAAATGCACTTGCCCATCTATGATACCCGGAAAAAGAATCTTTCCTGTTCCATCAATCATTATTGCATTGTCAATATGATTGATTGATCCAATTTGTTGAATAATTCCATTTTCGATTAGAATATCGTTAACGGTGATTTTCCCTTCATTAATGATATTGATATTTTGAATGATAATTCTTTGAGGCATTGAAAATTGAATAATTGAAAATTGATGAAAGAATTGCTATAATTGGCTTCAATGATGATTGAATTAATTTTGTTTCTTATTATCTGGTTCCTTGTTTCGGGAAGTCAGCCACGTATCTATATATTTCAAACCAATATTAACTACCAGCACTAACGATGTTGCAATAGCAGTTTCAATAAAATAACCAGCCGCTGCTAAACAACCAATTGCAGAACTACACCAGATAGTAACCGAAGTTGTAAGTCCATGCACACTCATTCCTTCTTTAAAAATTACTCCTGCACATAAAAAGCCAATACCTGTAACTACTTGACCAATGATTCTCGTTACATCGCCTTCAGTTTGAGTGATATTAATAGACAATAAAACATAAATAGCAGAACCAAGTGCCACTAAAGTAGTTGTTCTCAGGCCAACAGACTTGTGATTCCATTGCCGTTCAAAGCCTATAACCATACCTGCAATTAATGCCAAGGAAACTCTTAATGTAAATTCTGAATAATTCATGGTTTTCTTAAGTATTAATTAAAGATTGCTGTTTAGGCTTCAATGAAACTAAACACCAAATCAACAATCCAAGATGTATTAACACAGCCGGCCACAAACCAGGTCCAGCAATTTTTTCTCCTAATGCTGTGTATGATAGTAAAACTATAGAAAAGATATTATATGCAAGCATTGCTTTAACCATAGTTGTAGACTGAGGATTAGTTCTTGAAAACCAACAGGCAATTGCAATAGTTATTAATGCAGCTCCGGCAAGTCTGGCAATGATCATTGCACTTTGATCAGTGAAACTAGTGCCGAGTAATTTAGATGCAACCAAAGAAGGAACAAAAGCCAGAGCCAAACCGGTACATCCTTCCAATAATGCAGTTACAGTCAGTAATGATTTCATTTTATGTAGGTTTTATTTATTGTTGGCAATACAACTAAAAATAATCAGCTTTTTAAAATTACATAGGATTTGATTATCCCCTTTTTTATTATTTTCTGTATATTCATTGTTCATAATTGCCATACATGAAAAAAGATAATGCATCTCGTCGTTCCTTCCTCCGTAATGCAGGTATTGCTGCAGCTGGTTTTTACATTGTTCCTCGCCATGTACTAGGCAGAGGATTTATTGCTCCAAGTGATAAATTACAAGTGGCTGGTATTGGAGCTGGCGGTAAAGGAGAAAGTGATCTTTGGAATTTTCACCAAAGCGGCAAAGCAGATATAGCTTTTTTATGTGATGTAGATGATCGTCAAACTGCAAAAAGCAGAAGCAGATATCCAAATGCAAAAAAGTACAAAGACTATCGCGAAATGCTCGATAAGGAGCATAAAAATATAGATGCAGTTTCTGTATCAACTCCTGACCATATGCATGCCCCACAAGCATTGGCAGCTATGCAGCTAAAAAAACATGTGTATGTTCAAAAGCCGCTCTCTCATGATATTTATGAAGCTAGAACCATGACCGAAGCCGCCCATAAATACAAAGTAGTAACACAGATGGGTAATCAAGGAGCATCAGGTGATGGTGTTCGCCAATTAATTGATTGGTATAATGCAGGTATCATTGGAGATGTCCATACTATTTATTGTTATACCGATCGACCAGTGTGGCCTCAAGGAATTGGATGGCCGATTGCTACTGGCCCCATACCTGCAGAATTAGATTGGAATTTATGGTTGGGAACAGCACCACAAAAAGATTATGTAGAAGGGCTACTACCATTTAACTGGCGTGGCTGGTGGGATTATGGTACCGGTGCATTGGGTGATATGGCTTGTCATATCATGGCTCCTGCATTTGCTGTTTTAGGATTGGGTTATCCAGTTTCTGCAGAGTGTAGTGTTGCAACCAGATATCTACAACCATGGACAAGGGCATACTATCCTGAAAGCTGCCCTACAGCTTCACATATCATTTTAACTTTCAAAGGACAAAATGGTAAGCCCGATGTAAAATTACATTGGATGGATGGCGGCATTCGTCCAGATCGTCCGGAAGAATTAGAACCCAACGAATTAATGGGAGATGGCGGAAACGGAACAATCTTTTTAGGAACTAAGGGAAAAATGATTTGTGGTACCTATGGTGCATTGCCTAATTTATTACCAACCAGTAAGAGCAAACAAACCATCGTTCCTCAGACAATTGCAAGGGTTCCCAATGGAGATAATGGGCACTATGCTGCTTGGGTTGAAGCCGCTATTGCAGGATATGGTTCTGATAAAGCAAAATTGTTAAGCTCCAATTTTGATATTGCTGGTCCACTAACCGAAAGTGTGTTGATGGGTAACTTAGCCATACGCAGCAACGATTTGCAAAAGAAAAGCAGCAGTGGAAATACAACTTATCCTGGAAGAAATATTAAACTCTTGTGGGATGGACCAAATATGAAGATCACCAATTTTGATGAAGCCAATCAGTTTATCAAACGCGAGTATAGAAGTTTTTAAAAAGAAATGGTCTTCAAATAAGCTGCATCAATAGCTGCACTATCTATTGGAGTAGATCCAGTGAAAGCTTCCTGCTCTGCAATATAATATTGCATGCCATACTTTTTTGCACTAGCTAAAATGGTTTTGAAATCAATGTTTCCTTTCCCTAAATGACAAGACTCAATTCCTGTGGCTGTTTTAGTCTGGTCTTTTACATGACATAATTTAAATCTGTTGGGATATTTTTTAAACCACTCTTCAGGATTTTCTTTTGCAGCAACCACCCAATAAATATCCATTTCAAAATCTACAATTGATGCGTCAGTTCCTTCCATCATTACCGTTTGGGGCAATTGACCATCCACCAGCTTAAATGAATAATCATGGTTGTGGTAGGCAAATCGAAGTCCATTCTTTTTGCAGCTCAATCCACATTGATTAAACTCGTCATTGAATTTTTTAAAATTATCGATTGATTTTTGAGGCCCTTTATAAGCACAGATCAAATATTTCAAGCCAATCTCTCCTGCTTCAGCAGCCTTACGTTCAAAATCAACAGAACTATTGCAATGAGATGAAACCAGTTTCATCCCTAGATCTTCTATATATTGTTTAAACTCAGTATTTTTCATTCCCCAAAACATTCCTTTTGGCCCTTCAAAACTTTCAATTTGCTTAAACCCATATGAAGCTAGCTTAGCAAGAGTGCCCTTAGGATCCGCACCCATCTCAGATTTTACAGTCCATAACTGTAAACCAAAGGCAGACAATTTTTTATATGCCGCAAATTCTTCTAATAAATTACTCTTACCAGTAAAAGGTAATGTAAGACCTGCAGTTGCTAAACCAACTGTTTTAATAAAATCCCTACGCTGCTGTGACATATTTTCTATTTTAAACAATCATTAACTCTTAATTCATAATTCTTAATTCATAATTCTTATGTGGCCCAAGCTTTATCTCCTTTCTTATAATCAATACAACCTTCATATTTTCCTGGCACAGCAACATAACGCAATGCCTTGGTAGCACCTACTTCTGAGGTAAAGAAGCCCCATAATGTAAGTTCTTTCATCATACGGAAATAATGAGGCAAGTCCTCTTTTTTCTTTTTTTCTTGAAATGCTTTTTGTTCTGCATCTAATTCCACCAATAGTTTATGTCGCTCTTCAGGGGAGGCTTCCATAAATGATTTTCCAATTTTAGCTTTTGCATCTTTGAATTTCAAAGCAGCCATTCCTTCCATAAATGCTTTTGCTTCCGCTGGCTTGTAACAATCTTTAACTATCACCGCCATAAAATCACCCACTTTCGCCTCTTTAGCTCCTGGAGTATCGGTTTTAGGTAAAATCGTTTCAGCTACTTCATTTAAAAAAGCAATATCATCTGGAGTAAATGCCACTACATCACTCGATGCGTTTTTACATCCCGATAAAAAAGCTTCTGCACCAATCAAAGTGCCGCCCAATAAAACGGCTACACTGGATAATGCTTCTCTTCTATTCATAATTGTATTTTTAAAATGTCCTAATTAATTAATAAAAACCGCAACAATTAAATTATAAATTCCCTTTCTTTAATTCACTCACTGCATAATCAGCTGCTCTCGCAGTAAATGCCATATAAGTTAATGAAGGATTGACACATGCAGCTGAAGTCATGAATGATCCATCAGTTACAAATACATTCGGAGCATCCCAAATTTGGTTGTGCTTATTCACCACTGATGTTTTAGGATCTGCACCCATTCTAGCTGTTCCCATTTCATGAATACCTCTGCCAAGTACACCATTCGCATCATATCCCTTTACATCTTTAGCGCCAGCATTGGTAAGCATTTCAATGGCATCAGCCTGCATGTCTTTGCGCATTTTTAATTCATTCTCTTTTAATTCTGCATCGATTTTCAACACATTCAAACCCCATTTATCTTTTACGGTTTTATCGAGTGTAACAAAATTGGCATGATCCGGTAATACTTCACCAAAGCCCATAATACCCATTCTCCAACCGCCTGGTTCAGTTAATGCATCTTTAAAATCTCCTCCAATGCTCATTTCAGCAATTTGTCTTCCCCAACCTTCTCTGCTTGCAGAACCTTGATACCCAAATCCTCTTTTATACTCTCTTTTATCTCCATTTACATTTTGATAACGAGGTATATAAATGCCATTGGCTCTTCTTCCAAAATAATATTTGTCTTCATAGCCATCAATTTTGCCATTTGCGCCTGCTCCTAAATGATGGTCCATAATATTATGTCCTAACTCACCGCTACTACTGCCTAATCCTCCATCCCATACATCGGTCGCTGAGTTCATCAATATCCATGCAGAGTTTAATGTAGAGGCGTTCAAGAAAATTATTTTCGCATTGTATACATAGGTTTTGTTGGTTTCTGCATCCAATACTTCAACACCTGTTGCTTTTTTCTTGTCTTTATCATACAAGATTTTGGTAACAATACTCCAAGGGCGCAAAGTAAGGTTACCTGTTTTCATAGCTGCAGGTAAAGTAGAAGACTGAGTGCTGAAATAGGCGCCAAATGGACATCCTAGCCAACATTTGTTTCGGAACTGGCAATTGGTACGGCCTTCTAATGGTTGGGTAATATTGGCTGTTCTGCCAATAATCATGGCACGTTGACCTTTATAAAAATCCTTAATTCTTTTAGCAACATCTTTTTCAACACAGTTCATATCCATTGGAGGCATGAATTGACCGTCTGGCAAAACAGGAATACCATCTCTGTTTCCGCTGATGCCTGCAAATTTTTCTACATAATCATACCATGGTGCAATGTCTTTATAACGCACAGGCCAGTCTACAGCAACTCCATCTTTTGCATTTGCTTCAAAATCCAAATCGCTCCAACGATAAGATTGACGGCCCCATAATAAAGAGCGTCCACCTACATGGTAGCCCCTGAACCAATCGTATCTTTTCACTTCAGTATATGGGCTTTCCTTTTCGTTGGCCCACATATTAAATGTAGATTCATTCAACGGATAGTCGCGATCGCGAACAGGGTTGTTGGCAATCATTTCCTGTGTTTTGCGATCATGATGCGGATAGTCCCAAGCTTCTTTATTGGCATTTACATAATCTTTTACATGCTCGATATTTCTGCCTCTTTCGAGCATCAACACTTTCAACCCTTTTTCGGTTAACTCTTTAGCAGCCCATCCGCCGCTGATTCCAGAGCCAATTACGATTGCATCAAAATTTTGTTCCGCCATAGTATTTATTTAAATCGATTAAACAATTCGCTCAAACTTTGTATCTCTTATCTTTTATCTTATATCTCTTATCTTATATCTCTTATCTTATATCTCTTATCTCCTAATTCTTCTCTCTTAATTCTTCATTCATACATCGCATATGTCGATCGCTTTTTTCAATGAAGCCATTTTATCTTTTGCAACGGGAATAAACTCCTGTGCAACAAATCCTTTGTATCCTGTAGCTACAATCGCTTTCATAATAGCAGGATAAAATAATTCTTGACTCTCATCAATTTCATGCCTACCTGGCACACCAGCTGTATGATAATGACCAATAAATTCATGATTGTTGGTAAGGGTTCTTATAACGTCACCTTCATTTATTTGCATATGATAGATATCGTACAATAATTTAAAATTTGGCGAGCCGATTCTTTTACAAAGCTCAACACCCCAAGCAGTATTATCACACATATAATCTTTATGATCAACCTTACTATTAAAAAGTTCCATTTGAATAATTACGCCTTTTTTTTCTGCCTGCGCCATTATTTGCTTTAATCCAGCTGCAGCATTTTTAAGGCCTGTTTCATCATCCATTCCGTTTTTGTTTCCGGAAAAACAAATCAGGTTTTTATAGCCTGCTGCAGCAACCAATTCGATGTGTTCTGTATAATTTTTTATTAAGGTAGCATGATATTGAGGATCATTCCAACCCTTTACCAGACTGATTTCTGCGCCATTACACATACTCGAGAACAAGCCCTGCTGTTGGAGTATTGGCCACTCTTTTGGACCTATTAAATCTATACCTGTAATGCCCATTTTTTTTGCCTCGATGCAAAGTTGCTCAAGGGTTAAATCATTAAAGCACCATCTGCAAACTGCATGGTTAATATTGCCTTTTAAGTTTATGCTTTGGTTTTCCAATAATGAAGAAGAATCACTGGCTTTCGCAAAGGTTTGCGATATTGGAGTTATAGCCATTGCAGCAGTTCCTGCAAGAATATTTTTAATAGCAGATCGTCTATTTTCGTTCTTCATCAAATGGCAAATAAGAGACTAAATATAATTATTGTTATCGAAAAAAAACTTCTTTTAAATAATTAGCTTTACTCCCCTTCTAATTATTTACTTTTATTGACAAAGAATATCCAAATAAAATTGATGTTATGGCAAGAAAATTAAGAATGGGAATGGTAGGTGGAGGCAAAGACGCTTTCATTGGTGCCATTCATCGGTTGGCTGCGAATATGGACGGCCAAATTGAATTAGTATGTGGGGCTTTAAGCATTAACCCAACTATAGCGCAAGAATCTGGTGAAATATTATTTCTTCCAAAAGATAGAATATACCTGACTTTCGAAGAGATGATCACCAAGGAAGCCGCTTTGCCATCAGATCAAAGAATGGATTTTGTTACCATCGTTACTCCCAATTTTGCGCATTTTGCTCCTGCGATGATGGCACTAGACAATGGTTTTCATGTAGTAATAGAAAAACCCATCGCGTTTAATTTGGATGAAGCTTTACAATTAAAAGCCAAAGTTGATGCAACTGGATTAATACTTTGTTTAACCCACACTTATTCGGGCTATCCCATGGTAAAACAAGCCAAAGCCATGGTGGCTGATGGAGTGTTGGGGAAAGTTAGAAAAATATGGGTAGAGTATCCGCAAGGATGGCTCAGTAAGTTAAGTGAGCGTGAAGGAAACGCACAAGCCGCTTGGAGAACCGATCCAAAAAAATCTGGTAAGAGTGGAAGTATGGGAGATATAGGAACGCATGCTGCACATTTAGCAGAATATATCAGTGGAGCAAAAATTTCCAAACTATGTGCCGATTTAAATACAGTTGTACCAGGCAGGGCGCTAGACGATGATGGTGCCGTTTTATTGCATTTTGATAATGGCGCTACTGGTGTTTTAATGGCATCTCAAGTGGCGGCAGGCGAGGAAAATGCTTTGAAAATAAGGGTTTACGGAGAAAAAGGCGGATTGGAATGGGCACAGATGGAACCCAATACTTTAATAGTGAAATGGTTGGACGCGCCTACTCAAATTTTGAGAGCAGGATCCAATTATTCCGATCGACTATCAAGTTATGCAACATCCAACTGCAGAACACCAGGCGGGCACCCCGAAGGATATTTAGAAGCATTTGCCAATATTTATAAAAATTTTGCAGCTACCCTAATGGCTAAATTGGAAGGATCCGTTCCAAGTAAAGAAGCTTTAGATTTTCCTTCAGTGGAAGATGGTATTCGCGGTATGGCATTTATTGATAATGTAGTTGCATCGGCACAGTCGAATGAAAAATGGACCACTTATAAAATCAATAACTAATGAGAACAATAAAAGGCCCTGGCATTTTTTTAGCACAATTCATGGGTGACGATGCCCCATTTAATAGTTTAGAATCCATTTGCAAATGGGCGGCATCATTGGGTTTTGTTGGAGTACAAATTCCTTCATGGGATGCTCGCTGCATCGATTTACAAAAAACTGCAGAAAGCAAAACATATGCGGATGAAATAAGGGGAATAGTAGAATCAACCGGAATGCATATTACCGAATTGAGTACGCATTTGCAAGGACAACTGGTAGCAGTAAATCCTGCGTACGATGCATTGTTTGATGGATTTGCGCCTGAAGCCATTAGAGGAAATGTTACAGCAAGAACTGCATGGGCAGTGCAGCAATTAAAATATGCAGCAAAAGCATCTGCTAATCTGGGCCTCAATGCTCATGCTACATTTAGTGGTGCATTGTTATGGCAAACAGTTTATCCTTGGCCGCAACGTCCGGCTGGTTTAGTAGAAACAGGGTTCACAGAATTAGCCAAAAGATGGTTGCCCATATTAGATGAATTTGACGCAAATGGTATTGACCTTTGTTATGAAATACATCCAGGTGAAGATTTACATGATGGCGTATCGTATGAATTGTTTTTAGAAAAAGTTAATAATCATTCTCGTGCTTGTTTATTATATGATCCTTCTCATTTTGTGCTACAATGCCTCGATTACAAAACTTATATAGATCATTACCATGAACGCATTAAAATGTTTCATGTAAAAGATGCTGAATTTAATCCAACAGGTAAACAAGGAGTTTATGGTGGTTATCAAAGTTGGATCAATAGAGCAGGCAGATTCCGTTCATTAGGAGATGGACAAGTAGATTTTAAAACCATCTTTAGTAAGTTGGCTCAATACGATTATACAGGTTGGGCGGTGATGGAATGGGAATGTGCTATTAAACATCCTGAAACTGGAGCTGCTGAAGGGGCACCATTTATAAAAGAACACATCATACGAGTAACAGAAAAAGCATTTGATGATTTTGCTGCTACTGGAGCTAATGATGAATTGAATAAAAAGATATTAGGCATTTGAAGAATTATGAGATATGAGATATGAATTATGAGATATGAATTATGAGATATGAATTATGAGATATGAATTATGAGATAAGAGTTAATTAGAAAAGCGTATTTTTAGAACCATAAAATAAATCAAATTGAAAAAGTTTTTTACACTAATTGTATTTGCAGCAGCTATTGCAGCTTGTGGTGGTGGAGAGAAAAAAGAAACAGTTGCCAACCAACCTGAACTGGGTTCAGCGGCTCCAACAAAAGATGATTTAGGATCTAATCCTGATTATCAAAAAGGTTTGGAATTGATTGGCAAATCCGATTGCTTAACATGTCATAAGGTAAAAGATAAATTGATCGGACCTGCTTATGCTGAAGTTGCAGCTAAATATGAAAATACAGAAGCCAACATCAAAATGCTTGCAGGAAAAATCATCAAGGGTGGAAAAGGAGTTTGGGGCGAAGTGCCAATGACACCACATCCTCAGATTTCAGAAGCCGATGCAGAACAAATGGTAAAGTATATCCTCTTGCTAAAAAAATAATTTACATACTTAAATAATAAACGATGTATACTCTACTGTTGAGCACTATCACTTTCATGAATATTTTTTTTGCTACACCTACACCAAAGCCAAATGATTGGGTAAATTTATTTGATGGCAAATCGACTAAGGGATGGCATAGTTACGGGAAAGCAAAAGCAGGTAGTGCATGGAAAGTAGAAGAAGGTGTTTTGTTTTTTGATGCAGCTTCAAAAAAAACAAATCCAGATGCAGGGGGTGATTTAGTATCTGATGGAAGTTTTTCAAATTTTCATTTGAAACTAGAATGGAAGATATCTAAGAATGGAAATAGTGGAATTATTTTTTGGGTGCAAGACGATACTACCAAATACAAGCAAGTGTGGTTTACAGGCCCCGAAATGCAAGTACTTGATAACGATGGGCACTCCGATGGAAAAATTAAAAAACACAGAGCAGGTAATTTATACGATTTAATTGAAGGAAAAGAAGGTGCTGTAAATAAAGTAGGCGAATGGAATTTAGTTGAGATTATTAGCTACAATGGGAAACTCGATTTTTATTTGAATGGAACAAATGTTGTTTCAACTACTTATGGCGATGCAGAATGGAAAAATTTAATTGCAGGTAGTAAGTTTAAAGACAAAGCCGATTTTGGAAGAATCTTCAGTGGTCATATAGCTTTACAAGATCATGGCGACAATGTGTGGTACAGAAATATCATGATCAAAAAATTATAATATGCAATTGTTGAATGATGATTATTTCATGCAACAAGCATTGAAAGAGGCACAACTAGCTTATGATTCAGATGAAGTTCCTGTTGGTGCAGTGGTAGTAATGAATAATAAAATAATTGCCAGAGCACATAATCAGGTAGAGTTATTAAACGACTCTACAGCCCATGCTGAAATACTTGCATTAACAACTGCTTATAGTTCTTTAGGAGCAAAATACCTTCCTGAAGCAACACTCTATGTTACACTCGAACCTTGCATCATGTGTTGCGGAGCTATTTATTGGGGAAAGATTGGTAGAATTGTATTTGGTGCTTCCGACGAAAAAAATGGATATCGCCGATTAACACAGGAGCAATGGCCGTTTCATCCAAAAGCAGAATTGGTAAATGGGGTGCTCGAAAATGAATGTGCATTTTTAATGAAATCGTTTTTTCGTTCTAAACGATAACTATCGTTTCAAACAACTACATCATTCGCTGCCGAGAATTACATAATCCTTCCAATTCTTTGCAAATAAGAATAGGTTCAAACAAATACATCGTTCGCTGCTGAGAAATGCATTACCTTGACTTCAGAGAATAATTAATTCAGCATTTCTCAAAGGCTCACTCTTTTATTTGTTTGAACCTATTACAAGCAATTTCGATTTTGGAAACAAATCATTCTCTTAACACCAAGTTTATCCATTGCTCCTTAAATTTGCTATACCTTAGTAAGAAACCAATAACTTAATAACTAAATAAAAGAAACCATGTCATTCACACTCGCCCCTTTACCTTATGCTCATGAAGCATTAGAACCACATATTGACACTTTAACCATGCAAATTCACCATGGTAAGCATCACCAAGCTTATGTAGATAATTTAAACAAAGCTGTTGCTGGAACTCCTAATGAAGGAAAATCATTGGAAGAACTAGTTAAAGTTGCAGGAACTATTAGCCCTGCAGTACGCAACAACGGTGGTGGTCATTGGAACCATACATTCTTCTGGGAAAGCTTAGCTCCAAATGCTGGCGGAACACCTACAGGTGCTTTGGCTGATGCAATCACGGCTGCTTTTGGCTCTTTTGATGCATTCAAAGAAAAATTTGCGGCAGCTGGTATGACGCGCTTTGGAAGCGGCTGGGCCTGGTTGATTGTGAAAGACGGCAAATTAGAAGTTTCTTCTACTCCTAACCAAGACAATCCATTGATGGATGTTGCCGAAGTTAAAGGCTCACCAATTTTAGGAGCAGATGTTTGGGAACATGCTTATTACCTGAAATACCAAAACAGAAGAGCAGATTATTTAGCCGCATTCTGGAATGTGGTTAATTGGAATAAAGTAGCAGAACGTTTCGGAGCTGCAAAATAAACTGCTATTAATATTGTATTTTTATCCCGCAGTAAATATTTACTGCGGGATTTTTTTTAAACAAACTATATGAAAAGTTTTATTGCTGGCATTTGTTTAGCCTTTTTGTTTACTGCATGTTCTGGTGATCAAAAAACAGTGATTGTAATGAGTAAAGGAGCCGCTGATATCGATTTAAATGCAGGCACTATCAAATCGAAGGAAGGAGCAGGACATGAAGAGAAAAGACTAGACATGAATAGCAAGAAAGTCAGTTTCAAATTGAGCACTCCTTCCGGAGAAGCAACAGTTGAAATGCTCGATAATGGCTTGTATATAGTGAATGTAAAAAACGATACCATCATAGGAAGTTATCAAAAATATACCAGCCCTAAAATGCAACAGAATATGATTACACAAGAATCATTGAAACAAAAAATTGATTCTTTGAATTTATTGATTGAAGGCAAGAATGTTTCTGCCGCTAATCGCAATTATTTTATTCTGCCAAATCAAGCTACCAAAATATCTTCCAACCCAGCTGCCGAAGTGGTTGGACCATATCACCAAATGCGCTCTGCAGAAATGGTTGATGGAAAAGAACCTGAGATCTATCGCTTTTACAGCATTAAAGAGATCAGAGAAATGATCGCTAAAATGCAAGCACTCACTGTAGCGCCTAAACAATAATACATTTTTATTCAACAAAGGATAAAAATGCGCTTACGATAAAAGCCTATAATTTTCTTCATTGAATAAAAAGATTCATTTATGGTACAGGATCCCATCCAGAACCGCCGCCTGGTCTGCATTTGCTGAATCTTTTGATGAATAACCATCCTCCTTTAAAAAGTCCGTACTTCTTCAATGCTTCTTCTCCGTATTGAGAACAGGTAGGAACAAATCTGCATTTAGGACCCATCACGGGAGAAATGATATATTGGTAAATTTTGATAAAGGGTATGAATAAATAGCCCAGCGCTTTAGCGATGGAAAAGGAATTTCGTTGTTGGTTTATGTCACATTGATCGCACATCAGATTTACTGTTTAGCTGTTTCACTCATTCTTACAATCAATTTCTCCAATGTTTTTTCCATCGATATTTTAAGATCGACGTATTCTGGCAATTCTTTTCCAACGTATAAAAAGAAAACATTTAATGATGAAAATTGCAAAGCAGCAGCATTAATTAAATCTTGCTTTTGGGTTCTATACACTTCTCGCAATAATCTTTTGACCCTATTTCGGTCTACTGCTTTTTTAAAGTTTCGAGCAGAAACGCCTACTCCAGCTTTTACAAAATCCCGATCAGTTGATTTTGCCGCTAAGTCGGATTGATTTACAGGAGCAATTGTATAAAACACTTTAATCGGAAAAGCATTAAAGGATTTTCCGCTAGCAAATAAAGCTTCCATAGCCTTTCGGCTTTTTAGCTTTTGCTCCTTATTGTATCCGTTTAATGTACTCATTTGCTACAAAACTAAAAAAGCCCCGTCAAAGAGACGGAGCTTATATTTTTATCCCTAGCATTTAATTCTCCAATAAATTAGAAAATCAATCAGCTACCCGAGGGTTGGGCTTATTTTAAACCTTTTTCGCTAGAAACAGATAGTTTCTTGCGACCTTTCGCTCTGCGGCTTGCCAATACTTTACGGCCGTTAGCAGATTCCATACGCTTGCGGAAACCATGTACGGTTTTTCTGCGACGTTTGTGTGGTTGGAATGTACGTTTCATTATTAACTTTTTTTACTAACCCTAAAATATAGTTTCTTTTCATCGCTGCAGTCACCATACCGCCGCTTGTGAAAGGACGGCAAAATTAGGAAAAAAAATCTAATGACCCAACTGAATATGCTCCGATTTTAGAGGTTTCCCAAAGAAAATAGCCCCATTGGCATCAAAATGCTCCACAGAATCGGTAGTACAGAACCGAATTTGACCATTTTTAGCACATTTATTGGCCATTTCAGGGTGTCTTTCTAAATAATCAACCAGACCTTGGGCAACAATCGTTCCCTGAGAAATCACTTTAACTCCCTTAGGAACAAACTGCTCAATCTTTGGCATTAATAATGGATAATGGGTACAAGCCAATAATAAAGTGTCGATCGCAGGCCCTTTTTGCATGATCTGTTGCAAATGCTTCCTTACAAAATAGTCAGCCCCTTGGCTATCAAATTCGTTGTTTTCAATCAATGGCACCCATAAAGGACAGGCTTCCTGAAATACTTTCATTTCAGGAAAAAAATGATCAATCTCTATTAAATAACTTTCGCTTTCCACAGTACCCGTAGTAGCCAAAACACCTATTTCACCAGATCTTGAATAATTTCCAATCACTTCTGCAGTTGGTCGAATTACTCCCAATACTCTTTTATGAGCACCTATTAAAGGAAGGTTTTTCTGTTGAATATTGCGCAAGGCTTTTGCAGAGGCGGTGTTGCAAGCAAGTATTACCAATTCACAACCTTGCGAAAAAAACCATTGTACAGCTTCCCATGTATATTGATACACTGTATCAAAACTCCTGGTACCATATGGCGCACGGGCATTATCACCCAAATACAAATAATCATATTGAGGCAAAGTATTTACAACATCTTTCAATATTGTTAGTCCTCCATATCCACTATCAAAAATTCCTATTGGTCCCTTTTGAATTTGCATAACTTAAAGATACTACACAAAAAAAGACCTGCCTTTACAGACAGGTCTTTTTCAAAATATTTTATTTGTGTATTATCCTTTACCAGCTGGCTTTGCTGCAGGCTTAGCACTTGGTGCAGAAGGCATAGAACCACCGCCAGATGCAGCTTTCCAAGCATCTTCAATTTCCTTTGGTAATGGTAATTTCAACTTCATTGCAACTCTAATGGTTAGGTTGTCTAATAAGTTAGGTTGTACATATGGAGATATAGCATCAGACTTCAATACAATTGTATATTTCTGCTCAGCTACAATACCAGCTAAAGCTTCTGCAATTCTGATACGGTAAGGATTTACCAATTGCTCATACTTAGCTTCTTCCATTTGCTGCTGGTACTGCTGCCAGTTTACCAATTTATAACGCAACTGTAATAACTCTCTTGTTGCTAATTCTCTAGCTTTTGCAGGCATTGTTGCAGAATCTTTTTTGAAGATGCTGTCTCTGCGCTGAAAATCGCCTACAGAATACTTATACTCTTCTTGCAAAGAATCAATACGATAGCTATTCATCAAAGTATCAATTTTGCCAATTCCAGGAAACAAAGACAAAGCAGCTTGCTCATCAAAGTAACCAATTTTGGTATTCTGTGCGCTAGCACTGTTAGTGAAAAGCACGCTCAGAGCAAATGCCACACATACTAAAAGAAATTTGTTCATTTTACTTAAAATTGATTGTTGAAATTTATTGTTTGTTGTTTATTGACTAGTTTTTAATACCCATTTCCCTTAGCACTTCATCACTCTTATCCAGCTTTGGGTCGGCAAATATAACGGTAATTCCTTCACTTTTATCGAGTACAAAATCATAAAATCGGGCAACCGCTATCTTTTGAATGGCATTGTATACCTTATCCTGTATGGGTTTTACCAATTTTTGGCGTTCCTTAAACAAATCTCCCTCATATCCAAAGCGTTTTTTCTGTAAATCACGCACTTCTTTTTCTTTCACAAATAACTCATCTTCTCTTTTTTTCTTCAAATCTTCGGTTAACATGAACTGCTCAGCTTCGTAGTTCTTGTACATTTTATCTAAAGCCAACTGCTTATCATCAATCTCTTTCTGCCATTGTTCCCCCACCAATTGCAATTTTTTATCGGCATCCTTGTACTCTGGAATTTTACTTAAAATATACTTGGTGTCGATGATAGCATAACGTTGTTGTGCATTTGCACCCAACGAAATAAGGCTTAATACAAATAAAAAAAGTACAGTTTTTTTCATACAATTTTTTTTAAAGGTTGATTATTCAGGTTCAAACCCTAGCATAAAGGTGAAGCGAGCCGCATCTTTAAAGCTATTGGTTCCATTAAACCTATCCAATCCTATGCCATAATCAAATCCAAGCAATCCAAACATGGGTAAAAAGAAGCGCATACCTACTCCCACCGATCTTCTTAATTGAAAAGGATTATAATCTTTCATGCTATACCATCCATTGGCTGCTTCAAAAAAGGCCAAAGCAAATATGGTACTACTTGGGTTTAAACTCAATGGATAACGCATTTCCATTGTGTATTTATTAAAGATGGTAAAATACTGACTGGCTCTTTGTTGATCGGGATTAATTCTTGGATTAGAATTATCATATACCGGATATCCTCTATGGGCAATAATATCAAACCCTAATAGGGCAAACTGATTACTTAAACCCGCATCACCCACCTGAAAACGTTCAAATGGAGATACCTGTAAATCGGTATTGAATCGGCCTAAGAATCCAAACTTAGCAGCAAAACGCATTACAAATTGCTTGTTTCTGTCTTCACCATGTGGTTTACCCAATGGCACAAACCATTCTGCATTAAAACGCCATTTATGGTATTCGATCCATTTATAAGGGTTATCAGCAGGATTTATATTTTTATCGCCCAAAGAATAAGGTGGTGTAATGGCTAAACTTGCCAAAAAGTTAGAACCCGATTTAGGGAAAGTAGGCTGATCTACTGAAGACCTTTGTAAAGCAATCCTGAAGTTCAGGTTATTTACAAACCCATTATCCAAACCTGGTAAATTCACTGGGTCAATGGCATAATTACTCAACTTATATCGAGTATAGTTAATCCCCATTGTTAAAGAGAAATAGTCATCGGGCCACTTCAACTGTTTGGCTATACTTACAGTTGCACCTGTAGTTGAAATGTATCGCTCGTTGGCAACATTGGGATTAAAAGCACCAGTTATTGGATCATAGGTTTGTCCAAACTTTGTATTGAAAATGCTGAATGTAAGGGCATTTCTTTTTTTACCTCCCAACCAAGGTTCGGTGAAAGAGAAGTTATAAGAACGGAAAGCTTTACCATTACTTTGTACACGCAAGCTCAATTTCTGTCCGTCCCCCATTGGCAATGGATCCCATGCTTCCTTGTGAAAAATATTTTTGATGGAGAAATTATTAAATGAAACACCCAGTGTTCCAGTCAAACCAATTAACCCACCCCAACCTGCACTCAATTCTAATTGGTCACTCGATTTTTCCTCTAAACTATAATTAATATCTACCGTTCCATCTTCTTGATTTGGTACTGGATTAGGGGTGATTTTTTCTTGATTGAAATAATTCAATTGCGCCAATTCTCTCACAGAACGAATCAATAATTGTCTGCTGAATTTCTCTCCAGGAATAGTTCTGATCTCTCTTCTGATTACATATTCTTTGGTACGATCATTTCCAGTAATGCGAACGTTTTTAATGGTTGCCTGTGGTCCTTCAATTACCCTGATTTCAAAATCGATGGTATCATTGTACACCGCCGTTTCCACAGGATCCGTTCTAAAGAATAAATATCCATCATCCTGATACAACCCACTAATATCGCCTCCGTCGGGAGAAGATGATTTCCCCAATTTCTTGTTGAGAATTTCCTGATTATAAATATCTCCTTTTCTAATACCCAATACTTGACTTAATAAAGAATCGGAATATTTTGAATTTCCTCTCCAGGTAATATTTCCGAAATAATACCTTCTACCTTCATTTACTTTAATGTCGATATTTAAATTACCATTTCCGGTTGCATACACTGTATCATTCTCAATCACCGCATCTCTATAACCCAATGTGTTATAAAAATTCAATAAACTTTCTTTGTCTTCTATATATTTTTTCTCGTCGAACTTTGCAGAAGAGAATTTGATACGTGCATAAGGATCCAGTACTTTCTTTGTTCTAGAAAGAGTGAGGTATCCCTTCTCTTTCATGTATTGATCAAAAGTATAGTGAAGAGGAACTACAATCTTACCACTATCATAGGTAGGATAAAGTGTAAGCCTTGATTTTTCTTTAGAGCCTTTTAATTGTTTTTTCAATTTGGCTTCATCAATGGAATTATTACCAAAATTGATATTATTGATTTTTACTTTTGGCCCTTTATCGATAATAAAATCTAAAGACAAAGTATTATCGATAGACGAATCTTTTCTTTCAGCAACTTTTACAGTGGTTTCACGGTAACCTTTTTCTGCATAGAATTTCTTGATTACTTCCGTTGCAGTAATTTTCATATTCTCAGTTACCACTCTGTTTGGCACTAATCCTGTTTTACCACGCAGATCATCAGCTTGCCCTTTAGGTACTCCTTTAAAATAAAAATTAGCCAATCGAGGTCTTTCGGTAACTACAATCTCTATTTCAATTTCCTTGCCCGTTACTTTCGTTACATAAATTTCAACATTACTAAAATAATTCTGGGCCCAGAGTTTGGTAATTGCTTTAGAAAATTGATCTCCTCCCGGAATAGCAATTTCATCTCCAAGGCTAATACTAGAAATAGAAATCAATAAATTTTCATCAAAAAATCGATTGCCTGTAACCTTAATATTGGAAACCTTGTATTTTTTCTGTGTTTTCTGATTGAATAAATTAATCAGGTCTGCTTCAATAGAAGTAATGGTTGTATCCTGCCCAGTTGTCTGCTGTGCATAAGCCGATTGAGAAGAAGATAAAACAACTACAGCGAACAATAATAATTTAAACACTTTCTGCATCCCTTTTCTGTTTGTTCTGTTGCCGGCTTAATAGAATCCGTGCATTCAGCAATTAATTTGGTTATTAGCTGGGCAAATTAGCCCGAATAATGAAAAGGCTTTGTTAAACCTGTATTTGATGGCCTGTTTTTCCAAATCTCCTTTCCCGAGACTGGTAGTTAATAATAGCTTCATACAGGTTTTCTTTTCTAAAATCTGGCCATCTGGTATTGGTAAAATACAACTCCGCGTAGGCCAATTGATACAATAAAAAATTACTGATTCTATACTCACCACTGGTTCTTATCATCAATTCTGGATCAGGAAATTCACTGGTAGACAGGTATTGTTCTAATGTATCTGCGTTAATTGTTGAAGGATCTATTTTACCTTCTTTTACATCAATTCCAATATTTTTTACGGCATTTACCAATTCCCATCTGCTGCTATAACTCAATGCCATTATGAGGTTCAGCCCTGTATTCTTTTGGGTTAAATCCAGCGCCTCTGCCAATTCTTTAGCTGCAAACTCTGGCAACATATCGAGATTTCCGATTACATGTAATCGAATATTGTTCTTATTGAGTATGGGAACTTCTTTATGAATTGTATCAACCAGTAAACTCATCAATCCATCTACTTCCTGACGTGGTCTATCCCAGTTTTCGGTACTAAAAGCATAGAGGGTGAGGTATTGAACACCTAACTCGGCTGCACCTTCTACAATATCACGAACACTCTCTACTCCATGAAAATGGCCATATAAACGCTCCTGCCCTTTTTCTTCTGCCCAACGACCATTACCATCCATAATGATAGCAATATGTTTAGGCAGTTGTTGCTTGTTTATTTTAGGCAAAAGGTTTTCCTGTTGAACCATGCGCTCGATTTAGGGGGCAAAATTAACAAAATCAATGGTTTCTAAGGATTTAAATGCAATAAAAGCGATAGAAATTAATTAGTTGGGCAACGATAGGTCTGTAAATTGAAAGAAAGGCCCACTTTTAAAGTGATAAATGAGTCTTTTTTAAGGCTATTTCCTCTCTGTTTGCCTTTTACGCCAATAGAAGATCCCGTTTCATAGCTTCTATCTTGTAATAGAAAGGCGGGTGTTAATGAGCCATCGGGCAAAGGCGGAAAGGCATCTGGTGCATATAATCCACTTACATCATCCAAATAATCTGTATTGGTAAAGCGATACATGACTTCAGCAAAAAAATTGGTTCTGGGATTCAAAGCATATTTCACCCCAAAAGTGAAGGGTATACTCAATGCTGTAATTGAATAGGGGTTTGAATTTGGATATAAAGCACTACCCTGACCCTCAGTTCCCAAAGGCCTCAATAAAAATTTTTCTCCATTCAAATAAGTAAAAGGATCATAGGTGAATACGCCTACCCCCAAGCCTATATAGGGAGTGAAATTATAGCCTTCAAAACCAGGCTGGAAACGAAAAAAATTAAAATCACCAGAAACACCTAATTCCCAAAGATTGGTATTAAAACTAAGGTTTCTTTTGCGATCAACCGGGTTATTGCTATAAATATCTGAATATCCTAGAAAAGAATACTCTCCAGTTACTCTTATACCTATGTAATTGGAAATTTGTTTCCGATAAAAAATGCCAAAAGCCATTTTAGGGGCATTGATTCTTGCGTCTGGATTTAAATCCCCGAAATAGTGGCCAACACCAACCCCAATGCCCAATTCGCCTGTATGTACAAAACTCTCCATTAGCTGGGCTTTCGAGCTAATCCACGAGCCCAAAATGAAAAGTAGGAGGATGGTTTTTTGTCGCATAGATATGGTTAGTGCTATGTAAAATAGCATCAAATTTCAATACAAAAAATGTTAATTTCTTTTATCAAGACCCCAAGTAAGCTTGGTTCGCAGCGTGGACAGAAAAGTATTTTCATTTAATCGTACCAGATTAACCCCGAAATTTTCTTTTCGTATGGCTAATTGAACTGTTTTTGGTACAATTTCTCTTCTAGCATCCATTGCACAAATAAATTGATCCGCCCTGCCTTCTACTTCAAAAGAAATCACATTATTATCTGGAATAACGATGGATCGAACGTTCAAATTGTGGGGAGCTACAGGAGTGATGACCAAACTGGACGAATCAGGAAATACAATGGGTCCATTACAACTTAAATTGTACCCAGTTGACCCTGTAGGAGTAGCAACAATTAATCCATCCGCCCAGTAAGTATTTAAAAATTCACCATTCATATAAGTGTGAATTTTTATCATCGGTGATGTATCTCTTTTATAAATCGCAAATTCATTCAATGCAAAGGGAGCATCCGTGAATAATGGCATATTAGAATCTAAATGAATCAAGGTTCTTTTATCAATTAAAAAAGTATGATTCACTAATGCATCAACTGCAATGGCTAGATCCTCTTTACTAATACTTGCCAAGAAACCCAATCTTCCAAAATTGATACCAAGTAAAGGGATGTTTTTTTCTTTCACTAATGTTACTGCATCTAGCATGGTGCCATCTCCACCTAAACTTATTAAGCAATCGATCGATTCATCTAAATCTTCGGAACCACCAAATGAAATTAATGAACGCGACAAATGTTCGGGAATATGAAACTGCTCCATTAAAGTATTAAACAAAAGAACTTCTGTTTGATGCTTGGCCAATTCTTCTAATAAAATAAGTAATGGATTTTCTTGTTCAATATCTAATCCACGACTATATATAGCAACCTTCATAATTACATGTTGAGATAAGAAATAAGGTGTTGATAATTCTCTTGTAATTCATTGGCATATTGTTCTTCACCAAAAAAATACCTTACTACATAATCATATCGTTGAAAAGTAGCAACAATATCAGACACTTCTATTTTGTTGATTTTAATAGTAATTACTACCAGACCAGAACTAGGTTCTGTATAAGTATTCAATTGAGTTATATATGCATCATTGGTTTCTACCAATCTGCTCAACTCACCGAATGAATAATTTCTTTTATCTGTTTCTAGCACAATAATGGCTCCCTTTTCTTCAATTCCTAAAAACAAAGAAACCGATTTGATCAGTTCTTTTGCCAACACTACTCCTACTAATTCCATCTGGTCGTTTACCACAGGCAATAAAGACAAATCGAACTGCGAAACTAATTTCAATGCGCTGAGAAAATGTTCTTCGGTTTTTACTGATCTTTTTTGTAATAAATGTGGAGAAGACAAATGGGTATCTGTTTCTTCAGCATCTAATAAATCATCTTTTGCAACCAATCCTACAAATTTATCTTCGCTCAAAACAGGTAAATGCAATACATCATAATCATCCATTAACTGCAATGCAAAAGATGGTTTGTCAGCTATGTTAAGCGAAGGGAAACCGGTATTTAATATTTGATTTACAAGCATACCCGGATAAACAATTTATTACACTACAAATTAACTGTTGAATGTGTTGAGTGCTTCTGCAGAAAACCATCTAAAATTTGGTTAAATTCTGTTGGCACTTCCATCATAGGGGCATGGCCACATTTGTCAACAAAATGAAGTTCAGAATTGGGAATTAATTTATTGAATTCTTTCCCAACAAATGGCGGAGTGATGGTATCATTATTGCCCCAGATCAATAATGTGGGTTGTTTAATTTGATTCAACTCTTCTCCTAAATTATTGCGAATAGCACTTTTAGCCAAGGCAATAATTTTAATTACTTTAACCCTGCTATTGGTGATCTCAAAAACCTCATCTACTAATTCTTTAGTAGCTGTTTCGGGATCATAAAAAGTAAGTTGTGTTTTCTTTTTGATGTATTCGTAGTCTCCTCTCTTTGGATAGCTGTCTCCCATTCCATTTTCGAATAATCCACTGCTACCAGTAAGTGTTAATGTCTTAATTAGTTCAGGATGCTTCAACACATGCACCAAGGCAACATGTCCACCCAATGAGTTGCCCAACAAATGAATATTTGTATACCCCCTAGCCTCAATAAATTTTTGTACATATTTTTCTAAACCTCCAACTGAAGTATGAAAAATATCCAAGTCAAACAAAGGTAAAATGGGTACTACAACTTTAAATTGCTTGCTGAAATGACCTACTAAATGTTCAAAATTGCTCATTGCACCAAATAATCCATGCAACAACAATAGCGTTTCGCCTTCTCCTTCCTCAACAAACTTATATTTCTCGTACTGTTTAATGGTATAATTCATGCAATCCTATTGAAACTATTCAGGCTAAATTACTGAAAATACAGCAAATAGTGGCAGTTGTGCTGCCCTTTATCGGTATATCAGGCCAAGTTCTTTTTTAAAGAATCAAAAAATTGGGTGAGTTCTTCAAACATCCCTTTAAAAACGGGAACCAGTTTGCCGAATAGATCAATGGCCTTAGGTCCCCAAAAATGGATGTATTGATAGGTTTTTGAAGATGCAATTACGGGTTCTTTCAATAAATGCAATTGTTCCATATAAAAAATCAAGACACTAAAAACGGTAACATAAATACAACAATACAAAACAATTCCACCTAAAGAATTCAACCAGCCCAATAAAGTTAATTGCAAGGTAGTTTCAATGATTGCAGCAACAATTCGAACAACGATAGAAACAGCAATCATAATTAGTATGAATGCTAAAAAAGGCAACCAAGCTGCTTTTATATTGACTGTTTCAGATAACCATCCTGCAACCAGTGTACTCATTTTTACTGCAGCGGCTAATCCTAAAAATATAGCAAAAAAAGAAAAAGCAGCTACTACTAAGCCCTTCTTCATTCCTTTAAAAATAGCCAGCACAATTAATGCGAGTAAACAAATATCAATAAACATGTAAGTCGTTATTGAGTCAATAACGCTTTTACTGTTGCTGCAATTGCTTTGCCATCTGCTTTTCCTGCCAATTGTTTAGAAGCTACTCCCATTACCTTTCCTAAGTCTTGTATGGATGCTGCTCCAACTGAAACAATGATAGCGCTAATTTCTTTAGACAATTCTTCTTCAGATAATTGTGCGGGTAAGAATTTTTCTATAACTGCAATCTCCTCTATTTCTTTCTGAGCAAGGTCTGCACGATTTTGTTGTTGAAAAATTTCCAATGAATCTTTGCGTTGCTTAACTAGCTTTTGCAATAACTTCAATTCGGCATCTTCATTGATAGCACCATTTGCACCTGGTTCTGTTTTTGCTTTAATAATTTCTGCTTTTATAGCCCTTACTCCTCTTAACAAAGGTTCGTCTTTGGCTTTCATGGCTTCTTTCATTAACTGCATTACTTTTTCTTCTAAGCTCATAGTTGTTTTATTTAGCGTCTTTTAATTGTGATGCCCTGAATTTTTTATAAAAATCTTTTGCAAATGCTTTCATATCATCTGTTTGTTCCTGATTTTGAGTGGCCCTCAAATAAGTGTCCGCCATTCCCATCAAAGTTTGATAATAAAAATCAGCCATCTCATCCACCATCATGTCTTTGGTCCAAAGATCAATTCTCAATGCACTTTTATCAGCTGCATCCCAAAAAGCCAGCATCATTGCTCTAGCGTCCTGCTTCATGTCTGCTGTGCTATCTGAAGCCGACCATTGTATATTTTGAGGAACTTTATGTTCATCCAGAATAATATCGACAGATATACTCGATTGTTTCATGTAAAATAATTTAAGGGGGCGAAATTACTACGAAACACCAACTATTGCTTCAATTTCCTTGAAAAATGCTGCAGCTGAATGATCCCAGTTGTAGTTTTTGGCTCTTTCCAAGCCTTTTTCAATTTGAATTTGACGCAATTTCTCGTCTTTGTAGAGCATTTGCATTTGCTCAGCAATTGTTTTGGGGTTTTGTGGATCTGCATATAAAACAGCTTCTCCTCCTACTTCCGGCATACTTGATATATTGGAACTAATCACTGGAACTCCAGATTGCATGGCTTCTACAATGGGTAATCCAAACCCTTCATAGGTAGACATATACAAAGAAGCATAAGCGGCGGCGGTAATTTGCTGAAGTTTTTCTTCGGGTAAATAACCGGTTAAAACAATGTCTTCTCTGTATTTATAGGTTTTCAATTTTGCCTCAAATTCGGCGAATTGCCAGGCCATTCTTCCAGTAAAGACCAGTTTCATATTGCTTTTATTCCATTTCTTAAATAGAGAAAATGCTTTAAGCAGGTTCATCATATTTTTTCGTGGATGTATAGCGCCTACACAAATAAAATACTCATTCCCTTTTGTAAACTCATTTTTTATAGCTGATTTTAGTTCCCAATCGATGGGTTGAAATAAGCTGCGAGCCGCACCTGGTATGACTTTTATCCGATCCTTGGTAAATGGATAAATTGTTTCTATGCTATTTTTAGAAAACAATGAAACAGTAATGATGGACTTTGCTTTCTGTAAAAAACGAGGCGTGAATATGGTATAGAACCAATGGTGATGCCAGGAAACAGATGCTGGTAATGCTTGAAATGCCAGATCATGAACAACCAATAGTTGAGGAATCCTTGTTGTTAAACTGCAAAAACCATATGGTTGGATCCAAACATCGGGCTTAAATTTTTTTAATGCCAAAACAGTACTAACATTATACCAGTATAAAAACGCAGGAATATGTCGGGCAGCGGGTTTTACAAGAAGCGGAATAATATTGGTGGAGCTAATAAAATGATTGCTATAAGGCCGATCAAAAATGACTATAAATTGATGTGCTGGGTGACTTGCCGCTAATCGTTGCAAAATAGCCGCTGTATAATGCCCATAACCCTCCATGGATTTGTCTTGCAAAAAAATTCCGTTAACTGCGATTACCATTCAACAAAGGTACTAAGCGTAAAACTATTGTTCATGAATATGGGTGACACCCCCTGATACAGTATATTTCATGGCATCTGCAGCAGAGATATTCTTTAATAACTTAACCCTATCCCTGGGAACCATATAAGTAATTCCTGAAATAGCATACGAATGGGGCACATAGACTGTTAAATGATCAATCAAATTAAAGTCAATACTACTCTGCTGGGTAATAAATCCTATTCGCCAAACATCAGGTGCGTCTACATTTACTAAAACAGGTTTATCAAATTTCTTTTTATTGCCTGCAAATGCTTCCAAGAAGTCTTTAACAGAGGAATAGATAAACTTAATGCCTGGTGTTTTTTCTAAAACGGTGTCTAACAATGCAACCAATCGACCAACAGCAAATAAAGAAGACAACCAGCCAACCAATAAAACCACCGAAATAACTACCATGAAACCCAGACCCGGCATTTTAATCAAATTGCCTTCCAAATCTTTTTTAATTAAAGAAGGTGCAATCGAATGAATGATATTGGGTAAAATATCGTCCACCAGATTAAATAAACTGATGACTACCCAAATAGTAATACCAATAGGCGCCAAAACGATCAGCCCTTGAAAAAAATATTGTAATAAACGTCTTAAAAAGCTCTTGAATGTCATTGGTATGTTCTACCCCTTTTTTATTGAATGCAAGATGCTATAAAAAATTGATAGAAATCAACTTCAACAACCGAATAGCCTGATAAACTGGAATAATCCGCCAAACAGGCCATACCATTTATCCTCGATTTAGATCGTTAATGAAAATTTAATACGAAAAAAACTGAGGAAACTTTGGTAACGAAAATAGTTTCCATAGTTTTGCCCTTCGAAATAAGGCATTATGGAGCAAAGAATTACCGAAAAAGCACAGGAACTCTTCTTCCGATACGGGTTGAAGAATGTGACCATGGACGATATTGCCACCCATTTGGGCATGAGCAAAAAAACAATTTATCAATATTATACCGATAAAGATGCTTTGATTGATGCTGTGGTGCAAAGAGAAATAGATAATGATGTGGTTGAATGTGCAGTACACCGTCAAAAATGCGAAAATGCAGTTCACGAAGTTTTTCTAGCACTCGACATGATGCAGGAAATGATGAGCACCATGAATCCGGTAATCATTTTTGAAATGCAGAAATACTATCCTTCCGCATTCAAGAAAATGAATGATCATAAAAATAAATTCCTCTATAAGGTAATTAAAGAAAATTTAGAGCTAGGTATTAAAGAAGAAATGTATCGTGAGGATATTAACCCAGATATACTGGCCAAGTTTAGAATCGAAAGTATTTTCATTGCATTCAATCCCGAATTATTCCCATCTAATAAATACACTGTATTTCAAATTGAAACACAAATGATGGAACACTTCTTATATGGGATATGCACAACAAAAGGACAGAAACAAATCATCAAATACAAAAAACAAAGACAAAAATCAATCAGTATATGAGCATAATTAAAAAAGGAATCGGCTTGCTCAGTTTGGTTTTCATTATCAGTACTGGCTTTTCGCAAACTGTAAACAAGCGTTATGATTTTAACGTTCAACAAGCAGTTGAATTTGCCAATAAAAACAATGTACAGGTAAAGAATGCCTTATTGAATATCAAGGCACAAATTCAAACCAATAGAGAAATTACTGCAGCTGCATTACCAACAATTACAGGTGGAATTGGAGCACAGCATTTTCCCAACGTTGCAGTAACAACACTTCCCAATTTTATTTCTCCGGCAACCTATCAGGTGTTGGTGAATGAAGGAGTTAAAGATGGCAATGGCAATCCAATTAAAATGCCCGGCGATTTTGGTTTTATACAGGCACAATTTGGTACTAAATGGTCTGCAAGTGCGGGCGTTTCACTACAACAGTTGCTTTTTGATGGTCAGGTTTTTGTAGGCCTCCAGGCACGAAGAGCTTCCATAGATTTCCAAACAAGTGCTGCAGAAGTTACAGAAGTTGCTATTAAAGCCAATATCTATAAAATCTATTATCAATTGGTAGCAAGTAAAACTGCTATTGAAATATTAGATGCGAATATTAGCAGACTAGAAAAATTGGATACCGATATCAAAGCATTGTACAAAAATGGTTTTGCAGAAAGAATTGACATAGATAAAATTGAAGTGCAGTTAACCAATGTTAGAACCGAAAAAACAAAAGCAATGAACACCATTGCAATGGGTTACTTGGGTTTAAAAACATTGATTGGAATGCCTGCAAAAGACACTTTAGTGTTAACAGAAACTTTAGACTACAATAAAGTAAAAGAAGAAATTCCAGTTGATGCTCAATATAAATACGAGGATAGGAAAGATTATCAATACCTGAATTATGCCAAGCAATTAAACGCTTACAATGTAAAGCGTTATCAATTAAGTTATTTACCTACAATAGCTTTGGGAGCTAATTATAATAAGATAGCTCAAAGAAACCAATTTGACTTTTTGAATAAAGGTGATTGGTTTACATCTTCCAATATTGGAGTAAATATTTCTGTTCCTATTTTTAGTGGATTTGCCAAAGATGCAAGAGTAAAAAAAGCGAAGATTGATTTGGAACAAACTGCCAATCAATTGGAAAATTTAAAACTCAATATTGATGTATCTGTAGAACAGGCAAGAATTAAATACAACACGGCTATTTCGGTAATGGTTTCGCAGAAAAACAATATGGACTTAGCAGAAAGAGTATATGCACAAACCAAAAAGAAATACGAAATCGGAACTGGATCAAATACTGAAGTAAATGTGGCTGACACCGATTTAAAAACAGCTCAAACCAATTATATCAGCGCTTTGTACGATGCAATCATTGCCAAAGTAGATTATTTAAACGCAACAGGTAAATTATAAAATATCAATCATAAAAACCAGCACTATGCTTACAATAAAAAAAATCCTATTTATTACAACAACTGCATTCGTTTTTGCGAGTTGCGGTGGTAATGAAAAAACTGGCAATTCTTTAGCAGAAAAAAAAGCTGCATTAGAAAAAATAAAATCTGAACATGCGGCTATTACCGCAAAGATGTCTGCATTGGAAGCGGAGATTGCCAAATTAGACACCAGCAATGCCAACGCATCAACTGCCAAATTGGTTGGATTAACTACTATAACCAATCAGCCATTTGCACATTATATAGACTTACAAGGAAGCATTACATCAGACAATGTTTCTTATGTATCACCAAGAATGGGACCAGGCCAGGTGAAAGCGATCTATGTAAAAAAAGGAGACCAGGTTAAACAAGGTCAATTATTATTAAAGTTAGATGATGCAGTGATGAGACAATCGGTTTATGCATCACAAAAAGCATTAGAAACTTTAAAAACACAATTGAATTTTGCCAAAGATATTTATCAGCGTCAGGGCAATTTATGGAAAGATGGTATAGGCACTGAAGTACAATATATTTCAGCCAAAAACAATGTACAGTCTTTAGAAAACCAATTAGCTGCTAGTGAAGAACAAATTAAAGTAGCCCAGGAGCAATTAAAATCTACCAATATCTATGCTGATGTTACAGGTGTAGTAGATGACCTTAATGTAAGGGTTGGAGAAATATTCAATGGAATAGCAGGTGTTACTCCTCAAATCAAATTAGTGAGTACCGCAGGTTTAAAAGTAATTACTCAGGTTCCAGAGAATTATGCCGGAAAAATCAAAGTAGGTTCTAAAGTAATCATTCGTTTCCCTGATTTAAACAAAACAATCACTGGAACAGTAGCTACAACAAGCAGAACCATTAATACCAATAACAGGAGTTTTGATGCAGAAGTAAACATCGGTTATGATCCAGCTATTCGCCCTAATCAATTGGCAGAGTTGAAATTCCAGGATTATGAAACATCATCTGCAATTGCTATTTCTGTAAATACCGTTCAAACAGATGAAAAAGGTAAATATGTTTATATAGCTGTTCAAGAAGGAAATAGAATGGTGGCTCGCAAAAGAAACATTGTTGTTGGAGAAATGTATGGCCAAATGATTGAAGTTAAATCTGGTCTCACGCTCAATGATGCTTTAATTACTGATGGATACCAGAATATTTATGACGGTCAATTAGTAATGGTTTTAAAAAAATAAAATTCTTTTAACTTATTATATATGAATTTCATAGAAGGCATCGCCAAAAAATTCAAAGAATTTAAACCTACCAGTTGGGCAGTTGATAATAGAACAGCCGTTTATATTATCACCATACTCATCTCCTTGTATGGTTTAAATAAATTCAATACACTACCAAGAGAACAGTTTCCAGACATTGTTGTACCGACCATTTCTATCAGTACGGTATATTTTGGAAACTCTCCAAAAGACATTGAAAACTTAGTTACCAGACCAATTGAAAAACAATTGAAATCGATCAGTGGAGCTAAAGTCAATAAAATACAATCTACTTCTCAGCAAGATTTTAGTTTGATCGTTGTAGAATTTGATACCGATATCAAAACTGAACTTGCTAAACAAAAAGTAAAAGACGCGGTAGACAAAGCGCAAACCGATTTGCCGAATGATCTTACTTCACAACCCAACGTGCAAGAATTTGCATTCAGCGAAATGCCCATTATGTTCGTTAACATCAGCGGCAATTTTGATGGTGTTAAACTCAAAAGTTTTGCAGATAAAATGCAAGACCATATTGAAGAACTAAAAGAAGTAAGTAGGGCAGAAATTGTTGGAGCTCCAGAAAGAGAGATTCAAATTAATGTTGATCCTGCAAAAATGGAGGCAGCAAAGCTTACTTTTCGTGACATAGAAACAGCTGTCAATTATGAAAATAAAGACATCAGTGCGGGCTTAGTAGAAGTAGGTGAAATGAAGCGCAATATCAAAGTGAAGGGACAATTTGCCAGCGCATTTGATATGCAAAATATCATCGTTAAGAATATCTCTGGTGCACCTATTTATTTAAAAGATGTTGCAGAATTAGTAGATACGGTAAAAGAAACCCAAAGCTATGCACGTTTGGGAGGGCTCAATGTAGTAACCTTAAATATTGTAAAACGTTCAGGTGAAAATTTGATCAATACGGCAGATGGTGTAAAAAAGATCGTTGCAGAAATGCAAGCTTCACAAGAACTTCCAAAAGACCTTAAAGTTGTAATCACTGGAGATCAAAGTAATCAAACCAAAACCTCTTTTAATGAGTTGGTAAATACCATCATCATTGGTTTTATTTTGGTGTTGTTAATTTTGATGTTCTTTATGGGTGTTACCAATGCATTCTTTGTAGCATTAAGTGTACCCTTATCAGTTTTCGTTTCTTTTCTGTTTTTACCACTGGCTGATTTTATTGTTGGCTCGCCAGTAACACTCAACTTTATTGTACTTTTTGCATTGTTATTTGGATTAGGAATTATTGTGGATGATGCCATTGTGGTTATTGAAAACACCCATCGAATATATAATAATGGAAGAGTAAAAATTGCTCGATCAGCCAAAGAAGCAGCAGGTGAAGTATTCATACCTGTATTGGCAGGTACAGCTACTACCCTAGCTCCATTCTTTCCATTATTATTATGGAAGGGTTTGATTGGTAAGTTCATGATTTATTTACCCACTATGTTGATCTTAACATTGACTGCATCTTTAATTGTTGCCTTCTTTATCAACCCTGTGTTTGCGGTAAGTTTTATGAAACCAGAAGGACGCGAATTTGAAGAACCAAAAAATGCCGTATTCAAGAAATGGTGGTTCTGGGCTTTCGCTGCATTTGGTGTTATTTTTAACTTTGCAGGATGGCATGGATTTGGTAATTTATTAATTACCCTTGATTTACTGGTATTATTAGA
The DNA here is from genome assembly GCA_037129425.1 of Sphingobacteriia bacterium. Classification (GTDB taxonomy): domain Bacteria; phylum Bacteroidota; class Bacteroidia; order Chitinophagales; family Chitinophagaceae; genus Sediminibacterium. The sequence goes on from JBAXUV010000013.1 coordinate 68,739, forward strand.
GCGTTATGTTTTACGCAGAATCATTCACTTATTCCAGGAAAAATTATTGCCTGGATTTATGAATAGGTATGAAACATTATTGCGCTGGATCTTACAAGGAACAAGACCAGGATGGTTAATGGTAGGATTGTTCTTATTGTTTCCTATTTCATTGATTATGTTGATTGCCAGAAATAATCCTAAACCTTTCTTTCCTAGTGGTGATCCAAAATTTGCTTATGTGTATTTAAAAATGCCGATAGGTACAAAAGCAAGAACTACCGATTCTGTGGTTAGAATTTTAGAAAATAGGGTATACAAAATTTTAGGTGATAACAAACCAGGTGCAGAAGGAAGTATTGTAGAAAGTGTGATTTCGAATGTAGCAGTAAGTGCCAACAATCCAAGAGACAATAATCGCAGCATTCAATCACATCTTGGAAGAATACAGGTTTCCTTTGTGGAATTTGAACAAAGACATGGCAAGAGCAGTGCTCCCTATTTAGCAGCCATTAGAAAAGAAATGACTGGCATTGCTGGAGCATCCATAGAAGTAGGCCAGGAAGATGCAGGTCCACCTACTGATCCTCCAGTAAACATTGAAATAGCGGGTGATAATTTTGAATCCATTTCTAAAGTAGCTTACGATTTACAAAATCATTTAGACACCAATCGTATTGCTGGTATTCAAAATTTAGTGATGGATGTAGATTTGAATAATCCTGAGATCACTATCAATATAGACAGAGAAAGAGCTTTAGCAGAAGGCTTGAGCACTGCCCAAATTGGCATGGAATTAAGAACAGCCGTTTTTGGAAAAGAAGTGAGTAAACTAAAAGATGGGGAAGATGATTATAAAATTCAATTGCGTTACCAAGATTTAAAACGGAATAATATCACCGATTTAATGAATATGCGTATTGTTTTCAGGGATTTTAATTCGGGGCAAATCAAGCAGATTCCTGTAAATAGTGTAGCTAAAGTAGATTATACCAATACAACAGGTGGTGTGAAAAGAAAGAACCTGAAACGTACCATTCAGATTCAATCGAACGTAACAGATCCTTCGCTTACCCCAGTAATTAATGCAGAGCTCAAGAAAAAAATTGAAGACTTTAAAGCTAAAACACAGATTCCTGCTGATGTAAGCATCAAACAAACAGGTGAGAGTGAACAACAAGCAGAAACATTATCATTCTTAGGTATGTCTATGTTATCGGCATTGTTAATCATCTTCTTGATTCTTGTTTTGCAATTCAATAGCTTGAGTAAACCGTTTATAGTATTGACTGAAATTTTCTTCTCTATTATTGGAGTGTTCATGGGCTATGCCATTACTGGCATGTCAATGGCTACTATCATGGTTGGTGTAGGAGTTGTAGGATTAGCAGGTATTGTAATTAAGAATGGTATCTTATTGATTGAATTTACCGATGAGTTAAGAGGCAGAGGATTTAGAACACGTGAAGCAGCTATTCAGGCGGGTAAGATCAGGATCATTCCGGTACTTTTAACCGCACTCGCTACCATTCTTGGACTATTGCCATTGGCTGTAGGATTCAATATAGATTTCGTTTCTATGTTCCAGCATTTAGACCCGAAGATTTTCTTTGGTGGAGACAGCGTAGTATTCTGGGGACCATTGAGCTGGACCATTATTTTCGGATTGATCTTCTCTTTCTTCCTAACATTGATCATGGTACCAGGTATGTACCTTATCTCTGAAAGATTAAGAAGACCAATGGAACGTTTTTACGGAACTAAATACGTAGCCTTATTCGGATTCCTCGGACCATTCTTCTTTATTTTTGTAGGAATTATGTTTTTAGTAAAAAGAATACAAGGAAAAAAAGTATGGCTTGGTCAATTAAAGCCTACAACAGGAAAAGCATAAACGAGATTTTTCGATAAAACCGATACCCGGCTATTAAATGTAGCTGGGTATTTTTTTACACTGAAAATTACCTTTCAAACAAGAAAACGATCAATTCATAATAAATTGATTGTTTGAGCGTCAATTAAATAGCAAATTTGAAAAAAATACAATTATGCAAAACCACGAAATAGACTATACAATTTTTGGTGAAGAAATGCAATATGTAGAAGTAGAATTAGACTACAATGAAACAGCTATTGCAGAGCCCGGCGCATTCATGATGATGGATGATGGAATTGTTATGGAAACCATGTTTGGAGATGGAAGCGCTCAACAAAACAGTGGTGGTTTACTAGGTAAATTACTGAATGCTGGTAAACGTGTTTTGGTTGGAGAGAATTTATTCATGACCGCTTTTACCAATGTAAACAATGGCAAGCGCAGGGTAAGTTTTGCTTCTCCCTATCCAGGTAAAATAATTCCATTGGATTTATCGCGTTTAAACAACAATATCATTTGTCAGAAAGACGCGTTTTTATGTGCAGCAAAAGGAGTAAATATTGGCATTGAGTTTCAACGAAAATTGGGTACCGGCTTATTTGGTGGAGAAGGTTTTATTATGGAAAGATTGCAAGGAGATGGAATGGCTTTTTTACACGCTTGTGGTCATGTACTTAGAAAAGATTTACAACCAGGTGAATTGCTTAAAGTAGATACAGGATGTATTGTTGGATTTACTGCATCAGTGAATTATGATATACAATTTGTAGGGGGCATTAAGAATACCATATTTGGTGGAGAAGGATTATTCTTTGCTACATTAACAGGGCCGGGCACTGTATGGATCCAAACATTACCAATTAGTAGATTGGCTGGTAGAATTTTACAATATGGTACTACTTCTCGTAGAGAAGAAGGAAGCATTTTAGGAGGTATAGGTAATTTGCTGGATGGAGATGGGAAATGGTAAAATAGAAACGGGTATTATACAGTATAATACCCGTTTCTTATTGCATATACTACCAAACCTATTACATTTTTAGAATCTGTTTTTTCCAATAAACTCAAGCGATAGGTTTCAACGGTTCGGCTACTGATATTTAATTTTTCAGCAATTTCTTTATTGGTTAATTGATCACATAACATAGTGAGTACTTCTGTTTCTCTGATAGACAACTTCAATTGTTTGGAAGGTTTATGAGGATTATATCGCTTGGCTGCAATTAATTTTGCCAATTTATTGCTAGTGCTGTTACAATAATAATTATCTCCCATATTCACTGCTTTGGCTGCAGCCAATATTTCATGCCTGTCCGTATTTTTTAATAAGTACCCATATGCGCCTGCTTCTAACATTTCTACGACCAAATAATCATCATTAAACATAGATAGTGCAATTACTTTCGTTGTAGTTCCGTTCGCCTTTATTTTCTTACAGGTTTCTATACCATCCATTTCAGGCATTTTGATATCTACAAAAGCAATATCTGGTGCCGTTTTTTCAATCAGAGTCAGTAAAGATTTACCGTTATCCGCTTCACCAACCAATGTTAATTCTGGTTGGTTGTTCAATAATAACTTAAAGCCCTCTCTGAAAATGAGATGGTCATCGGCAATTACTATTTTTATTGGGAATTGATTGGCGTTCATTTATTGGGTATTTCAAATAATAAAATAGTTCCTTTCCCTTTTTCTGATTCTATCGTAAAAATACCACCCATTAATGCCGTTCTGTTTTTCATGCTCACCAACCCTCGCCCAGCATATTGTTGAAACTGTTTTGCTGTATCCATTCCAATTCCATTGTCCTGACAAATTAATTGAAGTAGCCCGTTTTTTTCTCTAAAAATGATTTGCAATTTGGTCGCACCAGCATACTTGATGCAATTGTTAATGGCTTCTAATACAATCCGATAAATTTGAATGCCTTTATCTTCTTCAATAAAAATAGAAGTTGGATATTCAAGATCAATTTTTAAATCATTGAGAGGTTCGAGTCGATGTATAAAATCTTCGATGGCGGCAATAGGTCCATTTCTTTGTAATATGGCTGGTAATAAATCATGTGCGATTTCTCTCAATCTTATAATTACTTCATCTAATTGATTACTGGCTTTATTGAGTTCAACCCCATCATCCACTCTGAATTTGATGGCAGAAAGAATTGGACCTAAATCGTCGTGCAGATCAGCTGCAATTCGGGCTCTTTCTCTTTCCATTAATGTGATTTCCGTGAAAGCTGCTGCTTTTTGTAATTCGAGGTTTCTTCTTTGTTGTCTGATGAGCAAAAAAGCAAAATAGGAAAATATGACCGCCATCAAAACAACGGCGATGATTACTGCCAGGTAAATGTTCGCTTCTTGGGGATCCATAAAATGGCTATTGCATAAAGAATATTGGTCAACAAGTTAATATAAGAAATGATGTCATAAATAAATTTTTTAAAGTCTTTACTCCCATTGAGCCCATATAGGTAAAATATTTCAACCAATATTTTAGTTGTAAAGAACAAAACAAAAGAAAAACAAATTAGAAATACATGATTTTTTGAAATGGCTATTTCTTGCTGGAGAATCAGCAAATTGATCATGTGAATGGCCATCAGCACAATCATAAAACTAAAGCTAATTCTATAATATGGCCCAAATTGAAAGATGCTGCCATGTACAAAATTTTCCCAAAGCCAGAAGATGCTTAGGCCTCCAATTATCCATTTACAAATTTGTTTATTCGACCCAAACAATTGCCAATTGTTAAATTGACATACCAATAAAATAGAAGCAACCAATTCATAGATATTACTAGGTATTGCATTGGTTCTATATAATTTGATTGTTATTGTAGATATTATTTCATTAAAAGTACCAGCCCATAAATAGGCAATAAAAAAATAGTCTTTTGGGTGAATATGTTTCCACCGAATTAAACTAAGCAATGCTCCAATCCCTACAGAGAAACTAAGAATTCTTAATATAAAATAGTTCATTTCTTATCGAAATTTAACTATTAAGTGGCGAGTCGGGTGGGCAAATATCTGGGCATCTTGCAGCATCATCCCAAAGATAAGGTTCCTCTTCCTGAACAGAAAAATGAGATGCAGGCAAAATATCTTGTCCTTTTGCATCTACTGCTACTAAAATAGCATGAATGGTTAAATCACTTTCCATCCCATAATATACTCTTACTTGTTCGCAGCCTTTTACCGCTAATACCTCTTCAATACTTTTTTTATCGAATGTTTCGCAAATGGGTAAAATGCCTTTCCCACGATAAGATGGTTCCAGTATTACTTCTTTTTCAATACGGTATAAAGTGGTCATACTAACCCCTCTTTGCAATGATATTGGCTTACTCATATAAATTGATTTTGATTTTACTTTGTAGAAACTTAACTATTTTGAGTAGATAGAATATCTACCCAAAATAGACTAAGTAAATAATCCCCCCGAATTATTTGAAATAAAATTAAGGCAGAATGATATAGTTCGCACACGTAGAAATACGGAGGGAGTGTTTCAACAATTTACATTATCTCAACAAAGTAATATCTCCTGTTTTAGATAGTTTTTCTCCTGAACTAAATACGATATCTAAGCTATAAGTGTACACCCCTTGTGCTTGCAAAGTTCCTTTGTACTTTCCATCCCAGCCTGCAGTTGGTGAAGCAGACTCATACACTAGATTGCCCCAACGATTGTAAATTCGCCATTGCATTTTAGCGATACCATACCCACGTATATATAGTATATCATTATTGCCATCTCCATTAGGGCTAAAGGCATTCGGCAGGTTTGCTAATGGAGTTACAAATGCTTTAATGGTTTGGCAGGCAGTATCTGGCAGGCACCCTGCATTATTATTGTAAGCGATTAAGCAGGCATTAAAATTACCCGTGCTATTGTAAATATGCTTAACCACACTGGCTGTGCTTACTAAACTATCTCCATCTCCATACAACCATTTATAACTACTGGCATTCATAGATTGGTTGTTAAACACGATGGGAGTATTGGGCTGTGGTGGTTGTGGACTATAACTGTACACTGCTTGGGCACTGCTGGCAAGGGTGATTGTTTGAGTAGTCGTATCTGCTTTATTGCAGGAGTTATTGTCAGTTGCAATTAATTGAACGGTATAAGTACCTGGTGTAGAATAACGATAACTTGGGTTCATTTGGGTAGAACTATTGCCATCTCCAAAGTTCCAACGATAACTGTTGTTTGCACCTGTAGAGTTATTGGTAAATCCAATGGTTACTGGTGTACAGGCAGCACTGGCTCCATAATTGAATGCAGCTTTAATTACACTCGGAACAATAATATTGGCACGTATCGTATCTGGGGCATTGCAATAATTGGTGTCTTGTAAAATTAATTGTACTTCATAATTACCCGGGTTAGTATAACGATGTAAAACGGTATTATAGCCTGCTGCTTGAGTTTTGCCATCTCCGAAGTTCCACATAAAAGAACTGGCTGTAAATGCAGGAGCACCTGTGGGCAGTGAAGCACTATTATTAAACTCAAATGTTTGATCGGCACAGGGCTGTTGTAAATTAGCCGTAAAACTATTGATAGCTTTATGAATACCTGTTCTGATATATACAAAAGAAGTATCTGCAATATTGCAAGTGGTTGAGTCTATGCTAATTAACCGCACTTTATAACTACCACTTGAAGTATAGGGGTGTGATATAGTAGGAATTGTCGTTCGCTGTTCTGCTGTGCCATCACCAAAATCCCATCTATACAATTTAGCTTTTGCAACAACATCAGTAAACTTTACAGCATTGGGTAAACAAGCATTGGCTTTAATCACCCCATCTATATTACTCTGCAACTCCCCACTTATACCTCCAAACCCAAATGCAATCTTTACGGCTGCCATGGAAGGAATATAAAATAAATTAGGCTGATCTGATTGCCACGCATTAGGTGTAGTTGGAAAATTAGTAACTTTTCCTCCACTTGAAATTATTGAGTGACCTATAGCGTATGATTGATATAGAATGCCGTCTTTATTAAACCTACTGGTACCTCCAAAAGAATGATCTCCCCGAACAGCTTGACCATTTTGTAATGGGTCATATTTTGTTCCAAAAAAACTACCGTACAGCTGCTTTTGAGCGTTACTGGCTAATATAAAATAATAAAATCCTCCTGCTTTATTTGAATAAGTTGAGATAGCATTAGGCGTAACAGTTAACCCTACAATACCTGCATTTGGATAAAGGTACTCTGATCGTAAAGTTCCATTAGCATTATCATACCCACCAGCATCACCTGTTCCTCCATACCCTGCAACATATACCTGCTCACAACGGTCTACAAAAAAAGCAGTGGTTACAATATTAGGAAGTGTAGTGTCTGTGCCAAATACTGTTGAATACACAAAGGCTGATAAATCGGGTTGAAGCTTGGCAATAAATTGCTTGCCATTTTTTTCGCTCCAATTGGCATTCACTAATGGCCAACTGCCCGTTGTTGTTCCAGTAATATAAGGATAGCCTTTTAAATCAAAGGCAATAGCATAGATATTATCCATTCCACTAGTTCCCATATAACTACTGCCAAATAAATTACTTCCATCATTACTGAATCTACTTATAAAACCATCTCCAATGCCTCCTTTATAATCAGGCATAATAGTTCCAACTGTATTGCTCGCAAAATTATTGCTACCTGTTACGCCTACTACATATATATCATTGCTTAGGGGGCTAATAGCTAAACTATAAGCTGCATCATCTTCACTGCCTCCTAAATATGTACTGTACATTAATGTATTAAGATCAGGCGAAAACTTCATCATTACCGCATCTTGATTATACTTGCCACCTCTATTGCTCTTTTGTGCAGCGTTAGCACTAATAGGAAAATCATTGGATTGTGTGCAACTAACAATATAAATATTATCCGTTTTGTCTATCTCAATAAAGGCTCTTGCGTCATCACCATTATATTGTTGTATTGAAATAGGTATAGGTGATTTGGGTGCAACTTGAGCTTGCCATGCGGGTCTAATATTTAAACCATCAATTCCTTTCCCACCAATTCTAACTGAAGCAACTAAATTTGTACATGCATTGTTTAACTTAGCAATAAAAATATCAAGCACTCCTCCCTCACCATAAGTACTTCTAGTCGCAGGAAAATCAGTAGAAGAAGTAACTCCAAGTATTAATATATTTCCATTTTTATCTACAACTGTGCTATTAGGCAGCTCTGTTCCAATGGCTCCACCTAAAAAAGTAGCACAAATAGCGTCTGTACCCAAAGGATTTAATTTAGTGATGATTATTTCTGGGTCATGAAAAATAAAATGACTACCAAAGTTAAAAGCCCCAAATATTGTACTATTGAATTTTATCTGATACGCCCCTTTACTAACAAAAAAACTATCAGAAGAAATTGCGCCTGTTAGTATAAAATTTCCATCCCCATCATAAGCCCCAGAATACCCTAAATTAGTTGCAGTTATAGATTGAGTAGCATTTTTTTTTATAAAACTTGCAAAAACAATTTCAGGATCTATGATAAGTATGTTGCTTTTATCATATTCTTTAATATCAAAATCAATTATTTTGTTATTAAGCCTATAGTTACAAACTATTTCTCTTTTTGCATCGGCAATTTGATATGTATAGGGGTAAGCTTCTTTAACAACACCAACGCTCGTATTTATAATCAGTTCTCCTTTTCTTATATTTAGTGCATCTGCTCCATCTATGAATAGTTTTACCTTGCTTGGGTCGCCACCTGGATAAACAATAATATCATATTTTAATTGTTCCTGATTCGTATAAAATCGAATATCAATATTATTATAAACATTTTTATACGTTACGGCATTGTAACTATTACAATGTGATGCCCATTTAGCACTATCATTTCCAATAAAATAATTATAGTATGTACTGTTCTTTTTTTCTGAAATAATTTCCGGTTCGGAATTACTGTTTACAAAGCTTACTTCATATGCATGAGCTTTTACAGTTGGTTCCTCGCCAAATACTGGGTCAGGCTGCTCTTCTTTCTTTTTAGGATACCTTGGTGTAAAATACTGTTGATAATTTGTAGTATCATACAACACTATTTTATATCCGGTTTGTAATAAATATAGCGTTCCATAAGGAAGTGATGCTTTGAATTTTACCTGCTTGTTCCATTGACCTTTGTTCTCAATAAACGCTAAATAGCCTTGTGCATTAAGAGAATAGAAAAATAAATGAAATAGCAATATCAAAACATACTTGAACATAAAATACTATTAGTTAATAGTGAATTTAGTCAATAAAAACTTCATATGTAACTCCTGAAGATAAATTTACACTAAAATCGTAATTGTTTGTTCCCGACGATATACAAGATTGCTGGTCAACAACAGTTCCTCCAGTAGTTCTTATATATACATTATTAAATCCACCCACAATTCTGACTGTAATGAAATTTTGATCCGCAATTTGCTGAGTGTTAAAACTATTCGGTGTTGGGTAAGCCCATGAAACACCAGAATTAGATGGATCATCATAGCTTATTCTAGTAATTGTAACTCCACTTGGTGGGGTTGTAACATTCAAATAGCTTGTTGCAAACACTTGTTTTTTTAGCTTACTTAAATGATGGTCATTAATTTTATTTGGTTGAATGAAACCAGAAGAAATAATTAAAATTAATGCGGTTAAACCAATTTGTAATTTTTTCATTGTATTTGTTTTAAAAATTAAAAAATATTCAACTTTTAGCTAATAGTATTTTGATATCAATACATTATAACAAAAACAGAAATCCATTACAACAGGGGAAGGACTATTTTAGATTTTCTAAGTGTTCAATTAATAAGTTTTTGAGTAGATAGAATATCTACCCAAAATAGACTAAGTAAATAATCCCCCCGAATTATTTGAAATAAAATTAAGGCAGAATGATATAGTTCGCACACGTAGAAATACGGAGGCGGGCATCTTATAAACTTTTCAACCCCTCAACTGCTTTTTGAAGGGTTTCTTCTTTTTTGGCAAAGCAGAAACGCAGTACCTTATTATCTTCTCCATTTTGGTAAAATGCTGAAACCGGAATGGTAGCAATTCCAAAGTCTTTGGTTAATCGAATGGCTAAAGCTTTATCGGACTCATTACTAAATCCTGCATAACTATAACATTCAAAATAACTTCCATGAGAAGGAATGCAGGTAAATGGAGTCGCTTTCATTAATTCCCTAAAAAAATCTCTCTTGGCTTGAATTTGAGATCCTAAATTCAGATAAGCTTCTTTATTATTTAAATAAGTGGCCAATGCTACTTGCTTAGGCGTATCACAGGTAAAGCAATTGAACTGATGCACTTTTCTAAATTCATTCATTAACGCTGAAGGAGCAATACAGTAACCCAATTTCCAACCGGTGCAATGATAGGTTTTACCAAAGGAGAAACAAACAAAACTTCTTTCGAATAAAGCAGGATATTTCAAAATACTTTCGTGTGCAATTTCATCGAAAATCAAATGCTCGTATACTTCATCACTTAAAATAATGATGTTCGTTCCCTCTACAATTGATGTCAATTCTTTCATGTCGTTTTCACTCAACACAGCACCCGTTGGATTATGTGGCGAATTAATCATAATCATTCTTGTGCGCGCAGTTAACTTGGAACGAACAATATCCCAAGGGATAGAATAGTCGGGGAATTGCAATGCAATCGGAATTGCTCTAGCACCATTGATTTCAATATTGGGAATATAACTATCATAAGCAGGTTCAAAAACAATCACTTCGTCACCTGGTTGCAAAACAGTCGTGAGTGCTGTATAGATGGCATAAGTGCCACCTGGGGTAATAGTAATTTCGGTTGTTGGATTGATTGTAGCTTTATACAATTCATAAGCCTTAACCACCAACGCTTCTCTCAATGCAGGATATCCTGCCATATGCACATATTGATTATTGCCATCCTGCATGGCTTTTGAGACCAAACCAGTCAGTTCACTACTCATTGGAAAATCAGGAAATCCCTGGCCTAAATTTACCGCACCATGCTCAACTGCTAATTGGCTCATTACGGTAAAAATAGTTGTCCCTACATTGGGTAATTTAGATTGGATGGATGGATGCATTGCAAAAATTAAAGGAATGAAATAATCATATAAAGTTAACCATTGTTTCTTTGTAAGGCTTAGTTCAATGATTAAAATTGCAGCAAAATTTCTATTTGAAAAGGAGAGCATTTATAAAAACAACTGGAGCCCTTGGATTAGCTGCCTGTGCCCAGTGTATGTTGGGATGCGGTAAAAATGAATCAGCAGTTACCAATAATCAACCAGTCAATTTTACGATTAATCTGGCTACTCAACTTTTGCTTCTAAATGATATGATTGTTCAACAAAATGTTCGTGTAATCAGAATTGCAAATGGCAACTTACCTGCATCATTTATTGCACTTGATCAATATTGTACACATGCTGCTGGAAATTTAAACTGGGTTGCTGCTCAAAATAAATTTGTTTGCCCTGTTCATGGAAGTGAATTTAATTCAAATGGAAATGTAATAGCCAATTCAGGACCAGCTTCGAAAGACCTTAAAAAGTTTGCTATTACAATTAATGGGAATACACTAACCATCAATGGATAAATTATTGGTCAGTTAAAGATTCAATAAACCGAATAATGGCTTTGATTTCTGTTGAGGTAAGATTTAATGGAGTTGAAGGAAGTGTTTGATTGTCTAATTCTATACCCAGTCCCTTTCCCCCACCTTTATTATAAAAATCCAATACCGATTGTAAATCAGGATAAACACCATTATGCATATAGGGTGCAGTTTTGGCTGCATTTCTTATAGTAGGTGTTTTGAAAGCATGTAAATGAAGCAATGATTGATACATTGAAAATTTGCCAGAATCTAGATCAATTTTATATGGGGGCCTATTGCTTGCAGGTACACCTAAAACTTCTGATTCAGAATTATTAAAATGAGGAGGAACAAGCCCATTAAATAATGGCATAAAATGACAGGTACCACATTTGGCTTTCCCCATAAATAAATTAAACCCTTTAATTGCTTCATCACTGATCGATTTTTTATTCCCTCGCATGTATTGATCAAAAGGTGAATTAAAATTAGATTTTGAGCGAATAAATGCAGCTATTGCCGTTTGAATATTTGATGGATTGATGGAACTATCTTTAAATGATCGTAGAAATTGATGTTGGATCATTGTATCTTTTTGAAGAATGGCTGCTGCATTTTTCAAATTTCCATGTAACTCATTTGGGTTTTCAATTACTTGTTTTGCCTGATCTTCTAAATAGACCAATCTTGAATCTGCAAATTGAACAGACTGCAATCCTGCATATAATATAGTTGGTGTATTTCGGAGAATTGTTTTTTTACCATCAAATGAATTGCTTTTGATCTTTCCATCAGTGAATGCTTTATTAGCTTGATGACAAGTTCCGCAGTTTCTTGTTTGATTGAATGATAATCGATTGTCATAAAATAATTTTTCACCTAATGCGATCATTTCCTTATTCGATTCATCTTTTTGAGTTGGCGAATAAAACCAGGGATTCCATGCATTTCGATCAAAAATACTTACAGCAGATGCATTTAATGGCCTCGATTCTTTAAAATAGGGAACTCCCATTTTTTGTTGAAAGGAAGCAAGATCATAACTCAATGGTTGTAGAAATTGAGCAATGAAGTATGCGCGATCAAATTGATCAAATGATTGATTGGATTCTACATAAGACATTGCATATAAAATACGCATCAGGGTTTGCTTTGAAGAAGTTCCATTTTCATAAGCAATTATATAGTCATTCATTGCTTCTAAGCTTCCAATTAATTCAGAAATAGAGGATTGCGAAATAGGAGTATCAAAGCCAGTGATCCCCATTGTTTCGATTCGAACGATACTGGTCTTAAGAATATCAAATACGTGTTGATCAGTAAAAGTTAAACTCGTTGAACTTGCCTTCAACCTCAACGCCAAAGATTCCAACAATGCTGCTTGTTCTTGAATTGAATTGGTTGCGTTGCGGTCAAAAAAAGGAAATAGTTTTTCTTCTATTACTTGGAAACCACTTGGAGGATTTGGTTTAGCAGGATTCTCCGCTTCTACTTCAAACAATGCTGGTCCATTAATGGCTTTTGCTGTTGATGGATAATAATAATCTACAAATAATTCAATTTTTTTATAGGCAATTCTATATTTTTTAAAATGAGCTTTTATTGAATTGCTATCAGTAATATTTTTTTGTACTATTGCTTTGAACTGTTGAGAAGCAATATAAAATGAATCAACATAATTAATATATACTTGTTTTACTTTTTCGACACCTGTCATTTTTGTAGAAGTGCAATAATTAGTTATAAAAACGATAAGCACTAATACAATCAATAAAATAGTTTTTCTCATACAACATAAATTGACAAAGGCACCGGAATATTCCAGTGCCTTTTTTATAGAACGAATTGATCTTATTTAGGTAACCCTTTGATCAAAACAATTTGACTCGCTTGTCTTTCAGTAGTTCTAATAGTTCCCTTGTCTGCATTTTGATAACGATCTCCTGTCCAAGTATGGGGTTGAATACATAATAAAAACGTGTTTGGAGATCCAGTCTCATCAGAAACGTCAATCAATGAACCATACTCCCAAGATCCATATCCACCAGATGTTGCAGGCGTTCCAGCAGGTACTGGATAACCTGAAGAAGAATTAGGAACATTGTATTTAGCTGCATCTGCTGCATTTCTTCTATGGTCTAATTCAAACACTTTTTTCAATTGCTTAGTAGCAATATCATATTGATAAATCAATGCATCATGTGTTTGGTCATTGTATCCTGAATTTGGATCTTCTTGAACATATACATAGTTTTGAGTTACCATGATATTGTCCGGATTTTGAAAATCTTTTGCAATACCTGTTCTGTTATCTCCATCCAAAATCACTTCTAATTTTCCTTTTGTAGGATCTGTATCATTCAAATTTAATTTATATGCTCGTCCGTATTTGCTTCTAGAATTATCTGCATTAGTTCCTGTATTATTTTGACCTGTTACTGTAAAATACAATTCGCGATTATTTACAGCTGAGCCTTTTCTATAATCAATGTCTTCCACTCTTCCAAAACGGATAGCATTAACCGCAACACCAGCTAAATTCAACTGTCTACCTGTTAATGTAGCAGCGTTATCAATTTTCACAAATTCAACATCATAACTCGTTCCTTCTACCATATCTCTTTCTCTAAAATTGTTATTGGTTCTTCTCATAACATATAAAGATCCAGTGTTTAAATCTCCTACTCTGTCACTAATGTACAATACAACCTGTCCACCTTCTGCGTTAGAATCATCATCTCCAATCACAATAACTGTTTTGCCAGGAAAAGCATTTTTATTCAATGGAACTGCATTTTCTGCATTCCATCTACCTAATCCAGCTAATTCTTTGGATTGACTAGGATTAAAATTTACTGCCAATGGATCAACACCATGTGTTCTTGATTCTTCTCCACTTTCTCCACAGGTTAAAAATAAAGGTCCAAAACCATGTTCTGCTGGAGTAGCTAAAGTTGCAGAACACAAACGCCATAAACCTCCTGTTGAATTTAGAATATATTCTCCCTTTGTAGGTTTTAGAGTAGCATCCAAAGTGATTCTTGATACGGCAAAATTATCTTCATGATTCACTAAATAGGTAAATGTACCATCTGCGTTCTTAAGAAAACCAGCTCCGTCTGCAGATCCACCAAAAACAAAACCAGTACTTCCTGGAATGTCATCATCACTTCCAATAATAGAATAAACTTTCACGTCATTAAATCCAGGTAAAACGGTTAATAATGGAGGTGTAACCGATTTATTTGAAAAAGAGACCATTGAAACATTTGCAGTTTCATCATTTTTTTTACATGAAGTAATAGTGATTGCTGCTACTAATAAGCTAGCAATTGACAATTTTCTTAAAGTTAGTTGCATGGTTTAAATATTAGAATGCGAAATTGCATGTCCAATATTGCCGAATTGTTAAGCAACTATTAAGCAATCTTTAAGCTATTTTTAATGTGAGGTTTTGTTGAACTATGGCTGCAATAAATTCGCCAAACGCTTCAACTCTATTTCAGCAACTTTTGCTGTGAAGGCTAAATTGGCCAAACGAAAAGATTCTGTTTCGAAACTTTGTTGTGCAACACGTACATCAATAATAGTGGCCTGACCTAATTGAAATCTTTGCATTACTAAATCCAATAGTTTAATCGACAACTCATAATTCTCTTTAGAAGTTTTCAATTGATCTAGTGTACTGGTATATGTTTGATAGGTTTTAACTACACCCGTTTCAAGCGTCAATAAAAGATTGTCGCGTTGTGTTTTAGCAATACGCGTATTTACTTCGGCAACTTGTTGCTGGCGTTTATTGATAGAACCATTATAAATAGGAATAGCTAAGTTCAAGCCTACTTGCGGGCCATAACTTTGGTTCTGTAAAATGAATCCTGCTGCACTGGTGGTATTACTCAAATTAAATCCGGTTGTTGCTCTTAACGTTGGTGAACGCAATGCAGCCACTTCTCTCTCTAAATATTTATTAATATTGACCTGCTGTTCTGCAGCAATTAATTGAGGGTTTTTTTGAGTCAATGATTTTATTTCTCCAATATTAATGGTTCTATCAATGATAATGGTATCGCTAATTACAATACTTGAATCTGGGTTAACAAAAATCAGGTTTAATAAATCAGTTTTACTTTGATTGATGACCAATGTTTGCGCTTCTGCTTGTTGCACCAATGTATTTAAATCGAGTTGTGCCTGAAATATATCAGCATTGTTGGCTAATCCAACTTCCTTTCTACTATTCAAAATAAATAGTCGGTTTTTGGAAACCTCTATAGATTGATTGATGCTTCTTAAAAAATATTGATGTCTTACAACATTATAATAGCTCGTGTTTACCGCAGCAAGTGTATTTTGAATTTGTGCATTTAATAATCCCTGGTTTAAACGAGACAATTCCTCTAATCGGCTCTTTGCTGCTTTTACCCTGAATCCATTGTACAATAAAATGCTAGCAGTAATATTCCCAGTAAGATTATTAGCACTTACGCCATCTCTTTTTACATCTCTTGAAGGGTCAGGAAATTTTTGATTGATACTAGTGACTTGTTCGTTGTCAATTATCTGTGCGTTTACAATGGGCAATCCACCCGCAACTCCAATGTTATTATTGATCGTAGCAATTTCAACATTGTCTTTAGCCAATTGAATATTATAACTATTCTTTAAAGCAATGGAAATAGCATCTGGTAAAGTCAATTTTCCCTGAGCGCTTACAGAAAGCGAGAAAGCAACAAAACAAAAAAACAGCAGTGACAATTTTTTCATGCATCCTAAAATTAGGCAAGTATCAAAAACTTGTTTCAATTAATTTATGAACGGGTCATTAGCTAACCAAAGTACCTACATTTCCCCCTTGAACTACTTGCATGAGATTGCCGGGTCTGTTCATATCAAATACAATAATGGGCAATTTATTTTCCATACACAAAGTAAAAGCGGTCATATCCATCACTTTGAGGTTCTTGGAAATACAATCCTGGAAGGAAATTTTATCAAATTTCGTGGCTGAAGGGTCTTTCTCCGGATCGGCACTGTAAACTCCATCTACTCTTGTTCCTTTCAAAATCACATCGGCTTTCATTTCTATAGCTCTCAGAGAACCTGCAGTATCTGTTGTAAAGTATGGATTACCTGTTCCTGCACCAAAGATGACAACCCTCCCTTTCTCCAAATGACGCAAAGCTTTTCTTCTGATATAGGGTTCTGCTACCTGCTCCATATTGATGGCTGATTGCAAGCGGGTATATACCCCTATTTTCTCCAGCATCGCTTGCATGGCCATCGCATTGATTACTGTTGCCAACATGCCCATATAGTCTCCATGTGCTCTTTCGATACCACTATCTGCTTCATTCATGCCTCGGTAAATATTACCACCACCAATTACAATCGCCACCTGAACACCTAAATCGGTTACCAGTTTAATGTCTTGGGCGTATTGCTCAATAATTTGGGGGTTGAAAGGATCTCCATTTCTTTGATCACCTAAAAGGGCTTCGCCCGACAATTTGAGCAGTATACGTTTGAATTTTGGGAGCATGGCGTCTTAGCAGTTTATTATGCAAATAACCTGAATTTTTAATGAGTTGCCAAATGCAATCGATAAACTGATTTATTTCTCAAAGCTCTTCATCCAATTAGCAACAGCTGGCAAGGGTTGCTTCTGTTGATCAATTATACTGAATGTTTGATCCAGATCCCATATCATGGCTGGAATTCCATAGCTTTTCATCACACTCATTACATCATTAAAATAGTTCTCCCGATATTGCTGTGGGATGGTTCCAATGGCACCCGTTTCGGTACAAATAACAGGCACTTTATTGATCACCAGCCAATCATATACTAAGCGTATTCTTCCATCAATAAAAGATCGACTGGCTTTTTCGCTATAATGTTCATAATTGTATTCCATGTCTCTAGACATTGCCCTATCTGGTTTTGGAGGCATTGCTGTTGGAATATAATTATATGGCAATCCTTTGATATAGGTTTTTTCGGGATCCCAAGGAGCTCCCTGGTGAGTAAAAATATAGGGTTGATAAAAATGAAATGTATAAATGATTTTATTGTCGTTGGGAATTTTTCGCAACTGCACCAAGGCATCAATTCCATTGTAATTGGTAGAGCCTACTATCCAGTAACGCTCTAAATCTTTCGGCCTTAATAATGACATTAACCGACCCTTTGTATATCGCCAATCTTCTATAGGAACTCGAGGTTCATTGTATAAACCGAAAAACAAATGATCGTAACCAACTCCTTTAAAAACTTCAAGCACCTGGCTCCACATATCTGCAATTCGATCTGCTTCTTTTATTTTATCATCTTTCTTATACAATGATCCATAGTGATAAGTGATAATAATGTTCATGTTGTTTTTTTCCGCGAAATCATAGATCTCTTGAAGATCAAGCAACAACTGTTTATTGATTTTATTGGTTCCTGGTTCCAGAAAATTATCAAATGCTACTGGAAGTCTAACCGAAGTAAATCCGAGTTGATGGGCCAAAAATATTTTATCCATCACTTTACGATAATTATTAACCAGGTATTCTTCCGGCTTCCAATAATTTTCAAAAAAACTGATATTAATACCCGCTTTAAATTTTTGCTGTAAGGCTAATTGAAATTCAGGGACATTTTGTTGAGCGTTTGCTGGGCCTGATAAATAAGCAATCAATATCAACCCATAGAAGGCTTTGCCTAAAAATTTATAAGATGCCATTTTGGATGTTTGGTCTATGAAAATAATAAATTTTCACAAACACCATTCCTGAAAGATCAATTAACTTTAAGCCTGCAATTAAATAAATGCTGCTTCAAAATTTTGAAAAAACCATTACAATTCTGTTTAATATTACTGATAAGTAGCTGGTCATCCCAATCATCAGCCATCACTCAACAAAATGAGCTAGATACTACAGCTCATCTGATTGCCTTAGTCAGCGATACACAAGCTCCACTGGGGGTGGAGAAGATTTATTTGAAGTCGAATAACAATACCCTGGCAACAAAAAAGATTTTCGAGAATATCGTTCAACAAAAACCTACAAACCTGTTTATTTTAGGTGATGTAGTATCCATTGGCTCCAAAGAAAAAAAATGGAAGGAAATGGATGGGTACCTTACAAATCTGAGAAGTCAAGGTACGGTTGTTACCGCCCTTCTAGGCAATCACGATGTAATGTTAGATACTAAAAAAGGCGAGAATGCTTTTAAAAAGCGTTTTCCAGATGAAGTAAATACTGGTTTTTATAAAATCATCGATTCAATTGGATTTGTTTTACTCAATTCAAATTTTAAAAAATTATCAAAAGAACAATTAGCAGCACAGGATTTGTTTTATGCTAACACATTAAATCAACTGGATAAGGATAGCACGGTAAAAATGGTAATTGTTACCTGTCATCATGCACCCTATTCTAACAGTAAAATAGTGGGCTCAAATACTAACGTACAAGAAAAACTCATTCCCCTTTTTATTCAATCAAAAAAAGCAAAACTCTTTATAACAGGACATGCACATGATTTTGAACATTTTAATATAGAAGGCAAAGACTTTTTAACCATTGGAGGTGGTGGTGGTATACATCAGCCACTCAGGAAAAAAGAAGATAGAAGGATTGCTTTATCGGATGGATATGAACCAGAGTTTCATTACCTCACCGTACAAAGAATTAAAAATGAACTGTCCATTACATCGAGGTATTTAACAACTGATTTTAGTGAATTTAAAAATGGATACCATTTTATTATAAAATAAACAAAAAGC
>JBAXUV010000014.1:0-80988 GCA_037129425.1 Sphingobacteriia bacterium
GAGCTAATCCGTTCCTTCCCAGAATTAAGAGATATGAATTAAGAATTATGAGATACAGAGCTAATCCGTTCCGAAAAATCAAAAGCTAGTTTACTGCTTTCTAAAAAGTAATCACGAAGTTTGCAACTTAATTATCAATACATTCCACTTTAGTCTCATAAATGCACTTTGACCATCCGTTTTTTTATCTAATCAGTGGCACACTATTAATATTGGTGGCTTTAGTTACAACCTTTAAACCGAATCGGGAAGATCGATTGGCTAATTTTTATCTTGCTGCTTATTTCTGGTGTTTTGGATTGTCGGTAATTATTTCAATGGCTGTAGTGTTTGGCTATTCTCTTAAATTCCCTCATTTATTCCGGTTATCTTTTTTTCCAGGATCGCTTATTATGCCTTTTGCTTTTCTGTATCTCATGAGAAAGCTTTATGCCAGAAAACCCTCGCTTTTAGATCTAATTCATTTTTTGCCCTTCTTCTTATACCTTTTAGATTATTTTCCTTTCCTCATGCTTTCAGCAGATGAAAAACTCCATATTTATATACAAGAGGCCAAAGATC
The DNA here is from genome assembly GCA_037129425.1 of Sphingobacteriia bacterium. Taxonomy (GTDB): domain Bacteria; phylum Bacteroidota; class Bacteroidia; order Chitinophagales; family Chitinophagaceae; genus Sediminibacterium. The sequence continues at coordinate 562 of JBAXUV010000014.1, forward strand.
CAATTCGAATTAAACTCGCCTATTCCGAAGGATGGTTTATGCCTGAATTTGGTCATGTTATTCTTAGATATGTGCTATTCTTTGGATATTGGATAGCGCAGGTTTTTATGCTATACAAGGCAATCCAAAATCCCAATCATCCATTAGTTTACCAAGATAAAGTTCAAAAAAATTGGCTCCAGATTTTGGTTGGAACTGAGTTGTTGGCTTTTCTTCCGCCTTTGCTTGCATTATGGCTAGGGGATGGTAAAGCGATAAGTAATTGGATTAACGTTGCTGCTATAGCGGCATCTATCATTCAGGTTTATTACTTGATATTTCATCCGGAAGTGTTATACTCACTCGATACGGCCTATGTGGCTCCAGAAAGTTTTCCAATAAAAGAAATAAATATTCCTTTAACCGAAGAAAGTTCAGATCATTCCGAAATTCCAACTTCAAGAATTCATCATTTGCAAGCAACAGAAGATGTACTTGATACTATTCACCAGGTGGTAGAAGCCCATATGTATTCAATTAAACCTTTTACCAAACCGCGTTATAGTATTAGCGATTTATCAGATAATACTTCGATACCAGTTTACCGCTTGTCTATATATATAAATCAACGTTATCAGGTTAATTTTTATGGTTATATTAATCAATTTAGAATTGAATACTTTCTAAATAAAATTGCTGCTGGCGAACATAAGGCAAAAACTTTGGAAGCCCTTTCTTGGGAATGTGGGTTTCAAAGCAGGGCAACTTTTGTACGTGCATTTAAACTTAAAACTGGGATTACGCCTTCAGAATACATATCCCGTTTATCTTGATTTGTTTCATCTTATTAAAATTCCCCAGTTTTTTGCGCTTTGAAACATAAAAGAATGGCTTCATTTTTAATTTAAGGTGAGTTCTGATTAATATTGTTTCAATAATTGAAAGCATTTTAATTGAACTACTTTAAAAACATAAGCCATGCTAAAGACAATTGGACAGATAGTTAGAACAGTATTAACAACTGTTTTTCTTTCCTTTACCCTTATCGCATTTCCTTGTTCAAGGGTAATATGGGTTTCTGCAAATGGACAAGTATTTGTAGGCCGCACACAGGACTGGACAGAAAAAGCAAATACCGCATTCCGAATGTATCCACGCGGGATCAAGAGGACTGGAGCGGTAAAAGATAATCCATATAGCTGGACCTCTAAATATGGGAGTTTGGTTCTTTCTATATATGACATTGGTACCCACGAAGGAGTTAATGAGAAGGGCTTAAGTACTCATGTTTTGTACCTTGCAGGAGATTGCGATTTCGGTAAAAGAGATCCGAAAATGCAGGGGATTGGCGTGGCGCAATGGGCACAGTACTTTCTCGACAATTTCGCAACAGTGGCCGAAGCAGTGGAAGCTCAAAAGTCTTCTACTATTCAAATAGAGCCCCTGATATTGCCGAACGGATTTCCCACTCTGGTGCATATTTCACTCGAAGATAAGTCGGGTAATTCCGCAGTTATTGAATACATTGGTGGAAAAGCCAAAGTCTATAACGACAAACGTTTTACTGTGATGACCAACGAGCCAACTTACGACAAGCAAATTGAAAACCTGAAGCAATATCGCAGTTTTGGTGGCGATAATCCTCTTCCAGGAGAACGCACACCAATGGATCGATTTGTTCGCGCTGCTTATTATGCAAACAATCTACCTACTCCTGCAAATTCCGCAGAAGGAGCAGCTTATATGTTTAGTGTAATCCGAAACGTTTCGGTTCCATTTGGTAAGCCCGATCCACTGAAGCCTAATGTTTCAAGTACCATTTTCCGAAGTGTAATTGATCTTTCCAGTGGGCGGTATTTTTTTGAGAGTACCTATGCTCCAAATGTTGTTTGGATAGACTACAGCAAGCTCGACTTCAGTAAAGGGTTACCTGAAAAAGAATTGAAGGTGGAGAAAGTGATAAATGCACTGAATGGAAATGTTACAAGCCAATTACAAAAAGCTAAACCATTTGTATTTGGAATGAATAAAGGCTAATCTCATATAACCTCATATTTATAAATTTTATGTGATTTGCTGATTTGATTAAGAGATTAATGATTAATCAAACTGATTCGGCCAATTGGTTTGTAATCCCGCTGCTTTCTTCAACACTTCATTCTTTAATGATAATTTATATGCAGCCAATTTTTGGGCAACATCTTCATTTGAAGTGCCAATAATTTGTGCGGCCAAAATGCCCGCATTTTTTGCCGCATTGAGCGCAACAGTTGCAACAGGAACCCCATTGGGCATTTGTAAAATGGATAAGATAGAGTCCCAGCCATCAATAGAATTGGAAGATTTGATGGGTACTCCGATTACGGGTAAAGAAGTGATCGATGCTACCATTCCTGGTAGGTGAGCGGCACCACCGGCCCCTGCAATGATTACTTTCAAGCCTCTAGACTGTGCAGATTGTGCATATTCCATCATCCTCTCGGGTGTTCTATGGGCAGAAACTACAGTTAGTTCATAATCTACACCGAGTTCTGTTAAAACAGCAGCAGCTGCCTCCATTACAGGCAAATCACTATCGCTGCCCATGATTATTCCTACTTGTAGTTCTTTACTCATATTCAAAGCAAGTTAATTCATAATTCTTAACTCATAAGTCCTATCTCTTATCTCTTATCTTATATCTTTTATCTCTTATCTCTTATCTCTTATCTCTTATCTCTTATCTCCTAACTGTCGTTGGTAAAGCTGAATCGTATTGTTCAATCCCAAATACAATGCATCGCAAATCAGCGCATGCCCAATGCTCACTTCGTCTATAATGGGTATTTGTTGAACAAAGAATCCCAGGTTCTGTAAATCCAAATCATGACCAGCATTAATGCCTAGTCCTAATTCTTTAGCTTTGTAAGCACTTGATTTATAATTATTTATAGCACTTAATTGATTATTATTTGCAAATTCTTTTGCGTACATTTCAGTATATAATTCGATTCTATCGGTGCCTGTTTTCGCAGCGTATTCTACCATTTCAATCACTGGATCTACAAATATGGAAACCCTAATTCCCGCATTTTTAAAAACTCCAATGATCGTTTTTAAATAATCTTGGTGCTCAATTGTGTTCCATCCATGGTTGCTGGTTAATTGTCCCAATGCATCAGGAACCAGTGTAACCTGAGCAGGTTTTGTTGCCAATACCAACTCTACAAACTTTTCTTCAGTAGGATTGCCTTCAATATTTAATTCTGTTGTTAATACTTTTTTTAAATCATATACATCTGCATATCGAATATGACGTTCGTCTGGGCGGGGATGAACAGTAATTCCATCTGCTCCAAATTGCTCTGCATCCAAAGCAACTTTTATCAAATTAGGGTTATTGCCACCCCTGCTATTTCGGAGCGTAGCAATTTTATTGATATTCACACTCAGTTTTGTCATGAGGCAAAGTTAGTTCGATAATAAATAAAGCAATAATTTTAATGAACCTAATCTACAATCAACATTAGCAGCCTAAATTTGTTAAACCATTATGTCCTATACATCTTTAGAAGCCTGTTTGATTGATTTAGAAAAAAATGGTCATTTGATCAGAATAAAGGAAGAAGTAGATCCTTATCTGGAAATGGCTGCAATACATTTACGTGTTCATGAAGCGAAAGGTCCGGCATTGTTGTTTGAAAATGTAAAAGGATCAAAATTTAGGGCAGCTTCCAATATTTTTGGAACACTGGAAAGAAGCAAGTTTATTTTTAGAGATACCATTGAATTGGTGCAAGAACTGATTGAATTAAAAGGAGATCCATTAAAAGCAATTAAATCTCCATTTAAAAATATTAAAGTTGGATTAGCTGCATTAAATGCATTGCCTTTAAAGAATCCATTTAAAAAGCCTGTACTTTATCAGGAAATAAATATATCAAGCTTACCACTAATTCAACATTGGCCCAAGGACGGAGGTGCATTTGTTACACTGCCACAAGTATATACAGAAGACATCGATCATCCGGGAATAATGAAGTCCAATTTGGGAATGTATCGAATTCAGTTAACAGGCAATGAGTATCAACTCAATAAAGAAATTGGTTTGCATTATCAATTGCATAGAGGCATTGGTGTGCACCAAACCAAAGCCAATGCGCAAGGTCAGCCTTTGAAAGTAAGTTGTTTTGTTGGAGGTCCTCCAGCACATACATTGTCTGCAGTAATGCCTTTACCAGAAGGAATCAGTGAAATGACATTTGCTGGTGTATTAGGGGGAAGAAGATTTAGATATACATACGAAGATGGTTTTGCTGTAAGTACCGATGCCGATTTTGTGATCACTGGAGAAGTATACCCTGGTGAAAACAAACCCGAAGGTCCTTTCGGCGATCATTTAGGATATTATAGTTTACAGCATTCATTTCCATTAATGAGGGTGCATAAAGTATATGCAAGAAAGAATGCCATTTGGCCTTTTACTGTTGTAGGAAGACCTCCACAGGAAGATACCAGTTTCGGCGAATTGATTCATGAAATTACTGGCGCCGCTATTCCTCAAGAAATTCCTGGATTAAAAGAAGTGCATGCAGTAGATGCAGCAGGCGTTCATCCTTTATTATTGGCGGTTGGCTCTGAAAGATATACGCCTTATACTCCAACCAAACAGCCAGCAGAAATTTTAACGATTGCCAATCATATTTTAGGAACAGGACAATTGAGTTTAGCCAAGTTTTTATTTATCACAGCAGATGATACCAATCAATTACATGCCAGTGATGTAAAAGCGTTTATGATCTATTTGTTAGAAAGAATTAACTGGAATAGAGATATACATTTTTATACCAATACAACTATTGATACATTGGATTATTCTGGTACTGGCTTAAACAGCGGAAGCAAAGTTGTATTAGCTGCGTATGGCGACCAGAAAAGAGTATTGGATAATGAAGTGCCCTCTTTGTTCAATGAATTGAATGGATTTGAAAATCCGAAAATGGCAATGCCAGGAGTCATTTGTTTAAAAGCAAAATCATTCTCAGATTATTTTACTGCAAGAGAAGAAATGAAATTGTTGAATTTTCAGTTAATTGAAAAACTGGGGATGATGAAAGGGATTGCTATGATTATTATTTGCGATGATAGCGAATTCTCTGCTGCTACAATGAATAACTATTTATGGGTAACATATACAAGATGTAATCCTTCTCATGACATATATGGCATAGATGTTCATGTAGACAATAAACATTGGGGATGCAATGGTCCAATAGTAATTGATGCTAGAATTAAACCACATCATGCGCCACCGGTAGAAAAAGATCCAGCAATCGAGAAAAAAATTAATCGGCTTTTTGAGAAAGGGGGCAGCTTACATGCTATTGCTTAATGCAAAAAAAAGGAATCAATGAATCAATTCGTACAACAATTATATCAGATAGCTTCTAAAGAAGAAAGAAAAATTATTGGATTAATGAGTGGCACTTCTTTGGATGGATTAGATATTGCTTTATGCGGTATAAAAGGAAGTGGAAGGGATACAGTGATTAGGCTGATTGAATTTACCACTATACCATTTGATCAAGCTTTTAAAGAAAAAGTAAAAGCTGTTTTTTCGAAAAGAAATGTCGATTTAGAATTGGTTTGTTTGTTAAATCCATGGATTGCAGAACAGCATGCTTTAATGATTAATGCTGCATTGCAACAATGGGGCATTGCCAACAAAGAAATAGATATCATTGCTAGTCATGGACAAACTATTTATCATGCCCCTAAAATTTTACATCATCAATCCGAATATGGCAATGCAACGCTTCAATTAGGAGATGGAGATCATTTGGCAGTTAAAACAGGCATTATTACGCTCAGCGATTTTAGGCAAAAACATATTGCTGCAGGAGGAGAGGGAGCTCCTTTAGCAGTATATGGCGATTATTTTATTTTTAGTAAGTCAGGGGAGAACAGAATCATGTTGAACATTGGCGGCATCGCTAATTTTACTTATTTATCTGCCGATTTAGATGTTGCAAAAATTTTCAGTACAGATACTGGCCCGGGAAATACAATGATGGACGCCTATGCTCAAAAATATTTCCATAAAGCCTATGATGAGAATGCAGCCATTGCTAAACAAGGAAAAGTGAATGCCCATTTATTGGCTTCTTTGAAATCAAATTCCTTTTTCGATAAATCTTTTCCAAAAACAACAGGACCAGAATTGTTCAATCTCGATTATTTACAAATGGCTAAAGAAAAATCTGGCACCAATTCACTTAGTCATTTTGATATAATGGCAACCCTGAATCAATTCAGCGCCGACACTATTGTTACTGCCATCAAAGCATCTTTAAATGTCGAAAGCCAATATGTTGTCTACAGCAGTGGAGGTGGAATGCACAATCCTCTTTTAATGGAAACCATTCAGACCCAACTGCCTGGATGCAGCTTTTTTACTACAAAGGATCTGCATATTAGCCCTGATGCAAAAGAAGCGGTACTATTTGCCATTTTAGCCAATGAATGCATAGCTGGTGGTAATACCCCAATAGGCGGTGGTAACAAAGATATTCCTGCGGTATCCATGGGAAAAATTAGTTTCCCTGGATAAATGCCAATGTCTATGTTATTTTTTTATTCTTGATGCTATGCTAACTTCTCCATCATTACTAATATTTAAGACCAACTGATCTTTAGCGCTGTTCATAGATACAAAGTAGTTTTTATCTCCATAAGCATCTGTAAACTCAATGCATTCTTTCAAAGAATAAGTAGGGAAAGTGAATTTAGTTGTAATCAAATAAATAGCATCCTTAGGTAATTTGTCGAAATCAAAATAGGTAGATGTTCCAATGATTTCCCCTTGCTTGTAATATACCTTTTCACTGTTTTTTTCTTCACGTTTAACAGATGCATTTGCAAAGCTGTTGAAAGATAAAATTAGTGCTACTGCTGCGATGATAACTTTTTTCATTTTGTTTATTTTTTAATTGGTTATAGTTTCATTTACTTGTCAAAAGTAGATGTTGTATATATCAGACGCTGAACATTATGATAGGTTACATGAAGCATTTGTGTTTGTAGATGAGCGGCAAACGCTGGATAAAGCTTCGGTGAATGATTTCTTTGAAAATCTAATACAGTAAAGGGTTTTGTTGAAATTTACTCTAAAATGATTACCCTCTTCTTGTTAGGATGAAAATTGTTAAAGCGGTATTAACGATTGACCAATGGCAACATACAAGCATAAAAAAAGACATTGTTTTAAGCAATGTCTTTTAAAAAATTAGTTGTAGGGTATTAATTACTTGTTTTGAACACTGGGATAGTGGTCAATGGTTTCAAAAGCATTGCGTTTATCTGCTTTCAATAATTCAATGAATCGCTTTAAAGAGTCGATATGAGCACCTTTTTGAAACATTCTATCATGTGCAAGAATAACAATTGAGTTCTCTCTTTCAGTATAGCCAGATTCAAATTTGTCATTGATTAGTTTTACCAATTCAGTAGGACTTTGTTTTGGAGTACTGCCTTTCACAAACTGCCATTCAATATCCCATCCGATGATTTTATACCCCAACGAATCCAATCGCTTAGCTACCATTTCTGATGATTTTGGTCCATGAACTTCTCCATTAGCTGCCCAGGTATTTCTTCCTGGCATGCGGATGATTTTAACAGGAATATTCATTGTTTTTTCTGCCCTCAAAAAATCGCCTACTGCTGTATCTATATGTGTATAGAAATAATTATAATTATCCTTAAATGCATGCGAATAGCTATGATTGGCTAATAAGAATTGAGGATAAGCGTTTCTGATTGAATCGATGGTTCTTTTTCTTCTTGGTTCAATATCGTGGTGCATTCCCACGGCAAAAAAAGTGGCTTTTACGCCTTCTTCTTCAAAAATTCGTTTACAAATGGTAGTTCCAGGAGGTTGAGGAGAGTCATCCCAGGTTAAATAGATATATCTTTTAGAACTATCGTATTTCATTGGAGTACCAGGAACTAATTTAGTTACAACAGGAGTTGCAGTAGAATCAGCGCTGGTTTTACTATCTTTTCCGCCATTACAAGCTGAAATACCCATAATTAAGCAGGATAAGATCAGAAAACCGTTGTTTTTAGTCAAATTTTGATACATTAGTTGTTTTTTTCAAAGGTAATTCGGGAAAAAGCTAATTGGTAGATTAATTAGTGTATGTGGAAAAAACGATCGATTTTTTGAGACTGGGCATTATTTATTAAAGAATGTGAAGAAATATTGAAAAAAAATAAGTTTTAGGCTTGTTAGTTTGCTTCATTTGCTTACCTTTGCCGTCCGAAAAAATCGGAAAAAATCATTAGTCATGGCAAGAGTATGTCAGGTAACAGGTAAAAAACCAATTGTAGGTAACAGTGTTTCTCACTCAAACATCAAGACCAAGCGCCGTTTTCTACCCAATTTACAGAAAAAACGTTTCTTTTTTGCTGAAGAAGATCGTTGGGTATCATTGAAAGTATCTACTGATGCTCTCAGAACAATTAATAAAAATGGTTTGAGCACAGTAATCAAGCAATTGAGAGCTGACGGAGTGAAGATCTAATTAAACACAAGAAAATTAGCTAATAAAATGGCAAAGAAAGGTAACAGGGTTCAAGTAATACTTGAGTGCACAGAGCACAAAACCAGTGGTTTAGCAGGTACAAGTCGCTATATTACCACCAAGAATAAGAAAAATACGCCTGAGCGTATCGAGTTGAAGAAATTCAACCCATTAATGAAAAAAGTAACCGTTCATAAAGAAATCAAATAGTCATGGCAAAAGCAGCTAAAACCGCGATTAAAACCAAAGACCAGAAAGCAGCAGCCGAGGCTAAAAACTGGACTAAAGTAATTAAGGCCGTACGCAGTCCTAAATCAGGTGCGTATACTTTTAAAGAAGCAATCATACACAAGGATAAAATAAAGGACTTTTTGTCTAGTAAATAGTTCTTTGTATCAACGTACAGAAAAGCTTCCTTCTCAACAGTAGGAGGCTTTTTCTATTTTATTATTCAATCTTTTACCATGGGTTTCTTCGATAAATTATTTGGGAAAAAAGACAAAGAAAGTCTAGATCAGGGTTTGCAAAAAACCAAAGAGGGGTTTCTTTCTAAGATCACCAAAGCTATTGCGGGTAAATCTTCTATCGATGAAGAAGTATTAGACAATTTGGAGGAAGCCTTGATAGGAGCAGATGTTGGGGTTACAACAACTTTGCAAATTATCGAACAAATAGAAAAAAGAGTAAAAGAAAATAAGTATCTGAATACCACTGAATTAAACGGTTTACTTCAACAAGAAATTGCATCAATTTTAGTGGATGCCCCCGATCAATCCCTTCATGGATTTACCCTTCCTGAAGGTAAAAAACCTTATGTTATTTTAGTGGTTGGTGTAAATGGTGTTGGAAAAACTACCACCATTGGCAAGTTAGCTGCTCGATTTAAAGCAGCAGGTAATCAAGTTGTTTTAGGTGCTGCAGACACTTTCAGGGCAGCCGCTGTAGATCAGTTGACTATCTGGAGTGAAAGAGTGGGTGTTCCCATTGTAAAACAAGCAATGGGGTCAGACCCAAGTGCAGTTGCTTACGATACAGTTGCCAGTGCAGTTGCCAAAAATGCCGATATTGTTATCATCGATACTGCAGGCAGGTTGCACAATAAAGCGCATTTAATGGATGAGCTGAATAAAATTAAAAGAGTCATACAGAAAATCATTCCCGATGGACCTCACGAAGTATTATTGGTCTTAGATGGATCTACCGGGCAAAATGCTATAGAACAAGCTAGGCAATTTACAGCCACGACCGATGTTTCAGCTTTGGCTATTACTAAATTGGATGGTACTGCAAAAGGGGGAGTTGTTTTAGCTATTTCCCATCAATTTAAGATTCCAGTCAAATACATTGGGGTTGGAGAAAAAGTAGAAGATCTCTTGGTTTTTGATAAAAATGAATTTGTAAAAACTTTATTTGAGTTATCCAATTAATTTTTATCTTTCTAAAAAAAATTAGAAATGAAAAAAATCATCTTATCAGCAGCTATCTTATTTATGGCTGCAAGTACTCAAGCTCAATTAGGTGGCCTGGTAGACAAAGCAACAAAAACGGCTGCTGCAGCTGGGTTAGACGTCAACAAATTGACAAGTGGAATCATGGGTAAATTAGGGCCAAGCCTTAAATTGAGCAGTGCACAACAAACTCAGGTAACAGACATAGTAAGTGGATTTTTAACAAAAAAGTCAGATATAGTTCCTTTGGCAGGTAGTAATCCAACAGAGTATGCAAAGAAGCAATCTGGATTATTCAGTGGCTTACAATCTAAATTGGGCGGAGCATTATCAAAAGACCAAATGACAAAGTTCAATGCTTTAAAGCCAGCAAAAGCTAGTTCTTCAGATCCTTTATCTGCATTGTTCTACTAAAACTAAAAACAGTGACGGTTGATGGCTAAGTCAACACAAACACTTTCAAAATAATTATAACCATTCAAATTAAAGGAGGGCTGCCAATCGAAACTTAGATTGCGTGGCGCTCCTTTTTTTTATAAATGTTGCCGACTAGTTATGGTATAACTTGTTTTTATAAGTAGGTTTGTAGCATGCAATCTTTCAATCATTTAGTAACCGATTTTAACAATCGATTTGCTCGAAGACATTTTCCTGAATCACCAGCTAGTTTGTATGATCCTTGTCAATATTTTTTGGGTATTGGCGGAAAGCGCATTCGTCCTATTCTCTGTTTAATGGGCAATGAGTTATTCGATAATATTCATAATGATGCATATGAAGTAGCAACAGCCATTGAGCTCTTTCATAATTTTACCCTGATACATGATGATATAATGGACAATGCCTCTTTGAGAAGGGGTATGGAAACGGTGCATGTGAAATACAATCCCAGTACTGCTTTGTTAGGTGGTGATGTGATGATGATTAAAGCGTATGAGTACCTCAATACCATCAGCTTAAATCATCTTCATCCTATTTTGCAATTGTTCAGTACTACTGCTAGAGAAGTTTGTGAAGGGCAGCAATTGGATATGGATTTTGAGCAAAGAGCAGACGTAAGCTTGGATGAATATATTCACATGATTACTTTAAAAACTTCTGTTTTATTAGCGGGAAGTTTAAAAATGGGTGCCATTTTAGGGGGAGCTGGAGAAGGCAATTGTAATCATTTATATGAGTTCGGTAAAAACTTAGGTATTGCATTTCAAATTCAGGATGATTATTTAGATGCATTTGGAGACCCTGAAAAATTTGGCAAAGAAGTTGGTGGAGATATCAAGCAAAATAAAAAAACATTTTTACTCCTGCATACATTGGAAGTTGCCAATGCACAACAGAAGCAGCTATTAAGGAATTTAATGGAAACAAATCCTGCTGATAAAGTAGCTCAAGTGCTGGCCATTTATAAAAGCTGTGGAGTAGATGATTGGGCCAATACATTGAAGAATCAATATTTAAATATTGCCTTGAAGCATTTAGATGATATTGCTGTTTTAACTAAACGAAAAGCACCGCTGATTGAATTGGCAGATTATTTAATTCAAAGGGATGTATAAGAAAAGTCAATTTATCCAATTTTAAAAACAAATTGCAGTTTGCTAAATAAAAATGCTGAAAAAAATATTTCTTACAACATTATTACTTGGGTTCTATTATTTACATGCGCAAACTTCAATTTCTGGAATAGTTAAAGATAAAAAAACTAAATCAGGTCTTTCCTTTGTAAATGTGTTTTTAAAGACAGTAAAAGATAGCGCTTTTATTAGCGGTACTGTTACCAACGAAGAAGGCAGATTCATTATCACAAAAGTTAAATCTGGTAATTACTATCTTGAGTTTAGCTATTTGGGATATACAACAAAAAGACAAAATTTATTTGTAGGAAATCTAACTGATTTTCTAGATCTCAAATCAATTGAATTAGAAGACAACCCTGCATTACTAAACAATGTAACAGTTTCTAGTAACAATGGTATGATAAATGAGAAGATGGATAAAAAAACTTTTTCTCTAAAAGACAATATTAGTCAAACAGGTGGTTCGGTATTACAAGCAATGCAAAACTTGCCTAGTGTTACCGTGCAAGATGGGAAAGTACAATTGAGAGGAAATGATAAAGTAACTATATTGATTGATGGAAAACAAACTGCGTTAACAGGGTTTGGAAATCAAACTGGATTAGATAATATTCCTGCTTCAGCTATTGAGAAGATAGAAATCATCAATAACCCTTCTGCTAAATACGATGCGAACGGAAATGCAGGCATCATCAATATTATTTACAAAAAAAATAAGCAAGAAGGGTTTAATGGGAAGCTAGGCTTAACTTCAGGAATTGGATCACTTTGGGTGAGAAATGAAAATTTACCCAATATTAGACCCCAGTATACATTTACGCCAAAAGTTAATCCTAATGTATCGCTCAACTATCGGCAAAAAAAAGTGAATGTTTTTTTTCAAGGTGATTATTTATATACAGAAACCCTGAATAAAAATGAATTTGTAACGAGGTACTATAATAATGGCGAAATAATAAACTCTCAATTAAAAAGAAACCGCAACACCCATTTTACAACTATTAAATCGGGTATTGATTACACCATTGATGAGCAAAATACATTTAGTATTTCCGGTCTTTTTGGTAGCGAAAAAATTATTGATAGAGGTGATCAGCCTTTTTTTAACGCTGACCTTTCTCAACAAAAGCGGCTTTGGCAGTTTTTAGAAGATGAATTAAAAACTACCTATATGGCAACTGCCAGCTATCAACATAAATTTAAAGAAGCTGGAAGATTACTCAATGTTGGTTTCAATTATACTTTTCATAGAGAAGATGAAAAATATTTTTATGATAACTATTTGCCCAGTTCAAAAGGAACTGATGCATTTAAGTTATTATCTGATGAACAAGTGTTCGACTTTAATTTTGATTACATTCAGCCTTTACGATATGGACGAATTGAAACAGGAATAAAGCTTAGAAATAGGAGCATTCCCACTAATATGCAATTTATTCCTGGTGCTAATTCTGTATTGGATTCAAACGCTGGTGGATGGGCCACTTATAAAGAATGGATTCCAGCAATTTATAGTAATTATATTTTTGAAAGTAAAAAATGGGAGGCCGAATTAGGTTTAAGGCTAGAATATGTAAAGATTCAATATGATGTTAATCCCAATCATGTTGTGTATAAAAGCGATGGATATAATTATACTCAACCGTTTCCAAATTTCAGATTCGCTTATAAATTAAACGACAATAATAAACTATCCCTGTTTTTTAATAGGAGAGTAGATAGACCTAATGAGGTAGATATTCGAATTTTTCCAAAATATGATGATGCTGAAATTATTAAAGTGGGCAACCCTGCTTTGCGCCCTCAGTTCACCAATTCTATAGAAATGGGATATAAAACAAATTGGGATAAAGGTAATTTTTATACTGCTTTTTATCATCGATTTGCCGACGCAACAATTACACGAATTTCGAGTACAGTGCCCGGAAGCAATTTGATTTATGCAACATTTCAAAACGTAAATAAAAGCTATAATACTGGGGTTGAATTTATTTTAGCAGAAGAAATATCAAAAAAATACGCCTTTAATGTCAACTTAAATATCTATCGCAATCAGATCAATGCATTTACTGTAATCAATAAGTATCCAATCACCCATACTTTTTCAGCACCTACACAAACCTTACTGTCTGGAAACATTAAAATAAACAATAGCTTTCATTTTGCTAAAAAAGTCGACGCTCAGTTAACGGTGATCTATTTGGCACCCGACATTATTCCGCAGGGGAAAATCAAATCTCGATTCTCTATAGACCTAGGGATTAAAAAATCAATTCAACAAGGAAAAGGCGAAGTTTTTTTTAATGCCACCGATTTACTCAATACCATGGTCATACGTAAAGAAATTACTGGGCAAGGATTTTACTATTTCAGTAATGACTATTATGAAACGCAGGTATTTAGATTGGGATACAGTTATAAATTCTAATCTTTCCTTATCTTTCAACAATAAATGATGCTCATGTCTTCTCTTTTTAGAAAGAAATCTTTAGATAAAATTGTTGCAGATGCTGCTGCTGGTCATTCAGATGGTCATGGAGCTGGGCTCAACAAAGTTTTAGGCGTTCGTGATTTAACCTTTATGGGGATTGCAGCCGTTATTGGTGCAGGTATATTTTCGACTATCGGAACAGCTGCATTCAATGGAGGTCCTGGTATTGCCATTTTATTTGTAATTACTGCAATTACCTGTGGATTTAGTGCACTTTGTTATGCCGAATTTGCCAGTAGAATTCCTATTTCTGGAAGTGCATATACCTATGCTTATGTATCTTTTGGGGAAGTAGTTGCATGGATTATTGGATGGGCGCTGATCTTAGAATATGCCATTGGAAATATTGTAGTGGCTATCAGCTGGAGTGGTTACTTTAATAATTTATTGGAAGGATTTCATATTCATTTACCGGGATGGTTGGCTACTAATTCATCCAATGCATTATTAGGGTACGAAGAAGCAGTCAAAGCATTGGCAGCAGGGCAAACACTGGAAACAATGACCAAGCATGCTCGGATGGGTTATGATGCCATTACCAATGCACCGGTTATTGGTGGTTGGAAAATGATTTTGAATATACCTGCATTCATGATTGTATTGTTGATTACCATACTCGCCTATATTGGAATTAAAGAAAGCAAGAAAACCACCAATGCCATGGTGATTTTTAAAATATTGGTAATAGTTGGAGTTATCATTGTTGGATTTTTTTATGTAGATACGAGTAATTGGACTCCCTTCTTGCCAAATGGTTTTGGTGGAGTACTTGCAGGGGTATCTGCAGTATTTTATGCCTATATTGGTTTTGATGCAATTTCAACAACTGCCGAAGAATGTAAGAATCCACAAAGAGATCTGCCTCGTGGCATGATTTACTCATTAATTATTTGCACCATTTTATACATTTTAGTTGCATTGGTGTTAACTGGTATGGTTAATTACAGTGAATTAAAAGTAGATGACCCATTGGCCTATGTGTTCGATAAATTGCATTTAAACAAGATCGGCTATTTTATTTCGATCAGTGCAGTAGTTGCAACAACCAGTGTGTTGTTGGTATTTCAATTAGGGCAACCAAGAATTTGGATGAGTATGAGTAGGGATGGATTATTGCCCAAACAATTTGCTAAAGTGCATCCCAAATTTCAAACACCCTCTTTTGCAACTATTATAACTGGTTTAATGGTAGGAATTCCTTCTTTATTTGTTGGAAGCAGTACAATGACAGACTTGACAAGTATTGGAACTTTGTTCGCTTTTGTACTGGTTTGTTTTGGTGTATTGGCATTGCCAAGATTGACTTCAAAGAATGGTACAGGAAAATTTCAATTGCCTTATATTAATGGGAAACTATTGATACCAGCAATTGTATTGCTTATCGCCTTTTTATTCCGTCAAAGAATTACCGATGCATTCACCAATATTGGATCAGAAGGATATCAAGAATTTCTATTCCTCATTTTTATGCTAATTGCATTTGTTACAGCATTGCTCAGTTTCATTAGATCCTATTCATTTATACCAGTAGCTGGGGCACTTTGTTGTCTTTATTTAATGATAGAGATTCCTGCAATAAGCTGGTTATGGTTTTTTGTTTGGATGGCAATTGGATTGGTCATTTATTTTTTATACGGAAAACAAAAAAGCAAATTAGCTGAATCATGAAGTACCAGGTAGGAGATGATATATTAGTGTTGTTAAGCAATGAAGAAGGAAAAGTAATAGAAATTATTAACGATAAAATGGTACTCATTGAAGTGAGGGGCGTTAGATTCCCCGCTTATATGGATCAGATTGATTTCCCTTATTTCAAAAGATTTACCGAGAAAAAATTAATTCCTTCAAAAAAGTTAGACCCTAAGGTTTACATTGATCAAATTCCAAAAGAAAAACCCCAACCTAATCAAATCAAAGTAGCAACAGGAGTGTGGCTAAGTTTCATTCCCAAATTTGAATTGGACGATTTTAATGATGAAATAGTTGATGTATTAAAAATACATTTAGTAAACAAAACAGCCAATGCTTTAAAGTTTATTTACAAACAGCAATTCAATGGGGAAGAGAATTTTTCTTTGGTGAATGATGTTCAAGCTTTTCATGATTTTTATTTGCATGATATCGATTTTGCCTCCGTCAACGATAGTCCCAGTTTTGCATTTGATTTTAGTCTCCAACAACCACTAAAAAACAAAGCAACTCATTTTGAGACCAACTTGAAATTAAAAGCCAAGCAAGTATTTCAAAAAATAGAATTGTTAAAAGAAAATAATGAACATGTATTTTCTTATTTATTGTTTGAGCATTATCCCGACAAGGAAGCAGATTATTTTCCACTAGATAGTTTAACAGCTAAAGGCTATAAAGTATATGATGCAGGTAAAGCCCGAGAACATTTGCCACCATCCAGAACTGTCATCGATTTGCATATTGAAAAACTGACCAATAACTATAGTTCCATGAGTAATTTTGAAATGCTCAGTTTGCAACTAAGTGAATTGGAAAAATGGCTCGATATTGCTGTTGCACATCATCAACATGAATTAACCGTTATTCATGGAGTAGGGTCGGGTAAATTAAGGGAGGAAATTCATGAAATATTGAAGACCAAAAAAGCGGTAAAACACTTTATCAATCAATATGATTCCCGGTTTGGGTATGGGGCTACCCAGGTTTATTTTCAGTATTCCTAGTTTATAGCTACCAACTGCATGGTATTTTGATACCGCTACATCAGAAACCAAGCATTTCTTCGTTACATCGCCCTGTCTTGCTGTATCTTTATTGCTTACAAACCCGAGCCATCGCTCCAATTTTATTGGAGAGGAAAGTCCGGACAGTAAAGAGCAACCCACCGGTTAAGCGCCGGCTTCCCCCTAAAAAGGGAAAGAGAAAGTGCCACAGAAAATAACTACCCGCTTCGGCGTGGAAAAGGTGAAAACGTGAGGTAAAAGCTCACGGCTACAAATGGTAACATTGGTAGGGGGTAAACCTTGGGTACTGTAATGCCATGTAAAGGAATGTTGAGGGCTGCTCGCCCGAGCTTTGCGAAAGCAAACACATTCCAGGGTAGGCAGCAAGATCAGTTCAGTAATGATCTGACTAGATAAATGATGGAGTTGAAACAGAATCCGGCTTACGAGGTTTGTATTTTTTTTCCGCACCCGAAACTATGCAACATACCTGCAGCATAGCCTGAAAACTATTGTCATTATTGTAATGAAAATGTATAGAAGAAAGAAAAACATATTTCGTTTTTTATGCTGTACCATATTGGTGCTTTCTTTTGTATTTCAACAATTGAATGCGCAATGTGTATTTGTTTCAATTAGTGGTCCAAAATGTACAAGTGACGGAAACATCATTGGTAGTTTTAGCAGAAATCCATTTCAGATTGAATGGAATTACGAAGGAAATGTGATGAAAACCAATACAGCCATTTGGACAACATTGGCAACAACTCCCATCACTGGTAACATTACTGGGTCTCCTACACTCAAAAGGGTCAATGGTACAGGTGGAATTGCCATAGATGCAAATGGTGCAATTTTTATTTCAGATACCTTGAGCAACCGAATCAGCAGTTTTAGTAGAACAAATATTGATGGGGTATCTGTGGCAGGAGGCAATGGACCAGGATCGGGATCCAATCAATTAAATAAACCTGCAGGAATTTTTATAGATGGATTTGGTAATTTATTTGTTACTGATCAAAATAATCATCGTGTATTAAGATTTGCACCAGGCTCCAATACAGGATTTGTAGTTGCTGGTGGTAATGGTCCAGGGGCTGGTCCAGGACAATTGAATAATCCCAAAGATGTTTTTGTAGATGCCTCTGGTGGGGTTTATATTGCTGATGCAGGAAACCATAGAATTCAAAGATGGGCACAAGGTGGAACGGCTGGTACTACTGTTGCAGGTGGTAATGGTGCGGGTTCGGATTCAACCAGATTGAACAGTCCTGTTGGGGTTTGTGTAGATCAAAATTTTAATGTGTATGTAGCCGATTCAGCCAATCATCGAATTCAAAAGTTTAATTTGGGCAATCCAAAAGGGATAACAGTTGCAGGAGGAAATGGGAGAGGTTCTGCACCACAGCAATTGAATCAACCAGTAGATGTAATGGTAGATGCACAAGGAAATATCTATGTGCTAGATGCAGGAAATCACAGAGTGCAAAGGTGGACAGCCAATAGTGGAGCTCAAACTACGCTGGCAGGAAATAAAGATGGTTTTGGTGGATCATTAAATGATCAATTACAATCTCCATCAGCATTTGGATTTGATCCATCCGGTAATTTATTTATTTTGGATGAACAGAATGGCCGTGTTCAACAATATTCAATCATTCCTATCTCCACTACTTTTGCCCCAACCTTTCAAGGAACATATACGGCTACAGCCTATTCATTTACAGGATGTAAACAAATATCCAACGGTCTTTCTATTTTGGCCAATCTCCCAATACAAGTTTATGGAAATACCAATGCATGTAAAGGGGATCCTACATTTGTAAAAATAACTGGCGGAGGAAATTATACATTTACACCTTCGGCATCAGTTACAAAACTGAACGATAGCATTTATCGATTTACACCTGAACTGACTACTAATTATACAATCAGTTCAAATAATTCAAATGGTTGTGTAGCAACCACCAATGTTACTGTTACCGTTGGAGATAAAGTGTCGCCAACAATTAAAGGCAGTGCCGAATGTGTAGCGCCAGATGCTGCTAAACTAAGCGTAAAATTAACGGGTGGTACTCCTAGTCTTTTAACCTGGAGCAATAAGAATACTATTGAAGGGATGTCTTTTCCTTCATGGGACAATACGGGGACTTCAGTTGCAGGTGGCAATGGCACAGGTAATTCCAATGCACAATTAAATTTGCCATCAGCTATTGCGGTAGATTCAAAAGGAAATATGTATGTAGCAGATCCTGTAAATCATCGAGTGCAATTATGGAAGCCAGGAGAGTTGGTTGGTACTACCATTGTTGGAGGTAATGGAGCAGGAGCAAATCCTAATCAATTGAATTATCCAACAGGAATTTTTGTTGATCCATTCAATAATATTTATGTGGTAGACCAGAATAATCAAAGGGTTCAATACTTTGAATCTGGCTCAACCGTTGGTAAAACAGTAGCTGGTGGAAATGGAGCAGGCTCTTCTGATTTTCAGTTGAATTTTCCATCAAGTGTAATAGTAGATGGGGCAGGAAATATTTTTGTAAGTGATGCTGGCAATCATCGTGTACAGAAATGGTCGGCCAATGGTAAAACGGTAACTACGGTTGCTGGCAATGGACAGGTTGGAGATTCGAGTTATAATTTAAATAATCCTCAAGGATTGTTCATTGATAGAAATGGTTATTTGTATGTTGCTGATGCAGGCAATCATCGGGTGATGCAATATTATCCCAATAATATTTTTGGAACTCCATTAGCAGGTAATAGAGGTGTAGGATTTGATTTGCGACAATTGAATAATCCTTCAGCCGTTATTGCCGATGCAGTAGGTAACTTATATATTGCTGATAGAGGGAATAATCGAATTCAACGATGGGTTGCCTACGATACAATTGGAAATACTATTGCTGGAAGTCAAGCAGGTGGTGGCGGTTCTTCTTCCATTCAATTAAATTTACCGTCAGGAATTGCATTTAATAATGATGGCAGTTTATTGGTAGTAGACTCAAGAAATAATCGCATACAACAATTCCTAATCAATAAAAATAGTGTAGATACGAATTTTAGTCCACGAAAATCTGGAACATATACTGCAGTTGCGTATGCGTTTAGTGGTTGTGCAAGTGGATCTGCCAGTCAGGTGGTGAAAATTAATACTCCGATAAAAATTAATGCTGCCAAACAAGCAATATGCGAAGGCGAATCAGTTTCAATGATTGCTAAAGCTGATTCTGCTGCATCGTTTACCTGGAGCCCATCAACAGGTTTGAATGTTACTAATAAAGACAGTGTTGTTGCAAATCCAATTATTACTACCAAGTATACGGTCTCTTATTTAGATACCAATGGTTGCAGAGCCAACGGATTTGTTACACTAAAAGTCAATCCTAGTCCTAAACTGGTTATTGAGGGAGCAAATTGTATTGGTGCAGGAGATTTAAAACTGAATACATCAACTAAATTGAATTATGCAATATGGAGTAGTATAAATAATCCAACAAATACTACTTTAACTGCAGGATGGAGAAGAGCAGGCGCAACAGTTGCAGGAACAACAGGAGTTGGAGGGGTAGATTCAAGTAAACTGGGAAGACCCAATTTTGTTTTTGTTGATTCGAAAGGTGCATTATATGTGGTTGATCAATGGAATCATCGGGTCGTAAAATGGATACAAGGAGATAAAGCAGGTGTTGTTGTTGCTGGTGGCAAAGGGCCAGGTTCTAAGTTGAGTCAACTAAATAATCCGAATGGAATCTATGTTGATAGTAAAGGCATCATGTATATTGCTGATACAGATAATGACCGAGTAATTAAATGGGTACAAGGCGATTCAACAGGTGTTGTTGTTGCAGGAGGAAACGGAAAAGGATCCGGACCAGGTCAATTGTCTTATCCTGCAAGTGTTTATTTGGATGGATATGATAATATTTACATTGCCGATGCGCTTAATTCAAGAATACAAAAATGGACTCCTGGTGCTGCAGTAGGACAAACAGTTGCTGGTGGTAAATCCACTGGATCTGATTCTACGCAATTGAATACACCTTTGGGTGTTTTTGTAGATGGTCTTGGAAATATTTTTGTTGCAGATACGCAGAATGATCGCATACAACGGTTTGCGCCTGAATCTTTGAAAGCGATTACTGTTGCAGGTGGTAAAGGGCGTGGAAATAATACCAATCAAACATCTTTGCCTTTAAATATTTATGTAGCTAACACAAAATTATTTATTACTGAAGGAGGTACTGCTAATAGAATTAAATCCTGGAATATTGGCGAAGCAGTTGGTGAAGTAGTTGTTGGAGGAAGTACAATTGGCAGCCTAGGAGACCAATTAAATGCGCCTGGAAATGCCATGATAGATGCTAATGGTTCTTTGTTTGTTTCAGATATGAACAATTATAGAGTGCAGCGATATTCATTAACTGACACCAGTTTTGCTTTTCCTGCAAATCAGAAAGATACTTATAGAGTTCAAGGTTTTAGTTTTGATGGATGTGCGTCAAATTTTGCTAGCCAAAAAATGGATAGTGGCTTTGTTCCAGCAGCCCCAATTGTATCGGATAAAGTATTTTGTTTAAATGATCCTGGAACTGCATTAACTGCTGGTCCACCAAGTGATAGTTTATTGTGGTATACTGTAGGAAATGGTGGAACCGGTACTTCAATTGCGCCGATACCAAGAACAAATATAGTTGGTAGTACAGATTATTGGGTTGCTAGAATAAATGCTTTAAAAACATGCGAAAGTAAAAGGCAAAAAATAACAGTGAGTGTGAATCCCTTGCCAGGAGCTAATTTGCGGATTTTAGCTAAATCTAGTTTATTGCCAGGTGATACTGCATTTTTGCAAGTAAAACCAGATTCATTGAGAATGATCAACAAAACACTTTGGTACAGAAATGGAAATCTCCAAACAGCAATTCCTGACACTACAAAAACATTAAAGGTATTTTATAATAATGTTGGAACATTTTTTGTTCAGGTGAATGATTCAAATTTTTGTAGATCAACTTCTAATTCAGTACAAGTTAAAGGGGAAATTGCCAAACAGGAAACGATGTTTGTTTTCCCTAATCCTGTCAAAGATATTACAAGAATAATTTTTGCAGCAGTTCCTAATAGCATCACTTATTTAAAAATAATTTCTTCAAACGGTATAGTTATTAGTAATCAAAAAATTCCTACATCAAACCTGGGTAATACAGTCTATGATTTGGATATGTCTGCTCTGCTTCCTGGAACCTATGATGTACAATTATATACAGGAACTGGTAAAGTAATTGAAACAAAAAGAGTTATTAGAATGTGATGATTGCTGGGCTACAATAAAGTGGGCTTCTACATGAAATACACTATGCTACATTTCAGGAAGGTTTCGTATTTTTACCGCTATGACACAAGAACAAATTAAGCGTATGAGGGACCGAACTTTGGTCTTGAGGAGGTTTCTTTGACGTTGATAACCGCATATATAAAGTAGAAACAGACCGCCAACTCTCACTATCACCTGGTTTTTGGGATGATAATGCCCGAGCCACATTAGTGATGAAGGATATCAAAGTAAATGAATACTGGCTTAAGCTATTCAAACAAGTAGACAATGCTGTTGAAGATTTTGCCTTATTATTTGATTTTTGGAAATCAGGAGATGCTTCGGAGGAGGAAACGCGTGAATCGCACGATTTGGCAATTCAACTCATTGAAGAAGCAGAATTCAAAAGTACTTTAAATAAGCCAGAAGATGAGCTGCCTGCTGTGCTTCAAATAAACGCTGGAGCAGGTGGTACTGAAAGCCAGGACTGGGCCGAAATGTTATTGAGAATGTATCGAATGTATGGCGAGAAACAAGGCTGGAAATTAACAGAAATTGATTTGCAAGATGGTGATGGCGCTGGCATTAAATCCGCAACCATACAATTTGATGGAGATTTTGCATATGGGTTTTTAAAAGCAGAAAGTGGGGTACATCGATTAGTAAGAATTTCGCCTTTTGATAGCAATGCAAGAAGACATACTTCATTTGCCTCAGTATTTGTTTATCCCTTGATTGATGATAGCATTGAAATAAATGTTAATCCTGCCGATGTAGAATGGGCTTTTTATAGAAGTGGTGGAAGTGGTGGGCAAAACGTAAATAAAGTAGAAACAGCAGTTCGATTAAAACATATACCCAGTGGCTTTATTGTAGAATGCCAACAAGCAAGAACTCAAGGAGAGAACAGAGAATTAGCCATGAAAATGTTGAAGAGTAGGTTGTACGAAGAAGAATTGCGCAAAAGGCAGGAATCGTTGAATGCAACTAATGCAGGAAAGAAAAAAATCGAATGGGGCAGCCAGATTCGGAGTTATGTTTTTCATCCATATAAAATGATCAAAGATCATCGAACGGATTATGAAGTTGGAAATGTAGGTCCTGTAATGGACGGAGATATTGATGGATTTATAAAAGCATATTTGATGATGGAGAAAGAGGCAAGTAATTAATTCAAATTTAAGCATCTGCTAATTGCCGTGAAGCAATTTTTGAGTGAGGCGTAAGCAATGAAAACTGTTTGAGCCCCGACTTGTCGGGGCGAGTTTTTTCATTGCAGCCGAGCGAAAAAAATTGTAGGCAAGTAACTACAGCGAAAAATTTGAATTAATCACTTGACCCTCCAACAATCCAATAACCGATAACTATAATAAAAGTCCTTGCAGGAATAAATAAGCAAAACTGAAATAAATAATCAATCCGGTTACATCAACAAGTGTTGCAACAAAAGGAGCAGAAGATACTGCAGGGTCAGCGCCTAATTTTTTCAAAAATATAGGAAGCATTGAGCCACTAAGGGTTCCCCAAAGAACAACTCCAATTAATGAAAAGCCAACTGTAGAAGCTATCATCATCCAATGTGGCCCATAAATTTGAGGAACAATCGAATGCCATACAGCAACTCGAATAAACCCGATAATACCTAGTACAGTACCAAGTAATAATCCACTAATTAATTCTCTTCTAAATACGCGCCACCAGTCGCTGATCGTAATTTCTCCCACAGCCATTGCTTGAATGATTAAGGTAGATGCTTGTGAACCACTATTTCCTCCACTTGAAATAATCAATGGGACAAATAGTGCTAAAACAACTGCTTTCGCAATTTCGTCTTCAAAATAACCCATCGCTGTGGCAGTAAGCATTTCTCCCAAAAACAATACCACCAACCAACTTACTCTCTTTTTAAACAACTTAAATATAGGGATGTCAAGATAAGGTTCATTCAATGCTTCTGTTCCCCCCATTTTTTGCATATCCTCACTGAACTCTTCATTGGCAACCCATAACATATCATCGATGGTAACAATACCTAATAAAATATTATTCTCATCAACAACAGGCAATGCAACTCTGTTATTCATTTTGAAAACTTGCTGCGCATTTTCCTGATCATCATTTACATTTAGCGATACAACTCTTCCGTCAATTATTTCATCCACCCTTTTATCAGGAGTTGCTAATATTACATCCCTGATTCTCAAATCGTCAATCAATAATCCTGTTTCATCAATTACATAAATAACATCAATTGTTTCACTATTTCTAGCATATCTTCTTAAAGTTGCAAATACTTCTTCAACAGTATTATGTGCGTATACATATACATAATCTGGTGTCATTAACCTACCAACACTGTCTTCGGGATATCCTAATAACGAAAGGGTAATTTTTCTTTCATCAGGGTCTAGTAATTTAATTAGATCTCTTATGGCGGCTTTAGGCAGTTCTTCTAAAAAATCTGTTCGGTCATCAGCTGGTAATTCATTTAATAATTCGGCTGTTTTAGAAGAGGGTAATTCTTTTACAATGTCTTTTTGTTGAGATATATCCAGAATTTTAAATACACTAGCAGCTCTATGAATGGCCATATTGGCAATTATGCGTGCTTCAAATTCGGGATATTCATTGATTAAATCAGCTACATCACTAATGTTTTGATCATTTAGAAATTCCCTGATTGCTAGTTTGTCATCGTGGGTAATAAGCAAATCAAATTGATCAAATAAGTTGGGTTGTTCTAATTCTAGTGACATAGTAACAAAATTAACGACATTTTTTTAAAGAAAATCAATGCACATTATTCATAAGTCATTTCTTCGATACTTACCCACTTTGTATATTTTTCACAAGTATTGGTTATTTTTTTTAACTTTAGTAAGATGAAAATACAAAATAGAATTAACCCTATATTGATCTGGGTTGGGCTTATTATCATTATTCTAGCTATTGGTACAACTGGTTTTGTAGTTATTGAAGACTATCCTTTTTTTGATGCTTTATACATGACTATAACCACCATTTCAACCATTGGTTATGGAGAGATTCATCCACTATCTGCTGCTGGGAGAATATTCAATATTATTCTAATTATTTTTTCATTTTCAACCTTTACGTATGCATTGGCCAAACTAACTCAATTAATAGCCAGTGGAGAACTCAATAGATATTTTAAAAACAGAAAACTTATGCAAGAAATTAAATTGATGGATCAGCATGTAATTATATGTGGATTTGGTAGGAACGGTCAACAGGCTGCTAAAACATTAAAAGGACATAAAGAAAAATTTGTAGTAATAGATCAATCAGATGAACATATAGACAGTTTTTTACATGAAGATCCAACACTATTATATATTAAAGGAGATGCCACAGATGATTCAGTATTGCAAAAAGCAGGTATTAATAAAGCACGTTGTTTAATATCAGCTTTGCCAACCGATGCTGATAATGTTTTTATTGTACTCTCAGCCAAATATTTAAATCCTCAATTGCATATTATTAGTCGTGCATCATTTAGCAATTCAGTTATAAAACTGAAGAAAGCTGGCGCAGACAACGTAATAATGCCTGATAGAATTGGAGGTACACATATGGCTACTTTGGTGAGTAAGCCAGATGTTGTAGAATTTATCGATTACTTGAGTGGGGAAGAGGGAGAGAGTATTAATATCGAATCTGTAGGATATGAAAAACTACCTCCAGAAATAAGGAATAAAAGTTTATCTGTAATTATGGACTGGAAAAAAACTGGTGTTAATTGTATTGGTGTTAAAGATGAGGATGGTAAGTTTATTATTAATCCACCTGGTTCTATTATTATTAAGGAAGGGATGAAGGTGATTGTTTTAGGAAACAAGAACCAGATTTATGATATGAAGCACAATGTAGAAGGCGAATAATGTTACTTTCTGTATTATATATAGATCATACTACTAACAAAGGTCGTGGCGTTTTTACAGCTGCTGAAATACCTTCAAATACAACAATTGAAATTGCTCCTGTATTGGTATTAAGCGCTGATGAAAGATTGGAGGTTGAAAAAACGATTTTGTACGATTATATTTTTGAATGGGGACCTAGTGGAACTTTAGCTGCGGTAGCATTAGGTTATGCATCTATTTATAATCATGCGATTGATAATAATTGTACTTATGAAATGGATTTTGATGCTTTGACCATTTCAATTAAAACCATTAGAAATATCCTAGAAGGAGAGGAACTTTTTATTAATTACAATCCATTAGGTCAGGAGCAGTCGCCAGTTTGGTTTGAACTAAAGTGACTACCAATACTTGATTGCCATGATTTTTGCTAGATCTACTTTAGCTAAACACAATTGGTATTGATACTGTAACCTAGTTAATTCTGCTCTTTGTAAATTAGTTCCTGCATTAATCAGTTCTAAGTTAGTTCCTACACCATTCTTGTATCGGATGGATGCTAATTGTTGGGCATATATAGCTTGGTCTATTTGTCCTTTGGTATTGCCAATTCGAGACGATAAAGTAGCAATATCGGAATAGGATTGTTCTATTTCTTTTTGAAAATTACTTTGCAAAGAGCTTATGGCTAATTCGTTCTGTTTAATAAATGTTTGTTGCAGTTTTACTTGTTGCTTTGTTTTTCCTCCTGTATATATTGGGAATACCAAGGATACACCAGCTAAATAATTGAACCTGAAATCAACAATATTAGGTTGTATTCCATTTCTAAAGCCAGCCCCTGCATTCAGATTGATAATTGGTTTGTCCTGAAGATTTGTGATGGCAATATCATGTTCAGTTTGTTTGATTTTATCTTTTATCATCAGAAGGTCTATATTATTTTCTGAAGCTTTTTTTACATATTCTTCAATACCCAGTATTGGCAAATCAAAATCAAATAAATTGCCTTTCACTTCATTGACCCCTGTTGTATATTTCAATAGATATTGTTGTTTCTGAAGTATATTAAGTAGATCAATTTTTTTGTTTTCTTCGTTATCTATATTTGCTTGAATATTTAAAAGGTCTATTTTTAATCCATCTCCATCCTTTATTTTGGATGAAACAATTTTTTTGTTCTCATTTAAAAAAGCTAGAATACTATCTTGAATACTAATCGCTTTTTTATAAAAACAGATATTGTAGTACACTATAGCAACCTGATTGGCTAATTGTAACTGAGTATTTTCCAAATTGTGATTGGCAAACTGAAGTTCATCTTTTGATCTTTCAATGGCGGCCTTTAATCTGCCAAAATCGGCGACAATATAATTTCCCATAACAGCCGTATTTACATTGTGTCTGGGCTGAAATTCAAATGCTTTGTCTACTCCGTTCACTGGGAAAAAGACTTTTGGAGTGGGGTCAATGAAAGTATAACTCCCAATTCCGTTTACGGATATAGTATTGGAGAGTTTTGTAAGATTCAGCTTTTCCTGTGCTGTTAATAAAGTATTCTCCACTTCTTTAATTTTTGGAAAAAAGGCAAAAGAAGTATTGATTAACTGTTTTAGTTCATCATTCAATTTTACCTGTGTAAATCCAGATGACCAAATTATTGTTAATACAAATAGGGCAATTATTTTTTTCATATAAAAATTATTAATGTGCTTCACTAGCGGCTTTTAATGCTTCATTTAATTCTGTTGCAGTTTTTTTCTTTGTTCTTAGGAAAAATACAAGAGGAAGTGCCAGAATAAAAAATAGTCCAATTAATCTGAATGTATCTAAATACGACAAATAATTTGCTTGTCTGTCAACAGATGCACTCAACAATGTCAAAGCTTTGGTATTTGCGATAGAAGCAATATCTCCGGTTTTAGACATGATATTTTGAGCAATATTATTTGCTTGAGTTTGACCATTCTGCATATTGCTAACTAAGTCAATTCTATGTTGTGCATATTGATGAGAAATATAATTATTGGCAATTGCAATACCCGATGCCCCACCTAATTGTCTGATCATATTGTTGATGCCAATACCAGTAGCATAATCTTTAGGGTGTAATCCGGCAACTGCCTGATTAATTAATGGTAACTGACACATAGCAATACCTAATGCTCTTAGTATAAATGGAAAAAATAAATCACTTCGGCCAATGTCAGGACTTACTCCAGCATTAATAAATGCATAACAGGTAAATAAAACAAAGCCAATCGCAACAAAGGGAACTGGCGAATACCCTTTACTCATTAAGATGCCCATAATAGGCATTGCTATTACGCCAGCTAGTGTAGGGGCTAATAAAGCAAGCCCGGTTTCGTATGAAGTGAAACCTAAAACACGTTGTGCTAAAATCGGGTAAACAAATACAGATGTAAACAATCCGATACCGGCTATGAAAGTGAAAATACTTGTGAAGGCTAAATTTCTATTTCCTAATAACCGAATATTTACTGCTGGACTTTTCACTCTTAATTCATGCCAAACAAAAATAATTAATGAAATAGCAGCTACACCTGAACAAATACGAATCGATTCACTGCTAAACCAGTCTTCACTTTGCCCTCTTTCCAAAACATATTGTAAACAACTGATTCCTGCTGCCAATAAGCCTATTCCAACATAATCAATATGAATATTTTTTTTATTTTTTCCTTCTCCTTCTTTTTTATCAATAAAAATAAATGCTAGCGTGGTAGCGATAACTCCAATAGGAATATTGATCATAAAGATCAATGGCCAACTGAAATGTTGCATAATATAACCTCCCAATGTTGGACCTAGTGTAGGGCCTAAAATAATCCCCATCCCAAATAAACCTGCTGCTTTCCCTCTATCTTTCGGCTCAAAAGCATCAAATAAAATAGATTGAGAAGTGGAAAGCAATGCACCTCCGCCTATACCTTGAATAAATCTCCATCCAACTATTTCAATCAAACTCGAAGATTGGCCGCACATATAAGAGGCAATAGTAAAAATGATCATCGATACCAAATAATAGTTCTTCCTTCCAAAATATTCAGCTAAAAATCCAGTTAAAGGAATGATAATTACATTAGCAATCGCATACGATGTAATTACCCAACTAATATCTTCAATGTTCACTCCTAGGCTTCCACTCATATCAGTTAGTGCCACATTTATGATAGATGTGTCCACTAGTTCCATAATTGCGGCAGAAACAGTAGTAATGATGATTATGGCTTTTGCAAAACCTTTAGGGGTTGCCATCGTTAGATTTTAGGATTATTTATTGGCAGTTATAGAAACGCTTAAGCCAGCTCTCAGTAAATGCTTAATCGTTTCAATTTCATTGATGGATATTTTCACCGGCACACGTTGCGTAACTTTCACAAAGTTGCCACTTGAATTATCGGGTGGCAATAAAGCAAACTTGGCACCAGTAGCTTCACTTAAACTAACTACTGTTCCTGTAATTGATAGATCAGGATATGCATCTATTTCAATTGACACTTTTTTACCCGGTGTTAAAGACTTTATCTGACTCTCTTTAAAATTTGCAACAATCCAGTAAGTACTATCATTTACAATGGAAAAAAGGGGGGTGCCCATTTGAACAAATTGCCCTTCACTAATTGTTTTTTTACCAATTTTGCCATTCTGAGGGGCATAAATTTTGGTATAAGATATTTTTAATTTTTGTTGATCTATTCTTGCTCTTTTTACTGCCATTACTGCTTCGGTTTTTTGAACCGAAGATTGAAGTACTGCTATTTTGCTTTCAGCAGAAGACAGGTCATTCCTAGAATTATCAGCCATTTTAGTAGCTGTTTCATAATTAAACTTGCTGTCATCTAGTTGTTTTTTAGTAATAGCTTCGGCAGCGAATAAATTTTTGTCTCTATTGAAATCTGCCAGGGCTTTAGCATTTTTCGAATTGCTTAAATCTATATTCCCTTTATTTACGTTTAAAGAAATTATCGCATTATTCAATGAAGCTTTAGCATTAATAATATCTACTTCTGCCTGACGATAATCAGCTTCCATCTCAACAAGTTGGGCCTGAAGTTCTGCATCATCCAATTCAACCAGTAATTCTCCAGTTTTAACACTGTCATAATCTTTTACTGCAATCGATTTTACATATCCTGCAACTCGAGGTAAAACTGGGGTAATCTGCGTTTCAATTTGTGCATTATCAGTTGTTTCATGTGTAAGTGCAAAATGTACTTTTTTGTAACCAAAAAATCCACCAACACTTAATAGAGTGACAATTACTACTGTGCGTATTATGCCTGCTCTTTTTTTCGAATCATTGTTGTTTTGTTCCATTATTGATTATTTTAATAAGTGCGAATGAACCATGTCTTGTATATGTTTAGTTAGTCTCTGGTGAAATTGTTTATCTGAATATGGGTCATAATCTTTGGGTTTGTTCATTATTTTTAAACACAAGGATCTCGACATTAAAACCTGACTGATTGTACCTAAAATGCTTGCAAAAACCAATTCCGGGTCAACTTTATTAAAAACCTTACTTTTAATTCCTCTTTTTATAATTTGAATAATTTCAAAAGCATTTTTCGCAATAAGTTCAATGATTTTTTCGTGCATTTGTTCCCTTTGAGTGATCAATAGTTCTTGCTGTAGCACTCGATGATATTGGGGGTCTGCTAAAAATCGAATAATGTATCCTTCTATGATTCTGTCAAGTTGTTCTATTGGTAACAAAGACTTATTGGTAATCACATTTTCAATCAATTGGCTCATGAAAAGTGCTCTTTTTTCCACTAATGCTTCAAATAATTTCTCTTTTGAACCAAAATAATAATTTACCATGGCTACATTCACATCTGCCTTGGCTGCTAAATCTCTAATAGAACTTCCTTCAAATCCTTTTTCTGCAAAGAGCTCTACCGCTTTTTTAATAATATGGTCTCTTTTATCTATTGGCATGGTCATGGTGAATAACCACAAAATTAAACAGTTGTTTAATTTAAACAACTGTTTAATCTTTTTTTAATGCCACTACTAAAAACATAACAATTGCATAATAATGACTTAATGAGTAAACCCTTCAACTTTGTATAAAATTTTGTATTGTCATTTCAGCATTTACTTAAAGCAAGCGAATTTGGTAAACATTTTGAATGGGGTGTGGCCATTTCTGCATTACAAAATGAAGGTGCGTATTTAGCTGATGGTAAAGGATTATCCAATTGGGATGTATTTGCCAGAAGAGTGGGTAAAATAAAGGGTGGAGCAAAACCTTCTGTTGCCAATGATTTTTATTATCGTTTTAAAGACGATTTAATGCTGGTAAAAGCATTGGGCTTTAAAGTGTTTCGCTTTTCCATTGCTTGGAGTAGAATATTGCCAGAAGGAACTGGCAGGGTCAATAAAGAGGGTATTGCTTTTTACCATAAATTAATTGATGAATGTTTGTTATTGGGCCTCACACCATATATTACTATATATCATTGGGACTTACCGCATGAATTGGAAAAAGAAGGAGGTTGGGCAAGTCATCAAATGCTCAAGTGGTTTTCTCGATTCACTAAAATTTGTGCGGAAGAATATGGAGGGAAAGTAAAGAATTGGATTATTTTGAATGAACCAATGGGCTTCACTTCTTTAGGTTATATGCTTGGTAAACACGCTCCTGGAAAAACCAGTTTAAGTCTTTTTATGTCGGCCATTCATAATGCAGCTCTTTGCACTGCTGAAGGGGGAAGAATTATAAGGGCAGAAGTGAGTAATGCACATATTGGTACTTGTTTTTCTTGCAGCGAAGTAATGCCCTATAAAGATACTCCGCTCGATATAGCAGCAGCTAAGAGAGCAGATATATTATTGAATAGATTATTTGTTGAACCTGTTTTAGGAAGGGGATATCCAGAAGACCCTCAGTTCTCATTTCTAGAAAAATTACATTTACATACAAAGGCCTGGAAATACAAAGAACGCATGCAGTTTAATTTTGATTTTATCGGCATGCAAAATTATTTTGCTTTAACGGTAAAACACAATCCTTTAATTCCTTATTTAAGTGCATCTGAAGTAAAAGCGGCAGCTCGAAAAGTTCCACATACTGCAATGGGCTGGGAAATCAATGCCGATAGCTTTTACAGAATAATCAAACGCTTTTGGCATTATGGAGGGATCAAAGAAATCATTATTACAGAGGGTGGGGCGGCATTTAAAGATGTTTTGCATAAAGGAAGGGTAGCTGACGATCAACGCATTGACTATTTCAAGAAGTATATTGCTGCTGCATTAAAGGCAAAAAAAGAGGGGGTCAATCTAAGTGGATATTTTGCTTGGACCCTTACCGATAATTTTGAATGGTCAGAAGGGTTTGAAGCTAAGTTCGGTCTTACCCATGTAGATATCGATACACAAACTAGAACCATTAAAGATTCTGGATATTGGTTCAGGGATTTCTTAAAAACCTGAGATCATTTCGTTAAGTTTGGTAGTATAAACTACTGCTATGCGAAAATTAGGGTTGGCCTCAATATTTTTTTGTTTGATTTCTTTTGTTCAATCTCAAACTTTTTTAATTCCTGGAAATACTGGATATGCCGTTCCAGTTGAAGCGTATAGGGATAATTTGTTTTCAAGTGAAAATGGTTTGCAAAATTGGACCAATACAAAACAAAAACTCAACTATTTTTTTCATATCAGTAATCCGGGTATTTTAAATATAAAAATCAATGCTAAGAATGCATTTTCCGGGTCAATTGTCAACCTCTCAATTATTGGAAAGGATTTTAAAATAGCTATACCCAAATCGAATACGTATAAGTTATTGAATGCAGGGTCAGTTTCCATTAAAGACACTGGGTTTTATCAAATTACTATTTCTGGAACTAAACAAACTACTAATAGCATTGCAGATATTCAATCTATAGAATTATTAGGTACTGCTGCAAAAGGAATTCATGCTAACCAAAAGTCAAGAAGAAATGCAGCCTCTGTTCATTTGAAATATCCATTAGAAGATAGCATTAAAGCCACTATTTTCTACAATGAAATTACAGTTCCCATTGGGGCAGATATTGTTCATAGCTATTATATGGCCTGTGGCTTTTCAAGAGGCTATTTTGGAATACAGGTGAATAGTGAATCGGAAAGGAGAATTATTTTTTCTGTTTGGGATTCTGGTAAAGAAGCTATCGATAGAAATAAAGTAGCTGATTCTAATAAAGTACAATTACTGGCAAAAGGAGATAATGTATTTGCAGATGGATTTGGTAATGAAGGCACTGGTGGCCATAGCCATTTGGTATACAATTGGAAAGCTGGAGAAAAATATCAATTAATGGTTACTGCATTACCCGATAGTGCATCAGCTTCTACGATTTATACTGGATATTTTTTTATGCCCGAATTACAAAAGTGGAAATTGATTGCCAGTTTTAAAGCGCCACAAGATGGAGAACCGTTGCGAAAACTATATTCATTCAATGAAAATTTTGTAGGAGTAAATGGTCAGTTAGAAAGAAAAGCATTTTTTGGAAATCAATGGATTCAGCAAGAGAATGGAAGATGGATAGAACTTACAAAAGCCAATTTTTCCTATGATGCAACTGGGAGAGCAAGGGATAGAATTGATTATGGAGGAGGAGTGGAGAACGGACAATTTTATTTAAGGAATGGGGGCTTTAAAGAATTGAATGTGCAATTCGGCGATTTGTTTGAAAGGGCAGCAACTAAACAACGGCCTGTAATTGATTGGTTTAAAAATGCAGATTCTTTAGCACAATCAGTGAAAGATAATGAGCTTATTCAAGCATATATTCAAAAAACAAATTGGAAACCAACAGGTTCAAAAGAAGGTGTTTATTATGAAATATTAAAAGAGGGGACTGGTGCAAATGTAAAAGTTACAGACACTGTTACCGTTCATTATAAAGGAAGTTTGTTGTCCGATGGATCCGTTTTTGATCAAACAAAAGAAAAGCCTGCAACATTTCCATTGAGTAGGTTAATTAGAGGATGGCAAATTGGTGTTCCAATGTGTAAAGTGGGCGGAACAGTAAGAATTGTCATCCCATCGGCAATGGCATATACTATTAGAAGCAGAAGTAAATTAATTCCGCCGAATAGTGTACTTGTTTTTGATATAGATGTTTTGGATATTAAGAGATAGGAGATAAGAATTAATAATTATGAGATATGAGATATGAGATATGAGATATAAGTTATTGAGTAATTAAGTATATTTAAATCTTAAAGTAAATGAATATGAGAAAATTGTTTCTTTTTTTACTAATTACAATTGCTTCGTTGAATGTTTTTTCACAAAAACAAGCTGCAAGTACTCCAACAATTCCAGAACTTGTTCCGGCAGGTGTAACAACAACTACTACTAAAAATTCAGTTACCATTGGGGGTAAAAAAATAGATTATACTACTAATACAGGGTACCTGTTTTTAAAAAATGATACTGGTAAAACCATTGCTAAAGTATTTTTTACCTATTACAAAAAAGATGGGGAAGAGTCAGGAAAAAGGCCCTTGACTTTCACATTCAATGGAGGACCCGGGTCTTCATCAGTTTGGTTGCATATGGGAGGTTTAGGGCCAAAAAGAGTTGTCTTGAATGACGAAGGTGTTTCAGTAGGCCCTCCTTATCAATACATTAATAATGAGTATAGTTGGTTAGATAAAACAGATTTGGTATTTATCGATCCAGTCTCTACCGGATACAGTAGAGCTGCTCCTGGGGAGTCTCCTAAGCAATTTCATGGATATGTCGAAGATATTTCTTCGATGGGATCATTTATACGTCATTTCTTAGCACGCTATGAAAGATGGGGTTCTCCAAAATTCTTAGCAGGGGAGAGTTATGGAACTACAAGAGCTGCAGGCTTATCTAAATTTTTACAAGACCGATATAGAATTTATCTCAATGGGATCTTTTTGATTTCAGCAGTCTTAAATTTTGGCACCAATGATTATTATGTTGGAAATGATCTTCCAAGGGCTTTATACATTCCTTCTTATACAGCAGCTGCATGGTATCACAAGAAATTAGCACCGGCTTTACAAGCCGATTTACAAAAAGCCTTGAAAGAATCCGAGGAATTTGCATTGGGTGCATATGCTTCTGCATTGCTCAAAGGTGGATGGATGTCTGCATCAGAAAAAGAGGCAATTGCAGAAAAAATGAGTTACTACACAGGGCTTTCTAAAGAATATATTTTGCAAAGTAATTTAAGGGTAGAAGAAAATAAATTTTACAAAGAATTAAGAAGAAAAGATGGTTTAACCATTGGTAGATTAGATGCTCGTTTTACAGGAAGAGATATTGATGATGCAGGTGAGAGCAATAGCTTTGATCCTTCATTTGCAAATATCGATGGTCCTTTTACTGCAACCATTAATGATTATTTCCAAAAAGATTTGAATTTTAAAGAAGAAGCTGGATACAATATTTTTGGTGACGTCGGACCTTGGAACTACAACAATGTTCAAAATCAATTTTTAAA
Source organism: Sphingobacteriia bacterium (assembly GCA_037129425.1). Classification (GTDB taxonomy): domain Bacteria; phylum Bacteroidota; class Bacteroidia; order Chitinophagales; family Chitinophagaceae; genus Sediminibacterium. The sequence goes on from JBAXUV010000014.1 coordinate 36,021, forward strand.
TGTTGCAGAAAGTTTAAGGGATGCTATGTCTAAGAACCCTGCACTAAAAGTGTATGTAGGATTTGGATATTATGATTTTGCTACGCCTTATTTTACGGCAAAATATGATATTGAGCATATGTTTTTAAGACCAGAACAAAGAAAGAATGTGCATTCTTATTTTTATGAATCAGGGCATATGTATTATATCCATAAACCATCTTTAATCAAGTTTAAAAAAGATGTAGATGATTTCTTTGAATTGAGTAAGGGAAATTAATTAAGCTTTTTCTTTGGTTGCTCTTTTTTTGGGTTGAAGGGCTTCTGATTAAAATTTAAGATGAATGAAGAGTCATCTGATGGTCTTACAAGTGGAATATCCTTGTTTTGTTGAATCGAAGGATATCCCTTTTTAGCTAATTGTCTTAAACTTGGTGATACCATACCTAGGCTGGCTCTGTTCGCAGAATCAGGAATTAATACCATCATTTTGTCGAGCGAAGATTCATATATATCGAAGCCTAGTTGATTATTGCCTTTCAACTTCAATTTTAATCGTAGTTCATTATTTTTTAATGAATTGGGCATGTTGCCATCCGGAATATTCGGTTCCTGTATAGTATCCTTATTTCCTTGATTCAATACAATAACCGGCCTTGTTTGCGCAATACTCAGTTTCGTTATAAAACATACTAAAAACAGTAGATTAGAAAGTTTCATAGAATAAATTTAAGAATTACCAATTATTATTCAAATAGCTATGCTATAAATATTGTTAAATTTGGGCTATGACAATGGCTATTTTACTCCAATCATTTTTACAAGATATTTGGAATTGGGTAAACCATTATGATCAAGCTCTATTCCTTCAAATCAATACCATTTGGACCAATCCTTTCCTAGATGCAGTGTATCCATGGTATAGGGAAGGAAGTACATGGTATCCATTGTATCTGTTCTTAATCGTTTTTAGTTTGCTCAATTTTAAAGAGAAAGCCTTCTCATGGATATTGTTCATTGTAGCAACCTTGGTTTTAACGGATCAATTAAGCAGTTCATGGGTCAAACCTTTTTTTGAAAGACCCAGGCCTTGTAGAGATCCTTTTTTAATGAGTCAGGTTAGACTATTGCTCAATGGTTGTTCTGGAGGATATAGTTTCACTTCTTCTCATGCCACCAATCATTTTGGTTTTGCGGTTTTTGTGTTCTGCACTTTAGGGCACTTGATAGGCAAGTGGAAATATGTTTTATTAATTTGGGCAGCAAGTATTTGTTATGGTCAAATGTATGTTGGAGTTCATTATCCATTAGATGTTATTGGTGGTGCACTATTAGGAACTTTCATTGGATGGATAATGAGTCAATTCTATAAAAGTAAAATAGGTATCATTCAATATGATCTCCAATAAGCAGTTTTATTCAGTAATATTTTTATGCATTTTCACGTATTTGCTGGGAATGTTTTTAATTCCTTTAATGGATGTGGATGCCGCTCAATATGCCTCTATTAGCAGAGAAATGTTGGAGAGAAATAGTTTTTTACAGGTATTCGATTTGGGAAAAGATTATTTAGATAAACCCCCAATGTTGTTTTGGTTGTCGGCATTGAGCATGAAAATATTCGGCATTTATGATTGGTCTTATAGACTTCCTTCTATTCTATTAATGATTGTGAGCATATATGCAACTTATCAGTTAGCTATTATCTATTATGAAAAAACAGTAGCGCAATTAAGTGCAATTGTATTGGCGAGTTTGCAAGCATTGTTTTTAATGTCGCATGATGTAAGAACAGATACCTTATTAATGAGCTGGGTTATCTTAGGTATCTGGCAATTGGCTAAATGGTATCAATTGAATAAATGGACCCATTTCTTTTTAGCTTTTATTTTTATTGGTTGTGGAATGATGACTAAGGGGCCAATTGCGCTCATGGTACCTGGTTTTGCATTTCTAAGTCATTTTGTTGCACAAAGAAATTGGAAGCAATTGTTTAGATGGGAGTACTTGCTGGGTGTGATTGTTATAGCTATTATGCTGATTCCGATGAGTATCGGATTATATCAACAATTCGATTTGCATCCAGGGAAGTTAATCAATAATGTTCCTATACAATCTGGATTGCGTTTTTACTATTGGACACAGAGTTTTGGAAGATATACAGGAGAGAATGTATATCATGAAATGAGTTATTTCAGCTTTCTTTTAGAAAATATGCTCTGGAGTTTTTTACCCTGGATTGTATTTTTTCTTTTAGGAATTGTTTTTAGTCTAAGAGAATTAATCATTCAAAAATTTTTAATTAGATCAGATCAAGAATTTATTACAACTGGGGGATTTTTATTAACCTATTGTATTTTGGCAAAGAGCCAGGCACAATTGCCGCATTATATTTTTGTTGTTTATCCATTAGCAGCAATCACCACAGCTAGAATTTTATATGGTTTATTTTTTACCGATCGATTACTGGCATGGAGAAAACCATTGCAGTTGTTTCATCTGGTAATTTTTGCCTTATTATGGATTGCACTGATCGGATTGATGTTTATCCCTTTTCCGGAAATTCCTTTATTCGTTAAGATTATAAGTATCATTGGGTTTCTAGTATTTATCGTATTAATATTTGCTCAAGTAAAAAACTTCCCCAAAATCATTGCCTTAGGCCTCTACACAGTAATTGGAGTGAATATTTTTTTAAGCACCGCATTTTATCCGAATCTGCTCCAATTTCAAATGGGTAATGACGCCAATGCATTTATCAACAAAAATGCCATCGATAAGAACTCAGTATATTTATATGGCATTAATAATAGTAATGCTTTGCATTTCTATGGAAAACATATTTTTGTTAATTTATCTGCTACAAAAGCATTTGAAGCCCATCAAATAATCCTTACAGAAAAAGACAGTACACAATTCTTCAAAAACATCTTCCCCTCAAGCAAAGTGATTCATGAGGGGAATCAATATCCTGTATCTGTTTTAACAGGAACATTTTTAAATCCATCTACTAGAATGAAGGAAATGCCCCGTTATGTAATGATTGATCTGGACGGCAAACCTTAGAGTCCTCTTTTTTACCTATTTTTACATGAATGACGGAGGTTTTAATAATTTTATTTCTAGTTGTATTGAATGGACTGTTCTCCATGGCAGAAATAGCCCTGGTGTCGGCAAGAAAATCAAGGCTGGAAGCTCAAGCAGCAAAAGGTGACGAAGATGCTGCAAAAGCGTTGAGTTTAGCCAATCATCCTGATACATTTTTATCAACTGTTCAAATAGGGATTACCTTAATTGGCATATTAACAGGTATTTATTCTGGAGATAGTTTTAAGCAACCCTTAACCGATTGGTTACATCAATTTAGTTTTACTGCCAAGTACAGCAGTACCATTGCAACCACCATTATCGTAATTGTAATTACTTATTTGTCATTGGTATTGGGAGAGTTGGTTCCCAAAAGAATTGGATTAAGCGATCCGGAAGGAATTGCAAAATCAGTTGCTAGGCCTATGCGCTTTTTAAGTTGGCTTACATTCCCCATCATTTGGTTATTGAGCAAATCTTCTCATTTAATCGTTCGGTTATTAAATATTAAGACCAATGAAAGTCAAGTAACGGAAGAAGAAATAAAAGCCATTATTAGTGAAGGAACAGAGCAGGGAACAATTGAAGAAGCGGAACAAGAGATCATTGAAAGAGTTTTTCATTTGAGCGATAGAAATATTACTTCATTAATGACACACAGAACAGATATTGAATGGATTGATGGGAATAAAAAAATTCATGTAATTAGAGAAGAGTTAAAAGACTTGATCCATTCGGTTTACCCTGTTTGCGAAGAAGATATTGATCATATAAAAGGAGTAGTGTCTATTAAAGATTTATTTTCTGCCAATGGAGATGATACAGTGTTTTCAATTATGAAGGAAGCCATGTACGTGCCTGAAAATAATAGCGCATACCAGGTCTTGGAAAAATTCAAGCAAACCAAAATACATCAATGTTTTATTGTGGATGAATATGGTTCTGTACAAGGCTTAATGACCCTCAACGATATTCTAGAAGCCATAGTAGGGGATATACCTCAAGAAGAAGATGAAGATTATGAAATTGTTCGGAGAGAAGATGGATCCTTTTTAGTAGATGCCCAAATTCCTTTTTATGATTTCCTCAGTCATTTTGATAAAACCGAATGGATGGAAAAATGGGAACAAGATTTTAATACATTAGCAGGCTTTATCATTCACCATCTAGAAAGAATTCCTCGTACTGGTGACGTTTTAAAATGGGAATCCTTCCAGTTTGAAATTGTAGACATGGATAATAATCGTGTAGATAAAGTATTGGTAACTACATCAGAGCCAATTATTGATGAAGAAAATTAAAACTGAAAACTGGTAGTTCTGTCTGGATTTTCTAGTTTGTAACTTTTTTCTTTTCCCATACTCTTCACATGAAAAATATTGGTTTGTGATTTTTCAAAATCGTATAGAAAATTACAATCGATATCTATTTTTTTAAATTCTTTTATTCCTTCTATTTCAAAATAAGCCCAGGTGCTTTCTTTGATAATTTCATAGCCAATATATTTGGCATTTACTGTCTGCCCATTAATTTTTAAATGAAGCGTTTTGCCGATATAGGCAATTATTTGTTTGTCAATAACGGTTTTATCGGCAGGCTGAATGATGTCAATTTTTGCAGGAGTATTTTTTTGAATTGTTTTTTCCAGGTCATCTGTATACACACGAATACTTATTTCCACAGTCGCTTCTTTGGCATTGTGGTTAAAATCTATAACAGAAACAAAAAAAGGGTGATATATTGCCATTGTTGCAGTAATCAACCATTGAACCAAGATATTTGCCATTCAACAAAGTATTTGTTAGAATACAAATGTCGTATTTAATTTAACTACTTAATTATGAATGATTTTTGGCTTTATTTTCAAATTGGCTTCCATCATATTGCCGATATAAGGGGGATTGATCATATCCTTTTTGTTCTTGCCTTATGTGTAAGGTACCAGTTTTCGGATTGGAGAAAGCTCTTGGTTTTGGTGACTGCTTTTACTATTGGACACTCCATTACCCTTGCCTTGAGTGTTTTTGATCTACTTAACTATTCTATGCAATGGATAGAGTTTTTGATTCCAGTTACTATTGTGATAACCGCTTTTAGCAATGTATTTGTAAAGAAATTTGTGTTTAAGGCTAAATTTCCCTTGATCTACTTTTTAGCCTTGTTTTTTGGGCTCATTCACGGATTGGGATTTAGCAATTACCTCAAAAGCCTATTAGGAAAAGGAGAGTCGGTTATTGGGCAATTATTGGCCTTTAATCTGGGTCTTGAAGCTGGGCAAATCGTAATTGTATTGATAATTTTATTGATAACCCTTATATTCGTAAACCTTTTTAAAGTGAATCGCAGAGAGTATTTGTTGTTTATTTCAGCAATTGCATTCGCCCTAGCTTTACAAATGGCATTTGAAAGATTACCTATACATATATAAACCAAAACAACATGCAGAAAATTTTACTGGTGGCTTTGTTTTTCAGTCTTAGTCTGGGCCTTCAAGCACAGAATATCATGAACAATCCAACCTCTAACCATGGTAACAAATTCGAAGAATTGGGTACCATTTTGCCAACACCCAATGAGTACAGAACTGCTAGTGGTGCACCAGGTCCAAAATATTGGCAACAACGTGCAGACTATGTAATTAAATGCGAATTGGATGAAGCAAATCTTAAATTGAAAGGAGCTGAAACAGTTACTTATTTCAACAATTCTCCTGATGTATTAACCTATATCTGGTTACAATTAGATGAGAATGAGCATAGCACTATCAACAATGCTAATTATCAGGATGCTTCAGGTATGGGAAGAGGCTTTTCTAGTGCTCAATTAGACCAGATGGCCAATAGTAAAGTAGATAATGGCAATGGACATATTATATCCAAATTGACTGATGCTACCGGCAAGGCTTTGAAATACACCATCAATAAAACAATGATGCGTATTGATTTGCCGACTCCCTTAAAGCCAGGTCAAAAATTTGTTTTCAACATCGATTGGAGCTATAAAATTACCAATCGTATGACTGTTGGAGGAAGAGGAGGTTATGAAACCTTAGAAGACGGGAACAATCTTTTCACGATGGCTCAGTGGTTTCCAAGACTATGCGTTTATAGCGATTTTCAAGGCTGGCAGAATCGTCAATTTACTGGTAGAGGAGAGTTTGCGTTGGCATTTGGAAACTATGATGTAACCATTACGCTGCCTTCTGATCATATCGTATTGGGTACTGGAGTTTGTCAGAACTATGCACAGGTATTAAGCCCAGCACAAATGGCTCGTTGGAATCAGGCACAAACTGCAAAAGAACCTGTGGAAATTGCCACTCTAGACGAAGCCCTTAAGGCTGAAAAAACAAAAAGCACTCAGAAGAAAACATGGGTTTTTAAAGCAGAGAATGTTCGTGATTTTGCATGGACTTCTAGCCGCAGATATATATGGGATGCTATGCCTGCCTATGTAGAAGGAAAGAAAATCATGTGTATGAGTGGCTATCCAAAAGAAGCATATGGTTTGTATCGTAAGTTTTCTACAAAAGCTGTAGCCCATACCATTAAATCATATTCTAAATTCTCTATTCCTTATCCATATCCTGTTGCTCAAAGTATTGAAGCATCCAATGGAATGGAATATCCAATGATCTGTTTCAATAATGGTAGAACCAATAAGGACGGCTCATATAGTGAGAACACCAAGTACAGTATGTTAGGTGTAATCATTCATGAAGTAGGTCATAATTTCTTCCCAATGATTGTAAACAGCGATGAGCGCCAATGGAGTTGGATGGACGAGGGGTTAAATAGTTTTGTGCAATATCTTACTGAAGAATTGTTTGATAACAAATATCCTACACGTGGTGGACCAGCTTGGACCATTACCAATTACATGAAGTTGCCTAAAGAGCAATTAGAGCCAATTATGACCAATAGTGAGAATATTATCAATTTTGGTCCTAATGCATATACTAAGCCTGCAACAGGTTTAAACATTTTGCGCGAAACCATCATGGGAAGAGAATTGTTTGATTATGCATTTAGAGAATATGCAAGAAGATGGGCTTTCAAACACCCAACACCTGCTGATTTATTCCGCACTATGGAAGACGCTAGTGCAGAAGACTTAGACTGGTTTTGGAGAGGATGGTTCTATGGAATTGAGCCTTGCGATATTTCAATTGATACAGTGAAATATGCAGTGGTTGATATGGGTGCAGCAACAGCAGCAGTTCCAGCAAATGGAGATCCTGCAGGGAGTACCAGGGGGGCTTTTGGTGGTGGAAATGGATTAGCCAAGCCAATGTTTAGTGGTGCTGCTGCATTTGATGATATTTCTAAAGTAAGAAACAGAGCCGATAAAAACATACAGTTCTTAGTTGATGTAGATACTACTTTACGTGATTTTTATTGGAGATATACCCGTGGTTTTGAACCTTATGATTCAACGGTAAAAGTAGCTCCTCCAAGTTTCCCGGCACCTGAGCAATTAAATGCTGAAGAAAAAGCAAAATACAAGAATGTAAATATGTATGAAGTGAGTTTCTCAAATAAAGGTGGATTAGTAATGCCAATTATCCTTGAATTTACTTTTGAAGATGGAACCAAGCAAGTTGAAAAAATTCCTGCTCAAATATGGAGAAAAAATGAATTAAAGGTTACTAAACTTTTCATGACTTCTAAAAAAGCAGTGAAAATACAGTTAGATCCAATGAAAGAAACAGCAGATATCAACGAATCAAATAATAGCTGGCCTAAAAATGGAGCTATGGAGCCAAGTAAATTTGCTTTGTTCAAAGCTGGTGCTGCAAGAGGACGTGGCCAGTCATCTGGAACCAATCCAATGCAGAACGCGATGCAAAAAATGAAGTAATTTTATATTAAGTTAAACAAATGCCACTTGTAGTAATACGGGTGGCATTTTGTATTTTAGCATATGATGAAAAAAGCAGTTTTAGTTTTCTTCTTAATAATTGGGACTCTTCAAGTATTTGCTTCTATTGATACTGTATTGGTTTATAGTAAATCAATGAATAAAAGCATTAAAGCTTTGGTGTTAAAACCAGCATCATATTCAAGGAATACACCATTACCTGTTGTTTATCTATTGCATGGTCATGGTGCTAACTATATGCAGTGGCTAAACAATGCTCCTTCGTTGGTTCAACAGGAAAATGAAATGAATTCAATTTTTGTTTTACCCGATGGAGGATTTAACAGTTGGTATTTCGATAGTCCAATTAATCCGGCAGTTCGTTATGAGTCATTTATAGTGAAAGAATTGGTGCCATTTATTGATTCTGCTTATGCAACCAAAAAGGATAAAAATTTTAGGGCAATAACCGGATTGAGTATGGGAGGTCATGGTGCTTTTTATATAGCCATGCGCAATCAATCAGTTTTTGGTAGTGCAGGCAGTGTTTGCGGAGGACTGGATATTCGTCCATTCCCCAATAATTGGCAGATCAATCAATTGCTTGGTTCTATTCAGGAATTCCCCGAGAACTGGGAGAAGTATACTGTTATTAATCTGATTGATTCTCTCGATGTTTCTAATTTAAACCTGATTTTTGATTGTGGTTTATCTGATTTTTTCTTGAATGTTAATAGAGCGATGCATCAAAAATTATTGGACAAGAAAATTCCTCATGAGTATACGGAAAGGCCAGGGAATCATAATCCTGCCTATTGGGGCAATAGTATCGATTTTCAATTATTGTATTTCAATAAACTGTTTAAGAAGCAAGCTTCTCAATCTTAAGTATCATCACTACATTATAATCTATATCGCAATTGCTGATAAATAATTCAGTGAAACGAATATTGGGTACTTCTTTTAATCTGTTCAACATTAATTCATATCCCATATTGGCATGTACATGATAAGGATTCATGGCTAAACCAATTTTTTTACAATAGACTTCATATTTGGGCTGATCGGGAAATACCAAGATCAAAGTACCATTACTTTTAAGAATTCTGATGAATTTTTTTAAAGCATCAGTAGTGTCTGTAAAGTCTTCAATTAAATGACTGGTATAAACATAATCATAGGTGTTGTCTTCAACTGGAATTTCGCCATTGATTACATCACAACCAATATCCACTTTATCTTTTCCGGCAAAAGCATAAGGTTGAGGGAAATCAATTCCATCACAATTACTTTTTACTACTTTATCTCCCCCAAAACCAATATCACAACCTTTACCAATGCAATAGGGCAGAACCCATCTTCTAACTTTGGAAGTTTCTGATGGGTGTTGAAATTTAATTCCAAACCACTTGCTTAAACTTCCTTTGATTTTTCTGTCTACTATATAATGATATAATTGCATGTTGTTTTGTTAATGGTTTAATAATCCTTTTAGAGCATCAATTCGAAATTGAATGACTGGCCACATTTTTGCCGGATTTCCTTGAAATAAATATCCAATTGCTAATATAATTGCACCGCCAAATTTATACAAGTATTCAATCACTTTTTTGATAAAAGCCCATTCATTTATTGCTTTTGTTCTTACTCTTTCTCCTCTGCCAATACCGCTAGCAACTCTATACATATATTCTGAAGTGAGCTTTTCTGTTTCTACAATATGCTCTACTATTACTGAAGGGTCGTAATATATAATTCTTCCCAATGCTTTTAACTTTAAAAAGAATTCTTTTCCTTCACCCCCAATACGTAAAGTGCCTTTAACGCCAGGAAGTGCAGTATTGAATCCGTTTACAGCATCAAAATCTATTTTACGAATGATCATATTAGATTCAAGCGGATATTTATTAGGACTAAATACAGTAATCTGCTTACTATAATCAAAATTGCCTACTAATGAAGACACAAAATGGCTCATCCAAACAGGCTCTGATGGAATATATCTTGGGATAATTCTTCCTCCTAAACCACCAGCATCTTTGTGGGTGCTAAAAAAAGAAATGATTCTTTCGAGATAATCTTTATTAGCAACAGCATCGTCATCCATAAAACAAAGTAAAGGGGCATTGGCTATTGCTGCACCCGTATTTCTAGCAAATGAAGCGCCTTGCTTTAATTCTTTCAAATAGTAAAAATGACTGTCTGTATGTGTTGTTATAAATGCATTGCAAACTGATTCTGTTTGATCTGTAGAATTATTATCCACAATGATTACTTCAAATTGATCTTTTGGCAATGATTGATTATATAAACTATTCATTGCTTCGCCAATATAATTGGCTCGATTATAAGTACAAATAACAATTGATATGGCCAGTCTTGTTGAATTCATTAATGCAAAGATAAAATGGATTCTTTAACAATATTGTTCCAGTTAAAATAGGCGTAAAATGAGTCCGGCGTTTGCAATACTGTATTGATATTAATGGCCATCATGGCTTCTGCAAAAGCGCTCCAGTTGTAGTTTTCAATTAGTTGTAATTGATTTCCCAAGAGTTTTTGGTTAAACCCTATACCCGATTTTTTACAGGAGATCACTTGTTGCCCGTTAGCCAATGCTTCAACTATCTTGGTTTTAATTCCTGTTCCAAGTGTAACCGGACAAATAAAACAATCTGTTCCCTGATAGTATTTGTTGATGTCTTCTACATATCCTTTAAAAATGATTGATGGTTTCTGTAATAACAATTTTTCCCAATCTGTTGTTATTCGGTTACCACATATAAATATTTTGTAGGGTTGATTAAATTGATCCAGTCTATTCAGTAATTCTTGTACTATTATATACAGTGCATCCGTATTGGGCAAATAATCCAATGTACCATTGAAAAAGAATAATTTAGTATTGGCGGGTAAATGATGTTCTTGCAATAATGCTTTCCTACTTTCCTGCTTTTGATTGATATTGGGTTGTTTAACTGTGGTAGTGCCATATGCAATTGTGCCACATTTTCTGGCATCTAAATGCCAACGTTGAATAGCCAAATGTTTTTCGGCTTCAGTAATAAAAAAGCTATGATCCGCTTTACGATGAACCCATCCTTCATATCTGTCATATAATTGCCAGCCGATTCTTTGCATGTCTTTAAATCTTAGTGCTTCAATATTGGCTGATTTAATTACAAATTGCTTCTTTGTAAAGTACCTTAATACAATTCCCATCCAACCAACATAACTATGATCTATCAATATAATATCGATCCTCTTTTTTTTAATGATTTGATTTAACTTAAAAATGTAGAATACATTAAATAAGGAGTTCCAATGTTTAAATAAAAAAGGGAGCACTTCATATGGCTTATCATCTATATCACCATTGTTTTTAGATACGCATAATACTAGTTTACAATGTTTAGCCAATTCATCATAAAAGTTCACCACATATTGTTGACCTCCCATCTGTGCCGGAAATACTTTAAATGCTACGATTCCCAGAACATTTGGATGCTTCATGATTAAGCATTATTTTTTTTGCGAAAGCTCGAAGCTATTGCCGCAAACAATAAAAGCCAGATAATTACAGAAGATCCAATTGCAGCTTTATTACCTGTATATAAAGAGGCAGGTTTAAAACTGAATACAATTTGATGCTTGCCAGCAGGAACAACTAATCCCCTCAAAACATAATTCGTTTGAAGAATAGGCGATTCTTTGCCATCGATGGTTGCAATCCATCCTGCATCATAAAATATTTCACTAAATACTGCAAAGTTGGTTGTAGTAGAATTAGATTGATAGTTTATTTCATCATTGTTATTATTAATTAAAACAATGGATGCTAGACTGTCTTTTGTTTTGTCAATTTGAATATTGGCAATATTTTTTTGGTCGATGATTGCTGTGTCTTTTGGATTGAAATTGGTTAATGCATTCATTATTGCTGCTGGACCTTTCTCAGCTCTAACGCCATTCACAAACCAACAAGCGCCTAAAGCATTGGAATTTTGTTGAACCTGTGGAGTGCCAGATTGTTGATCGGGGAGAATTAAGTATTTTGTATTGAGCATATTCAATACTGGTAAACAATTTGGAAAACTGTATAACTGCTTTTCAATCAAATCCTGATAAATACTCAATTTTGCCGGATGATATCCGCCAACTGATTTATGGTAATAAGCAGTGAGTGCTCCTGAATTAAAGGCGCCTGAAATTCCCTGTGTTAAATTAAGTACGCGGTAATAACCAGTGTCTTTTAAAATTTGGTTATCAGCAGCAGATGGGGTAAAAGTACTTTCATATTCAGCTGCATCTTGATAATTATTGCTATTGAGGTATTTATTGCTTATAGAAAATACATCAATCAAAGAAAAAACACCAATCACTGCTATCACATATAAGTAATTGATCTTTGTTTTTATGATTGCAAACACTGCACCTGCAGCAACTGCGCAAAACAATAAACTCCTTAAAAGGTCTCCCAAGAACAAGCTTTTTCTATCTTCTTTTAGGCCATCAATAAATGGTTTTACTGAAGCACTAATTGATTCTTTTTGAGCAGCATCCTGAATACTATTAATTTGCTTCATCAGCGTTTTATCTCCTTCCCCAGAAAAATCAGCACTTAAATAGAGTACAACTGCTAAAGCAAATACTCCAACGACTACCATTAAGCCCTTTTTATATTGAGCAAATAACAAGTCCTTATTATGTTCTGCAATAATTTTTTGTAGGGCTAACGAAGCTAGTACACAAAACAAAAAAGTCGGCACAACTAAAATCATACTAGGTGCACGAAATTTATCGTACATCGGCAAATACTTTAGAATGGCCAGATTGAATCCATCAAAATATTTTCCCCAACTCAACATCAGCGTAAATAGAATGGCGGCTCCCATCCAATAAGTATATTTTTTATCTACTAAAACCAAACCGATCAATGCTAAAAAACAAATGATTGCTCCTGCATAAGGAGGTCCTGAAGTGCCTACACCATCTATGCCACCCCAATAGAATTGTAAATATCTTTGTAATTGCTGGCCCAACTCCTGAGGCATTTGTTGCAATGCTTCGATGGCCTTGGATTTATCTTCAGCTACCTCTAAGTTGTAACTACTGCCCCCATATATTCTAGGGAACATCATTACCAAAGGTTCTGTCTTAAAAACACTATAGCTCAAAGCATAATCGGTACTTAATCCAGTTTTAGTGGCGTTCGTTGTACCATCAGCTAATGCACTACCTCCACGAATGGTTCTTTTTGAATATTCATAAGTAGTTAATAGGGTAGTAGCATTGATCATGATTCCTAAGAATGCTGCAACAATGGCAATTCCTGCAGATTGAATCAAATGCTTAATATCCTTTTCCTGAATGCATTTAATTGCAAATCCAACACTCATGAAAAGAATAATGATTAAGCTGTAATAGGTAATTTGTAAATGATTGGCGCCTACAAGTAAAGCAGTAAATAGGGCGGTACAGGCTGCTCCCCATAAATACTTTCTTTCATAAATTAATAATAGGGAACCGATAACGGCAGGTAAATAGGCAATGGCATTCATTTTAGTATCATGCCCTGCTGCAATAATGATGGGGTTATAAGTTGCATAAGTGTATGCCAATGCACCTACAATTCCGATGTAAGAATTAATACGCAATACCTGCGTTAAAAAATAAAAACAAATACAGGCTAGAAAGAAAACACCTGCTGGTTTTGGAAGACCGCCATTTAAAATATTGCCAATATATCCAACGGATATAGGGTTATCGCTGATACCTGTAATCTGATACGCAGGCATTCCACTGAAGATTCCATTGGTCCATAAAGGGAAGTGGCCATTTTTATCTTTGTATTGAAAAGAGTTTTGAGCCATACCTTTCCATTGGGTTACGTCATGTTGCTGCAATACCTTGCCCTCCAAAGCGGGTTTTGAATAAATCAGGGCAACAACTAAAAAAATTGCAACAGCAATCAAATGGGGTAAAAGGGCTTTCCAATTTATAGATTTCATATGGTTATTTATGAGCAGCAAACCTACTGAAAAAAGGTGGAAGCTGAGCCTGAACCATTTACCTTTGAAGCATGAAATCATTACATTTTACTGCTAGGCTGGCATTGATTTGCAATTGTCTGTTTCTAGTATGTATCCTCATCCAAAGAACACATGATTTTATTCATCAAAAGGATATTAGTAATATGGTGATTATCCTGGGTTGGATGGTAGCCCCTTTTTTGAATCTGGTGGTGAACATTTGGTATGGGCTATTGTTATTAATCAGATCTGGCATTAGAATACCTATTTGGCTGGCTTTCATCAATCTGCTCATCCTGATACTACAAATTTATATTTACTTAATTTTACCTGCATGATCCATCAAATTTTAAAAGATAAACCCACCAAACTTTTTTTAGGGATAACTGCTTTTTTTGTTGCCAATGCATTGATAGCCGAATGTATTGGAGGTAAAATATTTTCACTGGAAAAATTACTGGGGTTAAATCCTTCCAATTTTACACTATTTGGTCAAAGTGGATTGGCTTTTAATTTAACCTGTGGAGTGTTATTATGGCCCTTAGAATTCATTATCACCGATATAGTAAATGAATATTATGGCCCAAAAGCGGTAAGAAGGATTAGTTATACAGCCATTGTTTTGATTACATATGCGTTTGTAATGTTTTATGCAGCAATGTCTATTCCGCCTGCTGATTTCTGGATTGGTTCAAAAAAAGAAATAGGGATTGATAATATGCAGGTAGCATTTGGTGGAATTTTCGGCCAGGGGATGTGGATTATTGCTGGAAGTTTAACAGCATTTTTGGTGAGCCAAATTGTGGACGTTACTGTTTTTCATAAGATCAAAAAAATGACTGGTGAAAAATGGATATGGTTGAGGGCAACTGGCTCAACCGTTGTGTCTCAATTAGTAGATAGTTTTGTGGTGTTGTTTATTGCTTTTAAAATAGGGAATGGATGGTCATGGCAATTGGTACTGGCCATTTGTTTGGTAAACTATCTGTACAAGTTTACAATGGCCATCATTTTGACCCCATTAATTTATTTATTGGAAAAGCAGATTGAGCGTTATTTAGGAAAAGAAACTGCCCATCAAATGAAGCAGGCTGCAATGGGAAAAACCAATGAATAATAATTAACCTGCCATTTGCATGGTGAGTTCATTTTCATAAGCATTTTGGCTGTATTCTCCATTGGCTAGTTTTCTTTTCATTATTCCATGATTTAAGATTGTTTTAGCTCCATACAAACAATAAACAACTTGAATAATGATAAAGAACTGGAACAATGAAATAGCCATTCTATTATAATAATTCCATCTTGTATATGTAGAAAGTTCGCCAGCACTA
This sequence comes from Sphingobacteriia bacterium, assembly GCA_037129425.1. Classification (GTDB taxonomy): domain Bacteria; phylum Bacteroidota; class Bacteroidia; order Chitinophagales; family Chitinophagaceae; genus Sediminibacterium. The sequence goes on from JBAXUV010000014.1 coordinate 51,313, forward strand.
TTTACCCAATCTATTCTTATAGGTAAGTTCACGCTAAAAATGAATAAAATGCCTACAACATTTAGTAGTGATAATGCAATATGCGCATAAGAAATGATTTGGTTTCTTTCCTCAATTTTTCTTAATGTAGATTGAATATAAAAGGGGATTCCTAAGAATAATAAAAAAATAATCGTTGCAGAAAAAAAGCCTAAGAGGTAGAATACATTATTGTAATACATCATAATCACTTCGGAGTACGATGAAAAGTATGCCATACTTCCATAGAGTATAGGCACAATCCAGAGCATGTGCTCTGCACGTGATAATTTTGCTGTCATAGGGTTGACTAACGGGTACAATACAAAAATATAGTAAAAATTCAATACTAATCCTCATTTTTGTTCATATTGTTTTAAAATACAAATTGGTTGGTAGAACTTATGACACCTGAAAGAAAAGATAAAATAGAAACAGTTTTGCTAAATCGACAGCCTCATTTAGCACTGGTAATGGAGAATGTTCATGACCATCATAATATTTCTGCAGTCATGCGAACTTGTGATGCTGTTGGGATACAAGATATTTATGTGTTAAACACAAAAATTCCTAGGCACGAATACTTTGGCGTAAAAAGTAGCAGTAGCGCTGCTAAATGGTTAACTGTTCATCATTTTGATGATACCGAAAAATGTTTCAAAAATTTAAGACATCGATATGAACATATCTATGCAACACATTTAGGGGAAAATGCTAAATCTGTTTATGAAATTGATTTCAGTAAAAGTATTGCACTTGTTTTTGGGAATGAACATGAAGGAGTAACCAAGGAAGCTGTTGCACTATCCGACGGATGCTTTATTATTCCACAAGTAGGCATGATACAAAGTTTAAATATTTCAGTAGCCTGTGCCGTTACTATATATGAAGCGTATCGGCAAAAAAAAATAGCAGGTCATTATGATCAAACATTGCCTTTGCATCCTGAATATAAGTTGCTTGCTGAACAATGGGCCAAGAAGAAAACTAAATAAGTTTTTGTTTTGCTATGGCTGTACTTTCTTTTTGTTTTCTTTCTGCAGCATGTTTGGTGAGATAAGTGATACTTACATTCAATTCGAATCCGATTAACAAGATCAATACATTGATGTATATCAATAACATGATAATGAGTACTGTACCGATCGATCCATAAATTTTATTATAAGCAGCAAAATTATTCACCCAATAAGAAAAAATAATGGTGGTTCCTAAAGTAAGTGCAGTGGCTAATAAAGATCCGGGCGATATTAATCTCCATCTTTCTTTAACTGAAGGAGCGTATTTATAAATGAATGCGATTCCGTAAAAAAATAAACCCACAATGATGAACCATCTTATGGCATTGAAATAAGGCAAGAAGGTTTTTCTTTTAATGTGAAAAATTTTTCGGATTAGCGATGTTAACTGTTCTTGACCAAGCATGATTAATGTAGTAGATAAAATCAACACAATAAGAATGGTTGTTAATTTAATCGCTCTCCATCTTTGATGTAAAAAGTAGACTTTGTTTTCCTGAATTGATTTATCGAAAGTTCGAATAAAAGCCATCATAGCGTTAGAGGCGTACAAAACCAATAATATAAAACCAAAAGAAAACACCCCCACATTTCTATCCATTAAATCGTCTAATAAACCTTCAATAAATTTTCTGGTTCCAGAACTTGGACTTAGCTCTTTTATTAAGCTTAATACCTGAAATCTCAAATCTAAAAATTCCGGGAAATAGGGGAGTATGGAGAAGATGAAAAGTATGGTGGCAGGTAATGCCATAATCAAGTTGAATGATATTGCAGCGGCACGGTCATTAAATCCGATCTTTTTCACCTGATCAATAAAAAATACCACTACATCAAATAATGGAATACCTCTGAATCCTGGTAAATAAATTTCCTTGCTTTTTCGAATCACAAAAGCAATAGGAGGTAGTGTAATAATTATTTTTTCTAGACGGGTCAATGCGTTATTGATTTAATGCTTGCTTTTTCAACATATATGCATCTAATGCTTTTTGATATTCATTTGCATATTTATTATGCTCAGGATAATTATTGCTAAAATGATGATAACCACTAAAATCACTTTTTGCTACAAAATAAATATAGTCAGTTTGAGGGGCATTCAATACAATATCTATGGTTTTAGGAGAGGGAGTACAAATGGGTCCTGGTGGTAAGCCTTTGAATTTATAGGTATTATAGGGTGATGGGTTGGTTAAATATTTCTCATAAATTCTTGAAATAGTAAAATCATTCATGGCATATTTAATCGTTGGGCAGGCTTGTAAAGGCATTTGTTTTTTCAAGCGGTTAATGTAAACGCTGGCAATTTTATATTTGTCGGAATCATAATTGGTTTCTTCTTCTACAATTGAAGCAAGTATGTATACTTGTTCTGGACTCATATCTAATTGTTGCACTTTTCGCATCCGGTCATTTTTCAGCCAAAATGCATTGCCTTCGTTGGTGAGTTTTTGAAATATTTTGTGCAAAGAAGCATCATAATAAAAGCTATAGGTGTTTGGGATCAATTGTGTAAATAATTGAGCCGAGTTGGTTTGAAATTCTTTCAATGAATCATTGCTATTGATAAATTGTAACACATCCAATGAATCCAAGGGAAAGGTTTTGCTGATCAAACGAGCTAATTCCGCATTGGTTCTCACTTTATTCAACACCAATTTTACTTCAGCAAATCTGCCGTTTTTGAGCATTCTCATGATTTCTACTATGCTCTGGCCTTTCTTGATTTCATATTTACCAGGCTTCATTTTATCCCATAAATTAATGGATGCTCCAGCTAAACCTAATGTAGAAGTAAAACGAAGAACACCCGCTTTTTCAAATGCATCTAGCACACTTGATTTATTGGTTTCTTGAATCATTACTATTTTAGATTTCTCTGAAAACGTAGTAGCAGATCCTAAAAAAAGCCATGCAATTAATACAGTACTTGCAATAAACATCCCTAGAAAAATGAGTACGATGGTGGGTTTCTTACTGGTCTTTTGTTTTCTCGCTTTTTTCATATTGCATTGTAAAATAAATAAAAACCCCTGTCAGCCAAAGGAAGACAGGGGTTTTCTGTTATCAATAAGGAATTATTTTTGGGTTGGAGCCGGCGTTGTTGTAGCTGGCACTGTATTAGCAGGTTGTTGTTTTGCTGGAGCTGGTGCACTCGTATTGGTGTTGATTTTTTGAATGATAGAATTGTCTACACTATCTGTTCCTCCTTTTAAGAAGAAAGTAGAAAACAAAGCCAATAAAGCGATAATTCCGGCAAACATCCATGTTCCTTTTTCTAAAACATCTGTTGTTTGCTTGACACCCATGAACTGGTTGCCAATTCCTCCTACATTACCTGTTAAGCCGCCACCTTTTGGGTTTTGAACTAATACCATAAAACCGAGCCCTACAGCTGCAATTACAATTAGAACCAAGAAAAGAATGATCATGTTAAATACCTTTTAGTTGTTGAATTTTGGCAGCAAAATAAGCTGATTTTTCAGGATTTGAGAAACTTAATTTTATAAAGAGCTGAATTGCTTTATCAATTTGCCCTTGTTTAACCAATACTTCCGCCATTGTTTCGGTTAATATTTCTTTGGATTCATTAGAAACAAGTGCTGTTTCGGCTACTTTTCTCTCTAATTCAGGGCTGGTTCCTAAATCGGTTGGGTTCGGATGATGGTTTTTCATATCCTTCAGCCAATCGGTAAATTTCCTCAGTTTGGTGGTCAATTTATCCTGCGGAATCTTGCTTAGGTCTATTTGGATGCCCTGAGAAGCAAAATAATCAATAGTATGTAATTTCTCCTGTTGAGACTCTATTTCGAGTTGCGTTTCCTGTTCAATGGGTTTTTTAAATTCGGCCAGTTGAGCGGACAAAATGCTGGCAATTTTAGCATCACTTTTAGCCTGATCAGGCAATGCGCGGCTATTTTCAGGTTGTTCACTGAAATCTTGTTCAGGTTGAAGCTCTGCAGCAGCTATTGCGCTAAAAACAGGCATAAATTCAATAGACTCGCTCGTCGGAGCTGGTTCAGACAGTTTTTCAGGGATGGTTTCTAGTGGAGTTGAAACGGCAATATTTTCTTCTGTATTGCCATCTATTCCCCTCATTAAACGACGAACAGTTTCTATAGTTGGTATAGTTATGTCGCTGGTTGGAATTGGAGCAGGGATGGGTTCAGATGGATCTTCTGGGAACACTTCATCTGGAGTATTGTTACTTTCTTCTATAGGAGCAGGGTTGATCATTTCATCCCATGCTTTATCTTTTTGATGGATAGATCTAAGTATCGCTGTATCCATTTCTAGTTTTGGAGCTTCATCAATGCGCGATTCATTGATTGAATCTAATTGAAACTGCAGCCAATTTGGGTTGCTAAAAAAAAGAGCCGTTTTTATTGCCTGGGCGCTAGCCAAAGGATGGTCTTCTTTTTTAAGCTTTGCTGAAAATAAGTACTGTCCAGGAGAGAAAAAAGGATATTCACTCACCAATTTCTCAATGGACTCCATTTTCAAATCATCTAGTGTTGATTTGCCGGTCAGATGCAATAAAGCTTTTTCTTGCGTAAACTTCATATTTTTTAAATATACAACTCAATTACCAGTTAGAGAAAATACGGTTAAAAATTTCATCCGTTAATGTTCTGACCACTTCGTCTAAAAGCTGGCCCTCAGCCTGTTGCAAACTAAGATTTCCCGAATAATCAAAACTACGGGATACATCAAATTCTTCCACTTTATTATCCAAAGTTTTTTTTAAAATCACATGAACGGTTACCGTTAGTCGGTTGGTGCTTGCTTGCTGATTAGAAACACCTACTGTTTGACTACCATCGTAGTTGGTAATAGTTCCATTGATTATATAATGGGCATCATCATTATTGGTTCTGGTAAGTTTGGTATTGGACGTTATTTTTACCTGAATTTTGTCCGTTAACTTAGGAGCCAATTGAGGGTTTACATACCTTGCCCGATTTTCAAAAAATCCAATTTTTACTGTTTTTACATCACTAGGAATTACAGCGTCTTTAAAAGAATACACTTTGCATCCAGAAAGTAGCATGAATGCAATGAAAGGAACAAGAAAAACAGTTTTCGAAAATGGCTTATTCATCGATATCATATTCTTTTAATTTTCGGTATAAAGTTCTTTCACTAATCCCTAAATCGGTAGAAGCGTCTTTTCTTTTTCCTTTATGCTTTTTCAATGCTTTGATGATCAATTCTTTTTCCTTATCCATGATATTTAAAGATTCCTCAATTTCTTCATGTAAGTGAATTTCATCATTGGTTAAAAGTACAGGTTGACCATTCAAATTATTTCCTTGCAATAAATTGGTATGTCCGCCAGAATGCACAGCCGTTATTGCATTGTTTCCTAAGATAGCATCTCCATTGTCTTGATTCGTATAATCGTTTAAGATGGACTCTTTGGTAAAATTAGCAGCAGTATTTGCCAGGCTAGGATTTTGTAAAATTTCAACAAACATTTTTTTCAACTCTGTAACATCCTTTTTCATATCAAAAAAAAGTTTGTACAAAATTTCTCTTTCATTTGCAAATTCTCCAGTAGGAGTGTGGCCTGCCAGTACAGGAAATCGATTTTCTTTTTTCTCTGGTAAAAAGATGCGCATTTCTTTATTGCTAACCTGCGGATTTGGGCTCAATACAGAAATTTGTTCTGCAATATTTTTCAATTCACGCACATTGCCGGGCCATTGATGATTCAATAATAATTGCTTGGCTTCTTCATCTAATTGAACGGGTGTGGTTTTGTATTTTTCTGCAAAATCAACTACGAATTTCCTAAACAACAATAGAATATCTTCTTTACGGTCTCTTAAAGATGGAACCCTAATAGGTACAGTACTTAATCGATAATATAGGTCTTCTCTGAAGCGCCCTTTCTGTGTAAACTCCAGTAATTCTCTGTTAGTAGCTGCAATTACACGAACATCTGTTTTTTGTACTTTAGAAGAACCCACTCGAATGAATTCTCCTGTTTCTAAAACACGTAATAAACGAGCTTGAGTGCCTAGTGGCATTTCTCCAATTTCATCCATGAAAATGGTACCACCATTAACTGTTTCAAAATACCCTTTACGGCTATCAACGGCTCCTGTAAATGAACCTTTTTCATGACCAAATAATTCAGAATCAATAGTGCCTTCTGGTATTGCTCCGCAGTTTACTGCAATAAAAGGATTGTGTTTTCTGGAAGACAGCGAATGGATTATTTGCGAAAAAACTTCTTTACCCACTCCACTTTCCCCTACAATCAATACAGTCAAATCAGTAGCTGCAACTTGCACAGCTGTGTTCAATGCATGATTCAATGCAGGTGAATTACCTATAATCCCAAATCTGTTTTTTATACTTTGTAAATCCATACTACAATTTTTTAATCGGCTTCAATAATTTCACCCAACAAGGTTGCCCTGGTGCAATTATTAATTTTCACCCATACATAAGATCCGGGTTGATGCTTGCCTTCAATTTTTGGGAATACCGTTATTTTGTTTTGACTAGTTCTTCCTTGCCAATCTTTTTCGTTTTTTCTGCTACTGCTTTCAATCAGCACTTTAAAGGTCTTTCCAATATCACTGTGATTGCTTTTTGTAGATAATATTCCTTGTTGATCAATTACTTCCTGTAAACGTTTTTTCTTCACGTCTAAAGGAACATCGTCTGTATATCTTTTAGCTGCCAAAGTTCCCGGACGTTCACTATAATAATACATATAGCTCATATCGTATTTACTGTATTCCATCAAACTCAAAGTGTCTTGATGATCTTCATCGGTTTCTGTACAAAATCCAGTGATTAAATCTGAAGTGATGCTACAGTCTGGCATAATACTGCGAATGCGATCTATTTTGGCCATATACCATTCCCTGGTATAAGTTCTATTCATCAATTGCAATACACGAGTACTACCACTTTGAACAGGGAGGTGAATGCATTTGCAAATGTTTTCATATTTAGCCATTACATATAGTACTTCATCTGTAATGTCTTTAGGATGTGATGTACTAAACCTTACCCATAGATCTTTACTAATTTGAGCTACTTGCTCAAGCAATTGAGCAAATGTTGTATTCAATCCTGAAGTTTCATCATTCCAATAATAACTATCTACATTCTGCCCAAGTAAAGTAATTTCTTTATAACCCTGATCAACCAAGGATTTTACTTCTTCTATAATTGATTTACTATCTCTACTTCTTTCTCTTCCTCTGGTAAATGGAACCACGCAGAAACTGCACATATTATTACAGCCACGCATGATCGACACAAATGCCGTTATGCCATTTGAGTTTAAGCGAATAGGAGATATATCGCCATAAGTTTCGTCTCTACTTAATAAAACGTTTACTCCTTTCTGGCCTCCTTCGGCTTCTTTTATTAATCCTGGCAAGGTTCTGTATGCATCTGGCCCAATCACTAAATCAACCAGTTTTTCTTGTTCCAGCAATGAAGATTTTAGCCTTTCAGCCATACAACCTAAAATGCCAATCAACATTCCTGGTTTGGTTCTTTTTACTTTTCTAAATTCAGTAAGTCTTTTTCGAATGGTTAACTCTGCTTTTTCTCTGATGGAGCAAGTATTCACTAAAACCAAATCGGCTTCTTCAAAAAATTTAGTTGAACCAAAACCTTCTGCATGTAAAATAGAAGCAACTACTTCGCTATCTGCAAAATTCATTGCACAACCATAGCTTTCTATATAGAATTTTTTGCCATTTGGCAATGCTTCAAAAGATCCTTCCAATGCTTCGCCTTGGCGTTGTTCATCATGTGTTTTAATCAATTCTCCTACCAATTCCATCCATTTAAAATTTGCTTTGCAAAGGTACGCAAAATGTTCAATTTATGTCAGTTTGTCAGCAGGTCGATCTAAAAAATTTGCCAGTATTCCTATATTTGCACGAAAAAAAGGGAGATATGTATAAAATTGTTCTATTCTTAGCAATCATGTTAACTAGTAGAACTTTTTCAATAGCACAGGATAATGTGGTAAACGCATTGCAAAGACAACAAAATCGGAATTTTAAAAAAGACAATGATACCTCCACTAATTGGAATTGGAAACATGGAGGGATGATGAGTTTTAATCTTGCCCAGGGCTCATTGAGTAACTGGGCAGCTGGGGGAGATAATTTTTCTTTAACAGTAAATGGATACTTTAATTATTTTTTATTCTATAGAAAAGACCGGCATAGTTGGGATAATAATGTGGATGTGAATTTAGGGTATGTACAATCTACGAGTTTGGGAAGCAGAAAAAATGATGATCGTTATGATTTTATTAGCAAGTATGGATATAAAATGGATTCAGTGGGTAAATGGTACCTAACTGGTTTGTTTAACTTTCGTTCGCAATTTTTTGACGGGTATAATTACAATAACAATCTCGTCGATTTCACTTCTTCCTTTTTGTCTCCAGCCTATTTTATTTTATCAGCAGGTTTTGACTATAAACCCGATACCAAGTTATCTGTTTTCTTGTCTCCACTTACTTCCAGATGGATTTTAGTACTCAACCAAAAATTGTCTGATAAAGGAGTGTATGGAGTACCTGCAGGAACTAAATCTTTTAATGAAATTGGATCTTTCATAACAGTCAATTACAATAATACAATTGCCAAGAATATTAATTATAAAGGAAGGGTCGATTTGTTTTCGAATTATAAAAAAGATCCTCAAAATATTGATTTGTTTATGACCAATTTGTTTTCATTTAAAATCAACAAATATTTTTCTGCAACCTATAGCTTAGACTTAATTTACGACGATGATGTTCGCTTATTTGGAATTAATAAAGATGCCCCTGGGTTGCAATCTAAAAGCTTAATTGGTATAGGTTTCTTAAAACAAATTGAATCGAAAAAAAGAAAATTGTAGTTAAGCTTTAACTTTCAACAGTTGTTTTACTTTATTCGCTTTATGGGTAAGATCCTGATAGCTATTATGTAATATTGTTACATGTCCCATTTTCCTGCCAGGTTTGGTTTGCTTTTTACCATACAAGTGAACAAATGCATTGTCTATCTTTAGAACTTCTTCCAAACCTTCATAGACAGCATCACCGCTATAATTATCTTCACCTATAATGTTAATGATTGCTGCTGGTAGAATAGGGGTGGTATTGCCTAATGGATAACCTAACATAATTCGCCACAACATATCAAACTGGCTGGAATGGTTGGCTTCAATGGTATGATGCCCACTATTGTGCACTCGAGGTGCTGTTTCGTTTACCCAAACTTCATTATTCTTATCTATGAATAATTCAACGGCAAATAATCCTGGGCTATTCAGTGCTTTTACTAGTTTGATGGCAATAGCTTCAACAACCCAAAGCACTTTTTCTGGTATCAATGCTGGGCTAATTTGGTAATCCAGAAGGTTTAATGAAGGATTGACCATCATTTCTGAAACCGGATAAATTGCTGTGGCACCTTTTGAGTCCATAGCAACAATTAGTGCAATTTCTTTTTGGATGGCAACTTTTTGTTCTAGAACACTTGGCGCATCAAATGCTTTATCTATATCTTCAAGAGAATTAATAATTTGAACACCTTTGCCATCGTATCCACCTTCTCCAATTTTATGAACCGCAGGAAACAGATATTGATGTGAAGCTACTTCATTCTTATTGTTGGTAATTTTAAACGGAGCACTTGGAATTCCATAATCTTTATAAAATTCTTTTTGAACAATTTTGTTCTTTATAATTCTTATTGCTGCAGGTGTTGGAAAAATTTTCACCCCTTCTTTTTCCAATTGATCCAATGCATCTACATTAACTGATTCAATTTCTATCGTTATGGCATCTAACTGTTTCCCAAAATTGTATACTGTATCATAATCAGTAATATCTCCTTTTGTAAAATGGTGGCATAAGTGAGCCGAAGGGCAATATTGGTCACTTTCCAATACATAGGTTTCTACGGTATAGTTGGCCGCAGCTTGCAGCAACATTCTTCCTAATTGGCCACCCCCTAATATTCCTACTTTCATATTTAATAAGTATTTGGCGAAGATAATCTACCAATAAGCAGGTTTAATCAAAACTCGGAACAAATCCTTAATTTTGTTGGAATGACCCCAGATTACCCGCATAAAATTTTCAATGATACCAGAATGGGGTATTGTTTATTGATGGAGGCACTTGCCATGCGATCGCATTAATTTAGCCTACTTACCTAATTTTAAGAATACAATTTTCTGGTTAAATAGTCAGCCCATTATAATTGTTATCTCTTAATTAGTAGCTCATAATTCATATCTTATATCTTATAACTCATATCTTATAACTCATATCTTAATATTCATATCTCATTTAAACTAATTCAATAAAATGATTAAGGAAGCGCTTCAATCACAAATAACTTCAGAAATAGACTTTCTCCCTTTACATGGAACTGATTATGTAGAGTTTTATGTAGGAAATGCAAAGCAAGCAGCTCATTTTTATAAAACTGCTTTTGGATTCCAAAGTTTGGCATATGCCGGCCCTGAAACAGGTGTTAAAGATCGAGCCAGCTATGCAGTTCGTCAGAACAAACTCACCTTTGTTTTTACCACCCCTTTAAAAAATAATAATGAAATAGCAGATCATATTTACAAACATGGAGATGGGGTAAAAATGCTGGCATTAAAAGTAGATGATGCTACAGATGCCTGGGAACAAACTACTAAAAGAGGAGCTGTTTCTTATATGGAGCCTTTAAATATGCAAGATGAAAATGGCGAATTAATCATGAGTGGTATCAAAACCTATGGTGATACAGTTCATTTGTTTATTGAGCGTCGCAATTATGAGGGTGTGTTTATGCCAGGATATAGAACCTGGAATTCTACTTATAATCCTGCAGATACTGGCTTATTATATGTAGATCATTGTGTTGGAAATGTAGGATGGAATCAAATGAATAAATGGGTGAGCTTTTATGAGAATGTAATGGGTTTCAAAAATATTCTCAGCTTTGATGATAATGATATTTCTACAGAATATTCTGCATTGATGAGTAAAGTAATGAGTAACGGAAATGGGTATGTTAAATTTCCTATTAATGAACCAGCCGAAGGAAAAAAGAAATCTCAGGTAGAAGAGTATTTAGAATTTTACGATGGAGAAGGTTGTCAACACGTCGCTTTAGCTACATTAGACATTGTAAAAACAGTCACTGAATTACAGAATAGAGGTATTGAATTTTTAAAAGTTCCTACAACCTATTATGACGATTTGTTGGATAGAGTTGGAAAGATTGACGAGGATCTTCAGCCGCTCAAAGATTTAGGTATATTAGTAGATAGAGATAATGAAGGGTATCTATTGCAAATATTTACTAAACCAGTTGAAGATCGACCAACACTTTTCTTCGAAATTATTCAACGAAAAGGAGCCAAAAGTTTTGGGAAAGGAAATTTCAAAGCACTTTTCGAAGCGATTGAAAGAGAACAGGAGAGCAGAGGGAATTTATAATTGTTTGATAAAGTAATTTTTCACAAAAGCCATTTTTTGATTTTCGGTCATTCGATCTGTTTCTTCAATTTGTATATCTATTGAGGCAAACAAATGACTTTTTTTCAAAACATTCAATAGCTCTTTTTTAGCATTAGTAGGGCCGAAAAGCATTACTTTATCATATTGCTTAATTTCGTTTCCGATTTTTTGATAAAACTCATTTTGCTGATGTTGTTCCTTATTATGGGTAAGCTGCTCGCTTTTTTCTAAACTGTCATGTTTAGCTGTTTTTGTAAAAGAAGAAAACAGTGTATGGTTAGTTGTTTCATCAATGGGGAATTTGATGAAAAGGGCACTTGCATGATCCATGAAAATGCCTAGTTTATGATTGATTTTCATAACCTTTATTTTATAGGTGAAAGAACTATTCTGAACCTATACAAAGGTACTATAGTTAAACTTGATGAGCTTACATCTTTTTCTTTATTTCATGCATTCTTTACTCGGAAACACACTCATTCCACCAGCCATATTGGTAACATTGGTAAATCCGTTTTGGGTTAACAGATAACTTGCTCTTGGACTTCTATGGCTATGAGAACAATACACAATGATTGCTTTATTCTTTATTGACTGTAAGGAAGCAATTTTTGATTCTAATTCCTGAACTGGAATATTAATGGCATTTTTTAAAGTTCCAAAATTGGGATTTGCTTTACCGGCAAACTCTTCCTTCGTTCTTACATCAAGCAATACAACATTTGGATGCGATTTGATATAATTGCAAACATCATTTGGTTGAATTGTTTTGAATGTTATTGATTTCGTCTTTACTAATTCCATGTTGCAGGATTTACATACTCCTGCTTGCTGGTAAGTTGCTTTATCGCAGTCGTATCCGCATGGAATACATTGATAGGTTGCTTTATTGTTTGAATTGTTCTGAGCGAAACTACAATTAACAATAGTAATGATGATGATTGATGCAATTATGAATTTGATCTTCATGATTTTATTTGTTGATTTTCCAATCTTGTTTTTTTATTTCATAAACGTAATTCAATGAACTGTCTTCTCCATAATATTCATGAACTTCTTCAGCTATTTTTTTGGCACCTATTCTTTCGATGGCTTTTTGCGATCGAATATTTCCTGCTCCAATATGAAAAATGATATTATCTACAAACTGAAATGCATAATTGATCATTAAGTGTTTCGCTGAAAAATTGTAAGGTTTCCCCCAGCAATCTCTTGAAAAAAAAGTATACCCAATTTCTATTGAATTAGCAATTGGATCGTAATTACAGAAACGGCTGCTTCCAATGGGTGCTCCTGTTTTTGTATTAATGAATAAAAATGCACCTTTCGATTCAATGGCGCCTTGAAAATAATTTTCAAATACTTCTTTTTTGTACCTGTTTTTGTTGGGGTGTTGTTCCCAGATCAAAGGGTCGGCAGCAACCGCATACAATTTGTCAAAATCAGTTGATTGAAGCGGAATTAACGAAATCCATTCATTGTTTAAATGAATTGGTTGTATATCGAGCATTAGATTTTGTTTAAAAATGTAACTAAAGTTATGTGATATTGGAAATTAAAGATATATTGTATGTATTATTCTTGCTGATTAGTGTGGTAGGCCAGTGGGATTCTTTAACCATTTATTAAAAACCTATCTACATGGATACAAATTCCCTTAAAAAGGCTTTATTATTAATGTTGGTGATTGTTACCATTGCACTGGTAAGTTGGGAAATACGATTGCGGAAAATTGGCGTTCAGCCAACCTTTGATGCAGGAGATGTACTTTGGTCCGATAAAAGGGCCATGGTATATGAGCCAAAAGATAAAGTGACTGTTTTTATTGGATCTTCCAGAATTCACTTTGATATTGATATACCTACATGGAAAACTGCTACTGGTAAGCAAGTAGTGCAATTAGGTATAGACGGAAGTTCTCCAATGCCAGTGCTTACAAATTTGGCGGATGATCCGAATTTCAAGGGTAATTTAATTATTGATATTACAGAAGGCTTGTTTTTTTCTACTTCTCCTTTTAATATGGAGGAGCCTAATAAAGGATTAAAATATTTTAAAGATAGGACCTATGCTCAAAAAGCAAGTTTCCAGATAAATAAAGTGTTGGAAAGTAGGTTTGCTTTTTTAGACAAGGAGAATTTTTCAATGAATGCTTATTTGGCTGAATTACATCTTCAAAACAGGCCAAAGGTTTTTGAAATGCCTATTTGGCCCTGGCAATTTTCTGGGGCTTCATTCGATAACCAAGCCATCATGTACCCTGTATTTGTAAGCGATACCAACTTACAGGTTAGGGTAAGAAATATTTGGGCCATGTTTGCAAAAATGGGAGAGAAAGATGTTCCAATGCATGGAAAGGAATTGGATTCTCTATTAAATGTTGTGAAGGTTTCGGTAGATAAAATTAAATCCAGGGGTGGAAATGTGTTCTTTACAAGAACACCTTCAAGCGGACCTTATTTAATAGGAGAGCAAATGGGCTTCCCAAGAGATAAATATTACGAAAGGGTGTTGGCAACAACTGGTTGCCAGGGAATGCATTTTCAAGATTATGCTTCTACTAAAAATATGATATGCCCAGAATGGTCGCATTTAGACCAACCACAGGCAGTCGTTTTTACTAAAGAACTCATCCGTGTATTAAGGGATGAGAAAGGATGGAAACTCTAATTAATCATTAACAAATTTTTTCTATGATATTTAATTCTTACACATTCGTTGTATTTTTTATCATCGTAATGATTTTACATAATCTTCCTTTTTCTTGGAAGACTAAAAAAATCAATTTATTACTAGCGAGTTATATTTTTTATGCTGCCTGGAATCCTGTTTTTATTTTGTTGTTATGGTTGTCTACCATTATAGATTTTTATGTGGGTAAGGCGCTCTATGTTCAAGAAGATAAAAGAAAGAAAAACATATTATTGGTAGTGAGTTTAATAGGTAATCTATGCATGTTGATCTTCTTTAAATATGGTACATTCTTATTGGATAATTTCGTGACTTTAGTAAATGCATTTGGGGTTGATTTTCATCCGGCGAAACCCAATATAATTTTACCCGCTGGTATTTCCTTTTATACTTTTACCACATTATGTTATACCATTGATATGTATAAAAAAGAAAGTGCTCCAGTAAAATCTTTATTGGATTTTTCTTTATTTGTTACATTCTTTCCGCATTTGGTTGCAGGACCAATCGTACGTCCACCTCAATTAGTCCCTCAATTTGAAAATGAAAGAAAAGCCAGTCAAGATCAAATTATACAAGGATTATTTTTGCTGAGTTTAGGTTTGTTTATGAAAGTTGTTTTAGCGGATAGCATGCTTTCTGTTGCAGCAAATGCCGTGTTTAATTCTAATCAACCATTGGCATCATTAGATGCATGGATGGGAGTGTTGGCCTTTTCTGGTCAAATATTTTTTGACTTTGCAGGTTATTCTACTTGTGCAATAGGAGTGGCAGCCTGTCTGGGTTTTGCGCTTCCACAGAATTTTTTATATCCATATGCTGCAATCGGTTTCTCAGATTTTTGGAGAAGGTGGCATATTACTTTATCGGCATGGTTGAGAGATTATTTATACATCCCATTAGGTGGAAATAGAAATGGAAAATTCAAAACATACCGAAACTTAATGATCACTATGTTGCTGGGTGGTTTATGGCATGGAGCCAACTGGACATTTGTTGCATGGGGTGGTTTACATGGATTTTATCTTTGGGTAGAGAAAGCTATATTAGATGCAAGAAAAGAAACAAGCAAACCAAGTTTCGTACCGAAGTTTTTGCTAGCTATGGCCACATTTTTCTTAGTCAACGTAACATGGGTATTTTTTAGGGCAGGTACTTTTGCTCAAGCAGGTAGTATTTTACAATCAATGTTTGGAATGATGCCTAAAGGAAATGCAGTATTAACAACACTGGCCATTTGGAAAGTAGGCGTAATTGTTGTGGGTATGGTTATTGCTCAATGGTTAATGCGCAACCGATTAGTGCTTGATGTAATTCCAAAGCTTTCCTGGTGGGCATTTGGCAGTATTTGGGCCTTTATGTTATTGTTGCTGATATGGAGTCAGGAGAGCGGAAGTTCCTTTATTTATTTTCAGTTTTAAAGCTTAAGAGGGGCGCTTTACAATATAAGCTTTATTGATTTTATCTAATTTGGGAAATTGCTTAAAAAATAATTCAGGATATTTTTGAAGGGTGTCTAATTTGCTCATTGTTTTGCCTTCATAACCTCCATATAAAGAATCAACCACTTCCATGCCTTTTATTACTTTACCAAAAGGCGGGTACCCTTTAACTCCATTTTGAATTGCAGTATCTAAACGCTGATTGTCTTTTAAATTGATAAACAGCGTGCTTCCCCTTGTTTCTTTACCACTTCTGGCATAGCTCATGTAACCCTTTAAATTACTTTGAATAACGGGTTCATCAGCTAATTTATAGGGCTTCCAATATTTTAAAACAGCAGTATCGTTATTTCCCCATTGAACAACAAAATTTGGAACGACTCTATAAAATACAGAGTTGTTATAATAGCGATGTTTCACTGTTTGATAAAAACGATCTGCAGCCAAAGGAGACCAATCCCTGGTAATTTCAACATCAAATATTCCTTTAGTGGTTTCAAATCGAGTGATAAATGTTGCAGGGGCTTCTTCTTTTAACCATTTCGATTTGAAAGTTGGTTTAGCGCAAGCACAAAACAAAATCAAAACTGAAATTGTTTTTAGAAAGTTGAATGTTGAATTAGAATGAACCACTTGTGTTAGTTTAAAATAAAAAATGATTTAGTTTGAAGTTACTCATAAATCATAGAAGTTACGCCTTGATATAAATCCAGGCATTCTTACCAGAATCAAGCATAACATTGACTCTTTTATAAGCATCAACTTCGTATGAATCGGATTGTAAAAGTTCTTCTTCGGTAATTTCAAATACTACTCCTTCAATTTGTTGATTACTATCCTCTGAAGGGATCGCCATAGGATGAAACCGTTGTTCACTCTTAGCTAATACAGATAAATCAGTTATCTCAATCATTTTAAGTTCATAACCTTTTAATACATCTGGTGATCCATTCAAGATTCTTCCAAAGGTTTCTAATTGAACCTTTTCTAATTGTAAAGTACCGTAAGAAAAAACAAGTTCAGGCATTTAAATGATAAGATTTATAACAAATTCAACTATGGAACATAAATCTTTGCTTGCAAAGTTTTTTGCAAGTTGGTTGGTAATTTTGATAGTAAATCATAAGTAGTCGATTTTTCAATTGCATCAACAGTTGTAATATATTTTGTCCAATCTGAGTTAATTGTATTGTCGTTAGGTGTATCAATGGCGAGTATCCTAGTATCTGCTGTTACTCTAGATAAATCATTATTGCCAATTGGAAGTATGATGGCAACTTTCCAAACTCTATTTGGTACGACTACTTTTCCGCCATTGATGGTTTCAGCAAAACCATTACTACCTGTTCCGCCTTTGCCATAACTGCCCATGATGGTATACACTTCATATCCTTTTTGCATTTCTGCCCTCAAATAGCTTTCTAAATTGGCCCATGTTTTTTGGTTGTTATTGGGTGCTTGTGGTATCATGTTTACCATTAAAAAAGTAGCTGAATTGGCTTCCGTAGAACTGGTTCTATCTGCTGAAGGGCAATTATGACCTCTATCAAATCCTGAACCACTGTAACTATTGCTTTGTACTTGATAATAACCAGTTGGTAGATCTAAAAATGGAGCAAAATTATCCAATCTTGCTGTGCTACCAACATTACTAGCATCTAAATGCCAACAAACCCAATTCGGGATTGCTCTTGAATTACTGTAAGATTCTGTATAAAATTTGGCATCTATTAAATAGTTTTCTAGCAAGGTTACACTTGTAGTTGCATTAGAGGGGTTACCAAATAACATATTACTATTATCTCCGTCTACAGGAGGAACATCTATGCCAGAACCATTAGGAGTTCCTCTCCCTGGTGCAGGAGTTGAAACAAATCCTGTTGTATCTGCAACATTGTCCGCAGGGTCTGTGAAAGTAATATTTGGATTTCCTTTTCCAATAAAAATGATATCATCTATATTGACACGAGTGGTTCCTGTTTTTCTAATTTGGAAGCGCAATTTTTTAATCGAAGGAATTGCAATAGAATCTGTAATAAAAGCTCTGCTATTAGTGGAAAGATTAGTTCCTAATTGAGTATATGTCAATCCCTTGTCTTCAGACACCCAAACACTTATTTCTGAAACTGCATCAGTGCCATATTGAGCATGATTTATTTTGATCATCGATACACTATCGATATCATAATTCATGGAGATTTTACCAGTTCTAAGTCTAACAGATTGAGCATCGTTCTTAATATCAGCTGTTGTTTTTCCTAGTAATGCATCATCAAAAGACCAAGCGCCAGTTTTGATTGTTACATCGGCAATTGCATAAGCTGCTTTGGTGCCCATCTCAAAATCTTCTTTAATTGTGAAAGGAGAGGGGATATGTTTGTATACGATAACATCAGGGTTATCTGTATTTTTTTTACAAGCGACTAAGAATAATGCGGCGAAGGCAAAAGCTACTATTTTTTTCATTTGCAGGTTTAGAGGTGTTTAAAACGCTGCAATCTAGTATTAATACTGTATAAAGCGCCGTGTTATAACGGTGTGTGTATAATCAAGTATAACTTTAATAGGGCTTAACGAAAATTTAATATTGTAAAAAAAATCCCCTCCAATTGCTTGGAAGGGACTCGATTTATTACTTGGTTTTTATTTTACTAGTAACGGTACATTTCAGCTTTGAAAGGACCGTTCTTGCTTATACCTAAGTATTCAGCTTGTTCAGTAGTCAATTCATCCAATACAGCACCAACTTTTGCTAAATGTAAACGAGCAACTTTCTCATCTAAATGTTTTGGTAACACATAAACTTTGTTCTCATAGTTTTTGTGGTTCATCCACAATTCAATCTGAGCCAAAGTTTGGTTAGAGAATGAATTACTCATTACAAATGATGGGTGACCAGTTGCACAACCTAAGTTTACCAATCTACCTTCTGCCAAAACAATTACATCTTTACCATCAATATTGTATAAATCAACCTGAGGCTTAATAGTGTCTTTTGTATGACCATAGCTAGCATTCAACCAAGCCATATCAATTTCAATATCAAAGTGACCGATATTACAAACGATCGCTTTGTCCTTCATCAAACGGAAATGCTTTTCTGTAATCAAATCTCTACAACCAGATGCAGTAACAATGATGTCTGCTTCTTTAACTGCTTCAACCATTGGCTTCACTTCAAATCCTTCCATTGCAGCTTGTAAAGCACAAATAGGATCAATTTCAGTTACAATAACTCTACAACCAGCACCTTTTAAAGAAAGAGCAGACCCTTTACCAACATCACCGTATCCACCAACAACTGCGATCTTTCCTGCCATCATAACATCAGTAGCTCTACGAATAGCATCTACCAATGATTCTTGACAACCATATTTGTTATCGAATTTAGATTTAGTAACAGAATCGTTTACATTGATTGCAGGAATTGGTAAAGTACCTTTTGCCATACGCTCATATAAACGGTGAACACCTGTAGTTGTTTCTTCTGATAAACCTTTGATATTAGAAATCAACTCAGGATATTTATCAAATACAATATTGGTTAAATCTCCACCATCATCCAAGATCATGTTCAATGGACGATCTGCACCACCAAAGAATAAAGTTTGTTCAATACACCAATCAGCTTCTTCTTGTGTTTGACCTTTCCAAGCAAAAACACCAATACCTGCAGCAGCAATTGCAGCAGCAGCTTGATCTTGTGTTGAAAATATATTACAAGAACTCCATTTTACCTCTGCACCCAATGCAACCAATGTTTCAATTAATACAGCGGTTTGAATGGTCATGTGTAAGCAACCTGCAATACGTGCACCTTTTAATGGTTGTGAAGCGCCATATTCAGTTCGCAATGCCATCAATCCTGGCATTTCGGCTTCTGCTAAACGAATTTCTTTACGACCCCAGTCTGCAAGGGAGAAATCAGCTACTTTATATTTTAAGCTGAAATCAATAGATGTTGTTAGTGTTGACATAATAGTATTTTTATGAAGTGCAAATCTAGTTTTAAAGAATAAAATAACATAATTATTTAAAAATATAGTAGATTATGCTATTTTAACTATATTTGATAGAATAAATAAGCTGTTTTTTATGCCAAAGTCCACTCAAAAAGCCGAATCCACTATGCAAGTTTCCCTGGATGCCAAAGATTTGGCCATTCTTAAATTATTGCAATCGAATGCCAGGATTCCAGTAAAGGAAATTGCCGAAAAAATTCATTTAAGCACAACACCTGTACATGAGCGTATCAAGCGGATGGAAGAGTCTGGTGTAATTAAACAATATGCCACTTTACTCGATCATAATAAAGTGAAAAAAGGTCTAATGGTTATTTGTTATGTATCGCTTAAACAGCACGATAAAACGGCTGGTGGTAAATTTATTAACCGCATACATGAGCTGAATGAAGTAATTGAATGTTATAATATTTCAGGTGAATTTGATTTTATGCTAAAAGTAGTAGCAGAAAGTATGGATGCCTATTACGATTTTCATGTAAATAAACTAAGCCAGGCTGAAAATATTGGTCACGTACAATCAGTTTTCGTAATGGGAGTAATTAAACAAACCCATATACTGGTTCATTAATGCTTTTCAATTAATTGCTTTTAGGTTCCTCGCCTTTTACAAACTGGTAATCTCCCATAATCAAACGTAATTCTTTAGGATCACTGGGGGCATGAGCTGGTTGGAACTTGAAAGTATATTTTTTATAATCATCAACTTTCATATTATCAGTCGTAAAAAGCACCAGTTGTTGATTTTGAACCTGATAAATTATTGGATGAAGTTTCTCATCTGTGTCGTGAAAATAACCCGATCCATCACTTGCGTTTAACTTCAAATTAATGCTTGCCGCATGAGGAACAAAATAATAACCAGCTAATTGTTTGAATACAACGGAGTCTTTTTTAGTCATTTCATAATCTTCCCATGGATCCAACTCTCTGTCTTCAATGGTATCTACTGGGAATGTTTTATCAGCCTGCATCGGAGTATCTACTTTGGCTACAACACTGTCTTTGCCCTTAATTTCATTAGTAGAGCTTGTGTTCTGGCAAGCAAATAAAATTGAACAGAAAAAAATAGTGTAAACTGGTTTCATAATTAAATATTTAGGCCCATTATATAGTCATCCATGACATACCCATGTTCTAATTCAAGTACATCTTCCCGCAATACTGTAAAGCCTTGTTTTAAATAAAATTTTTTTGCAATATTAAGTTTATTTACTTGTAAAACAATTTGTTTCCCGTTATTGGACTTCGCATGTTCAATAACCTTTTGCAATAATGCTTTTCCTGCACCAGTCTTTTGGGTACTGGGTAATACATACAATTTATTGAGTTTAAAAATGCGATCACCTTCGTTGGAAACTGAAGCAAAAGCGATGGGAGCATCTGCTAAGTAAAATAAATAAAATTGATCGCCCTTTTCCATTTGCTTTTTTAAAGAATCATCTGAATACATCAAATTGAGCATGTAATCCAATTGATCTTTAGAAATAATATCTCCATATGCAATGGGCCAGGTAGTTTGGGCGATGCTTTGAATAATTGCTATATCTCCTAATGTTGCAGAACGAATCATAGATGGGTGTTTATATACTAAGGTATTTGTTTGATAGGTTCTTTCTTAGTGGGTAATATTTTTTTCATCAACCAATGAGAAGCAAATCCACTTGCAGTGCCCACCAAAGCTCCCATAAAAACATCAGAAGGGTAGTGTTGTCCTAAATACATTCTTGAATAAGCCACTCCTGTTGCCCAGGCAAATGCAGGAACAGCAACATACCATTTTTTAGTGATAATACTTAATGATGCGGCTGTTGAAAAAGCAGTAGTTGTATGCCCCGATGGAAATGAATATCCATTATCAATTTTATCTGGATATATATCCGTATAGGTTTGATAGGGTCTAGGTCTTTGCACAATTCTTTTTAACAGTTGAGTAGTTGCAGTTGCAATCACTAAACTGCCGAATACTTCAAAAGATTGTTTCTGTAATTGTTTGTTGTGGTTGATTAATGAACTGGCAAACATTCCCACAGGAAGCGCCACAGCAAAAGATTCTGAGGAAGCAGAAATGCCTTTCCAAAATTTACTGTCAGGGTTTGTAGGATTGATATTTCTTACCATATCCACTTCCCATTGAGATTGAGCGGAAACTTTAAACATGCATAAACTAATTAAAAAAAGGAGAATGAGTTTATGCATTTTAGTTATAGGTTTTTATTTATAGATTATTGGTTATTGGGGTATTTACAATTCTCAAATTGTATCTCATATCTCTTATCTCTTAACTCATATCTCTTAATTCATATCTCATAATTCATATCTCATAATTCATATCTCATAATTCATATCTCTTAATTCATATCTCTTAATTCTTCTTAGATTCCCTCTAAGCTTTCTTGAATGGTTTTAATTCTCGCTTCTGCATCGGATTGCTTTTTTCTTTCTAATGCTATTACTTCAGGTTTTGCATTGGCAACAAATTTTTCGTTGTCCAATTTTTTCATTACTGAAGCCAAGAAATTTTGTTCGTAAGCCAGATCTTTCAACAAGCCTTCTTTAATGGCAACAGTATCCAATTCTCTTTCTGCTACAATATAAAACTTGTCGTTCTCTATGTTTACAAGAATGGTATTGCTAATGGCAGTTTCAGTAAAATTGATGGAAGAAGCATTGATTTGTTTCTTTAAAATCGACCCAATTGAATCATACGCCGAAGGATTTTGCGTTTGAACAAATAATTCAATCAAATCTTTAGGCTTGATTTGATTTTTATTTCTGGCATCTCTCAATGCAGTAATTACTTGTTTCAAAATTTCACCCGACTGGAGTAAAGCATTATCAGGCTTTGCTATCTGTTGAAATTGTTTCACACAAAGATCGTCGGTTTGAACTTTGAGTAAATGGTAAATCTCTTCGGTAATAAAAGGCATGAAAGGATGGAGCATTTCCATTAATCTTTCAAAATAATTCACTGTTTTATCATACACAACCGCGTCAATTGGTTGTTCAAATCCGGGCTTAACCCATTCTAAATACCAACTGCAGAAGTCATCCCATATTAATGAATACAATGTTTTTAATGCCTCGCTTAATTTGAATTGACTCAACAATTCATCCACCTCTTTGGCTGCTTGATTCAATCTATTTTCAAACCAATTAATGGCAAAACCTTCCGTTGCTGTTGTTGAAGCGTTAACGGCACTAGTAGTGGAACTATCTACTCTTGCTTCCCACATTTTTAGAAGCTTCAATGCATTCCACAATTTATTATTGAAATTTCTTCCTTGTTCTAATGCTGATTCGTCAAATAAAATATCATTTCCAGCTGGCGAAGCAATCATGATGCCGAAACGAACAGCATCAGCGCCATAAACATCAATTAATCCGAGTAAGTCAGGCGAATTGCCTAAACTCTTACTCATTTTTCTACCTTGTTTGTCTCTTACGATCCCGGTAAAATATACATCCTTAAATGGCTTCTCTTGTTTGTATTCATAACCTGCCATGATCATTCTGGCAACCCAAAAGAAAATAATTTCAGGAGCAGTTACCAATGTATTAGTAGGGTAGTAGTAGTTTACTTCTTTATTCCCAGGATCAGACAATCCTTTGAATACTTCAAAAGGCCAGAGCCAGCTGGAGAACCAAGTATCCAGGCAATCATCATCTTGGCGAATATCCGCTAAGCTTAGTTGATCATTTTTTGTAATGGTTTTTAATTCAGCTAATGCTTCTTCAGCATTCGATGCAACTGCAAAAGTTCCATCCTCTGTATACCATGCTGGAATTCTATGTCCCCACCAAAGTTGACGGCTAATACACCAGTCTTTGATATTCTCCATCCAATGACGGTAGAGATTTTTAAATTTAGCTGGATGAAAATGTATTTCATCATTCATCACTGCACTCAATGCAGGTGTGGCCAACTCTTTCATGCTCACCCACCATTGTAAACTCAGTCTAGGTTCTACTACAACATCAGTTCTTTCGCTGAATCCAACTTGATTAGTGTACTCTTCAATTTTTTGAATATGTCCTGCTGTAGTTAAGTCTGCAACAATTTTCTTTCTAACTTCAAATCGATCTTCTCCTATATACAATTGAGCCGCTTCACTCATAGTACCATCGTCATTCATTGTATCGATGATATCGAGCTGGTATTTTTGTCCAAGCTGATAATCATTCATATCATGAGCCGGAGTAACTTTTAAAGCGCCAGTACCAAAATCTAGTGTTACATATTCGTCAGGAATGATTTTTATTTTTCTATTGATCAAAGGCACAAACGCAAACTTTCCATGAAGGTGCTTATATCTTTCATCGTTTGGATTAACACATATAGCTGCATCTCCTAAAATAGTTTCAGGTCGAACCGTAGCAATTGTAATATTGCCACCATCTTCTAAAGCATAATTTACAAAGTATAATTTACTCTGAACTTCTTTATAAATAACTTCTTCATCGCTTAAGGCTGTTTTGGCACGTACGTCCCAATTGATCATGCGTTTACCACGATAAATATGTCCTTTCTTATATAAATCATTGAAGACCTGAATAACTGATTGGTAATAATCGGGGTCCATCGTAAAGGAAGTTCTATCCCAATCCAAACTGCATCCCATTTTCCTCAGCTGTTGTAAAATGATGCCTCCATATTTTTCTTTCCATTCCCAGGCATAGTTTAAGAATTCTTCTCTACTCAAAGAAGATTTAGTGATGCCTCTTTCTCTAAGCATTGCCACTACTTTTGCCTCGGTTGCAATAGAAGCATGGTCGGTACCCGGAACCCAACAGGCATTTTTTCCCTGCATTCTGGCCCTTCTGATCAATATATCTTGAATGGTATTATTTAAACAATGCCCCATATGCAATACACCAGTAACATTGGGGGGCGGAATAACTACAGTATAGGGCTCACGATCGTCGGGCGTACTAGCAAAATAATTTTTTGAAAGCCAATATTCATACCATTTTGATTCAACTGGGGTAGGTAAGTAGTTTTTGCTCAATTCCATGGTTAGTCCGATAAGCCCGATTAGTAGCTTTTTGTTGATAAAAATGCAAATTTAAGGAATCGGAGGCGATTAGTAGGTAGCAATCAATTCTGTCTTTTCTGAAATGATATCAGAAACAGTGGGGCTGGGAATAAAACACTCGATTTGATTGATTTTCTGTTGAATGGCAATTTCCTCATTTTGAACAAATTTACCCATCTGTTCTTTTACGGTATTTCCAATCAATTTTGCAGCTTTTTGATGGGCATTACAGGATGTTAGCATTCCAGCAAACAAGATCAAAGCAGCCGCAACTGCTGAAATTGGTTGTTTTTGGTTTTGGTAATGCATTTTCATCGGTATGCTTAACGCAGGATTGAAGTTAATGTTACAAAATTGACTATTTATTTGTAAAGATTTTTATAAAATATTACAGGATTGGTGAAATTATTTTCTTCCAAGCCATTCTAAATAAGATATTAAAGCCACTAGCGAAAACAAAAGGGCAACAATAGATGCATTTCTAGCGTTTTCACTTAGGTGAAAACTGGATTTAGTTTTTTCCATGCCATTGGGATTTGGCGTAAAAAAATGGTTTGTAAGGCCAAATCGTTAATTTCGACCTTTGCCCAAACAAGGTAAATCAAATAATCTGTTCCTGCAATAGCCAAATAAGTTAAATATGCAATTTGCCATTGTTGATATTGAAACAACTGGGGGATTCCCCCAACAACACGGCATTACAGAAATTGCAATAGTGTTGCATAATGGCAAAGAAATAGAGGGTAAATATGAATCATTGGTGAATCCACATCAACCAATACCCCCTTTTATTGTTGGGATGACGGGCATTACAAATGCAATGGCAGCAGCTGCTCCTTCCTTTAGCGAGGTTGCTGAACAGGTGCATAATTTGTTAAAAAACAGGGTTTTCGTAGCGCATAATGTGAATTTTGATTTCTCCTTTGTAAAACATCATTTACAACAAGCTGGGTATACATTGAACGTACCCAAATTGTGTACTATTCGATTGAGCAGAAAAGTATTTCCTGGTTTTAAAAAATATGGCCTTGGACATTTGACTCGAGAACTTGGAATTCAAATTGAAAACAGACATAGAGCAGGGGGAGATGCATTGGCAACTGCTCAGGTGCTGGATTTGGTATTGCAGAATAATGGGCAAAGAGTCATCAAAGAAATGTTAGCGAAGGAAAATA
This sequence comes from Sphingobacteriia bacterium, assembly GCA_037129425.1. Lineage (GTDB taxonomy): Bacteria > Bacteroidota > Bacteroidia > Chitinophagales > Chitinophagaceae > Sediminibacterium. The sequence continues at coordinate 77,220 of JBAXUV010000014.1, forward strand.
AAGATTATTTGCTTCCTCCCAACTTGCAGAAATATATGGTGAGTCAATTACCTCATACACCAGGAATTTACTATTTCCATAATAAAGCAGGTAAAGTAATTTATGTAGGCAAAGCAAAGAATATTAAGAAAAGAGTGGTAAGTCATTTTACTGGATTAGATATCAGCAAAAAACGCCAGGATTTTCTAAGAGAAATTTATGAAGTTTCCCATGTAGATTGTCCGACAGAATTCATCGCATCACTTTTAGAGAGTATTGAAATAAAACGGTTATGGCCGATTTATAATAAAAGTCAAAAAAGGTATGAACAATTGTGGGGTATTTATGTGTTTGAAGACAATCGCGGATATTTGAGATTAGCCATCGACAAAAAACACAAACATGCACAACCGGTTATTTGCTTTCCATTATTAGTAGATGCGCATCGCACATTATGGAAAATGGTAAAAGAGTATGGATTAGATCCGTCACTTTGTTTTTTAGACAAAAATCAGCCTGAAGAATTGCCCGAAATGGAGCGCTATAACGTATTTGTAAAGCAGGCTTTAGCGGCACTTTCGGCGCAAAAAGAAACCTATATTATACAAGAAAAAGAACATGCCATTTTGGTGGAGAATGGTCAATTTATTGGAATGGGTGCTTATCGTGCCACTTCGAAATTAGAAACACTCACTGTTGATGTACTTGAGAAAATTAGATCTGCAATAACACCTTATGCAGAAAATGAAGTGCTCAAATCGATGATTAGAAAATATGTGGAACGCTATCCCCATAGAGTATTACCAATTAAGAATTAAGAATTATGAATTAAGAATTATGAAATACTCAAGCCCCAAAACTAATAACCATAAACTAATAACTATAATCCTTACTTTCGCTGCCCTTAAAACAAAGAAAGTATATGTCGTTTGCTCCATTGATCGCTTCAAAGTTGGGAATTCGTGCCACACAAGTGGAAACAGTATTGGGTTTATTACTAGAAGGTTCTACCATACCATTCATAGCTCGTTATAGAAAAGATAGTACAGGTAATTTAGATGAAGTGCAAATTCAGCAGATTCAAGATGAACAAAAATTAATGCTGGCATTTGCAGAAAGAAAATCTTTTATTGAAAAAACAATTACCGAGCAAGGTAAGATGACGGATTCCATTCAAGCAAAAATAGATGCTGCATCAACCATAGTAGAATTAGAAGATATCTATCTGCCATTTAAAGTAAAAAGGAAAACCAAGGCCGTTGTTGCAAAAGAAAATGGATTAGAACCGCTTGCTCTTTTTTTATTGGAACAAAAAGATGGTTCACCTGAATTAGAAGCTGCTAAATATTTTAATGAAAAAATTACAACCATAGAAGAAGCTTTGCAGGGAGCTAGAGATATCATTGCAGAGAATGTCAATGAAAATGCAATTGTAAGGGCAAAATTGAGAAAGTTATTTGAAGACACTGCATTGCTTCAAAGTAAAGTATTGAGTGATAAAGAAACAGAAGCTATTAAATACAAAGACTATTTTGATTTTTCTGAACCCATTCATAAAGTACCTTCTCATCGTATTTTGGCAATTCTAAGAGGTTTCTTGGAAGGCTTTTTAAGAATGAATATTGCTCCCATAGAAGATGATGCATTGTATGCAATAGAGCAAACTTATTTGCAAGGAATGAGTGCTTCTGCAGAGCATATAAAAAAAGCAATTAAAGATGCATATAGAAGGTTATTGCAACCCAGTTTAGAAACTGAATGCAGAACTGTTTTAAAACAAAAAGCCGATGAAGATGCTATTAATGTTTTTGCTGAAAATCTTCGTCAGTTATTGTTGAGTGCTCCATTAGGAAGTAAAAGAATTTTGGCCATAGATCCAGGATACAGAACTGGTTGTAAAGTTGTTTGCCTGGATGAAAAAGGTGAATTGTTGAAAACCGATTTAATTTATGTTCACGAAGCCAATAAGCAATTCGATAGCGAGTATACGATTAAGCATTTGGTAAAGCAATTTGATATTCAGGTATTTGCCATTGGAGATGGAACTGCTGGAAGAGAAACCGAACAGTTTATTAAAAAAATGAATTTAGGTCTACCTGTTTTTTTAGTGAATGAAGATGGAGCATCGGTTTATTCAGCTTCTGAAATTGCTAGAGAAGAGTTCCCTGATTTTGATATTACTGTTAGAGGATCAGTTAGTATTGGTAGGAGGTTGATGGATCCTTTAGCAGAGTTGGTGAAAATAGATCCTAAAAGCATTGGTGTTGGACAGTATCAACACGATGTGAATCAATTCAGACTAAAAGAAAAACTCGATCAAACGGTAGTAAGCTGTGTAAATACAGTTGGCGTAAATCTGAATACAGCAAGTAAACAGTTGTTGAAATATGTAAGTGGAATCAATGAGTCGGTTGCTGAAAATATCATCAATCATCGAAAAAATATTCAACAGTTTAAAAGCAGGGAAGAACTTTTGAAAGTTCCCCGATTAGGCGCAAAAGCTTATGAACAATGTGCTGGGTTCTTGCGTATTCCAAATGCATTAAATCCATTAGATGCAAGTGCTGTTCATCCGGAAGCCTATTCCATCATTGAGAAAATGGCCAAAGATTTAGGAATTGATGTGCAGACTTTAATTGGGAATGAATCGAAGCTCCAAACAGTGGATTTAAAAAAATATGTTACTGATCAAATAGGTTTATTGTCATTGAATGATATTATAAAAGAATTGAAGAAACCCGGATTAGATCCCAGATCGGAATTGGAGCAATTTGAATTTGCCAATATTTATTCTTTAGAAGAAGTAAAAGTTGGTCTTGTTTTGCCAGGGCAAGTGACCAACCTTACTCGATTCGGTGCTTTTATTGATATTGGTGTAAAACAAGATGGCTTAGTACATGTAAGTGAAATTGCCAATAAGTTTATTTCGGATCCTGCTGAAGTACTCAAACTAGGGCAAAAAGTTTTGGTAAAAGTGGTGGAAGTAGATATTGTTAGAAAAAGAATTGCTTTATCCATTAAACAAACAGAGGAATCAGCAGGTAATTCAACGAACAATACTAACAACCGAACTGGTGCTGGTCATACAAAAACTAAAACATTATCTCCTAAAAAAGCAGAAGAAGCAGACCTCAGTTCAATGAATGTTTCAGATGCATTGCAGGCATTAAAGAAAAAATTTGGGAAATAAGTGTACCTTGAACCCATACTCAAATCAAAAGATTAATCATGAAAATCGCTTCATTTGTACTATTTCTTTTTGTCGCTCAACTGTCTTTAGCTCAAAACAAGACTTTTCCAATCATTAAAAATTATGGGGCTGCATTAGAAGTGCCGTTTGCAACAATGACCATTGATCCAAAATTGGATTATAAGGTTTTAATTGATGTGACTACTGCTACCGATAAACCCGATGTCATCAATGAGAATGTAGAGAATATTGCACGTATTATTAATCTGCATGCATTAGCTGGAGTGACTGCTAAGAAATTACATGTGGTTGCCGTTTTTCATGGCCCTGCAGTAATGACTTTATTGAACAATGAAGCATATCAAAAAAAATTCGGAGTAAATAATCCACATCTAGCCCTTTTTACCGCATTAAAAGAGGCTGGGATTCCTATGTATGTTTGCGGGCAAACTTTATTCAAAAGAAATGTTGACCCATCAACCATAGTAACTGAAGTATTACCCGCTTTATCAGCAATCACTACTATCACAACCTATTCAGCAAAAGGGTATACGGTTTTAAAGTATTAATTTCATATCAATGAGCCAATCTAGCTTAGAA
>JBAXUV010000015.1:0-72464 GCA_037129425.1 Sphingobacteriia bacterium
TGTTAAGTATGCCCCATCTTGGCCTGTAATTCCGGTGATTAATGCTTTCTTCATTTATTATCGGATGAATTGGGTAATTTTTCTAAGTGGTTTGGCAAACAAAGTAAACCAATAGGGTTTCAAACCATTGATTTCCCAAGCCATTCGATCTCCCTTATTGGCGAGTAGCCTGTTTTTGATGGATTGATTGCTTACTCCACCAATTCTCATTTTCACCATAACTTCCTGCAAATATGCAACCTTAATGCCAAATCTGTATATAAAACGAAGCATGAGTTCGTAATCTGCAGCAGTATATACATTGAGATTAAATTTGCCATATTGCTTGTATAATTCCGCTTTAACAAAAAAAGTAGGATGAGGAGGCATCCAGCCATATAAAAACTCTTTTTTATTACATGGCCCAGCTATCCATCTTCTCTTTACGAGGGAAATATCTTTTGCATCCACATATTCAAGATCTCCATAAATCGCAGCTGCATTGCTTGTTTCAAAAAGGGCTACCAATTGTTGAATGATTGTTTCATTAGCATACAAATCATCGGAGTTTAATATGCCAATAATATCTCCTGAAGCCAAATCAATGCCTTTATTCATAGCATCATAAATACCATTATCATTTCCGGAAATGAGTTTTCCTGAAAAATTATTTTGCTTTAAATGCGCCAATGTATTGTCAGATGATCCTCCATCTATAATGATATGTTCAATATTCTGATAAGTCTGATTTTTTACAGATGCCAAACAATCAGCAATAGTGGCTGCACTATTGTAAGTAGCTGTAATGATGGAAACTTTCATGAATCTTTGGGAACTTGATGTATTATTTTCTTTCAACGATAATGTTTTCCATTACCAACATATCCATACTGGTTCTCAGATAACAATCCAATGCTTCTTCTGGAGCATTTACAATTGGTTCGTTTTCGTTGAATGAAGTGTTGAGCAAAATAGGTATGCCTGATTTTTTTCTAAAAGCATCAATGAGTGCATAATACCTCGGCGATATCTTGCTATCTACTGTTTGCAATCTGCCTGTGCCATCAGCATGTGTTACTGCAGGTATGATTAAACGTTTTGATTCTTTAATTGGAAATACTTTTTCCATGAATGGAACATCGTCCACTATTTCAAAATACTCGTTCACATATTCTTTTAATATACTTGGAGCGAAAGGTCTGAAACTCTCTCTACGCTTGATTTTACTATTGATCAAGTCTTTGGCATCTTTCCTGCTAGGATCAGCTAAAATAGATCTTCCTCCTAAAGCACGAGGGCCAAATTCCGCACGTCCGTTGAACCAACCAACAACACCTGCATTGATTAATCTGTCGGCAACATAATCGTATAGAAATTCATCTTCTAATTTAATGTACTCGATATTTTTTGCTTGAAGCATTTGCTCAATGTACTCATTGGTAAAATGAGCACCTGTGCAAGCAGAAAATATTGGTGCCACTCTAGGTTGATTCAACACATGATGGTAAACATATTGGGCAGCACCCATTGCAATGCCTGCATCATGACCAGCTGAAGGAATATATAATTGAGTGAAAGGAGTTCTTGATTTTATTTTTCCATTAGCCACACTGTTCTGCGCAACACCTCCTGCCAAACAGCAATTGGATAACCTGGTTTCTTGATGCAAATGATTGAGAATATGAAAAATACTTTCTTCTGCCATGCGCTGAACTGAAGCTGCAAGGTCCTTGTGGTGTTGTGTTAAAGGAATGTCTTTGCTTCTGGCTTTTCCAAAAACAGTTTCCATTTTTTTGCTATAGGCAATTGGTATGGCAGGAATATGATCACTTGTATAAGCAACGAATCCTTTTCCTGGAGACCTAAAATAAGGTAGGTTCAATTTAAATAGACCTCCTTTTTCTAAAAGAACCACATCCCTTAGTTGATCTAGATAGACTGGATTTCCATAAGGCGCAAGTCCCATAATTTTATATTCATCACCATAATGCGGAAAGCCTAAGAGTTGAGTAAACGCCGTATAAAAAATACCCAAAGAATGAGGAAAATCAATGGAATCAATTACTTCAATTTGATTGCCCTTGCCAATGGCCAACATGGTAGTACTAAAATCACCTGAGCCGTCAATACTTGCAATTGCAGCTGTTTCAAATGGAGATGCATAATAAGCACTGGCTAAATGAGATCGGTGGTGTTCTACCTGGTGAATTTTTTGTTTTACAATATCTATGGCAATACCAAAATGAGTATTAAATTCCTGTTCTAATGAACTTACTTTTTGTTGATTGAGTAATCGTTCAATAGTATGAATGGTGGATTCTATAGGTCTAGATGCAAAAAATAATAGTTTGTTTTTAAACTTGGCTTTAGGATCTCTACCAATAGCAATATGATCAACCTCATTAATGTTTACACCAGCTTCTTGTAAACAAAACGCAATGGCTTTGGATGGAAAACCAGACCAATGTTTTACTCTTCTAAATCGCTCTTCTTCTGTAGCTGCAATGAGTATTCCGTCTTTAAATATGGCAGCAGAAGAGTCTGCGTGATAGGCATTTATTCCAAGTACAATCATGTTATATTCAGTAATTCTGTATAGTCTTTTTTGAAATCTTGCTTAGCAAGATAGTTATTTGCCAAATCATGGGCTCCTTTCAAATATTTTTCCCAATGATCATGGTCTAATCTTGCAATTTCATCTATTTGAAGTCCAGTTTGCTGAGGATTATCAATGGTAAGGTTCCAGCCTGCATTTTTTTCTTGTAAATTATTCCAACTCGTAAAACCGCTGGTAATTATGGGTCGTGGGGTTCCCAATGCTTCAAAAATGGCATGTGAAAAGTTTTCACCTTTACTCAATAAAATAAAAGCATTGTGCTTACTTACAATCTGCTGCATTTCAGGAGGTTTAAATGCTCCGAAGTATTGTACATGAATATTTTCTGGAAGGCTGTTGATGATTGCTTCACAACGATTCCAATAATCCGCTTCTTTGATTACTCCATATATTGAAAAAAATATGCTGGATGTACAATACCGAAGTGATTCTAAAGTATAATGAAGATTTTTCTTATCAGTAATGATGGATGCATACAGTATACTTAGAACGCCAACTGTTTTATCAGAAGGGAGAAATTCTTTAAGAGGTAATTGAGGAATATTTCCTAATAGGGTAAATCGGTTAGCCGTGGTAGGAAAATATTGATTGATTCCTTCCTTTTCTTCTTCTGAAGTAATATGCCAATGTATGTTTTTAGTTAACCCTAATAGCTGAATAACCTTAAGGTACCATTTTTTCTTGAAGGATTTGGTTGAAAGTGCACCAGACTGAAGCATACCTCTCGGAGCAACAATTACGCTTGTATTTCTAAATTCGGAATACTTAATTACTAAGAGCGGATTTAATAAGAATGCAATATGCATAAAACCATTAATGTAAATGGTATTTGGGTTTACCTGTCTGATCAAGGATTTCATTTTGATTAAATCGAGTCGCTTTTTGTCGTCGTACCAAACTTTAATGGTTGCCTGATCTTCTATTAATATCTCATTCCATTGATTGAGCTGAATGTTTTCAAGTGGTTCATCTTCATTTAAATCGTACCCCCCTGTAATGCAATAAAAATCAAAATCTTTATGCAGCAATCCAATCATGTTGCGCAAAGATTGAATCACTCCTCCTGCTTTATATGCTGGATAAAAGAATTCGTAGATGATCAGGATTTTTTTCTTGGGTTGGGCCATTATTAATTTCTTGCAAAATGATAAGATCCTGCAATCGTTTTATTCAATGCAAATCCATCATTTTTAATTGCACTAATTATAGCATCTTGAGTTTCTACTTGCTTTTTATACATTCCACCATGCAGTTCTATAATGATATGCTTAATATGTTCTGGAAGATGAAATGCTGTTTCTACCATTAATTCTTCGCTTCCCTCAACATCAATTACTAAAATAGAAGGCTTAAAACTGAATTTATCTTCAACTGTTTTTATATCGATAATGAATTCATTTTTATTTACATTATCTGTTTTAACTGAAAAATCAATTTGCGTACCCAGCGAACCTAAATCATCAGAATATCCATCAATAGAAAGATTGTCAGGAACTGTATAAACAGGAAAACCATATCCTTTTAGCAAAACAATATTAGGATAATCAGTATTCCATCTGAGGCAGCTTTTGTACAAAGTATCGTTGCATTCTACGCTGATAATTTTTCCCGATGGCCCAATTAAATTACTCATTACTCTTGTTAAAACGCCAATTGAAGTGCCCATTTCTAAAATATGCTCTCCTCCATTTAATAATTGTTTTACCAATTCTATTTCTGCACCCTCGTATTCATTCTTTTTAAGAATCCATTTTGTTCCAAAGCTAAATGGTTCGTTACGAATTGGGATGATTGCTCCAGCAATATTTACTGAAACTGGCCAAAATATTTCTGGAATAAATTTGGACAAAATAGTACGTCTTAATTTTAAGAAAAATGTTTTCATTAAATGCTGTTAATTCAAGCAGTGTTGATTTGTAGAAGATTGTTTTTAAATCGCTCGAATGAGTAATTCTGACGAGCCCTTACTTGCATGGCTAAATGATCAAATGTAGAATCATTCAATAAATTATTTATTGCTAGTTTGAGTTGATCAAGATTGTCAGGATCAACCAAAGTTCCTAACTCGCCATTCTTAAGTGCATCAACACTTCCATCTTTATTTCCAGCAATTACTTTTCTTCCGCATGCAAGGGCTTCAATCAAAACAATTCCAAATCCTTCCCCCTTGCTTGGTAAAACAAAAATATCTGCTACTAAATAATGATCGATTAGCTCCTGCTCTTTTACGAATCCTGTAAGAATCACTTTATCGGAAAGCCCTTCTTCTTGTATCAATTGTTTGACTCTAGTTAATTCTTTTTCATCTGCATTTCCGGCAATAATATATTTTAGTATCGATTGATCATTATTAAGCTCTTTCAATATTTTAATTACTATATCATACCCTTTGTATTGCTCATCTGAAGAAAGCCTGGATACAGTAAGTATCAATTTTTCATCAGGTTGTATTCCATATCTGTTTAATAAATAGGTCGGTTTCTCCAATTCAGTTGGATAATCAAAAAATGGATCTAATGCATTGGGCAAAATCCTGATTTTATCAGATGCAAGTACTGGATTATTTGCTAAGAGGGTAGTTTTTGTGAAATTACTTACTGAATAAATGGCACTGGTATTTTTTACCAACCAGGCCTTACTGCCAACCAATGGTTTCCAAACTTCAATACCGTGCGCAAAAAGAATCAATTGTTTGGATGGATATAGTAGCTTGATCAAATAGGCCAATGGAGCAAGGTTGATATGTCCAATTAATATGGTTGAATATTTTTTTGCATTCCATATCAATGACATCAAACAGGCCAATTTATTTCCGTTGAATCCCTTAAACGATTGTTTGTTAAAATATTTTCCATCTGCTTCATGATCATAAACGGAATATGCATCCAACCCGCTTTCCTTAAAAGAAGCCAATACATTTTTATTAAACTGTTCTATTCCTCCAGTTCTGGAAAAAGCGGTTAAATAAATAAATGCGGTTTTGTTTACCAAGCTCTATTCTGTTTTGGAGGCATTTGTGAGAGGCAATAGCACCAGTATCTACTCCAGTGTGTATTTCCATTTTTCAATGCATCATTGAAATGCTGGTTTAAATCATTTTTATCGGTAGGTAAATCTGTATTGACCATCCATTGTTGAAAAGGAAAAGCAAATCCTTGTTTAGGTCTATTCCAGATAGCTTCAGGCAATACATCTTTAAACGCTTTTATGAGTAAATGTTTTGGCCCACCATTCAATCTCAATGAAGGATGAATGGAATGGCAGACTTGTATAAATTCTTTGTCTAAAAAAGGAACCCTAACTTCTACAGAATGCCACATACTCATAAAATCAGTATCTCTCAATAATTGATTTTGCATATATAAATTCGTTTCTGTAAAACTCACTTGTTCCTGTAGGTTTAACTTAGACAAGAAGGGAGGCATAGATACCTTATCTATTGTTGCTTGAATTTCATTAACACTAATTTGAAGAATGGATGAAATTTGAAGTGGTGTAAAAAACCCTCTGTTGAATAAATATTGACCCCAGGCATTTTTTCTTTCTAAAAAACGTATTTTTCTTTTCTTATCATCTTTGAATAACTCTGCCAAATGGAGTAAAAAAACCGGAATGAGTTTGGTTTTAGAGAGTAAAGCAGCTCGCTTAAAGGAAGGATATCCACCCAATAACTCATCAGCTCCTATTCCACTCAATACCGCTTTTAATCCTGCTTCCTGTGCGTACTTAGTAATAAAATAGGAATTAATGCCATCATTACTAGGTTGATCCATTGCCAATAAAATATCATTGATAGAGTCTTGAAAATTAGATTGATCAATTGTGAATGACTGATGTTTGGCTCCGGTTTGTTGAATGATAATGTCCTGGTATTTTTTCTCAGAAAAAGCCGACTCTGCAAAATCGATTGACAATGTGTTTAAATGTGCTCCTGTAAACTCTTTTGCCAATATGGTTAAAATACTGGAGTCGATTCCGCCACTTAAAAATAAACCAATTGGTGCATCGGAAATTAAATGCCGCTTAACTGAAGCTGTCAATGATGTTCGAATGGCATCAATGGCTTCTGATTCCTTTGTTATTGTATATTGATAATGAGTTTGATTGAATCTATATAAACTTGAATGAAGATTGTTCAAATTTACTTTCATATAACTGCCCTTTGGTAAAGACAATACTCCATCTAAAGTAGTAAAGGGTTCTGGCATATGTCCAAAGCACAATAAAAATGTTTTCCAATCGGGGTTTTCTGGCCAGTTATAATCAATTTGTTTGAATGCTTTTGTTTCAGAAGCAAAATAAAAACCTTCTTTATAAAAACTATAATACAGCGGTTTAATTCCTGCGTGATCGCGGGCCAATATCAATTCTTTTTTTGGAATATCATAAATAGCTAAGGCAAACATGCCATTGAACTTTTCAAAACAATCCACTCCCCAATGTTGGTATGCCGCAATAATTACTTCGGTATCTGAATGTGAAATAAACTGATACCCCAATAATTTTAGTTCTGCTTGTATAGTTAAATAGTTATAAATCTCTCCGTTAAAAACAATCACAAGATTGTTCTCTTTATTCAACATAGGTTGATGACCTGCTTCTGACAAATCTATCAAAGACAATCGCCGATGGCCTAATGCCACATGAGATTCATCATTAAAGTAAACACCTGCATCATCAGGGCCCCCATGTTGCATAGAATCGCGCATAGCAATAATTTCCGAATTAGAAATAGTTGCAGTAGGGCGAATGATTCCAGCGATTCTACACATAGTTATTATTAATGGTCAATTTGTTTAATTCCTTAATTAAATTGGCGGTATATTTTTTCCAGGTATGTTCTTTGGCAATTGCTGCTGCCGACCTCCCCATTACTGAAATGAGATTGGGAAATTGAATGAAATTAAGCATCGCATTTAATATAGCCTCTTTATCACCAGCCGGAATAACGATTCCATTTTTCACATTTACCAATTGAGCTGCTCCGGTATAGTTGGTAACTATAACGGGTAAACCTGAAGCCATCGCTTCTAAAACAACTGCTGCCCAGCTATCTAAATAACTTGGGAAAACAAATACATCTGCAGAACGCAAGGCTTTGGCCAATTCTTGTTGATTCAAATATGGTTGATAAAAAATATTTCCGTATTCTAAGAACTTGTTCAGGGTAGGTGTAGCATCCCCAGCAGGACCTATTAAAGTTAATTTAGCCAAATGATTTGGAATACCTGCAAAGGTTTCCAATAAAAGTTCAACTCCTTTTCTTTTTGTGATGATTCCCGTATATATAAAATGAATTGGCTCATTTTGATTTTTTTCATTTTGTACATTTTCATAAAATATCGATTCATCAAATCCTAATGGGTTAATCAATATTTTATTACTATCGATACCAGCTTCCTTTAGTGTATTTGCAGCAAATTGAGATAAACAAGTAATAGTATTGGCATGTTCATACTCTTTTTCTTTTAGCGATTGTATAGTAGTAAATAATTGATCAGTGCCTGTAATCAACTTAAAAAAAGGTAATTTTTCCCTTAATGATGCTATTGTCTTTGGGTGAACTTGAGCAAGGTCTAGCCATTTAATGGCTCCAATAGCATCTGCAGCATTAAATGATTTTAAAGAAGATTTTTCATACCCAATGATTAAATCGGGTTTCCATTTTTTAACCAATCCAGCAACCCATTGATCATGTATACGATCTTCCCAATATGATTTTTGTTCTACATCAAATGGTATAAACTTAATGAGAAAATGGAAAAATGTAGCCCAAATACGAGTTTCTACAGATTGTGTAGGAATGGATGTATCTGAATAACGCTTGATATAGCTATCCAAAGAAGTTATACTAAATAATTTTTCAATGAATCGGTTAGGGCGGTACCAATATGCAGTAGCAAATAAAACTTCATGACCAGCTTGGTGTAAAGATTTAAAAGTATGCTTACTGTATTGAATAGATGGATTAGAGAGGAGTATCTTCAAAGAGGGAAATGTATTTTTTAGCGATTACTGATCTACTGTGATTTTGTAAATGCTGTTTTTCTTTATTTATAAACAAATCATCTTTTTGAAAGTTGATAGCATTATCTATAGCTTCTAACATTGAAGATTGATCTAAAGGGTCAAAATAAAAAGCCAATCCACCAGTTGCTTCATGGAGTCCTTTTTTATTGGAGCATGCAATAGTGCAACCGCAAGCCATTGCTTCAAGGGCCACAACTCCAAATGGTTCATCCCACAATGAAGGAATCACCATTGTTTTTGATTGATTGAGGGCATTGACCAATGCTGAACCATGTAAAGAATCAGCAAATACAATCTGTGATGAAAGATTTTTTTCTTTGGATAATCTTTCCAAGAAATTTTTATCAGGACCATTTCCTATGATAAGGCATTTGTACTTTTTTGTTGAAGCAGCAATTGTCTCTATTAATCGATCAACACCCTTATCAGAAACCAATCGCCCTAAAAAAACCAGGTCATAGTTACGATCTTCAACAGTTTGCTCTACAAAAGATGGAGCAACAAAATTATGTATAACGGTTGAAGGGCTATTTAATTTGGAAGCGATAAAATTACTTACACTAATGTTCTTTGCAAAACGGGCGAAGAATTGTTTCAGCAATCCTGTTTTTGAATCTTGGTGATCGTATTGTATATGATGCACCACCCACCATTTATTTTGATGGACTAACCCAGGTAAAATATTTTTTATACTAATATTAGCTTCCAGATAAATATCTGCTTTTGATATCGCTGCAATTAATTGAGCATTCGATTTTTTAAATACAATTGCATAAGCTGTATTAATTTGTTTATCTGTTTGTGGAGTAATTGTATAAACGGTTACTTCATTCCCCATACTTGTCCACTCTTCTGCTAAACCTGCCATAATATTTTCAAGGCCGCCAATATTGGGAAGAAAAGTAGAACTGAAAATAACAATTTTCATGAAAGCCAACCTTTTTGTTTAAAAAATTGAACCTGGGCGTCTGCGTTGGATTGGCTGCTCCAATGTTGCATTTTTAGTTGGGCATTAGTTGTAACAGTGTCCTTTAGAGATGGGTTATCAAGAATGGCTTTTATTTTTTTAGTCAGTTCTGCAATATCTCCAACAGGATAGGTAAACCCAGTTATCCCTTCTTCTATTAAATCAACTGCTGCACCAACTGCATTACTGGCAATTACAGGAAGTCCGCAAATCATGGCTTCATTCACGGTTAACCCATAAGGCTCATGCTCCGAAGGAACAACTAATACATTCGCGAATTTATAATAGTTTGGTAAATCAGTATAATCAATCAAGCCAGGAAATAAAACATTTTCTTGAATATTCAACTGTTCAGATAAAACTGCTAATTCTTGACGCATTGGTCCATCACCAATCATAATCAAATAAGTGCTTGAATTTCCAATTTTTGCTAAAGCCTCCAGTAAATCCTGAGGTCTTTTTCTATTAATAAATTTACCGCAGAATAAAATTATTCTTGCCTGATCAGGCAATTGATAGAATGATTGAAGACGAGTGAGATTGGCTTGATCGTATAAAGAATGAAGAATAATTTCATTTACTGAATACGGTGTGAGTACAATATTCTTTGGTTCAATGCCTATCGTAGTGAAAAACTGTAAACTAGCATTTGAAGGAACAAAAAGAGCATCAGCAATACTATTATACAAAGTTCTAAAAGCGAAGGGTTTAAATTTAAGTATCATACCATTACTTCCTGCAATCCCTTGTTCACTGGTTGCATCAGAAGTTAATACCAGATTTTTATTAAATATTTTTGAAAGAAAAATAGCCCATTTAAACATTGGATGATAATGACCATACACTATGGTAGTAGTTGACCATCTAATTGCTTTTATCAAAACCCCAAGTGATTTAACTAACTCATACTGAAATGTAAACAATGAATTACTCTTAAAAACTGTCTGGTTGATATTTTCATTGCTATTTAAAGAACCATGGTGTAAAGAAAAACAAATTACTCTAGCATTAATTCCATTTACCTTTTGAATCAAATGATAAGGCAAATCATTTTGTATTGGTCTTTCGAGAATATAAAGGAGGTTCAAAATATTTTAAACGTTATGCTTGATCACAAAAATGATATTATCACCAAAAAAACTTTGAGGAATGAATGGTTTCAATAAAGCAGATAAAAACTTTATGCCAGTTCCATAATTATCACAAAAGGGATAAATGACTGTTTGTTCTAAACTCAAATGGTGATTAAATAATAGTCGTTGAAGATTTTCAATATAAACAGGATAAATATGAGTAGGATCACTTTTATCATCAAAATGTCCTAGCCTACCTTTCAATAAAAATCGAAGTCTTGCTTGAATACTGTGAATATTAGGAGTACTCATAACGCAAACACCACTAGTTGATAAATTATTCTTTATTAATTGAATTAATTTACCAGGATTTTCAAGATGTTCAATCAATTCTAAACAAGTTATAAGTTCAAACTGACCAAATTGCTCATTCGTATAATTATCAAAATTAAAAGGAATGGCTTTAACATCTTTCAACTGAAACTGCTTGATGTCTAAATCAAGTCCTAATTTATTTGTATCTGAAATATTTTTAAACCTTGCCAACCATGCACCACTGCCAGAAGCAATATCTAATATATTATCAAACGTATACTTGTTCTCATTTTTATCTAAATAATTATAAACAAAATCATGGAGTCCTTTATTTGATCGTTCTATCATCACTCAGTTTTAAAATGTAAATGGATATTGAAAGTTGTTTTGTTTACTAACTGCATTATATTTTAAAATAATGGATCTGAAATAAAAATAATCTACCAACATTATTCCTAGAGCAGCGAAAACAGCATTATATAAGTTAAAAACATATGGAAAGAAAAAAAGCAAAAGAATAAAAATGACAATTTTGCCAATTTTCGGCATAAAAAGTTTTCTTAAAAGATATACAAAGATGATTGTTCTTGTAATTAACAATAGAAATCCACCTTCCAAAACTATTCTTACTAACTCAGATTCAAAAAAGCCATACTCTAAAACATAACTGGAAGTACCGAATAGCTTATTAGCGCCTTGGTAAGTAGCGCCGAGGCCAACTCCCATTATTGGATAATTTCCTTTAAAATTGATTAATTCATAAAAATCATTGAAAATTCTAGTTGATTCCTCCCCAGATTCAATCCCCCTAGTTCTCCTTTCAATAAAACCTGTAAATGAATTTGATATTAAGTCTACAAATTTATCGGAGCCAAATCCTATAACTATTGTAATAATAATTAGAATTGGAATAAAACTCTTAAAGTCCACTATTGATTTGCTAAATAAAATAGGCTCTGTAAATGCAATTACTGCTAATATGATAAAATATGAATAAGTTGCTGCTCTTGCCCCACTCATAAAACAAGCAGTTATACCGAAAAGCAAAAGCAAAAGAATATATATACTTTTATAATTATACTTTACAAGAGCCCAAACAAATAAACTATTAAAAAATAGGAAGCCTGTAAAGCCACTAATGTAAGAAAATGTTCCAGTAACTCTAATTGCATTACCCACTAATGCAACTCCACCAACAGATTCTACATCTACATATGTATTAATAAACACATCAGCAGGCTGTGTATATTGATAAAACGCCAACAGCAATTGAAGTATTCCGCCAATGAAAAGTATACCAGCTATTTGTTCAAATTGAAAATATTGTCGATTGTTTATATAAAAGAAAATCATGAAGAAAAAGCTACCATGCAACAATATTCCAAGTAATCCATGATTAATAGTAAGGTTTAGAGGATTTAGAACTTCAATAAACAAAATAAAAGTTAAAATTGCAAATTGTGATTTACCATTTTGCCAATTTTTCATTCCTCCTCTAATAAAAATAAAAGAAAAGGGAATAAGTATTTGTAAAAACAAAATTACATTTCCAATTTGCTTGTCAGAAATAATCCACTTTCTAAATGCGCCACTTAAGACAGTAAAGAAATAGATCGTTAAGAATACCTTTTGGTAAACATTTAACTTATTGTTTATTTTATGAACTGGATACACTTTTATTTAAGCTACTAATTGTAAATAATAATTGATTGTATGCTCCCATTTAAAATACTGATGATATGCAGTAATTGCAGATTTTCTCAGCAATTTTAGTTGCTGAAGATCCCCGCTCAAATTATCAATTAATTGAGCAGTTGATAACGCATCATTGTAATCTACGAAGCATACATTTATACCATTTCTAAAAATTGAAGTATCTGTCATATCACCGCATGTAGTTATAATTGGAATACCCAGTTGCATAGCTGTTGCAATAGTCCCACTTTTCGATGAAACTCCTCCAAATTTATTAGCCATTACTGTTTCAAGTTGAATATATAATTTGGCGTTTTTCATACAATTAATAAATGTTTCCTCAGTTGCATTTACACTTATTTGAAAAAAGGTGTTCAACGAAAGTTCATTAATTTTCTTTTCAATAAATGCTAAGTCATCATCGTATGCTCTTCCGATAACAATAATTTTGAAGTCTTTTTTACTTAATTTTTTAAGCTCATAGATTACTTCAAAAAAGTTATTATTACACCGGTTTGCATTTACGGCGATTACTATAATATTATCAATGTCAAATTCCATATCGACTTTTTCTAAAATAAGTTTTTCGAAGTTTGAGGGAATTGGAATTAGTTTAGATTGAAATGGCATCAACAAACTTTTATAATAACTATTGCTTGTTTGGATTGAATTTGAAAAGGAACATATAAGATAAGCTAAAGTCCTTTGAACAATTGAACGTATTTTAGAAAGAAAACCCTCTCCTGAAAATCGAATAGCTATTTCATGAAAATTAGTATGAATTTTAATACCCTTCATGCGCATGAATACTAAAAAGAAAACAAAAATAAATGGGACCCCTGATTTACTATATGAATAAGGCACATATTGAATAAGTAAATTATTAACCTGCTTCTGGTTTATTATTTTCAAAAGCATGTAGCATCCTTTAAAACTCCAATTGGGAGCTATTGGAAAAACATCTGCTTGATTATTTCGCTCAAAATCAAAAACATTAGATTGAGTTGTAACCACTCCAACTTTTATGCCCCTCATTTTCAATAAATGATAAAGGTTATCTGAATAATGACCAACTCCGTCAAAACTGGGAGGAAATTTATTCGTTAAGATTAAAGTGTTTATTTCGGTTTTGCCCACATTATTTCATTTGTAACTTTCTCCACACTATATTCAAATTTATTTAAGTAACCTATAACTGTTTCGCCAGAAATTCCATTTGTTTGCAACATCCCATCATTAATTTCGAAAAATATATTTCTAATTCTTTTATCGCTTAGTAATTTTTTTGCCCCTTTTAATACTTCAAATTCAAATCCCTCTACATCAATTTTTAAGATGTCTATTATTTCTTCATTTAAAAAATTTAAATCTAAAGTAGTTGCCTCTACATATGTTGGAGAATTGTTATCAACATGACCCCAACCACTTTGCTTATCAGAAGAACCAAAATTGAATGGAATATTCTCAGCAGTTGCAGAAAGTGCTTTTTTGATAATAACAGCCCTCTCAGTGAAGTTATTCTGAACCATATTCTTATCTAATAAAAAACTAACTGAAGGATTTGGTTCGAATGCGAAAAGTTTTCCCTTTAAAGAGTTGGAAAGAAATATCAAAGAAAAATAACCCATATTCGCCCCAGCATCTACCATTATAGAAGAATTAAAGCTTAATTTTTTAATGATCTCAGATAGCTCCCATTCATAATAACTTAAAAATGCAATGTTGTCAGAGATAACATCTTCTATTCCAAATAGTACCATTTTGCAATTATTAGCAAAAATCAGTTTTTTTGAATCGAAATTTTTTTGAGGAATCAATTTAAATCTTCTAACAATTCTATGAAAGAAAATCTCTTTTAATTTACGATAAGATAGATTAGACATCATAAAAAGATAGAAATAAAATTGAAAAGGTTTAATTCAAAATAATGGGCAATTCCCTTGAATCGAAATTTAGCTAACAAAATAAAATTATTGAGAACTCCATGCACAAAAATTTTTATTCTAGTAAGTCTAAACTTATATTTTGATTGTTGATGATGCTTATTTACAAAAAATTTATACGAATATAATTTGGGATAAAAGTTTTTAAAAAACTTAATTTTCCTCCATGGATGAATAACAGTAGCGTTTTCTAAGAAAACAACTTCATATGATTTAAGTATTCGTTCATTTAAATCAGCATCTTCCATTGAGGGAAAGGGGTATTGTTCATCAAATTGACCAATGGTATTAAAGAAATCTCTTTGTATACAAAAATTACAAGACCAAAGACTTCCACCATTTATATTAATAGGAGCTTCTTCATCAAATCTTTCCTGATGTCTATCGGCAATGATTTTTCCTTCAAAAACATACTGATTTCTTTTTCTATTAGTGACAGCATTATGATAAGTTTCCAATAAATTCAAAGTTGGCATGCAATCATCATCCAAGAAAATCAACCACTCACTTGTTGAAATCCTTGCTCCGTTATTTCTATTTGCAGCAGGACCTTTTTTTGGACCTTGCACCCATTTAACCATCGAGTATTTATTCTCAATTAAACTTTTTGCATTATTATTAAAACTATCATCAGTGACAATAATTTCAAATGAAAGATTATTGACTACGTTAATAGCTTCAAGTAGCTTATTAAGACATAATTCTAATAAATTATTTCGATTACAAGTAGGTATGATAATTGAATAATTCAAATAGTAATCATTTAATTCCTTTGCTCTAATATTTCAACTAATTCTTCTGTATACTTTTCAATATTAAATTTCTTTTGGGCAGTACTTATAGCATTATTGCCCATTTTTTCAAAAAGTAAAGGATCTTTTAAAATTGTATTGACAGTATTAAACCAATCATCAGAATTATTTGCATTTATCCAGTAACCAAAAGCATTTTCTTCAGGGTCAATATTAATATAATTATTTTTGGTTGCTAAGATTGGCATCCCAATTGCAATGCCATCAGTAATGCTTGTTAATCCACATAAGCTATCTTGAGCAAACATTGGTATAGCCAATATTTTAGCAGAATTATAAATAGTATTAATTTCTTTGTATGTAAGCTGTTCATCTGTTTGAAGAAATTCAATTGAAATATTGTCTGTTATTATTTTAGGGATTTGATTTTTTAGTAAAATATTGCAAAATATTTTTACTTTAATATCTGTATTTATGAATGCACTAATAAATGTCTTATAATCTCTACCAGTTCTACCTATAGCAACTAAATCATATTCAAAACTTTTTTTATCATTAGAAATTTTAGTTGTTCTAAAAAATTGCAAATCGGGTCCCCAATGCATTTCTTTTGAAATAGCTCCTCTAGAAATACTGTTTATTTGATCAGAAACCACTTTACTTAATGCAGGAAAAGCAGAATGGCCATTTATTGATAGATATAAAGAAATTTTTCTAAGACCTCCAAGTCTTCCACTTAAAAATGGATGATGTGCCAATGCAATGATTGGCTTTTTAAATATTTTTAAAAATGATAATACTCCTAAAAAAATGGTTGTATCCTGACAGGGTGCGTAAATTAAATCATACTTTCTATAATTGACTATTGCTGAAACTTGTTGTTGCAAATTGCCTACATAAAAAAAGGGTAAGCGTCTCATTAAACTGCTTAACTTAAATAAAACAGTATTCTTTTTAGGATCAATAATAACAATTTGGTATCCTAATTTTTGTAACTCAACAATACCATATAAGTGATGAGATGGTTTTTTCCCTTCTGCATACTCATTCATAACTCTATTAATGGAATAGTTATTTAGAACTAAAATACGTTTCATTAAATGATCTTCTTTTCAGCCCTAAGAATACCCCTTCGTAAATAGGGCGGAAATAAGTTGTTGTTAATAAAATAAAGCATATACCCATATGAATGAGTTACTTGAAACCCATAATTATTTGAAAGTAACTCAGAAAAATTGTCATAATCAAATTGCTTATGATACGTTGTGATTGCTAATTTTATATGTTGTATTGTTTTTAAGCAATGAATTGCTCCTTCTAACATTTCAGCTTCTGACCCTTCAATATCAGCCTTTATAAAATCAAGCTTTTTATCTTTAAAATAATTATCAACAGTAACAGTTGTATCATTCAACTCATTGCCAACCAATTTATTTACAATTTCAACTTTATGTTTCCAAGGTTTAAATGTATAAGTCAAAGCCTCTATCCAAAAAGGATCTGGTTCAAATAAATACACTTGAGATACTTTTTCTATGACATTTAAAGTAAAAATTCCTTCTGCAGCTCCAAAATCAGCAACTACAGAACCATTATCTACACTAAAACCCTCAGTTAAATATAAGTGGGGTGAATTGTCTGACTGTTCATTCAATAATCCAAAATAAACACCTTTAACTTCATTTTCAGTCATCCCCCTTTTAAAATAAAGTCGATGCTGATTATGTAATACATAAAACAAATCAGCGTCTTTATCTAAATATGTTTCAATAGATAAATAGTCCCATCCTGATGTGTATTCATATGGATAAACAACTAAACCACCAATTTTCTTTAAATAATTGATTACTTCTTTTTCTTCCTCAGTTATTTGTGTTTTATTATCATAATAATTGATAATTTCTTTAAACTGCCTTCTCCACCTTACTTTATTTCGAATTCGATTTATGGGGTTTTTAATAAACCCAGGAATACTATTCTTAATAAAAGACATTATCATTTAATTCAAATTATTTTGAACAAAACAATTAAACATATTTATATACTTAGTACTTAGTGATTCCCACGAATAATTCTCTTTTACAAATTTGATTCTATGAAGTTTATCTAAGTCCGTAGTAGAATTATGTAATGCTCTAGATAAAGTAGCTCTGATATGATAAATATCATTGCAATCGATCAGAAAGGCATTGTTTTTTAGTACAAATCGAGATTCATGAAACTCACAACAGATTACTGGCAATCCGACAGAAAGCGCTTCCAACGATGCTAAGCCAAATGATTCTTTGGGTGAAAGCATCATGAATAAATCAGCCTGCTTCAAATAAGCATAAAGAGCCTCTTTACTAACTTTTCCAACAAAATAATTGTCTTTGCCAAAATACGTATTTAAATCCTCAATGATCTTATCTGTTTCATCAGTAAATTCTCCTAAAATAATTGGAAAATAATTATCGGCTTCATCAGACAAAACTTTAACAAATTGATCCATTCTTTTTATCGTTGAATCAATCACTCCCACACTAATAATGATTTTTTTATCTTTAGCTTTAGAACGAATTAGTTTATTGTCAATTGAATTGATTTCTTTCTTTAATGAAATAAAATGTGGTAAAACAAACTGTCTTTCTTTTGGAAATCCTGCACTAACTAAATCATCATAATAAATATCAGTAACATGATGAATAAAATCTTTTCGAGTATCAAATAATCCAGGGCTAACTTGACCACCAGTATACAATACCAAAGAATAATCTAGTTTTAAAAATTTTCTAATTTTAAACAGATAACAATACAACTTATATTCTCCAAGATAAATTGCTTTTGGCTTTTTAGTTATTACTTCTAAAAGTAAACTAGAAAAAAAACTAATTAATTCAAACTCAGCAGTATTAACCTTCCCCAATAAAGAATTCCAAAAATGATTATTTCTTGACACACAGAATAGTTGTTTTGAAATTGTTAAACCATCTTCATAATCACCACCCGTATATAAAGTAATATCAAATTTGTTGTTTTGATTTTGGAGTTGATTGCTCAAATCTGCCATATAAGATTCAAAACCTCGCTGAACTATCCCTAGACCAGTACAAACTAAAAATATTTTAGGTTTCTTCAATTTTAACTTTGATAAATTTTTTCAAGTTCAGCAACAATAGCTTGCCAAGAATAAATTGAATTTAGCTGCTGAATATCAATGACAGGTTTAGTTTCACCAATTTTTTCACCAACGAGTTGTATTAACCCTTCTATCCAAAGATTCTTTGAATATCCCCCTTCATATACAAAATTTAATTTTTCGCCAATTTGTTTCAATTCACCAATACCAGAATAATAAACAGGCGTTCCAGCAGATAAATAATCAAAAAATTTAATAGGAAATCTACTTTGATTAAAAACTGTATTCTCTAATGGTAATAAACCTATATCTAATGATGATGCTATTAATGTTGCTTCAGAAGGAGTTACCTCACCTAAATATTGCATATTAGAAATAGACAATAAACCTGATTCAAGAACTTGTGAAAATGCTGGACCAACAATAATGAAACGAACAGAAGGATATTTGGGAAGTATTAATTTTGCTGCATCTATAATCCAATCTAATTCCGCAGCTGTTTTACCAATATATCCTAAGTAATAATTATTATTCTCCTTTTTAAAAATTTGATTAATGTTGGCTTTTATTTCATTTGAAAAAGGCCAAAATCCATTATACAAAAGATTTTTATTGCTTGTTGAGAGAAGTAAATTTTTTAAATAACTAGAACAAATGGTAGTTGAATTTGCTAATGAGGGAATACTTTTTTCTAAAAAAGCTACAATCTTATGAGTATACCACTCCCTTAAAGATGTTGATCTTTGAAATATTCCTCCAGTCCATAAATCATCCCAATCATAGTAAAACTTTCCTTTTTTCCTGAATTTTAAAAAATACCAAGGTAAAAATGCTTGTAAAAAAGGTTGAAACAAATGGTACACATCATAATCATTATCGACATGTTGTATTGATCGATACAAAGCTGTGATTGGATCAGATGGATTTCCAAAAATTCTACTAGTAATTAAAGAAGGTACAATTCTGTATTCTATTCCATTTCTATTCTCAATCCTTTTTTTTGCTTTGTAATTAAAGTCTCCTGCATATACATGAACTACATGCCCATTCAACGCCAATGCTTTAGCTAAATTATGCCAACGGAAATAGGTTCCAGCTTCATGACAATATTGTACAAAGAATGCTATTTTCACTTATCTGATTCGAGAAATATGATCAAGATTATTTTGCCCAAAGACCAAAATTTGATCAAGAATATCATAAGAACTAATAGTAGGTTTCCAATTCCAAAAAGATTGGGCTAAAGAGTAATCAGTGGAGTAATAGGGAATGTCAAACTTTCTATTATCGGGAACAGAACTTATGTTTTTATCTTCTTGTATATTTTTTTTACAGAAATCATTTAATTCATATAAACTCAATGTGTTTTCTACACCTCCGCCTAAATTTATAATTCTTGGGGCATTTCCAATTGAGGCTTGAATTTGTTGATATACTATTGTAAAAATATCAAAAGGATGAATAACATCCCTAACTTGTAACCCTTTTCCACCAAAACCAATAAAGGAGAGTGGCTTGTTCAATAAATATTGATAAACCCAATAACTTAAAATACCTTGATCAATTTTGCCAAATTGTCCAGGTCCTGCAATCACGCCACACCGATTAATCCAAACCGGAAATCCAAAAGTATAATGATATTCTAAGGCTAATAATTCACTGGACAATTTAGTTGCACCATATAATGAAATTGGTGCATTAGTGCTAAAGTTTTCAGCAACCCCTTTTGAAGTAAAACCAATTGGCAAATTAATTGATGATGGAATTTCAAAACGATGCTGATTGTTTACAAATGGAATACTATTTATAGTATCAATACTGTAAACTCTACTTGTACTTATTAGAATAAAGCCAGCATTATCTCTTTTACATTTTTCCAACAAATAGAATGTTCCAGTAAGGTTATTATTAATCAAATCAAGAGTTCCTCCATTTAAACCTGCTAATACAGAAGGCTCAGCCGCACAATCAATTATCCAGTCTACTTTAGGCAATGATTCTACCTCCGCTTGAACGCTTATATCGCCTTTGAAAAAAATACAATTCGAATTTTGAAGTACTGGAACATTAAATTCACTCCCTCTTCTGCTAAGATTATCTATTCCGAACAACTCTAAAGATTTATCGGTTGTCCTTAGATATTCAACTATTTTACATCCAACAAAACCTGCTGCGCCAGTTATAAGAATTTTCAAAATATTATTATGTTAGAATAATTAATGGCTATAGTCTATTTCGCCAACTTTCAACAATTTGGCTAATAGTCTCTTCTAAAGTAATTTTTATATCCCATTGTGGATAATGACTTTTCATTTTCCGTAAATCACTATAATAACAAATATGATCTCCAGATCTATTGTTATCGATATACTCAAATTTTTGTTGTTGTCCACTATATTTTTCAGTGATGGAAAATGCTTCAATTATTGAACATGTATTATTTCTTCCGCCTCCTAGATTGTATACTTCTCCGCATCGTGGAGATTCAATAAATAAATTCATAAAACTAACTATATCGCTACTATGAATATTGTCTCTAACTTGTTTCCCTTTATAGCCATAAATAAAATACTTTTTCTCTTCTAGATTACACTTGACTAAGTAACTAAGAAATCCATGAAGTTCCACTCCGCTATGATTAGGACCAGTTAAGCATCCTCCTCTTAAACACACAGTTGGGATATTAAAATATCGACCATATTCTTGTACCATTATATCAGCTGAAACTTTAGAAGCTCCAAAGAGTGAATGTTTTGACTGATCTATTGAAAAGGATTCATCAATTCCATTTACAAAATTGAAATCATCAAATTCCCAACGAGTTTCTAATTCTTTAAGTTTTATATTGTTTGGGGCATCTCCATACACTTTATTGGTGCTCATAAAGATGAATGGGGATTCAGGACAATAACGACGTACGGCTTCTAAAAGATTTAATGTTCCTACTGCATTCGTATCGAAATCATCAAAAGGAATTTCAGCAGCCTTATCATGACTTGGTTGAGCTGCAGTATGTACAATTATATCTGGTCTAAGTCTATTGACCAATTCCAAAACGCCAGTTCTGTCTCTAATATCCAACTCATGATGCTTAAAAGTACGAATGGATTCTTGTAGCCTTTTTTGATTCCATCTTGTGTCCCCATTAGAACCAAAAAACACAGCGCGTTGATTATTATCTAATCCATGAATTGAATAACCTTTAGAAGAAAAATAGGAGCAAACCTCAGAACCTACTAAACCAGAGGAGCCAGTTATTAATATTTTTTTCAACATTATATTTTTAAAATTACCCGAAGAATTTCATTTTTAATAAAGATACTTTACGAGCTAATTTAGTAATAACAGATGTATCAAAATGTCTTAGTCGATCAAAGTTTTTAAAATCTTCCATAAGGAATTTAAATTCATTATTAAAAAGAACTTGTTTGTCTTTTATAGAATTCTCACTGGTAGAAGAAACACCTTGCATATAAAATGAGGTAATAGTTAAATCGATATGTTTGAAAGTTACATTATTTATAAAACAACTTACAAAAAAGGCCCAGTCAGAAATTGTCTTGTATTGTTCATAGAAACCATTAAACTGATATAAAACTGATCTTTTAATAAAAGCAGCTGGATGAGGAATAAAAGAATGATGAAAATAATATAGAGAAACAGTTTCATTGAATCTAGATATAAAACTTCTTTTTTCATCATAGGCAAATAGGTTTCCATAAAATATATCTGCAATTTCATTTTGCATAAAGCCTACTAATGTTTCTAAAACAAGATTATCATATAAATAATCACCTGAATTCAAGAATAAACAGTAGTCGCCATTGGCCTTTTTCCATCCTTTATTCATTGCATGATATATTCCGTTATCTTTTTCGGAAATAGTATAAAATATGTCATCAGAGTACTTATCGATAACTTCCACAGAACAATCTGTACTTCCACCATCAATTATTATGTATTCAATTTGTTTATAAGTTTGACTTAAAACAGAGTTAATTGTTTTTTCAAGCTCTAAACCATTCTGATAGTTTATTGTAATGATTGAAATCTTGATTGGCATTAAAAAAAATTAGATTTTATTTATTTGTCTATTCAAAAATGCCTTAAGTCGAACCCTGAATGAAGTGGTTGAGTTAAATGGCAAACCTATTTGAGGCGCCATTTTTGAATAATATATATAATTATTCCTAAGTAATTCCTTATGATATTTTTCAAAAATTATTTTTAAATCAGGCCTAGTATTGAAATCAAACCTATTTTGCCATGTTGCAATTTTTTCTGATAATTCCGGTTTATAAGAACTAAAATGAAAAAATATTAATCTTTCCGAATTATTCACGATATACTTATTTTCTTCATTGACTGAAATATATCTTTCATGGAGATTCCAATGTGCAACATTTAATCCTATATTTTTATCAATTAGATAATTTTCGAAAAAACAAATTGCTAAGTTCATCCATTTTTGATCAACAAAATATCCATTTGTTTGATCCATAATACATTCATTTGTTAATCGTAAAGTCAACCAATCTAGTAAGTCATTGCCAATTTTATCTGCCTTAATTGCAAAAAAGCCAAGATTAAATATGCCACTAAATAAGAATGTTTGTTCATTCAATTTTTTATTGTCATATATAGGCGATACAATGTGTGGAGTAAGAATAAAAGAATAGTTCTCTAGGTTCTTAAAAATAATATCAAGGGAACTATAAACTATTATATCTGGATCTAAAAAAATTACTTTACTAGCATTATACTTTTTGAAAAAATATTTGATATAAAATGGTTTTACAGCTGTACTTAGTTCAACTATATTATATCTATAATACATTTCTTTAAATTCTTCAAAACCCAGCTCGTCTGTTGTTAGAATATGATATTGATTTAAGTCTTCTCTTTCAGAATCAGAAATTAAATCTACAAGTCCGATAATGAAAGTAAGTGATGGGTCATTTTCTTTTACAGAATTACAAAGCGAAATTGCTTGTGCTAGATAATTCTTCGAACATATGGTAAATGCAATATTCATTATCGTTTCAAATTAAATAAAGAAATTAATTTTAATTCGAATTTTTTTATAAATAAACCAATTTTTGAAAAAATATTTGTTGATTTTTTAATTTTAGAATTTATATACTCGAATACTTCATCAGGAATTGTTAGAGATTGAGATAATTTTGTCACCCACTTCAATCTTGAATTCCAATAAATCAATTTATCTGAATTTGATAACTGCTCTATATAATTAACTGATTTTTTTTCTGAAAGTCCTACTTGTTGATTACTATGAATTCTATACTTGATAAGAGGCTCATTAATCCAGCTGATACTATTTGAAGACGACAGTTTGAGAGCAATCCATTCGTCATGCCATATATCATTTTTTAATTGAAAAGGCACGATTTTGTTTATACTATTTTTTCTTATTGCTAAACAAGCCCCAGTTACTACATTTCCAAAATATAATAAATAATGAAAAAAACTTAGCTTCTCTGATAGAGAAGAATTGAAATTATAGTATTCCCAAAGTCGGGCTCTTTTTTCATTTATTCCTTTAAAAGTATTGCCAATAAGATATGCATCTGAAAAAAAAGCTTCTGCATGAATATTATTATTAAAATATTCGACTGTTAAAGCAACTTTGTTACTAAGCCAAATGTCATCCTGATCTGCAAGAAAAATAATATCACCACTACAATCTTGAATTGTTTTTTCAAAATTATTAATTGGCCCTAAATTATGTTCATTTTTAGATATTTTAAATAAATCGGGATATTTAAAATGGTATTCTTCTAATATAGCCCAAGTGTTATCAATTGAATTATCATCAGAAACTATAACCTCATCTACATAGATGGTTTGATTAATTATACTATCAATTAGTTCCTTTAAAAATCGATCACCATTATAAGTGCAAAGAGCTATTGATATTTTCAAGAGAACTATTAATAAATTATATTAAATTTTGATATGCTTTAACCAAAATGGTTTATTATGCTTTTCCCATGCATGACATCCGAATGGCAATTTATGATTGGTTAATTCGTATAGTTTTTGGGGATTACATTCAAAACTAAAATGTATGGCTTCTTCAACAGGTGCAACTTTGTACCATGAAAACAATTTAGGAGCTATTTGAGACCAAAAACCATCTTCGTTACTATCAAAATTATTAAACAAATAAAATGTGTTATTTCTAAAAGTAAGATCACAGAATAAACCTAAAAATTGCCTTATAAAATCTTTTGTATTTTTTATCTTGCAAAATCTTCTTTTGAATACAACTTTAGGTGAATCAATATAACGAAACGAACTCAAAACCTTTAAAGCACTTTGAATGTTTCTTAATGAAAAGCCACCATTGCCAATTCCAATTAATTGGCTATTCTCATTAGCATTCCCATAACCTTCAAACCAAGGCGCGCCAATAAAATCAAATTTTTTATTGCACCAAAATTTTAACTCGTCTTTAAATATCCAACAATCGGTTTGATAAATTAATATGAAGTTAAAGTTGAAATATTTTGAGTATAAATCTTTGCTTAACAAAAGCTTATTATAACCTCGAATTGATGAAAAATATTTTTGATCAAAAATATCAAATTTAATCCCAGGGAAGTTTTTCTTGTAGTATTCAAAATTCAATTTAGCATATGATATGAATCTAATTGGCCTATTTTTTATAATTTTTAAACATTGATTTATTGCAAACACCTCGTTTTCATATAAAAATTCTCTATAAATTGGAATGATAACTATACAATCAGAATTCATTCTTAATTTTTAATCTTAAGTAATCTTTTAACTAAAAATATTATGCGCTCAGGATGTTTATAATAATTTATTAGTTTACTACTAATTGTATTTTGAGATAAATTATCTTTTAATTCTAATTCGATAAATTTCTTTAAAAAATCTTCAGTTACTTGATTTGAAAGTATTATTGATTGTCTAAAATAATCTATTGCATTAATAGAGTCGTTATTTTTTTCAAATAACATACTCAATCTCATTGCAATGTTGGCATACTGATTTTCTAAATTTTTATGAACATTTAAATTGTTTTTAAAATGTTCAATTAAATATTTTAACATATTTAACCACTCAGTTAACATATCAATTTCAGATTTATAACTCCAAACACCTCCAACATGCCTTCTATAAACAGCCATTATTTCTGGAAAATAATAAATTTTCCCTTCACTTGAATTAAGCATGTGTAGAACATAATCGCCAGCTGTGACTCTACTATACCATTCAGGTATAATACTTTTAAGATTATTCCTAAAAATTACGGAAGGTGTATGAATAATATTTCCATTAGCTAAATCCTCAATTGTATATGTCTTTGCTTCAATAGATTTATTTAAACTCTCTGGTTCAAATAAATCATTATTTTCATTTGTATAAAAGACTCTATGATATACAACTGAATACTCAAGATTTTTTTCTAAAAAATCTACCTGTTTTTGCAGTTTATAAGGATCGATCCAATAATCATCTCCATCTAGTAAAGCAATATACTTAGCTGTCGAAGATTTCAATAATAATTTACCATTTGTTACGAACGATTTTAAACCAAGATTTTTAGGCTGAAATATTCCAATAACTTTATCAGGAAACCTTGATTGATATTCTTTAATAATATCTATAGAACCGTCATTTGAACAATCATCTCCCACAAGAAGTCTGAAAGGAAATGTTGTTATTTGTGCTAAAACACTATCCAAGGTTTGATTTAAAAATTTTGCTTGATTATAAACAGCTATGTTTACATCTACCAAAGGCTCCATTAATTTGTAATATTTAAGTCTTTTTTTGCTTTTTCAGAAACTATAGAATCTAACCAATCATGCATACTAAGCCCTTTTGCTTTTGCTGCTTGATATGCTAATTCTTTCGTTTTTTTCTTTACACCCTCTAAAGCTCCTTCGAATCTAGTTCTGTAAGTTCCACCTCGCACCCCGGGTATTTCAAAATCAAAATTGGCAGTTGGTTCACCGTCTCCTACCTCAAAATCCATTAAATAAAAAGTACTTCCAATAACCCATTGAATATTAACATTTCTTGCTTCTACTGGAATATCATTAAAAGGTGGATCAGCTGAAAACATTGGATTTGTTGTAATAAGAATCTTGTAATAAATAGTATTTCTTAACCATACAGGAACAGACTCGTCCCCAAAAACAATTTTTCCGCCTGGTTTAGTTACTCGAACCATTTCTTTTATTGCCTGCTTCTTATCTGAAAATTCCCCCATTGCACCAAAGCTATATGTAGCATCAAAATAATTATCTTCATAAGGGAGATAAATAGCATTGGAAAGGCAAAAAGATTTTTTAATGTCCAATTCTTTGAGCTTATCATAGCAAAGGTTGATCATATCTTCAGATATATCCTGAACATGCAATTCACCATTACTTGATAATCTTTTAGCAATCAAAACCGAATCCCTTCCTGTTCCACAAGCAATTTCTAAAACCTTGCTATTCTCTCTTATTTTAAGTTTATCGATAAAAGACTCTCTGACATTTTCTTCATTCTGTGAATGTGTAAAGAAAGTTAGATGAAGCGTGTCATCATATTGTTGCGCTCTTCCTTGATAAAAGTTTTTTGAATGTTGGTCTTCTTCAGCAAGAACGGATGGAAAAATTAAATTTGGAATATTATTATTATTACAATTGTATATTGATGTACTACTTACGAGTGTATTACCTTTTGAAGTAAGTTTTTCTTTGGTTTGTGGGTCTACAAAAACTGATGTATTCTGATTGTTCATATGTTAGTTTTATAAAGTTGATTATATTCTTTGCTTAGTAATTGGTAATAATATACATTAATCCAATCAACATGTTTCTTGAATGCCTCATACTCTATGTGAGAGAATTTGAAATGCAATCGTTCAATTAAGCCTTTTGATTTTTCATTTCCTTCGTGGTGGCCTACATATATTTTGTTTAGACCTAAAATTTCAAAACCAAAATGAAGCAACGCTTCACCAGCCTCTGTCATATATCCTTTACCAGAAAACTCAGGACCTATCCAATATGCTAACTCAGCTTTGTTAAAAGTTAATGATCGATGGCTTTTCAAAATACTTATAAGAGAAAAAACTCCAATAATCTTGCCTTCGAAATGGATACCCCATGAAATAGCTTTGCCATCATCAAAATTTTTTTGCACACCTTGTAGAAAATTGATTGTTGTTTCAATATTTTGATGTGCATCCCAAGCCATCAATTCAGATATTTCTGGATTTTTTACATACGGCCATAAGGCATCAGCATCTTGTAAAACCAATGGCCTCAGTTCTAAACGGTTTGTTTTTAATGTATAGTTAATAGACATTAGAAATATTTATTTAACGATGTAAGCAGTTGGCATCCAACCCCAAGGAAATGTTTTTATTTGCACATCTTCCCCAAGAAATTCTTTTATTGCCCTTGTTTCTCCAGGTGCAATATCGAAATTAAACTGGTCTAATATTAAGTAGCCCCCTTTGTTCAAACGGTTCCAGAAATAAGGCAGACAAGATTTAACCACTTCGTACATACCAGCATCCAAGAAAACCATTTTAAACTGTAAATGACTATGTTTGGTAAAAAAAGCATCAAGTTCAGTAGTTACGTCTAGTTTGTGCACTTTTGCTATATTATCCAACCCTTGTGCTTTTACTAATTTCATCAATCTTTCATACGACTCGATATCTGAATTCTTGATAATGGAAGATTCTTCTTCTGAAGGATTATTGCCCTGAAACCAATCAAAACCATGGACTTGAGTAAAGGAATTAGGTTCGAAAATTTGAGTCAGCTTACTAAAGAATAGCATAGAAGCTCCTTTGTATATACCTACTTCAGCTATGTGTCCAGCAAGCCCCAAAGTGCTTTTATAGCATTCATAGAAACTTAGAAAACGAGTTAAAGTTTGTGCACCAGTAAAACAAGGAAAGTAGTGGATGAGATCTTCAAAAGAATAGTTTAAATCCTTGATAGTAGCCATACCTTTATAATAAGCTTCTTTCTTATGGGCATGTTTTTGAGTTTCGAAGTCTCCTGGAATGTAATCGTGATTTTTATGCATATTATTTTATTAATTTAGCTATACCGAATCCATCTGATCCAAAATTGTTCCCGTTGTAAAACATAAAGTAGTCATCCTTTATTTTGATGATTGCCGGATAAGCAAGCATTTGGCTATCCCATCCACTTTCTGAAAAAGTAATTCCTGATTTAGCATCATCACGTTTCCAATTCTTTAGGTCTACTGATGAGGCATAACCTATATTATAGGTTTGTCCTGCTTTCCTAAAGTCAAAAGTGCCCCTGTAGCAGAACCACATATGGAATATTCCATCAATTTCAATAACAGTTGGTTTTGTAATGGCCTCGTATTCATTTTTCTGAAAAATAACTGTTTCATTTTTTTGAATCCAGTTACTGCCATCTAAGCTCATTGCATACTTAATATCATAAGTATGTTCAAATTTACCATCAATATTATGCCAGTTCGTTCCAGAACAATACCATGCATGCCAGTTATTTCCATCATACATTACCTCAGGAGATGTTGCAGAAAAAAGTTCAAATTTTGTTCTGTCTAAAACAGGTCCTTGGAACTTCTTTTTAAATGTTATACCATTATCCTCGCTTATAGCCAATCCTGTGTAGTTGTTGTAAGGTACACCTACACTTCTTGCCCAGCCACTATAAAACAAGTAAACCAAGCCATCTATATTTACAATGGAACTAGGCATTATACCGAATTGGTCAAAGCAGCCTGGATTTCCTAGATCTAGAATTGGCTTATCATGAACATATAATACCTTGGTCAAATCATTCAAATCCAAATCGCAGAATGTTGTCACGGTCATTCCTTCTTCAGGGCGAGTTGAAAAATAAACTCTAAGCTTATCTTCCAACAATAGTAACGTTGGAACTTGGGCATGGGTTTTAGTCCATCCTATAGTTTCTATTACATTTTTTATAATTCCCTGTTTTTCCCAAATAAACATATACTACAAATTACTGAAAGCAGATATCCTCAAGAACTGCTTACTGTTTAAACGGATGGGTTTAGATGATTCGGCTATTACCACTTTACCTTCTTCAAGATTTTTTGTAACCAAAGTATTTGCGCCAAGAAAACAATCCTTTCCTATAACAACACTATGACCAACAGTGGCATTTACTGCCAAAAAACTGTATTCGCCAATAATTACATTGCCAGATATACTGCAAGACGAAGTAAGCCAACAATTATCTTCTACAGTTGAATGGTGAGCAAGCATTGCACCACTCCAAATAAATACGTTATTGCCTATTTTAACATATGGATGTATAATGCAAGGTGGCATTATAAAACAGTTGTAGCCATAAATAACATTCACTGGCAAATTTGTGGCAGGGCATATTATGGAAACCAGCTGATAACCTTTTCTGATGGCTTCGCTACATTTCATAGCACGTAATTTATTCATGTCATGATAACCAACAGCTATAAACATATCATGTGTTTCTGGGGAATAATTTTCTTCAATATCTTCAAAAGAAATAACAGGTAATCCTTTGAATGTATCATTTGTAATATATCCTTTGTCTACACAAAAAGCAGCTACAGTAAAACCACAATCATTGACTGCATAATAATGTATTACTTCTGCAATCTTACCAGTTCCAAATATGATGATTGGTTTAGCCATATTATTTAGCAATTAAAAGTTGTTTACGATCAATTTTACCATTGGCATTTTTTGGTAACAAAGACATTACCACAATTTTTCTGGGAACCATATATGGAGGCAAAATCTTTTTAATATCTTCTGTGATATCCTTTACGTCTATTGTATCATTATTCAAATTTACAAAAGCCTTAATCTGGCCAAGCTCAGCACTGATCTTCTCGTATACTACACCAACTTCATTAATGTAAGAAAGTGAACTGAAAGCTGCTTCTATTTCTTCCAGTTCTATTCTATAACCCATATGCTTAATCTGGTTATCAACACGTCCTTTAAAATAAAGGTGGCCATTACCAGTACGTTCGACTAAATCACCTGTTTTATACATCAATTGATGATATTTTACCTTTTTATTTTGAACAAATGAAACGGCTGTTCTTTCTATATCATTATAATATCCCAAACCAACACATGGCCCTAGCAAAGCAAGCTCACCATATTCGGAATTTGCATCATCCAGTGGTAATATTTCATATCCAAAGTTGGGTGATATAAATCCTAATGGTGCCAACTCATTCATATTTTCAAAGTCCTTTATGGAAATAACATAAGAAGAACAAATACAAGTACATTCCGTGGGACCATATACATTGTACATTGTTATTCTTTTTCCAAAAAGTTGGAAAAGCTCATTTAGTTTATTTTTAGGGAAACCCTCACCCCCAAAAGCTATTCTTTGAATGGAAGTAAAATCATTAATGCTTAATGCTCTTGTAGTTAGCAGGTAAACAAGTAATGAAGGAACAGAAAACCAAATGGTACAACCTGATTGGTTAATTGCTTGAACCAATTGTTTTGCATCCTTCGCTATTTCATGGCTTATTGGCACCAAAGTTGCACCGCTGAACAAAGATGTATAAAAATCAAAAACAGAATTATCAAAATAGATAGGGTTTACATTGGTAAAAACATCCGAATGAGTAATAGAGAAAGTCGATTGACCCCATTGTATAAAATTAAGCACATTATTATGGCTCATTACGGCACCCTTAGGAAACCCTGTTGAGCCAGATGTAAACATGATATAACATGGTTGCGAACCATGCACATTGGTTGTTTGATCAAGGTTTTCGATTTCTAACAATTCAACTCGCTGAAGAATTTTTTTTGAACGCAAAAAGGTTATAGGTATTTTCTTGTGCTCTAGGTTCATAATATTTTCATCCCTTGTTACTTCATCAAAAAATATTGCTATTGGCTTACAAGTATCAATGATTCTTTCAACCCTTGCTAATGGGCTTGTGTTATCAAGGTTTGTGTAAATGATCCCAGTTTTTATACAGGCCAGCATCAATGAATATCCATATATAGATTTCTGGTTGAAAATGGCCACAACATCACCTGGATTAATATTGCTTTCTAGCAACAATCTTGCAAGCCTGTTGGATAATTGATTTAGTTCAGTATAAGAAAATATTTTTCCGTCCGGATAACGCAATGCAGTGTTTTCTGGATGAGCATTAGCAATTTGGTAAAACAACAAACCTAGATTATAATGATATTTATTCATGCTCATAAAGTAAGACCTCCATCAAGAGATAAGGTTTTGCCGTTATAATATTCGTTTTGTATAATAAATTCAATTGCCATCATCAGTTCATCTGGATTACCAAATGTATTGGTAGGCACATTTTTTTTCCATTTTGCCAGCATGTGTTCATTTAAACTGTCACGCGTAGAACTGGTATCAAAAAAACCTGGGGCTATACTTGCACACCTTATTTTGAACATACCCAACTCTTTGCTCCATGTTTTTGCAAGGGCCTCAACAGCAGCTTTGCTAGCACTATAGGCTGATTGTCCAATATTACCTTGTGCTGATATTGAACTGATATTAATGATGACTCCAGCAGATTTTTTTGTAACCATTTGCTCCACTACACATGCAGTCATATAAAAAACAGCATTAAGGTTCACATTTATAACTTTCAGCCAGTTACTTATGCTGTGCTTCTTGTCTGGTCTTTGCAATAGATTTACTAAGGGTTCGCTATGAATAATACCTGCATTATTGATTAATACGTTGGCTCCAACATTGTCATTGAAAATAGCTTTTGCAACTTGTTCAACCTGATCAATTAAGGTAAGATCACAAACTATTGAAGTAACATTTTCTGCATATACATTTTTAGAAAGCTGTTCCGCGTTAACATCAATCACAAAAACATGTTCCACTTTGGGGGCAAGCCGCAAAGCAAGATGGTATCCAAAACCACTTGCACCACCAGTAATAATTATCTTAGCATTTTTTAGTTGCATGTGTCTATTTTGCTTTTTGCTCCAATATTTTTTTTACATCACCAACTGTTTGCATCATGGCAATTTCATCGCCTGTTAGTTCTATTGCAAAAGATTCTTCAAGCTTTGTGATAAACAGCATATGGTTCATAGAATCCCACTCTTCAAAGCTCATCAGCTTGGTATCATCCGTTATAAAAGCTGATTGGGCATTGAATGCTTCTTTCAGTAAATCATTCAGTTCCATACATAAATATTAATTGAGGGAATAAGATTGTAAAAGTTGTTTGATTTTTTCTATTCTATTGAACATCAATACGTCTAATATTGACAAATAAGGAACGAAGGGTATATTGCTCCATTGAGGATAACTGAAATCATCCATCTTTATAAAACTCAATTGAATGTTTTTTGCAAAGAAATCTGCTGGATTGTAGAGTTCTCTCCCATTAATTGCATTAATATAATGGTCTGCTTTAAGCACTGAACAGATACTTAGTATTTTATCTTGACCAGAAGAAGATGATTCTCGATTGTACTCAATTTCAGAAGACTTAATGAATTTCAAATCTAATTCCAACAAATTGGCTACACCAATTACACTTGCCATCGCCAGTTGATAAATATGTGTATAGTCTTGGCTGTTGAAGAGTTCATTCAACCAATTAAAAATGAACGAATAAAATGGTGCTTTACTATAACTGTGATGTATCTGTTTAAGGAAACCATTTTTCCATTTATCAAATTCAAGCAACTCAACTTCATTAATCAACTTGTTTTGGCTTGCCTTCAATAATGGGATTGTAAACAGTAATGGCTTATCCTTTTGAAGTATGTTATTCCTATTAATCCATCCCTTGTTGATAAAGTTGACATCATCAAAAAAAACAAAAGTCTCAGCAGCATTCAATAATTGATAATATCCAATGTAAGGAAAAAAGTAAGGTTGCATTATTGCCAGCTTCAAACTAATAGTTTTGTGTTCTTAATAGTATACGTGCAATAAAGTTAATTTCTTCTTCAGTAAGCCCATAGTAAACTGGTAAACAAAGTACCCTACTAGAAATATCATCGCTAATTGGTGTATTCCCTTTAGTTACATAATCCAATGAAGACAAAGAAGGGTAAAAATACCTTCTTGGATAAATCCAGTTACCATTTAAAGCTTCAATAGCTTTTAATAATGCAGCTTCACTTTTAAAAATTATTGGGAAATAAGAATAGTTCCATTTTGATTTTGGATTAATCTTAATTTGTTGAACTTCTAGATCTGTGAGTTTGCTAGTGTAAATTTCGTTGATAAACCGCCGACTTTCAAGAATATCATCAATGTACTTCATATTACAAATACCCATGGCAGCATGGAATTCCGAATTTTTCCCATTAATACCAATAGAAGCAAATTCTTCGTAATTACTATGACCAAAATTTCTTAAATAAGACATTGATTTCAGTAAATTAGCACTTTGTGTAAATACAGCACCCCCTTCGATAGTATGGAAAAGTTTCGTTGCATGAAAGCTAGTAGTGCTAATATCACCAAAATTAAAAACAGACTTATCTTGATATGTTGTTCCAAAACAATGTGCAGCATCATAAATAACATTCAAGTTATATTTATTGGCTATTAATTGAATAGAATCAATATCACAAGGGTTGCCATAAACATGTGTTGCAAGTATAGCTGTGGTTTCAGGCGTTATAGCTGCCTCTATTTTTTCTGGGTCTATATTTAATGAGAAAGGATCTATGTCTGCAAATATGGGATTGCATCCTTCCCAAACTATAGAAGAAGTAGTAGCTACATAACTGAAAGGTGTAGTAATTATATCGCCTTTTAGACTAAGTGCTTTAATTGCTATTTGTAATGCAATTGTGCCATTATTCAAGTACAATAAATGTGGAACTTTTAAATAATCTTTTAATGCAAGCTCTAGTTCATTAACCAAAGGACCATTATTCGTGAGCCATCCCCTACTCCAAATGTCCTTTACAAGATTATTATACTCGTGAATTGGTGGCAGAAATGGTTTAGTTACATTAATCATATTTAATCATATGAATTTATAGCTCTATCAACAAATCCGTTTTTCTTAATAAAAACAAATTCAACTAACCAAAGGGCATTGTGCTTGAGAGTTCTATTTAAATCGGTTATATCAAATAACTTATACCCAATTTCATTCATAAAATGAGTTATTTTGTATACATCATTTTCAAAAACCTTATTCATAACAGCTGCTTCTACCATGAATATTTCAGTTTTGTCATAATAATTACTTGCCCCTTTTAATACATTAATATCCAACCCCTCTGCATCAATTTTAATAATATCTGGAATAGGGAAATTAGAATTACTTAGAAGATTATTTACAGTATTTACAGGTATATCTAATTGTTTAAAGCCATTTTTCAATGCTTCTTCTTGAGAATAAAGGAAGCTGCAACTATCATCTCTATCTACAATAGTAAATTTAAAAGATCCTTCTACATCACTAACCCCAACCCCATAAAATTGAATTTTCCTATTTACTTTTAATAAATCTTCTACACTTTCCTTCAACCAATATTGGGGTTCAAAAAGTGAATAATATGCTTCTGGAAAATATTCTAAAGCTTTTCTAGTCCATGAACCATGATTTGCGCCTATATCAAGAATATGATTAGGTTGAAAATTAATTTTTTTTAGCGTCACATAAAAATTATTTAATAAATAGTTTTTATTGTACTCTTGATATTCAGCTTTTTTTTGATACCCAAGTTTAACAATAAATGGGTTAAAAAGCGCTTGTAAATAAATTTTAATCGCTGATTTCATTACTATTAGTTAAGCTCCAATTAAAAATTGGTTTAATAAATCCAGGTTCCTTACCCATCCATCCACCAATTTCTCTTGCTCCTATAAGTATTTCAAATGAAATTATGTCTTTTTCAACAAATATGGTATGTCTAGAATCTTCAATAAAATATATAGATAAATAATATGTTCCTACATTTAAAAATCCTTTTGGGAAAAAGCACTTTAAATGGTTAAAACCATTTAATAACTTACAACCAGAATTTGCATGTGTAAAAGTAAAGAGGTCTTGACCTTCATCATTACTTAGTACATATGATAGATGTAACTTATCGGCTATATTATTGATTGTAATAAAAGTATTTAATTCAATCTCATGATATTCATCTAAGATAGATTCGGAACTTTCACCTATAGGATTTAAACTTATTTTATGCAAAAAGAATTTCTCAAAGTTATACTTTTGTTCAAAATTTATAAGGTTTTTGACATTAATTCCTCCTTTTAAATAAAAACTAATACCCTTTTCAACATCACCCTTATATTTTATCTCCCCTTTTTCAATTACTAAACAGTTACTACATAATGTTTTAACTGCAGCCATATTATGACTAACAAACAATACCGTCCTCCCCTCATTCACACTTACATCTTTCATTTTCCCCAAACACTTTTTCTGAAACTCAGCATCACCCACTGCCAATACCTCATCTACTATTAAAATCTCAGGTTCTAAATGTGCCGCAACAGCAAATGCTAAACGTACATACATTCCGCTACTATATCGTTTAACGGGAGTATCTATATATCTTTCCACTCCACTAAAATCAACAATCTCATCAAACTTCAATTGAATTTCTTTCTTAGTCATTCCCAGAATAGCTCCATTCAAAAAAATATTCTCTCTGCCAGACAATTCTGGATGAAAGCCTGTACCTACTTCTAACAAAGAAGCAATTCTTCCTTTTACTTTAACTTTGCCTGTCGTAGGGGCTGTGGTTTTAGATAAAATTTTTAAAAGGGTAGATTTCCCAGCACCATTTCTTCCTATAATGCCCAACACTTCTCCGGCTTTCACTTCAAAATTAATATCCTTCAATGCCCATACATAATCACTCTCCGCTTTGATACTTCGATCATTGGAATCGCCTATTTGTAAGTATGGATCTTCTTTTCCTCGTGTCTTATACCACCATCGTTTTAAATCGTGGCTAAGGGTTCCAGTGCCAACATCACCTAATCTATATTGTTTAGCTAAATTTTCTACTTTAATAACTGTACTCATAAATAAAACGAATACTATACCGTATCCATAAAGGATTTTTCTACTTTATTAAAAACCAAAGTTCCCAATACCAATAATACTAATGCACTTAAAGAACTATACCCTAATGCATACCAAGAGAATGCGCCAGAACCAGTAAATGCATACCTGAAAGTTTCTACTATGGCTGATAAAGGATTTGCTTTGATGATCCAGGCATATTTAGCAGGCAAACTATTCATGGCATAAATTACAGGCGTAGCATACATCAGTAATTGTACTCCAAAACTCAACAAAAACACCAAATCTCTATACTTAGTGGTAAGTGCACTGATTAACATTCCGGCACCCAATCCAATGATTGCCATCAGAAAAATCAAATAAGGAATCAACAACAAAAATACATTGGGGTGCACCTGATTACCAACTAATAAGTAATAGCACCAAACGCCAATAAACAAAAACAGTTGTATACCCAATCTTACCAAATTAGAAACCACAATACTCAATGGCATTATCAATCTTGGAAAATATACTTTGCCAAAAATACCTGCATTGTCTCTAAATACTGTGGCCGTTTTATTTAAACATTCAGCAAAATAATTCCATAAAGTAATTCCACTCATATAAAAAACCATCATCGGAATACCATCAGTGGATATTCCTGCAATAGTTCCAAACACAAGCATAAAAGTAAAAGTGGTTAATAAGGGTTGTATGAAAAACCAAATGGGACCAAGTATTGTTTGTTTATAGGTTGCTACAAAATCTCTTCGTACAAACATTATCAACAAATCTCTATAGCTCCAAACTTCTCGGAGTTTAATATCAAACAAACCTGCGTTTGGTTTGATCACTTCCGACCATTCTTCTTCCTCAAAATATTCAGAAGTTATCTCTGCCATAATTTATCCAAGAAACTTTTCTTTTTTTGATCAAAATAGGGATTACCTGATTTAGAGGAGAAATAAGAATCCTTCCTTGCTCTATTTGCATAAATACCATAATTACCATATGATCCATAACCATAATTATATTGATAACCATAACTATAACCATAACCATAATAACCATATCGGCCACTTAAATTAATATCATTAATAGCCAATACAATATTTTTAAATTTACCAGTCTCTTGTAATTCGTTTACAAAATCTATTTGTTTCTTTAAACTAAAACGTTGCCGAACAATAAAGATGGTTACATCGGTAAATTGATTCAATGCAAATGCATCACTTACCAACCCTACAGGAGCAGAATCTATCACTATATAATCATATGCTTCTTTTAATTTATCGAATAACAATCCCATTCGATCACTGATCATTAATTCAGATGGATTTGGAGGAAGCGGACCAGTTTTGTAAACATCTAAATTAGGAAAGTCAGGTAATGTATATGCCAGTTCTTTAATATCATCTGTTTGGCCAATTAAAAAATTGGTGATCCCTTTATTGAATTCTTCATTCTTAATAATTTTTAAACTCTTGAGTTTGCGTAAATCAAATTCCAATAATGCCACTTTTTTTCCTGTCAATTCAAGAACTCCAGCCAAATTAACACTAATGAAAGATTTGCCTTCCCCACTAATAGTGGAAGTAATTAAAAATGTTTTTGCCTTGGTATCTTTAACTACAGGGAGAATAAATTGCAAATTACTTCTCAGGATTCTAAACTGCTCTGCAATGATGGACCTGGTTTTATTCACAACCAATTCTTCACCACCATCTAAATGACTAATTTCTCCTACAATTGGAATATTTGTTTTATTAGAAAGATCATTGCGCGAAATAATTTTATCATTCAATAAATCGATCAAATAAATAATCGCAATAGGTATTATCAAACCCAACAATAATGCAAAATTTTTAATTTGACCTTCTTTGGGTTCTATTGGTGCCGTAGAAAAACTAGCAGGGTCTATGGAGGAATAATTAGATTTTGTTGAAATAGCTGCTATAGCAATTTCTTCCCTTCTTTGCAATAAATACAAATACAATCTTTCTTTTAATTCTTTTTGTTTCTTCAACTCTGCCTCACGCATTGATTTTTCTGGAATCAACCCCAATTTGCCTAAGTAGTCATTATTCCGATTATTATATATATCAATCTTTAAACCAAATGCTCTTTTTACGTTTCCTAGACTTACCAATACATTATTCCGAAAATTTTCGATCTTATTTTCGATGGATGACATGATAATATTATCGTTGGGATTTTCATAATTGGCCTTATCTCTTTCGGTAATAGCATCATTGTATTTAGTAATAGTTGCAGCCAAACTAGGATCTCCAATACCTAATGGAGAAAATATTTTCTTGAATTTGTTTCTATCATCTCTTACGTAATCTTCAATCAAACGAATTACAGCTGTGTCTATAAATGCATCATCCAATCGGTTCTCCGTACTACCGTACTTGTTTTGATAATAAATCATTTCACTGCTTACATCATTAAACCTGGGGTTCTCGTACATACTGCCCCTGCTACTATCTATTAATTTTAAATCATTAGATACTAAACGCAAACGATCATCGATAAATGCCAAAGTATTTATAGAAATTTCTTTTTTGAGTTCTACATCTTGTTCAGCAAACTCATAACCCAATAAATTCAAAATGTCTGCTGCCCTAAATGGATTTGCTGTAGTAAGTGTTAAAGACATAATGGTTGTTCGATTACTCAAACTCTTTACAGATAACCCTCCTCTAATTTCTGCAGCTGCATTAGGCACAGAACTATATTGAATCAAATGAGGTTGATCATCATAAACTTGTGCTGAAAATCTTTTTACTATAACAATTTTGCCAATAGGTAACCTAAGTGTGTCATTCCATTTAAATGATTTAATTCCACCGCTATTCAATTGATAATTCCCCCCTCTATTAGATAAATTAGTCACTTTAATATTCCAAGCAGCAGAAGAATCGCTCAAGCCTAAATAAGTTA
Source organism: Sphingobacteriia bacterium (assembly GCA_037129425.1). Taxonomy (GTDB): domain Bacteria; phylum Bacteroidota; class Bacteroidia; order Chitinophagales; family Chitinophagaceae; genus Sediminibacterium. The sequence continues at coordinate 39,484 of JBAXUV010000015.1, forward strand.
TTTTAATGGGCGACAAATTATAGAGCTCCATCTGCTTGATAGTACCCACATTAAAATAGCGCAAATTAAACTGACCTTTTTTTACCACTCTTTCCAATAATTTTTTAGAGCGTAAGAGCTCTAACTCATTGTCAATATTAATGGCTCTTACTCCATAGAGACCTTGCGAAACCAAATCGGAATTATTCGCAGATACTGCACTATTGCCTCCCACTAAAATTTGTGAGCTGGCCAAATAGACCTTATCGGAATATCTTAAAAATATATATGCTGCCCCAGTACAAATCACCATGCTTAATACAAACAAAGGCAGATTAATCAAGTAACGATATAAGATTTCCCTTATACTAACTTTAGAAGAAACAGGTTGCTCAATAAACCCTTGTGGAGAATAATTATTCAACGATTATTTACTTAAAGTAATTATTATTAAAGTAATACCTAAGACAAAATTAAATAGACCAATTAAAGTTAAAACCGGACCAAATTTTTGCGTAAAGCTTTGTGCAGCTCTAGTTTGGAATTTAAAATCATTCATACCTGCAACAATCAAATCATTTTGTTGCAATTGATAAATAGGCGAATTATACAATTTCGCGTCCCTAAAATCTACCTTATACACTTTTCTTTCCCCATTTTCTTCTCTGATTACTAATACATCATTTCTCAAACCATCATCACTCAATCCTTCTGCTTCTGCAAATGCATCCATCAGAGTTACTTTTTCCTTTTTAAACCTTTTTACCCCAGGAGATTTAAATTCTCCAATCATGTTAATAGTAATTTCTTCCAATTGCACATTTACACCTATATCTTTTACAAAGGGTGCCCATTTATTGATCAATATTGCTTTCACTTGCTTGGTAGTTAATCCATCCACTTTTTGCAATCCAATTTTAGGCAGATCAATCTGCCCTTGCAAATTCACTTGATATGTTCCATCGGTTTTTCCGAGCCCACCCATATTCAACACAGCAACTTGTTCTTGGTTATTAGTGGCCTGGGTATACACTTTTACAATAAGGTTGTCTCCAGGTTTAATGGTTGTTTCTTTGTATTGATAGGTGCCAATACTATCCAGTCCTTTTTGAAAAAGCTGCATTTCATCCCTGTATTTTTTGGTATTTAAACAACCTGTTAATAGAAAAACTAGGGCGAAAAAAGCAATGATTTGTTTAATCATACATTTTAGGTTAAAGCGCTGCCTGCTCAGTCACAAGTGAAAGAGAATCAGCGTATTGGATGTTAGTTATCAAATATATACGTTGTTTAGATACAAAAGGGATTTGTTTCGCTGTTCCTATCAACAAGTTTTTGACAAAAATTGACTCAAACTTACATACCAACTAGTTGGTACTCCAATAGGTACAGATTATGTTAATTTATATTGTATTCAAAGGGATAAAAGCATCGTTTTACTTAAATTAGGTATCTTTGTATTTAATGCGTTTTTTACCTAAAAATAGGGATAAAATTATTGTTCTAATTGTTTTAACAATTGGCTTTTGGAGCAATCAATTGATTGGCCAAACTAATTATTATTCTAAAGCAACTGGGAATGCAAATAGTACCTCCACATGGGGTACTAATACCGATGGCACTGGCGCCAATCCTGCAGATTTTACATCTGGAGATGTATTTATTGTTAGAAATGGAAGTTCATTAACCACAAGTGCAGCATTTACTATTGACGATGCAGGTACACCTGGTGGAGGGCAGCTCATCATTAATAATGGTGGAGTTTTAACTGCCAGCCATGTAATAACATTTTCAGGTACAGAAACTCTTTTTCAAATAAATGCAGGAGGAAGATATGTACACAATACTAGTTCCAATCTAGGATTAATATCCAGTATTATTAGATCGGCTGCATCTACTGATTTTGATGCGAATTCTACATTTGAAATTAGCGAATCAAGCACACATACCAGTACCGGTGGTGTAAGTTTTGGAAATTTTACCATAAGTGGTGCTAGCAAAACGGTTGCCTTCAGAACAAATGCGACTGTAAATATTCAATCAGTATTAACCATAGCAAGTACTTGTACTTTACATTTAAGAGTTACAAGTTCTATTGTAGGTGGACCTTCTGCTACTGCTGGTTCTGGTATTTTAAGGGTTACTAGTTCAAACCCAAATAATATTCCTACGGGTAAGACCTGGAATTTTACAATTAATATAGATAGTACTGTTAATCAAAATATTCAAGGAGGTACTTATACCAATATCAATGCAACCGGAGGTAATAGAACGATAGCCGCTTCCTCTAATATTTTTATTAGTGGAACTTTTACTCCAGGGGCTGGTGTTTATACCATTTTTTCAGGTTCTACCATCGATTACACGAGTAGTGGATCATTATCTATTCCAATCCTTCCTTACCAAAACCTCACTATTAGCGGAACTGGTACAAAAACCATTGCTGCCGATTTAACCATTTTAGGGACATTGAGTATTACAGACCCTGCAGGTTTTCTATCTATAAATGGTCAAACACTTAACCTGGATGGAACTAGCACCAATTTAACCAATGGTAAATTAAAAGGATCTTCAACTTCAAAATTATCTGTTGGAGGATCCAGTGGATCCATTGCTGGTATTGCTTTTAATCAATCCGGAACCGATAATTATTTGCAAAACTTAACAATCAATAGAGGCGCTGGAGGCGCTATATTATTAACTGATATGAATATAGTTGATAGACTAACTGTAACTGCAGGAAGTTTAAATACCAATAATAACACATTGGGTTTATTGTCAACAGGAATTGGCTCCACAGCTAGGGTAGACCAGGTTACCGGCTCTATACTATATGGTGGCTCTGGAGGAATTAGAGTAGAAAGATACATTCCCAGTGGATTCAGAAGCTACCGAGATCTTACTCCATCCGTATATACTTTTAACGGACATATTTTAGATAACTGGCAAGAAAATGGCGCTAGCCCTGTTGGATATGGAACGCATATTACTGGGGTTCAGGGAAGTCCAGGGGTTGATTTAGCTTCTGGCTTAGACAAAACACAAACAGGTAATGCCACAATGTTTACCTATAATGGAACCAGCTTTCCAACTGTTACCAATACTGCTTCCACTCCATTAGATCCATATCGTGGTTATAGAATATTAATTAGAGGGGACAGAAATGTAAATTTGTTACAATTGCCCACTCCCACTACCATGAATCGCGCCACCACTTTAAGGGCTACAGGTAAATTGATTTATGGTGATGTAACTTTTTCTACTTCTGGAGTAAGCAATGGTGTTTATAATTCTTCTTATGCGTTAACTAGTTCGAGTAGCACTGGATTCAGTTTAATTGGTAATCCTTATGCATGTCCAGTAAGTTGGGGTAAGGTATTAGACAATACTGGAACAGCGAATATTCAAAGTACCTATTGGTATTTTGATCCTACATTGGGCATTAATGGTATTTATGCTACATGGATCAGAACAGGTGGTGCTGGTTCAGAAGCAGGTTCTAGTAATGGTGTGGGAAGTACCAATAATTTTATTCAACCTGGGCAAGCAATATTTGTTAGAAACAACAGCAGCACTAGTCCTTCAGTAAAATTTGAAGAAAATGACAAAGCCATAGGAAGCAGTGCTACCAGCGTTTTCAGCGTACCGCTGACTATTTCTACACAAAATAAAATTGGATTAATCTTACAAAAATATGTTGCTTCGAGGGGAGGAAATGTTTTACTCGATGGAGCTACTTTATTATTTGATGCCAATAATAGTAACAATGTACTTACTACAGAAGATGCTGGAAAAATTTCCAATGGTTCAGAAAATTTAGCCTTGGTAAACACAAGCGACGGAACCAACTTATTAAGCATCGAAAGTAGAAAACCAGTAACCGAAAAAGACACCATTACATTGCGTCTTTGGCAAGTGGTTAACAATGATGCATATACTTTAAATATCATTCCAACAAGCTTTGTGTCAAATGGAAGAATGGCTTTTTTAAATGATGCCTTTCTAAAAAAACAAACATTTATTAGAAACGATATAGACACAATCAAAATTAATTTCACAACCATTAATACAGATTCGAGTTCTTATTTTAGAAGATTTAGTCTGGTATTTAAGCAACCTGTTGCTATCAATGCCAATATAAATAATGCAACCCTTACAGGCACTTCAACAGGAACTGCTATTGGATTGAATTGGAAAATTGCCAATGATAATAATCAATTGTATTATGAGTTAGAGAAATCGCTGAATAGTTTTGAGTTCGTGAACATCGCCAGAATTTACTCAGACGGTTCTGGAAATTATACTTTTATAGATACCAATAACATTACTGGAAAAGTGTATTATAGGGTAAGGTATTATAACAATGAAGCACAATATGCAGTTACCAATACCGTTTTATTGGAGCCATCTAATAAATCATCAAATATTACAGTTTATCCAAACCCTATTAGCGGAAAAACGATGAGTGTTCAAATGAATCAGTTAGACCCAGGCAATTATCAATTAGCCATTATCGATAATCAAGGCAGAACATTATTCACACAACAAATATCGCATCAAAATAATAGCAGTACTATACCAGTTACTTTCAATCGAAACTTCACCAATGGAATGTATCGTTTGAAATTAACCCATTCAACCAGTTTGAAAACATATACTACTAATATTATTTTTCAAAGTAACCAATAAGAGGGTTGATTTTTAAAAAGAAAAATGAATAAAAACTATAAAATAATAACAATCACTTTCCTCTTTGTTTTGATGAATCATTATTCATTTGCACAAATTGCTACTCCAATTACTCCTAGTTTGGATACATTGTATTTATCAAGTGGTTCAATGACACCTACCATCGATCCCAATCCCACAACCAATCCTTTTATTACAGATAGTGCTGGCAGCTTTAATAGAGGTATTGTTTCTAATGATGACCCTGGCGGACCTGGCAGTGGTGGTGGCGGATTTGATCCTCCTGCTGATGCAGCCATTCCTTTAGATGGTGGTGTTGGGGGCTTGTTATTGGCTGGAGCATTAATAGGATTAAAAAGAACCAAGAAAGAAAAAAATATTTAGTGCTTGTTTCAATTTGTTTTCTTCCCTATTTTTTTTATTGAGCCGAAAGTTTTGATTGATTTCTTTTATGTAGAAATACCATTGCTAATACAATCACATATACTCCATAATTGTAAAATGTATGGTGTTCTATTTTTGCCAAAAGTGGCCATTTATAAAATAATGCTTTAGCAAGAATTACTATTCGGGTGATGTTTAATATGGTAATTAGCAATACGCCAAAAATCACCCAACCAATTTTTTGTTTTATATTATTGATATTATCTGCCAAAACAAATGCCACCCAAAATGAATTAATTCCAATTCCCAAACATTGGTAAATTAATTGAATTCGCAATCTCCCTCCCATATTCAAATAAAACCTACCTTCTATCAAAGCATAATCTCCAAACGCACCCAGCCAATAGGTAGCCGATTTCAACAATACCATTCTGTAACAACTTACATAATCGATATAGTGAAGCCATGCCACATAATACCCTCCCTTTTCGGATAACCCAATAAAAGCATAAGTGCCATAATAGAGCACTAGAAAAATCAAGCTAAATTTTGATAAGAATTTAATATCGTGTCTTGAAAAATTCACTTCTCGCAAATTACAGATTATCGCTCCATAAAAACCACAATAATTAGCCAATAAAAACTAACTTCATTGCACAAATTGCTGCCAATGGGAAATAGATACTATTCTTTAGATGTATTTAGAGGTGCTACTGTAGCACTAATGATTCTCGTAAATAATCCAGGAAGCTGGGCACATATTTTTGGCCCATTAGAACATGCCCCGTGGCATGGATGTACACCCACCGATTTGGTTTTTCCATTCTTTTTGTTTGCTGTTGGTAATGCCATGGCTTTTGTAATGCCACGTTTTGAACAATCCGGTCCTTCCTTATTTTGGAAGAAAGTGATCAAAAGAACTTTGCTCATTTTTGCCATAGGTCTTTTTTTAAATTGGAGTCCTTTTGTTAAATGGGATGGGGACGTATTAGTAGCAAAAACATGGGAGAAAATTCGCATCATGGGTGTGTTACAAAGGATAGCACTATGCTATTTTTTCGGTTCAGTAATTGTGTTTTATGGTAAAACAAAAGGGGCATTTTTAGTAGGAATGGCATTACTACTAATTTATTGGTTTATTTGTTTTGCTGGTGGAGCAGCAGGAGATGCTTATAGTTTGGCAGGCTGGTTTGGTACTGCCATTGATTCAAATATATTAGGTGAACTGCATTTGTACAAAGGAGAAGGTGTTCCATTTGATCCGGAAGGATTGATGAGCACACCAGCGGCCATTGTTCAAGTGGTTTTTGGATTTTTGGTAGGCCAGTATATTCAATTAAAGGGCAAGAATTTTGAAATGCTAACACATTTACTCATTGCAGGAATTGTATTAATTCTTACTGGTTATTTATGGGACATGAGTTTCCCCATCAATAAAAAAATATGGACCAGTAGCTATACCATTTACACTTCAGGATTAGCTATACTTACAATTGGTGTTTTAATTTATTTAATAGAATTCAAAGAAGTAAAAGGTAAATGGAGCAAATTCTTTGATGTGTTTGGCAAAAACCCTTTATTCATTTTTGTATTAAGCGGATTTCTGCCAAGGGTTTTGGGTTTATTAAGATGGCAGGTTGCAACCGACGAAACTGGAAAGAAAATTTACACTTCAACACTTCCGTTTATCTATGAAAATATCAAAGTGTTTTTTACCGATGAACGGATTCCATCATTAATATACGCTTTATTAATGATTGCTTTTTACTGGATGATTGTATACATCTTAGATAAAAAGAAAATTTACATAAAAGTATAAGCTACATTACACTTATAAAAGGGCTCTTCAAATAATGAAATCTTTCCTATATAAAGTTTTATTGAATAAAGGACTATTGCTGTTCGTAAACGGCATTTTACTTAGCTCATGTTTTTATTTTAAAACAGAATCGAAATATGAAGACGCTATTTTTGAGGGAATTGTAGACAATATTAAATTGCAGGCCCACCCTGATGATAACATAGATTCTTTTTTTGTTGCAGCCATGCAAATGACACATACACTTGAATACAACAGGCAAAAAATTTTTAGTGGCAACCGCTTGAAGGGATTAAAAGCCGAATTATTCAGACCAGCTACCATTGATTTGATGACAGGAGATGGTGCATGTGGATCTTATACAACAGTATTGGCAAGAATATTAAAAGCTGGTGGTTATCAAGTAAGAATAGCTCAAATGATTGTTAATGGCACCATTGGTGGACATATGGTTGTGGAAGTAAAAAAAAGGAGTAACTGGATTGTACTGGATCCACTCTTACAACAATATTTTAAAAAACCTGATGGCAGTTTGGCTTCTTTTAAAGATGTACATAATAATTGGTTATATTATCAAAAACAAACTGATTCCAATTATGTTGATGCCTACAATTATCAAGGCGTCAACTATACCAACTGGAATAAAATCAAGTATGTTGGCCCCTCAGCTAAATGGGTCTTGGAATTGGTATTAGGAAAAGAAAAAACAAGTGAAGTTTCTATCAGGTCTTATATTTTACGCAAGTATAATTTATTATACTTAATCAGTCTTGCTGCTTTTATTGTTTCCAGTATTACATTAATAATCAGTTTTAGACTGAATCGAATTAAATGGGCGAAATAAATCAAGTTTTTTTATGTAAATATTTCTGCTGCTTGCTCTATACTTTCCGGCTTACCTACATCAATCAAATCGGCACCAGAATGATCAAATAATTTGATTGAATGCTTGCTACATAAATCCAAATAAACATCAATCATCGAAAACTTACCGGTATGTTGAATCGCCGAAAAAATACTATTGTTCAATACATGTATTCCACTGAATGCCATTGGAAAAATGCCCGCTCTATTTTTTATTTTCAATACTGGTCCTTTTTCTTCTCCCGTTGCATTGTTGCGCCATCCAACCATTTGTTGCTGTTCATTGAATAACAAACACCTGCTCGAATTTCGGTTACTTACTGCCAAAGTTGCCATTGCTTTAGTAGCAAGATGTTGTTGAATCATGGCAGATAGATTCATATTAGTAAGAATATCTACATTCATCAACACAAAATTATTTTCTGCTTTAAAGTAATCTGCCGCTTTTACTAAACCTCCACCTGTTTCTAATACTTCATCTGTTTCATCAGAGAAATAAATTTTTGATCCCCAGCCATCATATCGCTTGGCAGCTTCTACAATCTGATCTGCAAAATGATGCACATTTACAATTACTTCCTTAATGCCATGCGCTTGTAAATAATGTAAATTCCTTCCGAGTAATGAAACACCATTTACTTCAGCCAATGCTTTAGGATGTTTATCTGTCCAGGGTTTTAAACGAGTACCCAATCCCGCTGCTAAAATCATTGCCTTCATAGATCAATATTTATCTAACCCAGTTTGCACTATTGGTATGAGTGAGGTTTACTTTTACTTTGTATTTATTGCGCAAATGCCTGGCTGTTTGTTCAGCGGCATACACACTTCTATGTTGCCCTCCAGTACATCCAAAATTAATCATTAAGTGTTCAAAATCTCTGCTCAAATAATTCTCCACGGTTATATCAATTAAGTCCCAAACACTGTTTAGGTATTTATCCATTTTGGTACGTTGTTCTAAAAAATCTTGCACTGGTTTTTCTTGCCCTGTGAGTTTTTTATATTCGTCAAATCTTCCAGGATTTAAAATACCGCGCATATCAAACATAAACCCGCCTCCATTTTCGGTGGGGTCAGTCGGCAAACCTTTTTTATAACTGAAACTATTGATCTCAATGACCAAGGGTGTTTTTTCATTGGCCTGAGTTGCTCTGAATCGATTGATCATTTCTTCATCGACCACCAATCTTAGTACACGATCAAATTCTGGTGTTACAATTCCAACCCTTTCATGTTCAATAAAAAATTGCAAATTATGCAAGGCCAAAGGTATGCTCGATAAAAAATGTGCTTTACGCTCAAACAGTCCCCTGAATCCATAAGCACCCAGCACTTGAAGTAATCGTATCAATACATAACCATTGTATTGACTTACAAATGTGATGCGATCAATGGGTTTCTCCAACAATACGTCTACCTGATCCATATAATAGGTCAACAAATTCTTTTTCCATTCTTCGCTCAGTTCTGCTTTGGCTTGCCATAATAAAGATGCCACATCGTATTGCAATGCGCCTTTCATTCCTCCCTGGTAATCGATAAAATGAACTGCTTCATCTTTCACAATAATATTTCGGCTCTGAAAATCTCGAAACATAAAATACTTATTCTCTGTTCTGGTCAGGTAAGTACTTAGTGCATCAAAATCATCCAACAATGCTTGCTTATCGTATGGTAGTTGGAGGGTATCCAAAAAATAATATTTGAAATAGAGCAGATCGCTCATGATGGCTTGTTTACCAAATTCTTTGGCAGTTAGGCAGTAATCATAACTCAATCCTTTATCGCCCAGTATTTGAATGCGTGCCAGTTCGCTCAAACTTTTTTGAAACAATTGATACACTTGATCATTATGTCCTCTCGCTTCCAACTCATTTAAGAGCGAAGCTGTTCCCATATCTTCTTGAATATAGATCGTATTGCTTTCATTCACTCCGTATATTTCCGGAACAGAAAGACCTGCAGCTTTAAAATGCTTGCTGAAATAAATAAATGTGGTCGTTTCTTTTTGATGGGTATTATAAGTAGCGATATAGGTTTTGCTACTTGTATAAATTCTGAAATACACACGGTCGCTCCCACTCTGTGGAATTTTTTCTATTCTATCTGCCCGTTCACTCAGCAGTTTTGTAAACAATTGTCCGATTTCTTCCATTACAGCTTCCATGTATCGCATCTAAGTTTCAACGAAAATAAAGATTCGATACTGTATTACCACATTTAAGGCCTCAACGCAAATACATTCATGGGTTTATAGCTATCAAAATCGTGATGCTTTTTTAATAGAAGCAGTTCCCTGATTTCGAAACTGCCTACAAATGATTGTGTTTGCTGTGCTGCCAATAATAAATGATAGGCCGGATCGGCAATGGTTTTACTGACTTGCACATGTGGTTGTATACTAAAGATCATTTCAGGACAATCATAGCTACAGATATATTGGCTCACTACTTTTAATTGTTTGGCCAATTGCTGAAAAGCCGATTTATCCTGAATACGCGCTTGCAATCGTTTACCACTGGTATCAAAAACCTGCTCCATCTGCACCATAAAATGCTGCTGATTACTGATGATTCGGTGCATCCAGCGAATAATCGTTGCTTCCATCGGTTCTTTGGCTTGAAAAACAGCCAACTCAATAGGAGGCGCCACTATACCCGATTGCTTGCCTATCTGAGGGTAAGCCATCAACAAATACTGGCTGCATTGTTCTTTGATATGCACCCTTCCCGAAGGGTTCAACATAAATCCTGCCTGCATAAATAAAATTTTACTTTGATAACTATTTTAGTATAAATTTACTAAATAATTTAGTATTAAACAATTTATTTTATGGATGGGGAAGAATGGTATGGTGCCGCCTATAAAGGCACCAAACAGTACGATCAGTGGGAAGTACCCACTGCCAATGCCACTGGTTTTGGGGCAGCCAGCGACGATTTTGCGGAACGAGGGATCGACCTGAATGAACAACTGATCCGCAACAAACCTGCTACCTTTTTTTTCCGAATGAATAGCGATGCGATGTCTGGAGCAGGCATTTTTACTGGCGATACGCTGATTGTAGACCGTAGCATTAAGGCAGTGAGCGGAAAAATCATCATCGCCATATTGGATGGAGAATTGCTGGTGCGGCGATTGCATAAAACCATCAATTCGATGACCCTTCAATCGGAAAATAAAAAATTTGCCGACATTCCGCTGAGTGGCTTCGACGACAGGGCGCATGTATGGGGGGTGGTTACTTATTCGATACACGGGGTAGTATGAAAGCCATCATCGATTGCAATAGTTTTTATTGTTCCTGCGAGCGATTGTTCAGGCCTGAACTGCATTACAAGCCAGTAGTGGTATTGAGTAATAATGATGGTTGCATTGTATCACGCAGTGACGAAGCCAAAGCGATTGGCGTTGAAATGGCTGGCCCTTACTTCAAAGCTAAACCATTGATACTTAAACATGGAGTAGCCACTTTTTCTTCTAACTATAATCTCTATGGCGATTTGAGCTGGCGGGTGATGGAAACGCTCCGCCAATTATTGCCACCGAATACAGTAGAAGTGTATTCTGTAGACGAATGTTTTATAGACCTGAGTCATATTCCCATCAAGGAGTTGCGCGCATTTTGTTTGCACCTTAAAGACACTGTAGAACAATGGACCGGTATTAAAGTATCCATTGGCGTAGCACCTACCAAAGTATTGAGCAAAGTGGCCAATCGACTAGCCAAGAAACATAAATTAGCTACCAATTGCGTATTGGTATTAGACAGTCCGCGTAAAACGCAACAAGCCCTTGAAAAAACTTCAGTAGCAGATATTTGGGGAGTAGGGCGTCAGTATGCTACCAGATTACAACTCTACAATATCAATAACGCGTTTGAATTAAGCAAGCAAACTATAGATTGGGCACATCGGAATTTAGGGGGCGTTGTAGGTAAGCGATTGATCAGGGAATTAAATGGTGAAGCATCCATCCCCATGAATGAAGAGCGCATCAATAAAAAAATAATTGCTACTACACGCATGTTTGGTTCGCCGGTAAGTACCCTTAAAGAAATCAAAGAAGCCATTGCTACCTATGTTAGTAGAGCAGCCGAAAAGTTGAGGCGCCAACACTCTGCAGCAGCTACTATCAGTGTATTTATTGTACCCAAAGAAGAAACTGCCCCTGGGGCCCGATTCAGGCATGGACCATCCATCGGCACTTATGTGGAATTGCCGCAAGCAACTTCATCTACCAACGAGCTCATCAAACCCGCTGTGGCATTGGTTGATCGCTTATTCGAAAAAGGAAGAACCTATAAAAAAGGCGGCGTAATACTTAGTAATATTGTTCCTGATGATTCTATCCAGGGGAATTTATTTGCTCCACCCGAACCCAATAAAAATCGGATGCTCATGAGCATGATCGATAATGTTAATTTTTCCATGCGCAACGACCTCATCAAGTTTGCAGCATCTGGCACCACCAGAAACTGGAAGATGCGTCAAGAGCTCCGCAGCCCACGTTATACTTCGCGTTGGGAAGAATTGTGTAAAGTGAAATAATTATTTAGCTGGAACCGGAAATTTCGCAAACAATTCTTTCATACCATTCGTAGCGGCCTGAGGAATGTTTTTTTCCTTTTCAGGAACAACACCTTGAGCGGTTCCTTTCCACAACATATTGCGTTGCGCAGCTTCTATAATATGTATGCTAACCGTTCCATTTCTATAGCGGCCAGTTTCAATTTCTTTAGACTCCCATTTATAATTGCGTTGGCCAGTATAGGTAAATCTTCCATCAGTAGCCCAATCGGTCTGACGGGTTTGTATTTCTTCTTTCACCACAATACCAATATTGATCAATAAATCTGGATTGCTAGCAGCAGTAAATCCACGCTTGGTCATTTCTGCACTGATGGCTTCTTTTAGAAAACCAATACGTTCTGTGAAACCAGCGGTGATTGTATCTCCAGAAGCTTTGACTTCATAAAAACCAAAAGTCTTGTATTTGCTGAAATCGGCACCAGGCAAAGATTCTACATTCGCCACTTTTACACCTGAGCAGGCAAAAAGAAAAATCATACTTGCGAATAGAAATAACTGTTTCATATTATTTATTTAAAAACTGAAATTAATTAATTATTCTTTTGTAGCAACATTAATCACATATTTAGGAGGGGCACTTTTTTGCAATTGATTCAACTCCTTGGTATTGGCAATGGCAATACTGGTTGCTGGTACTTTTTTCTGATTAACCAAATAGTTCATTACAGCCTCATTTCTTTTCTGCATCAGCACTTGCACTTCGGGAGCAATTTTATCTCTACCAATGAGCTCTACACATTTTTCTTCGGTGGATTGTAAAGAGGAGGTTGAGCCTAATTTAGCGTTAATATATTTTACAAAATCAGCATCATTATTGGTAATACTATCTGTTCGATGTTTTATTTGAGCAGCTGCAATACCATCAGCAATGCCCAGGTATTTTTTCTTCATGGTAAAAACAGCAATGGCTTCTGTTTCATCAGCAATATTGGTTACTTGCGTTAATTCTAATTTAATATCGGGTTTATCTGTTGCAATTTTGGCCAAGCGATCGAGTACGGTTTGCTGATTGGGCAAGATCTCTGTTTGCACATAATCAAATTGCATTTCTTTAAAATCGTCTTCTTTTCCTCCAAACAAATTGGCCAATAAACGAAATGGCGCAGTCACTGCTTTTACAATTAAATTTTTTACCACACCCCAAACTACTTTACCCCATTTGAATTTTGGATCATCCAAACTTCCTTTCACAGGAATGTCTAAGTGAATATTTCCTTTCACATCTTTTAATAATGAAACAGCCAAGGGAACTGGTAAATTCATAGCAGTGCTATTCTTTACTTTTTTTCCAGTTTTGATTTGCTGTATATCCAATACATTCTTGCTGTCTAATTTTCCGCCCAAAACAATGGTTCGGTTTACATAAGAAATTGTTCCATTTAAAAATGGAGTAGCTACATAGTATTTAGAATAAGGATTGAAATCGGTAATCAGCAACTCTTTAATGGATGCATCAATATCAACATCTTTATAATGCTTAGGATCTACTTTTAAAGTGCCTTGTAATTTACCAGATGTATTCAGCCTAGAATTTACCGTGAATAACAAATATGGATTGGCACTACTCAAACGATTACTACTCAATGTCATAGAATCCAATACATAACGGAATTTATCTCCATGCGTGAAGTCGGTAAAAATGCATTGACCACGAGTTACTCTTAATTGATTTACTTTATAATTGTTTACATCATATTCGCGAACAATTTCCTGCAGGTAGCCCGACATCATTAAAAATACATTGGAATAAACAGTGGAAGCAGTATCACCCGAAATTGCCATGGGAGTTGTCATGATACGCTCGTAGTTAAATCCTTTGTCGTACATACTCAACCTGAAAAATGGATGATCCATATAGATTGAGCTAAAGTTGTACCTATTATTTGCAGTATTAATTGTATCAATTTTAATAGTGGTTTCATCTATTGCTGTAAGTAATTCATCGGTTTGATCAACTATCGCAAACTGATTGGCTTTGAGTGTGCCTGATAAAGCCACTGCAGTGGGGTGATTGAAATTGCCGCTTAGCCACATATTCGCTTCCAGTAATCCTTCCAAGGATTTTACTTTCATGTAATCTTTTAGATAAGGGTACAAAAAGCTGATGCTCAGTTGAGCAGCTTCTGCTTTTACTTTGTAATCAAAAGTATTGGAGTTGAATACCAAATAAGCTTTGCAGTTGCCACCAGTTGCCAATGAAAAATTAGATTGAATTTTATACAGAGGATCATTCCAAGCAATCAAAGGAATAGATACTTCTCCTTTTATCAATTCAATTTTAGTAAGCGGTTTTGTATTCGTATAAAGGACTGTTGCATTTTTTACTTTGATATTTCTAGCCCAGTATTGCACTGGTTTTGCAGCACTATCTTTTTTTGTTGTAGGATCATCGTAAACAAATCGCTTCATCAAATCGTCGTAATTAAATTGATCGCCTTTTTGAATAATTTGAATATATGGATGCGTTAATTCAACAGAAGTAATATCATATTTTCCTACCCATAATTTATAAACCGCAATATTCAAATCCAGGATATCCGTTTTAAAAAATGCTTTGCTGGACCTGGCTTCGTTTACAGTGAATCCTTTTGCAGTAACGCTTCCATTAAAAATATTGATGGACAAACTATTCATAGTGATTTTACGTCCTGTATACTGCTCGCTGTATTTTTCGATTAAATATTTGGAAATAGGTGAAATAAACACCATTATCAATAGAACCAGGCCCAGTAAAACACTGGATAAAATCAATGTAATCTTTATGCTTTTCTTCATTTGTAGCTTTGCTGAGCAGGTTCGAATTTACTAAAATGAGCCATAAACACCATGAATCTGCCTGAATAGAACAATTTTTAAAAAAATAACCCGAAAAATTGCTCCGTAACCCTAATTTTGCGCAATTCTACTAGAAAATGACTCCAACACTTAATTCCAACGAATCGATCCCTTCTAAAAAGAAAAAAATTATTGTTTTAGGCAGTGGCCCTAATAGAATTGGGCAGGGTATTGAATTTGATTATTGTTGTGTACATGGATTATTGGCCATTAAAGAATGTGGTTTTGAATCGATCATGGTGAATTGTAATCCCGAAACGGTTTCTACCGACTTCGACATGGCCGACAAACTCTATTTTGAGCCAGTATTTTGGGAACATTTATGGGAGATCATCGAATTAGAAAAACCAGATGGAATCATTGTTCAATTAGGTGGTCAGACCGCTTTGAAATTAGCCAGAAAATTACACGAGAAGGGAGTTCCAATTGTGGGCACTTCATTCGACAATATGGACATTGCCGAAGATCGTGGCCGATTCAGCGATCTATTGAAAGATTTGAATATCCCTTATCCCGAATATGGTACTGCTTTTGATGCAGATGAAGCCATTCGTGTTGCCAATAGAGTAGGTTATCCGGTTTTAGTGAGGCCTAGTTATGTAATTGGTGGTCAGAGAATGAAGATTGTGATCAATGATGAGGAAGTAGAAAAAGCAGTAATCAGTTTGTTGAAACATCTCCCAGGAAATAAAATTTTGATTGATCATTTTCTCGACAGATGCCAGGAAGCAGAAGTAGACGCCATTTTTGATGGAGAGAATTTCCATATCATGGGAGTGATGGAACATATTGAGCCGGCTGGTATTCACAGTGGCGATAGTAATGCAGTATTGCCAGCTTTCAACCTTACTCCATTGGTTGTAGAAACCATGGAATTTTATGCAGAAAAAATAGCAAGGGCTTTACACATCAAAGGATTGATCAATATACAGTTCGCTATTAAAAACGATAAAGTATATGTGATTGAAGCCAACCCGCGTGCTTCTAGAACAACTCCATTCATTGCAAAAGCCTATCAAATTCCGTATTTGAATATTGCTACCAAAATCATGTTGGGTGAAGCAAAAATTACTGATTTTGTTATTGAAAAGAAATTAGAAGGCTACGCTATTAAAGAGCCCGTATTTAGTTTCGAAAAATTTCCTGGAGTAAACAAAGAATTAGGACCAGAAATGAAAAGTACTGGAGAAGCCATTCGCTTCATCAAAGATCTACGAGATCCCTATTTCCGCACTTTGTATAAAGAACGTAGTATGAACCTGAGTAGATAACCCTCGAGATTCCGTAATTATACTTGAGATATAAATAAAAGGCTGCACTATTTTTTGCAGCCTTTTATTTTGTTAAGTATGAAAACGGTTTTTAAAGAAACTGCCTGGTATCGATTGCCTTTTATTCGAATAACCATTGCATTGATGCTGGGAATGCTACTCGGTCATTATTGGCTATCGCCAATGATAGCATTAAAAATAGGAATAGTCATTGGATTGATTTGCTTGATTGGATTCTATTTTTTACCAGCCTCCATTAAATTCAGGTATTGTTGGATAGGAGGATTGTTGATACATTTTATTTTTATTGGATTTGGATGGATGCTCCTTCAATTACATCAACAAAAGCCAGTTCTATCAAACAATGCACCTCTAATAGTTACTATTACAGATCCTCTAACAAATAGCAAACAGTCGTTAAAAACCATTGGTGTAATTGGCAAAACAAAACTGGTGCTCTATTTAAAAAAAGACAGTACCTCATCCACCATTAAAAAAGGTACTCAAATAGCGCTCATAAAAAAACCAGATACAATCGCTAGCATCCATAACCCTGGCGGTTTTGATTACAAAGCCTATGCAGCATCGCAGCAAATTTTTTATCAATGCTATTTAACAAATAATGATTACCGAATTATAAATAGTGTTTCTACTTCTTATATCAATCAACTGTTGGGCTCTGTTCAAGAATACCTGCTTAATACCATCCAAGCATATATACATGGAGCAAAAGAAAAAAGTATTGCAGAAGCATTATTGATAGGTTATAAAAAAAACCTGGACCCTGAATTACTAGAAGCATATAGCAATACAGGGGTAGTACATATTATTGCTATTAGTGGCATGCATTTGGGAATGATTTATGGGCTACTATTATTTATTCTAAAACCATTCAGTAAAACGAGAATGGGCAATTGGTTCAGATTGATCATAATGCTTTTGGTAATCTGGACCTTTACCTTACTCACTGGCGCAGCCGCTTCCATACTGCGTTCTGCCATCATGTTTAGTTTTATCATCGTAGGCCAGCCTTACCGAAAAAAAGCACCTATCTACAATAGCATTGCTGCATCTGCATTTTGTATTCTATGGTACAATCCTTTACAATTATGGGATATTGGTTTTCAGTTATCTTATGCTGCAGTGATCAGCATTGTCGCATTTTCAACAATGATTCGCAATCTGCTTTTTCTTGAAAATAAATTATTGCGATCTTGCTGGGAATTAACATCAGTAACCATTGCAGCCCAAATAGGCACTATTCCCTTATTGCTTTTTTATTTTCATCAATTCCCCAATTTGTTTATTTTTTCCAACTTTATAGCTGTCCCTCTTTCAGGTATTATTCTTTATCTAGAGATTATTTTGGTGGCCATTGTTCCCATTACATTATTTGCCTTTTACATCGGTGAATTAACCGGTTTTTTAATTCGTTCAATGAATAACGTAATAGAAAATACAGCCCGTATTCCTTTTGCAGTAACACATGATATTCAAATCAATTTAATGCAAACAATACTTTTATATGCCTTCATTCTGTTGATTGCGTTTGGGCTTTTGAAGAAAAATAAATCATCTATATATGTTGCGCTCTTCTGTTTGATAAGTTGCTTTGCTATACATGCCAATGATACAATAAAAGCAGCAGCTCAATATAAATTGTTGGTATACTATCTGCCCAAAAAAAGTGCCGTGGATGTTTTTATTGGAACAAAGCATCAATTTATTGGTGACCCTTCTATTGTTCAAAATCAATTAGCCATAAAAAATTACTTAAGCCCAACCAGAATGCTATATAGAGCAAATAATGCTTCAATCCATTCAGCAATATCCTTCCAGCAAGGAATTGGCTCTGTACCACTCATCTTCGGCCCAACAAAACGTGTATTAATGGTAAATGCTGCATTTAAGTTGTCTAGCTATTTAGCCAATCATCCGATCGATTTAATCATTCTTTCTGGCAACCCGCTTATTGGATTGGAAAAACTCAGTACTTATTTCAATTGTACCCAATTTGTATTTGATTGTAGCAATACAATGTGGAAAATAGAGCAATGGAAAAAAGAAGCAGACCGCTTACATTTGCGCCATCATTCAGTACCCGAAAAAGGTGCGTTTGAGTATAATCTCTAATTTTTGCCCCATTTAAAAATTCCAAGGGCCAAAAGCAAAAAATATGCAAAAGAAAATTCAATCTGCGCTCATCTCTGTCTTTTATAAAGATGGTCTAGAGCCTATTGCACGTCAATTACAAACTTTAGGAATCACTATTTATTCTACTGGTGGAACACAAACTTTCTTAGAAAGTTTGGGGATCAATTGCGTACCAGTTGAAAGTTTAACTACCTATCCATCTATTTTAGGAGGAAGGGTAAAAACATTGCATCCAGCAGTGTTCGGTGGAATTTTAGGGAGAAGGTACGAACCTCAGGATTTGGTTGAAATGAAGGAATACAAAATACCTGAGATTGATTTGGTGATTGTAGACTTATATCCCTTTGAAGAAACTTTAAAAAATACCAACGAAGAAAAATTAATCATCGAGAAAATCGATATTGGTGGACCTTCAATGATTCGTGCTGCGGCAAAGAATTTCAGAGACATTACAGTCATTGCAGCAAAAGATAGTTATGCTGAATTAGAAGCATTATTAATTAATCAAAAAGGGGAAACCAGCATTGAACAAAGAAGAGCATTTGCAGCAAAAGCGTTTGAAGTAGTGATGCATTATGATATTGCCATTAGCAATTATTTCAACCCTACACATGAGCAGGTTTTGCGTTATGGAGAAAATCCACATCAAACTGCGGTATTTAAAGGAAATTTGGAGCAAGTATTTACTCAATTAAATGGCAAAGAACTCTCTTATAATAATTTAGTAGATGTTGATGCAGCAATTCAATTAATTACAGATTTCAGTGAAAGCAAAGAAGCTGTTTTTGGAATTATTAAACATACCAATGTATGCGGAATTGCAGCAAGAGCAAGTGTAAAAGAAAGCTGGGATGCAGCATTAGCCGGCGATCCTGAGAGCGCATTTGGAGGAGTTTTGGTATGCAATCAGCCCATCGATATTAGCACCGCTCAAGCCATTAATGAATTATTTTTTGAAGTATTGATTGCCCCTTCTTTTAATGAAGACGCACTTAGCGTATTAAAAGGCAAGAAAAATAGAATTCTCTTGCAATTAAAAACTGGTTCTTTCAAAACTACTACAATTGTAAAATCTATATTAAATGGTTCATTAGAACAAGATGCAGATAATGCCAACTATGAAAAATGGGATGAAGTAGGTGGAAGAACTTGTACCAATTCAGAGAAAACGAATTTGATATTCGCCAATATTGTTTGTAAACATTTAAAGAGCAATGCCATTGCATTAATCAATAATATGCAGTTGGTTGGCAAGGGATGTGGTCAAACAAGCAGAATAGATGCACTTAGACATGCAATTGAAAAAGCACATCAATTTAATTTCGATTTAAATGGAGCAGTTCTTGCATCAGATGCATTCTTTCCATTCAATGATTGTGTTCAAATAGCGCATGAAGCGGGAATTGAAGCATTTATTCAACCAGGCGGATCTGTTAGAGATAAAGACAGTATTGAGTATTGTGTTAATCATCAATTGGCAATGGTACTTACCGGAACAAGGCATTTCAAACATTAATCAACCATGCATTGACCACCAAGCAGAAAGCCTATATAGCACTTGCCATCACCAGTACCGTTTGGGGAACCACATGGGTTGCTAGTAGAATGGCTGTTCAACATACACCTGCTTTAGAGGTATCTGCCATCAGACAAGGCATTGCAGGTATTTTATTCACTGGATTTTTTATACTGAAGGGAGCCAAACTTCCCAATTGGAAGCAAATAAAATGGTTAGCGCTGATGGCCATTTTACTTTTTGTATCTGCGAATGGTTTTGCCAGTGTTGGGGTGAAATATATATCAAGTGGGCTTGGTGCACTGATTGCCGCTTTATACCCTCTATGTGTTGTATTGATTGAAAAACTTTTCTTTAAAAATACCAAAATAACAACCCATACTTTTATTGGGATTGTTATTGGAATAGCTGGCATTGTATTGGTTTTTTATGAAAATGCTTTTCACCATCATACAGTAGGATACCTTACGGGTATTGTTTTTTCGGTAATTGCTATGTTAAGTTGGAGTGTGGGCACTATACTCATCTCCAAAAATAAAGTTGATATGAATCCTTACTATGCTACCGGCTGGCAAATGTTACTGGGTTCTGTTATTTTATTTGTTTTGGCATTTATTACTGGTGGCATGACTCCTTTCAATCAAATTGTAGCTTCTACCTGGATTTCGATAAGCTACCTCGTTGGTATGGGATCCATATTTGCCTTTGTTGCATTTATCTATACCATGAAAAATTTAGAGCCTTCAGTTGCTTCATTGTATGCTTATATCAACCCTATTGTTGCAATTCTTGTTGGCTCTCTTGTTTTTGGAGAAGCACTTACAATAAACATTATTATTGGATCAATGATTACAATTATTGGCGTTTATATTGTAAATCATAGTATTAAAAAGCAGAAAATATCGTTGATTGAGCCGATAGATTAATGTAGAATTATGAAGATGAGCTATTCTTAAGCCCAAAGAAAAGTTTTCTATAAAACAAAGGATTGATCAAGGATTTTACTGCATTACCTTTATATACAAGATCTTCTACAGCTTCATTTTCTGCACTTTTTTTAGTAATAAAGTTCAAACCAAAATCAAATAAATTTAAAAACCATTCACTCTTAAAAAAAGGAGATACTATTTTGCTAAGCTTTAAATAATTAGCTGTTGCATGATGTACTTCTTTCTCATAATCAATTAAAGCAGCTTTCTTAAAATTGTTGTTTTTGATTGCATTTGTTAAATGCTTAGCTGCAATTTTTGCACTCATACAGGCTTGTGGCAAACCATTTGCACTTAATAGGTCTACCAATCCTGCTGCATCACCCACTAAAACAAAATGATCACCTGCAATTTTTCGCTTCTTCGTACCAAGACGAAGAGTACTGCCTTGCAAGTTTCCAACTAGTTGCGCATCCTTGAATCTTTCTTTAAAAATTGGGTGTTTGTTAATATACTCATTAAGGGTTTCCTTTAAGTCTATTTTATGTTTTTTGAGTTTATCCATTCGAACAACCAAATTCATATTAACCATGTTATTTGGAAGTGGAGTTAAATAAGCTCCTCCTGGCATTAATTTCCTAAATAAAAACAACTCACAATAGTTAGGGTATGGCATCGTCACATTTCTAAAATACCCTCTAATTCCAACCGCAGTATGTTTCTCTTGCTTTTTAAATTTGCCCAGTTGTTCACTCAATATAGAATTTGATCCATTGGCCACCACCAATAAATCTGCAATAATGGTTTTCCCATTCAACTCTTTTACAAATGCTTTCTCATTTTTTATGTAAACATTAGAAGCGTTGAAATTTTCAATAACCGTTATATTATCGTCCTTCTTAGCTAGATTAATAAGATGATTGTCAAATTCTAGTCGAGAAATGCCATAGCATGAAGGTTCATCTAAGTCTTTTTCTAAATTCTTGAAAGGAACTTTTAATTTGTTTAAACTAGAAGAGTAAGCATAGACGCCATTAATTGTTACAATATCCTCTTTGGCCACTAAGCCCTTAATTAAATCAGGATCAATTTCTTTAACGATTCTAATGGTATTACCAGTAATACAGTCTGCACAGGCTTTATATCTTGGAAAAGTCTCTTTATCGATCAAAATGCTTTTTATACCATTTTTGGAAAGCATTAAACTAGTTAATACTCCGGCAGGTCCAGCACCAATTATACATATCCCAGTGTTTAATTGTTCCATGATTAGTAAAGATAAGCAAGAAGCGATTTTTTGGCCAATTTAAATCAATTAAACCTTTATAATTCAATTAAACTCAGATTTTGTTTAGCAGTAAAGTTTATTAAACGCTATGTGTTAAACAAGCGGTCAATTATTTTATTTAGTGAAATTGGATAATAAAAAATCTACAAATACATTTCTCCAAGACTTGAATTCATTTTGATTGGTTAGCATATTATTATGGAAAATGGCAATGCATTCCCCACCTATCGATTTAACAGTATCAAAATAATATTGTAGATCTTCTGCTGCTTTTTGTGGAGTAATCCTTTCTTGAAATATTGCAGTTGCGTCCATATAGCAAAACGGATGAATCATTAATTGGGTTGGCAGATTGGTATTTAAATTAAACCATCTAAACGGTTTTGCATAAGAGGCTCTAAATCCATTTATAGTGGGATAGCCCATTGAATAATCGTTGGTAATTTCTGCTTCAATTAAACGTTCAAAACTTTCTGGTAATTGAATTTGGATATAATGATTTCTCGAATGAGTAATTTTTGTGTTTGTAATAGAAGATAGTTTTTTTATTTCACTCATCAGTAAAGAGGGCTGAGTATTTGATTGAATAGATGGGTGGATGCCAGTTGAATATTGTTTTGCATGCTGCCTGATCAAATGCTGCATTGATTGAATTGCTGGGCTTATATTTTTATCAAGCCCCTTTCTTTTTGCAGCAACCAGAAAAAAATAAATAGGCTTTAATTGTAAACTTTCATGCAATAGACTCAACCATTCATATATATCATAAGGGTCGTTTTTAACACCTTCCAGTACTTGAAGTCTTTCAACAACAGCATTAGAATCTGCTTTTATTAAATCTCGAAAAAAACCAACAACATTTCTTGCAACACTATGATATCGGTAACTATAAGCAATATCAATATCATAGGTCGGTATAAAAGAAAAACTGGATGTTAAATCATTCAATGGATAGCCCATTTTTTCAAATAATTTATTCCTCCATAATTGAATTAATGGGACCTGTAGAAAATGATGTTGATAGGCAATGCTATTGGTGTGATCGAATCGGCCAAATTGATCTTTTGTATGTGGTAAATATTCTTCGTAACGAGAAATCAAATAAAAGGCTGCAGCAAAAAAATCAAAGGGCATTAACTCACTATCCGAAGTTTTAAAAAATGCAGTTAATCCCTCCCACTCAAAGCAGTCGATTGATTGTGGAGCAATGTTTTCCTGATTCAATAATCCCTGTGGAATAATTTGAATTGGCTGATGGACAACTCGTTCAGTTTCAGTATTCGCAGGCCTTACATGTTGGTCGGAATAATTAATTGTATATCCATCATATTGATTGAATTCATCAACCGAATTTGTTAGCGTTGCTTTTGATTCAAAAACCTGTTCAACGATATAGCGAAGACGTTCATTGGCAATAGTACAATAAACCAATATAGTAGCACCATCATTAGTCATGCGATTGCTTCCAACGTTCATTAAAGGTTTGCTTGCTAAAATCCAACTCACTTCTATGAGCAGTCCATCCTTTAAAAACTTTGTTCACTACCCAGTTTTTCATTTTTGAATTCGCTGCATTCATCATAAATCGGTTTAGACTAGCCGTTTTCCAAGCTTTCCAAGCCAAGCGTTCTGCGATAGTGCTGGTTCCTTGCTTCACCGATTCGTGACGATTGTCTAATAATAATTCGTGTAGGTTGATGCGTACCGGGCATACTTCGGTACAATTACCACAAAGTGATGAAGCATAACTCAAATGCTTGTATTCCTCCATCCCACTTAAATAAGGAGTGATTACTTCTCCAATTGGTCCGCTATAAGTAGTTTCATATGCATGGCCTCCAATATTTTTATATACTGGGCATGCATTTAAACAAGCTCCGCATCTGATACAATACAAAGCTTCTCTTGCAGTTGGATTGGCCAGTAAATTGGTTCTTCCATTATCCAATAGAATAACAATCATTTCTTCAGGACCATCTGTTTCATTGGGTTGCTTAGGGCCTGCAATGATGGTATTATAGACAGTAACTTTTTGACCCGTTCCATAAGTAGATAGTAATGGCCAAAACAAAGCAAGATCATGTACCGATGGAATTACTTTTTCTATACCCACAATAACGATATGTGTTTTAGGCCAAGCACAGCTTAATCTTGCATTGCCTTCGTTTTCGGTAACTGCAATTGCGCCAATATCCGGTAATATAAAATTAGCGCCAGTAACTCCTACTTCTGCCTGCACATATTTTTCCCGCAATTTTTTTCTCGCAACAAGGGTCAATTCTTCTGGCGTCAACCCACCAGGAGTGCCTAATTTTTGAGCAAATAATTTTGCAACATCTTCTTTACTCTTATGCATTGCAGGTGTTACAATATGATAAGGTGCTTCTCCATCTAGTTGTTGAATATATTCTCCTAAGTCAGTTTCAACACTTTCAATACCATTGGAAGCCAGGTAGTCATTCAAATGAATTTCTTCTGTGACCATGCTCTTGCTCTTTACCAATGTTTTGCAATTGGCTTGCTTACAAATTGCACCAATATATTCCAAAGCCTGATTGCCGGTTTCAGCCCAAAGCACTTTGGCCCCTCTCTCTGTTATTTTTTTCTCAAACTCTTCAAGGTATTTATCTAAATTTTCAATGGCGTCCCATTTTTTATTCTTGGCCATTTCACGTGAAGCCATTACATCGGTAAATTGCTTTTTCCCGATAGGAACTACAGCATTGTATTTATTAATATTGAAATTAATTTTTCTGCGATGGTCTAAATCTGCAGATTTGATGGTACTCTTCGCTATGAATGATGCTGCATTATTATTCATTGGACGATTGTTTTTTTAGCTGCTCAGCAGAAGCAGACAATGCATTGTAAAACTCCTCTCCATACTTTCTGATCAATGCATCTTTTAAAAAAATATACACGGGTACTTTTAATTTTTTACCCAAATTGCAACCCGATTTACATAAGTCTGTTCTTGGTTGATAGTTTACATATTCTATATCGGGGTCTTTTTTACTCTTTTTAGTAAGTATTGGAAATAAATGACAACTCAAAGGTTTTTTCCAATCCAGCTTTCCATCATTATACGCTTGTTCAATTCCACATTTAATAATTCCATTTTCGTCCTTTAATCCATAAGCGCATATTGCCCCATCAATGGTTGGAGTTACCCAGCCAAATTCTTGATCGTATACATATTTTCCAGTTCTTTTCACTTCTGCAATGCCTTCCTTGGTCATATATGGTTTGATAACATCATAAAACTCATCTAGCTTTTTTAGTTCCCATTTCTCCATAGGGGCACCCGCATCGCCATCTTCGCAACAACCACCCTTGCATTTGTTGAGATCACAAACAAATTGTTCCGAAACCACATCGTCACTTACCAGTACATGATCTATTGCTATCATTATTGCTTAGTATTTGTGTAAAGATAGGCGAATAATCGACTAGGGTTGATTCTTACGCCACTTAAAACTATTAATCAAATGTTTAACATCCTCCATTAAAAAATGGTTGACAATTCCCAAAGAATCGGCATTGGGAGTTGCATCAAAATAAAGTGCTCCCCGAAAAAAATGTTTAGTAGAATCAGTTAAGAAGAATTGATTAGCCGTTGCCACATCTCCCCCTACTGTAAAAAAAACACCATGTACTCCATTTTTGGTATTGATCAATGAATCATCAATTGAATATGCTTTGCTGGTATGCTTACCAGTAAGTGCAAATGATTGTTTAATGAGTGTGTCAAAACGATTCACCCCAATCGATTTATAACTCACATAAATTCTACCATTGAAGGAAGGGAAATTAATATTGATCCACCAAGGATTTTCTGTGGTTTGTTCAAAGAAAGTACTGTCTTTGGTTATAGTGGCATAAACTGGATATTCAAAAGTATATGGATAGCCAGCTTGATCAAACAATTGGTATTCTTTTTTGGGGAAGGGGATATTAAAATATCCTACTCGCTTTGGAGTGAATGGGCTATTGCATGCAAAAAAAATGAAACAAAAAGGGAATGAAATCAATATTACCAGCAACCGTTTTTGCATCTTTCTAGGATTAATCTTCGCTCAATACTTTTTTAATGGTCACTTTGATTTTATTGATTCTGTTTTTAGCCACTTCTAAAACGGTAAATTCAAAATCTCCTGAGCTTAAAACCGTAGCAGCTAATGGTATCTCTCCAGCTATTTCCAACACCAACCCTGCCAATGAATCACTCTCTCCTTTAATATCATCAAAAGTATCTGCTCCTAATCCCATGACTTTACAAACATCATTGATCATGGTCTTTCCTTCGAAAATATAATTATGGTCATCTAGTTTTTTATGGCCCAATTCTTCTTCATCAAATTCATCTTTAATATCGCCTATAATTTCTTCCAAAATATCTTCAAGTGTAACAATACCACTTGTTCCTCCAAACTCATCAACTACTACTGCAAAATGTATTCGCTTAGCTTGAAAATCGTTGAGCAGATCTTCAATTAGTTTTTGTTCATGAACAAAATAGGGTGGCCTAATTAAACCATGCCAATTATAATCATCTGCTTCATCCAAAAAAGGCAAAAGATCTTTTGTATGGATCATCCCTACAACATTGTCTAATTCTTCTTTGTAAACAGGGAGGCGGCTATAATGCATTTCTCTAACAGACTCCATCAATTTTGCAAAACTTGTTTCGTCATCAATGCCATGAACATCTACCCTGGTTTTCATCACTTGTTTTACCGTGATATTGCCAAATTTTACAATTCCTTTTAGAATGTTTTTTTCATTCTCCGAAGCAGTGTTTTCTGTAGTAATATCAATGGCATGGTCTAATTCCTCTAAGCTATAAGCACCATTGGTTCTTGTAGATAATTTTCTTTCAACAATATCGGAGTATTTCACTAATCTCTTACTCAAGCCAGATGTGAGATAGGTAAGAAATTGTACTATTCCACCAAAATCTTTTGCAAATCGAATATTGTTTTGTGTAGCCAATACTTTAGGCATTACTTCCCCAAACAAAACCAACACAAATGATACAGCTATTACTTTAATCAGAAATTCCACCCAAGCAGCATTAAACTGTTCGAAGTTGAACATTTGATCGATGAGTAAATTAGAAATAATAATGATGGAGATATTAATAAAGCTGTTCGCAATCAGTAAAGACCCTAATAATACTTTTGGCTCTTCGAGCATATCTACAATTCGCTGATAGGGCGGTTGTTGCTTAGACCTTAGTATATTGATGTCTTTATGTGTGAGTGAAAAAAACGCCACTTCAGCTCCTGCTAAAACAAAGGAAAGAAACAATAAACAAATCAATAACATGATAAGTACGGTAGTACCTTGAGCTTGTATAGCTGCTAAAAAATGTAGAGATGATAAGTATCCAATAACGGGGTGGTGATCCAAAGTTGGTTGATTTAGTTAAAGAATCGACAGTCGCAAAATTATCATTTATTGGTCATTAAAATGGCAGAGATTCTCCCGGATCGGGTAATAAATTAGGTGAATCGCCAAAACCATCTAATCCTTCTCCAAAACCTGGTCCACCTGGTGCATCTGCTCTTTTATCGAGCATGATCAAATTGTCTCCTACTATTTCAGTTGCAAATTTTTTATGCCCTTCTTTATCTTCCCAACTTCTGGTTCTTAATCTGCCTTCCACATAAATAAGACTTCCTTTATGGAGAAACTTTTGAGCCAGTTCGGCCAGGCCTCGCCATAGAACAACTGTATGCCATTCAGTTTGTGATACTAGTTTGCCTGTTCTGTCTTTATAGGTTTCTGTTGTTGCTAATGGAAATTTGGCTACTGCTATATTGCCTTCTAATTGCTGCACATCGGGATCTTTGCCCAAATTGCCAATCAACATGACCTTATTAACACCACGCATAGTAGAACATTTTAGGTATTGACAAATCTTCATTTAAAAATACCCCTTTTTTGTTAAATAAATAACTTCTACACTAAAATTGAAGTTAAAGTGGGTCTTCGAAATAAGCAGTAATGAACCTGGGGAATGCCAATTGCTTCAATGCAGACTTGTTCATCCATTGCAATCCGCTCAAAGCTCCAGGCATTGTTTTAAGTTTGATTTCAATAAACTGTCCATTAATTTGTTGATGGGTCAATTGTTGTTTTTTGTGACTTGAAATCTGGATGATTGAAGCTTCTTCTATCCCTAATTGATCATGCAAAAATTGGTCTATCGATGTGTTATTCCATTTTATTTCTTTGGAGGATTCATACAAATAAAATTCGTGTAACCCTTGCCAGATATCTTTGTTGGCCCTTTGCATAATGGCCGTTTTACCATTCAATTGAAAAATAAAATAATAAAACCAGCGGTATTTTTTTTGTATTACTTTAGATTTTACCGGCAAAACATTGACCTTACCAAAAGCAAGTGCAGTGCAGTTTTCACTCAATATACAAGTAGCACATAATGGTAATGCTGGCTTACACACAGTAGCTCCAAAATCCATAATAGCCTGATTATACAAACCAGGTTCTTTCGTCAATAATAATTCGTTGGCCCATTTTGTAAATAAAAATTTGCCTGTAGTAGAATCTGTAGGTTCGTCAATGCCAAAATACCTTGCAATAACTCTAAACACATTTCCATCCACAACTGCATATGGCTGATTATAGGCGAATGATGCAATTGCAGCAGCAGTGTATGGACCAACTCCTTTTAATTGTAATATTTCTTCATAATGTATTGGGAAGATCCCCCCTAATTCAAAAGCAATATACCTGGCAGTAATTAAAATGTTTTTACAACGGGAATAATAACCCAGGCCTTCCCATAATTTAAAAACATGTTCGTCTTTGGCATTGGCTAAATCAAGAATGTTCGGATATTTTTCAATAAATCGATTATAATAAGCCAATCCTTGCTCTACCCTTGTTTGTTGAAGGATTATTTCACTTAGCCAAATTTTATAGGGATCCTTCTCTCCTTTCCAGGGCATTTTTCGTCTATTAAATTGACTATTCCATGTCATTAACCGCTTAGTAAACAAGGTTTTAGCCGATTTTTCGAGGGTGTTTTCGCTATTTTTTAAAGAATTGCTCAATTTTTGGGGCTAAATGTTAAATATATAATCAATTTTATAACTGTAAGTGGTTGAATTATTTGAGGTACGAAGTATAAATTGACAAAAATAGTTATATCTTTCTTGTCTAATTCACATTTTTTATTTTACTTTAAGTACCATAAATGGTCATAAATCATCCACAATGAGAAAATCAGATCTCATCAATAACATTTCTGAAAAAACGGGCATCCCAAAAGTGGATGTATTGGTAACTTTAGAAACCATGTTCAAAGAAGTAAAAGATAGCCTATCTCAAGGCCAAAACATCTATATACGTGGGTTTGGGAGTTTTATCACCAAAAAAAGAGCTGCTAAAATTGGTAGAAATATCAAAAAGAATATTGCAGTTGAAATTCCAGAACATTTTATTCCTGCTTTTAAACCTGCTAAAGAATTTGTTAGTGAGGTAAAAAGCAAGCGTAAGTAAGTTACCTTTGCGAAAATTAAATCGCTAAGTGAAGAAGTCTCCTATTATACTTACTGTTTTATCGCTGGTTTTATTATTCGGATTGTATTTTGGTGGAAGAACCGTTCCGGTTAAATCAACTACCACACATTCCGAGAATGATGGCCACGATCATGCTGCCGAAAAAATTGATTTTAAGAAGGATATATTGGCCCAAGCCAAGCAGAAATTAACCCCTGAACAGTCTCAAAGGATTACTGCATTAGAAAATTCTGTAATACGTGGGGATGTCAACGACCAACAAATACATGTATATCACCAATTGGCTAGGTTTTGGAAAGATTCGGCCAAATTGTTTGAACCCTATGCATATTATACTGCCGAAGCATCTAAGTTGGAAAATTCTGAAAAAAGCCTCACCTTTGCCGCCCGCTTGTTTTTAGACCGTCTAATGGCAACGTCGGAGCCAGCCATGCAAACATGGTTAGCTAGTAATGCAAAAGTTCTTTTAGAAAACGCCTTGAAAATCAATCCTGCTAATGATTCCAGCAAGATTGGACTAGGCGCCTGTTATATCTTCGGAAACATCAGTAGCAACCCTATGGAGGGTATTTTACCGGTGCGGGAAGTGGTTCAACGCAACCCCGGAAATGTATATGGTCAGATGGTTTTAGGCCTTGGAGGCAAAAAAAGTGGTCAATACGATAAAGCAATTGAACGTTTTTTAGCCGTTTTAAAAGCCGAACCAACCAATGTAGAAGCAGTATTTCATATTGCTGAATCATACGACCTGAAGGGAGATAAAGCCAATGCGATTGTTTATTATGAAAAAGCAAAGCAAATGGTGAATATTCCTCAAGCAAAGGAAGAACTGAACAAACGAATCATTGAGTTGAGAAAATAAATTATTGTTTAACTATTTAAAATGTCTTGGTATGCCTTGTGGTAAGAAAAGAAAGCGTCATAAAATTGCGACGCACAAAAGAAAAAAACGTTTGAGAAAGAATCGTCATAAGAAGAAGAATAAATAATTCTGCTTCCTTTGAACATATTTTAAATGCACTGCAACCCATGTTGCGGTGCATTTAATACTTATCTACATGATGTCGCTGCATCCTTCTAGCTGCAACTTTACTTACTTTCCTTCCTTCTAAGCAACGACACTGTATAGTTTAAGTAGATGAACACTCCCTGCAATTAGGAGAGTGTATTTGTATTTTAAAGTTGCCATAGTGAACAAAGAACTGATAATTAACGCAGCACCTACAGGTGTAGAGATAGCCCTGTTAGAAGATAAACAACTGGTTGAGTTACATAACGAAAGCGCTAACATGCATTTTGCAGTAGGCGATTTGTATTTAGGTAAGGTAAAAAAACTCATCCCTGGACTGAATGCAGCATTTGTGGATGTAGGTTTCGAGAAAGATGCATTCCTTCATTATACCGACCTTAGTCCCTATGTAAAATCGATCATCAAGTACACCCAAATGGCCATGAATGATAAAGAGCCAAATGGTTTTGATTTTGCCAAATTTCAAACAGAACCGGAGATTGTAAAAAGCGGCAAGATCAATGAAGTACTAAGCGGAAAACCCAATGTATTGGTTCAAATTTTAAAAGAACCGATTGCAGCAAAAGGACCTCGCTTAAGTTGCGAAATTTCATTGCCAGGCAGATTTGTTGTTGTTACCCCATTCAATGAAATAGTAGCTGTTTCTAAAAAAATTCATTCTTCAGAAGAGCGTAAGCGATTGCATAAAATTGTGGAAGCCATTCGTCCGAAAAATTTCGGCATTATTGTGCGAACCGCTGCAGAAGGAAAAAGCACTGCAGAATTGCATCAAGATTTATTGACCATTATTGATAACTGGAAGAGTATTCAAGCCAATTTAAAAGGAGCAGTTGCACCCATTCGTATATTAAGTGAAGAAACGAAAACAACCAGTATACTGCGCGATTTATTGAGTGCAGATTTTAATAAAGTAGTAGTGAACGATAAAAATTTATTTACTGTTACTCAAAATTATATTCAAAGAATTGCACCAGATAAAACAGATATTGTTAGTTTATATCAGGGTGGAGGATTGCCCATTTTTGATCAATATGGAATCACCAAGCAAGTAAAAGCTTCTTTCGGAAAAACGGTTAACTTACCTAGTGGCGCTTATTTAATTATTGAACATACAGAAGCATTGCATGTGATTGATGTGAATAGTGGATTTAAAAGTGTGAGCAATAACCAGGAGGAAAATGCCCTACAAACCAATATGGAGGCGGCTGAGGAGATTTCTCGTCAATTGCGCTTACGTGATATTGGAGGAATTATTGTGGTAGATTTCATTGACATGAAATTGCCAGATAATAAGAGAAAAGTGCAGGAAGCTATGGAAGGTTTTATGAAACCGGACAGAGCAAAACATTCTGTACTCCCTATTTCTAAATTTGGCTTGATGCAAATTACGCGTCAAAGAATGCGCCCCGAAGTAAATATCAATACTTCAGAATCTTGCCCAGTTTGTAATGGCACAGGAAAAATTACTTCTACTTTATTATTAGAAGATGAGATAGAAAAACGTTTGTATTATTTAAGTTCTCATGCACATAAAAATCTTACACTTGTAGTTAATCCGATTGTGTATTCTCATTTAACCAAAGGGTTCTTTAGTAATATTGTTAAACGCTGGAGTAAGAAATTCAAGACAAAAATCAAAGTGAAGGAAAACACCAATTATCATATCATTGAATTCAGGTTTTTCAATGAACATGAAGAAGAGATAAAACTATAGTATCGATTTATAGAAACTGCAGATTAACTATCTGCATTTGTAAAAAATATGTACAAAAATAAAAGCCATCACTCAATAAAGAGGATGGCTTTTTAAATTATTAAGAATTGGTTTTCTAGAAATGTCTTAAAGACATTGCGCCTAATGCCTGACCTCTTGCAGTTCCAATAGCTGCAAGGGTAACAATTCTACCACTAGACAAAGTTGTTCCTAAATTAAATGAAGCTACTACAGTTTGCGTACCAGCCAGTTTTACTCTTAGTGTATATGCAGTTCCTCCTGGAATTGGTGCAAATGCAGATAATGCAGCTGCATTTGGTGTAGCTCCTAAATAGGTTCTATTCGTTAAAGTAACGCTATCTG
>JBAXUV010000016.1:0-70010 GCA_037129425.1 Sphingobacteriia bacterium
AATTGCCACCAGAACCCTATGAGTTCAGAAGCAAACCAGCCTGGCAGCGATTGATTATTATGATCGGCGGAGTAGTGGTGAATGTAATCCTGGCCATTGTTATTTTTATAGGCATCACCTGGGTTTGGGGCGAAGAGCAATTACCCGTGAAGAATTTAAAA
The DNA here is from genome assembly GCA_037129425.1 of Sphingobacteriia bacterium. Taxonomy (GTDB): domain Bacteria; phylum Bacteroidota; class Bacteroidia; order Chitinophagales; family Chitinophagaceae; genus Sediminibacterium. The sequence continues at coordinate 162 of JBAXUV010000016.1, forward strand.
TACGGAGTGTATACCGATTCATTGGCCAGGTCGATTGGATTGAAAGATGGAGACAATGTGGTAGGTATAGATGGAAAGACGATTGACAATTTCGGCACACTCGAATCTGAAATGGTATTGAATGAAGCGAAGAAATTACAAGTGATCAGAGATGGACAACAAATAGATATTACTGTACCAGATGGATTTACCAAAGAGTTGGTGAAAGATAAAAAATTCAGTGGATTGATTGTTCCAAGATATCCGGTGATCGTAGATTCGGTAAGTAAAACCGCAACAGTTACAAAAGGAGAATTAAGAAAGGGCGATTCATTGATTGCGATCAATGGGCAACCGTTTAAATATTATCAGGAGTTTGATGCGTTGAAGAAAAATTATAAAGATTCATTGGTAATACTAACATTGATCAGGGGAGTAGATACGCTGGAGATAAAAGCATTGGTATCGGATAAGGGCTCGATCGGATTTTTTAATAAAGATCCATTGAAAATTTTAGGAACAGTTACGATGAATTATTCTTTCATGGAATCTATTCCATTGGGTATAACACATTGCTGGGAAACATTGGATAGATATATTACGGGCATCAAACAAATATTTACTGGTAAGGTAAATGCAAGTGATTCATTAGGATCTGTTATTAGCATTGGCAATACATTCCCTGGCGTATGGGATTGGGAAAGGTTCTGGACATTAACAGGAATCTTCTCGATCATTTTGGCCTTCATGAACATATTGCCTATTCCAGCATTGGACGGTGGCCACGCATTGTTCACTATTTATGAAATGATCACCGGCCGCAAGCCAGGTGATAAGTTTATGGAATACGCACAGATGGTAGGAATGGTGTTGTTGTTGGGATTAATGGTGTATGCATTAGGATTGGACTTCTGGAGATTATTCAAATAGGATTACTGCTCATCTAGTTGTATTCTACTGAATGTATCTCATATCTCTTAACTCATATCTCTTAACTTTGTTATTCGGGGCCGTGTTGGTTTTGACAGCATAGGTTACGGTTGGTGTAAGCATGCAGTGCGTTGGATAATTAGCACTTTAATCTGAATATTCAAAACTCAACTGGCAATACTCAGTATGCCATGGCTGCTTAATCAGTGATTAAGTAACCATTTGGGCCGCCGCACAGGTTCGCTTCTTTCCATGTGCCGCCGCCGACTCAAAACAAAAGGAGATGCTGTAACAGAAGGCTGTGACTGTTGCTTAAGATTATCCAGCTAAGCGGTAGGTTGGTTTGTTCATTTCCTGCTCATCGCCTACAATTAATAATGAAATAAGCATGTAGAAAGCTAATGGTGGCGATGTTTGGACACCGGTTCGAATCCGGTCGGCTCCACTAAAGAGAAAAAGCCTTGACGAAGTCAGGGCTTTTTTTATGGCGCGCGTCGCAAGCTTGCTTGCGTGAGCGCGACATAAAAGCCCCGCTCGCGCAGCGAGCAGGCTTTTTCTCTTTAAGCTCCCCCTCGAAACCGGCATCAGCGAACCCGAGCGAAGCGAGGGGAGCTAATCCGGAAATTATTTTCAAGAATATAATTTATCTCCGAAATAAATAACTATCTTAGTATTCCCCCTGAATTAGAATATATAATTTTTAGCGTACTATTTTTTCAAAACGGTATTTTATTTATTTACTCTAATTTATTCATTATGAAATTGAAATTCATTGTTTGTTTTTTGCTATCAGTAAATGGGGTTTTTTCTCAAACAGATAATGCCGAATCAAAAATTCAAAATTCAAAATCGACCGAGAAAAAAATTATCTTAGAAGAAGGTACTTTAATTAAGGCAGCTTTAAAGAACGAGATAAGAGGAGGCAGTATGAAAGTAGGAGATCAAGTTGAGTTTACTTTAGCCCAACCAATAGTAATTGGTGATCAAGTTGTGGTAGCACCAGGCTCAAAAATTCTTGGATCTGTATCAGAAGCAAGATCGAGCGGAGTGTTAGGTAGAAAGGGGAAATTAGCTTTTAACATAGAATATTTATATCTAAATAGTGGCCAAGTAATAAAATTAACTGGACAAAGTGCAAAAAACCTAAAAGGCTCTGGTGCAATTGTAGCTGCAACAGCTATAGTGTTAACACCATTGGGTTTATTGATTCCAGGTAAGGGAGCAAAGTTTGAAAAAGGGGCTATGTTTGAAGCATATATTGCAAAGGATACAGAGCTTAGACAATAAAATTTTAAGCCCCTTCTCGAAACCGGCATCAGCGAACCCGAGCGAAGCGAGGGGAGCTAATCCGAGAATTATTTTTAGAATTATAGCTGTTGGTTATAAATTATTCAAAACAATTTTTACTATGGTTGAATTTAATCCCTAACTTAGTATTCCCCACGAATTATAATACATCATTTTTTATTGTGCGAATTATATACCTCTTTGCATTAAAGATAATGTGAGTGAGGGAAGTTTCGTATTGTAAGATTATCTATTAGAAAAATTGTTTTTATTGAGTTTAATGTTAGTAAAAATACGAAGTGTATAGTATAACTCCATTAGACTGATGATACAAAAAATATAATTGTATTGGCGTTATCATAAATTAACGAGTTAGGTGCAATAGCAAACGGCAGCAGTATTATACTACAAACATGACATTAACCAGAACATATTACAATCAACTCATCCAACTACTGACCGATATTTCTTCAGTCAAAGACAACGACCCTTTGACATTTTCACAATTAAAAAAAGATTTATCCAATGTTCTTAATAGAATTTCCAAGTTCGATTTAATTCCTTTGACTTTTACTAAAGATTTCTGGTCTATATTAAATGAAAAGACCCTTTCCAATTTTTTAAGTCAAAAATTGCAATTAGTTAATGAACTGCATTTTGAACTTCATGAGTGCTTATACACAACAAGATTGAGATATGGTGGTGAGTTAATGTTCTATTTATTTGAATTAAAAATAGCAATACTAAATCTACCTGTCATCGAACTTAATCAATTTGAAAAAATCTTAAAGATTCCAGAACATTACTACTTGCGGGATAATGTAGTATGTAACACAGAAAGCGAAAAAGCAAGTTTAATTAAGCGTTATAGAATTGAACAGAAAAATACCAAAGTCTCTAAAACGAAAGTCGTTGTTAAGAAAAAAACTTATGAATTGATTGAGACGAATCTTAAGAAAGACATTTTGGTGTACCAAAACTATATCGGGTTAAATTACCCATCTATTGCTTCTCAATTTTCCTTTTATCAAAAAAAAATTCGAGCCTATTTGACAGAAGCAATCTCCAAGGAAATGTTTGAGTTTAGAATTCATGCTTACGAAAGTGCAGCAAAAAATTCATCGATTAATTTACTTCATCAGTATTATGATTTTTATCCATCATATTTTTATAACCTTGAAGAAATAACCGACAAACAAACGGGTGCTACAGTAACATCGCTAAATAAGTCGGATTTGACGTTTACAAATCCATTCACACAAGATTTTATATTTCGAGAACTTATTAATATTTATCTAGCAAGCGCAACACAGTATAACATTTTGAAATTCACTGAATTTCTATTAAAGTGCCACTTTTATAAAATTGTAGAAAAGCCAAAAGGCACAGAGACTATTTTTGATTTATCTACAGAAAAAGAAGGTAAGAAATTCATGTATGAAATTTATCATCACAAAACACGAAGTCTAGACAAAATATTTGATCGCATTCAACAGATAAAAAATATCTCTATTGAATATAATATCTCATTTGTTTTTAGTAGTTACCCTGGCGAACTTATCATTAATCAATTAAAGCAAAATAACATAGGCTCAACTTATATATTAGATTTAATTGAAAAAGTGACCTCCGTCGGTAATAAGGAAATTATAGAGTCGCATGTAAAGGACAGCTTACAAGATCTAAAGCCAGCGCAAACTCCTTCAAAAAGATTTACGGGTGAGACTTTACTTGCTAGGCTTTCAAATTGCCCTACAGGGGAAAAGAATTGGTCAGAGTATGAATCTTTGGGAATTGACATTTTTCGATTCCTTTTTGAAGATTCATTTCGTTCTTACATTGCTGAAGAGCAAGTTGCGAACAACTTAAAAAATCACCGAAGAGATTTAATAGTAAGTAACTACTTTAAGGATGCCACATCATTTTGGGCTGAAATGAAACAAATGTATCAGTCAAAAGCCATTATTGTGGACTTTAAAAATTATTCCGAAAAACTTAACTCAACGACTTTTTTTAGTGTTTCAAAATACACTACAAAAAACGTAGGGAATTTTGCTTTAGTTTTTTCGAGAAATGGTCTTGACAAGACTGCAATAAACGAGCAGAGGAGTTTATATGCCAATGGCAAATTGTTAATTGAATTTAATGATGTTGAGTTACGTGAAATGATTCTTGAGAAGATTATTGGCAACGACCCTTTAGATAGGCTTAAATCAAAAGAGTTTCAAATCATAACCTCATAAAGCTACTGCACCTAACATTGCATTGGCAATATATCGGGGCGACGAATATATTCTCAACTTTTATTCGCTACTCAGTTTCAGTTCCAGCTGACGAATAACATTGAGCAGCAGAATAAACAATGAACTTTTGTATCTTTAATCAGCAGCGGCACCGGGCAGACAGTACACAGAATAGCGCCACATCGCCAATGCTTTAACGTTAGTGCCAATTTTAGTAGACAACAGAAGAAGTCATGAAAATATCAACTTTCAATATTCAGAATCAAAGAAGCATCAAAAATGCTTTTTGTGAATTAGTGCCAAGACTAATGATTATAGCTGGCCCAAACGGTGCAGGTAAATCAACGCTATTAAATGCCTTAAAACAGCAATATGGTGGACAAGTATTGTATGTAGGTCCTCATAGAAATTCTCGCAGACAGCAAGTTCAATACCGAAGTTTAATATCCCATGAAATAAACTTGGAGAAAATATTAATGCAACCTAACATTAATAATAATATTGAAGGTATTAGACTTTATGAGGCAAGTAGAGATCCTTGGGACTCTGATGAGGCATTAAACTATTTGAAACATGGCCTCTGTCAACTTGAAATTGAACGAAAAGAAGCTATTTCAGCAATATATGACCGTGATGGCAAAATTGATAAAGATACTTTACCTGATATTTGGACTCCATTAAAGGAATTAACCGAAAATTTACTGCCTCATTTATCTTTTAATAGTATAGATACTAATGATAGGAATAGTATAATGTGTTTATGGCAAGTTCATTCAAAAAGTACAATTGTAGACATCGATGAGTTAAGCTCTGGAGAAAAGGCTATAATTCAAATTTTTTATCCATTAATTGAACAACGAATAAAAAACATACTTAAGTCAATAAAAAATCAAGGAGTGCCTGATTCTGCTCATGAAATATCAGTTTTAATAGATGAACCTGAACTGCATTTACATCCTAATCTTCAATTAAAGATATTTGATTATTTCAGAGTTTTATCGACTGAAAAAGGCGTTCAGATTATTATTACTACTCATTCCCCAACCATTGTAGAATATGCAACATCAGACGAATTGTATCTTTTAAGACCTTATGAACTTCTTCAAGACGGAGAAAACCAATTAATACAAGTTGCTACAAACGAAGAAAAACTGTTTTTTCTAAAAACAATTTTTGGAACTACTGCAAATTTAACCGCTATGCAGCCCGTAGTGGTAGTTGAAGGGATTAATCAAAACAATTCTTCAAAGGTAGTTTCTGACCGCAAACTATATCGAGCTTTAAACGAGAAATTTGATAGGGTTACTTTGATTTCAGGAGGGGGAAAATCCGAATGTTTAAAACTAATTGAGATATTAGGAGAGGCATTAAAATCCTTTTCACCCAACCTAAAAGTAGTTGGTCTCTTAGATAAGGACATAGTTGAGGTAGAAAATAATGAGAAAGTTTTCACACTACCTGTTTCCATGATTGAAAACTTTCTCATTGACCCTTATTGCATATGGGAATCAATTCAAGCTGTTCTTGAAAAAACTAGTATTTCTACAGCGTCAGAATTAGAAAAGATTATTGACGATATTCTTGACGAGCTTGAATCGTTTGAAAAAGAGAGAAGAGTTATACATTATTTAGACAAAGACGTTTTCCGGCCTCATTCTCCTAGTGACAAAATACCAGATCAATTAGCAGAGTATATTAATGCAATAAGTGAAAAATACAAGAAAGAAAGTGTTGACAAATTGCTTGAAAAATCATCCCAGGAGATTGAAATGATAAAGAAGGATAAGATTCGCAGAGAAAATTACAAAGGAAAAGAGGTTATAAATGAATTTTACAAAAAGTATCTTCATTCAACTGGGTATGCAAAACCAATTTTTATTTTTGAAACTGCACGACACGCAAGACAAAGAAAATCAGTCAAAGCATTTTTTGACAATTTTTTTAAAACAATATTGGTAGAGGGCACAAAATAAAACTGGCACTAACACGATTTTGCGTCATGCGGGCTGATGTACAAACTTGGTGCTTTGTGCTTCTATTCAAGTTCAGTGCAATTTGACTGTTTTGTGCTCCGAAACCCGCCCGAACGCAATGCCCGAAAACGTTATCCCCAACCACTTTGAGTCAATGTCAAACATAATCCGATGAGTTTTTAACAAAAAGACGACAAAAAATGAGTACAATAATTTCATTTAAGGGAACAAGATGGTTTAAATGTGATTTGCATTTACATACAACTGCAAGTTTATGTTTTCAGGATAGAGAAGTTTCAGCACAGAAATGGGTTGACAGAGCAATTGAGCAAGGGTTGAATTGCGTTGCTGTAACAGACCACAATACAGGATTAGGCATTGATGAAATAAAAGCAGCAGCAGAAGGGAAACCATTAACAGTTTTTCCTGGGGTTGAAATTACTTGTGACCCTTCTAAAGTTCATTTACTTATTCTATTTGATGTAACAAAAACATCAGCTGACATCAGAGATTTTTTGGTGAGAGCAGATATTAAAGCAGATGATTTTGGGAAACAAGAAGCGGCAACCATTAAAAGCATTTTTGAAATTGCTGAATTGGCAACTGTTGATGGAGCATTAGTAATCCCAGCTCATATTGATGAATACAATGGTTTAGGTTCAGTAAGTGTTGGCAATTTGAAAAAGTTTTTTTCAGAGTTTAATATCAATGCTGTTCAAGTAGTTCATAAAGAATTTCTAAATCCAACTTTGCAAACAATAGGCAATACTGCTTTCAAAGCATTGCTCAATGATTATTACAACAACCCTAATCCTGCAATTGATGATGCAACAGTTAAGGAGTGGTTCACACCAGTGAAATATGCAGTAGAAAATAATCTTGCAATATTGACCTTTTCAGACAATCCACATGAGCCAAAAAACTCCAAGCATGGTTTATTGGGAATAGGCAGTCATTTCACTTGGATAAAAATGGACGAACAACCATCACTTGAAGGGTTACGACAAGCATTTTTATTACCCGATTACAGAATTAAGAACGAGTTTAACAGCCCAAATAAGCCATACGACAAACCTGCACTTTGGATTAAATCAATTTCTGTTTTAAACACCACTGTTACTGACACAGGTATTCCTTTGAAAATTGAATTCAGTCCTCAACTAAATACTTTAATTGGTGGTAGAGGAAGCGGCAAGTCAAGCATATTGCGTTTTATCAGAGGAGTGTTTAACAGGACAGAAGATTTACAAGAAATTTCAGAAATACTTCTTGACCATAATGATTTTTACAAACGAGAGGCAGGCAGACCTAAAAAAGGAGTTTTGACAGAAAGTTCAGTAATTGAAATTGAGTTTGTGAGAAATGAAGTTTTACATAAAGTCATTGCATCAAATATTCATAGTTCAGAACAGCAAGAAGTAAAAATTGAAAAGCTGAATGACGGAACTGGGAATTGGGAGAATGTAACAGATGAAGGATACATTGACTTCTTTGAATTTGAACATTATTCACAGAAACAAATATATGAGATAGCACAAGAGCCAAACGCTTTGAGAGAACGTATTGACAAAGCGATTGAAGGCATTGATAAAATCAAAGGTGAAAGAGAACTCATAAGAAATATGTTTTTGGAAAAGTCGGCAGCAATTAGAACATCTGACCAATTGCTTTTAAGTAAAGGTAAAATTGAAACGAGAATTAAAGACCTTGACACAAGCATAAAGAAACTTCAACAAAGTGGTATTGCAGATTTACTTAAAGCTAAAGAGAAATTTTCAAACGAGGAGGAAAAAATAAACCAGTTCAAAAATGAAATTGAACAGCGTGAAAATTCACTTGAAACTTTAGCAAACGATATTGAAATAGCAGATATTGATCTTTCGGCTTTTGAAGCTGGACAACAGGCAATCCTTCAACCTTTCTCAAAAGCAGTTGTTGATGGGTTTGCTTTGATGAAAACAGAACTGAATAAACTCAAAGACGAAGCGACCAAATTAAAAGCTGAATTTGATGTTTCAGTTAATGGTTCGCAATGGAAAACAGATTTCGATAAAAATGTTTCTGACTTCAACGATAAGAAACTTGAATTAGAACAAGAAGGAATCGATGCGATTACAAATTTTGAAAAACTATCTCAAGAGAAATCTGATTTAGAAAAAGAATTGGACAGCATCAATGCAGAAGCAGCTATACGAGAAGCCAACAGGGCAGAAAGACAAAGATTGCAGAATGAATATTTGACGACAAGTAAAAATATCACTGCAAAGAGGCGTGAATTTTTAAACAGCATCATAATTGGCGATAAAGTAAAAGTCAACATCAAACCTTTCAGAAATCAAACAGACTTTGAACTTAGGTTGAGAAGACTTTTACAGAGAGAAAATAATGCTTTTCAAAGCGACATTGATGGACTAACAGCATTATGCTTTAGTGGAAATGTTGAACAGAAAATTAAAGAAGTAAAGGAAGTGTTTTTGAAAATTCGGGCTGGTGAAGATGTGAGCAGTATTGTAACAGGGTTCTTTGTCAACCTTGTAAACTCTTTGAATGAAGCGCAGATTGATGAAATTGAATTATTGCTTCCCGAAGATGAAATTGAAATTCAATATAAGCCAACTTCAGGTTCCGCATTCAAGTCACTTTCAACAGCATCAGCTGGTCAAAAAACAACTGCTATTCTGACCTTCATTCTTTCGTACGGGAAACTTCCTTTAATTCTGGACCAACCCGAAGACGATTTAGATAACAGGTTGGTTTATGAACTAATCGTTGACAGATTGAAGCAAGCGAAGGAACACAGACAACTTATAGTTGTTACTCACAACGCAAATGTTCCAGTAAATGGTGATGCTGAATACATTGTCTCAATGGACACTGATAGCAAAACTTTAAAAGTGTTGTACACAGGAACAGTTGAACAGGTCGCAATCAAAAAAGAAATTTGCGATGTAATGGAAGGTGGAGAACAAGCATTTGATATGCGTTCAAAACGGTATAGACAAATTAAATAACATGAAAAGTGATGATGAGGATAACATCGGTTTTGCGTAATAGCGTGTTCAGTGCTTCGTGTGACAGTTTTGTAGTATGTTTAATTGAAATTCTTCGATTGAGCTTTTGTGCTAAAAATCTGCCACTACGCCAAGCCTTACCGGTTATGCTAAAAGACGGGTCAATCAAGATAAAACTAACAGTAAAAGACAGACAAAATGCCAACTCGTCCCAAAATTAAAAGAGCTTCAAATAGATACCTATGCAAAGGCTTTTGCAGCACATTCAATTTTGCCCAACCTCGCCCTAAGCCCACCCACCATCCGAACATTGGACGGTTGACACTTTGAAGGCAACTTTTTACAATAATAGGGTTTTAAAAATTAACTTTATAACCTTGTTTAATAAATTTAATTTGAATTAACATACATGGCAAAAAGTATAAATAAGGCTACAAAGTCTACTACTCAAAAACCAATTGAGCAGTATGAACATAAAGACAAGCAACGTGTAAACAACCCACCTGTTGGTCTGGTAGATGCACACACCGATAACGGTGGTTATAAAAAGAAAAACTACCAATACGACCCACACCTTGACCCACAATTGCAATGGGCAGGAAAAGCCGAGCATACCAGTTTTGATGTGCCGACTGTGAGCTTGCATGTGCATGAACGTATTGACCCAAGACGCATAATTGAAACCGCAAAAAAGAAAGTAGAAGCACAATCACAAATGAGTTTGTTTGAAGAACAAAAGAAACCATTGCGTGAAGCCATTGAATTTTACAAGCACAAAGAAAACTGGAGTAACCGACTTATTGCAGGTGATAGTCTTTTGGTAATGAACAGTCTTTTAGAAAAAGAAGGCATGGGTGGCAAAGTGCAAATGATGTTTTTTGACCCGCCTTATGGTATTAAATATGGAAGCAACTTCCAACCTTTTGTGAATAAAAAGGATGTGAAGGATGGGAGTGATGCAGATTTAACTTCTGAACCAGAAATGGTAAAAGCTTTTAGAGATACATGGGAATTAGGAATCCATTCTTACTTGACTTATTTAAGAGATAGACTTTTACTAGCAAAAGATCTTCTTCATGAAAGTGGAAGTGTATTTGTTCAAATAAGTGATGAAAATGTCCATCTGATTAGAGCATTGTTAGACGAAATATTTGGAATTGGGAATTTTGTATCAACCATAGCTTTTAGAAAAAGTGCAGGTTTTACAACTAATTTAATACCTAATCTATATGATTATATTCTCTGGTATACAAAGGATAAGTCAAAAATGAAGTATCATCAATTATTTCAATCTAAAGAAGAAGGAATAGATAGTGCAAGTCAATATAAGTATGTGGAACTAAAAGATGGTAATAGACGGAAAATGTCTAAAGAAGAATTAGAAGGGAAAGTTAAAATACCTGAAGGTTCAAAAATTTACAGAATAACCTCTTTAACCTCACAAGGTTTCAGTCAAAATACATCAGTTGAATTTGAATTTCAAGGTAAGAAATATTTACCCCCTTCCAATCGACATTGGACATGTTCAATTGAAGGTCTAAAAAAATTGGGGCAACTGAATCGAATAGAAATTACAGCAGAAACTATAGGTTTTGTTAGATATCTTGAAGATTACCCAGTATTTGAGCTATCAAACATTTGGAATGACACTGGAACAGGCAGTTTTACCGATGCTAAAATATATGTTGTCCAAACTGGTATTAAACCAATAATGAGAAGTATTTTAATGACAACTGACCCTGGTGATTTAGTTTTAGATATTACCTGTGGTAGTGGAACAACAGCCTTTGTTGCAGAAAATTGGGGAAGAAGATGGATAACTTGCGATACCTCAAGAGTTGCTTTAACATTAGCGAAGCAGAGATTGATGACAGCAAATTTTGATTTTTATGAATTAGCATATCCATCAGAAGGTGTTGGAAGTGGTTTTAAATATAAAACTGTGCCACATATTACGCTTGGAAATATTGCAAATAATGAACCTTCTCCGCAAGAAACCTTATACGATCAACCTGTTATAGATAAAAAGAGAACTCGGGTAACTGGACCATTTACCATTGAAGCTGTTCCTGCACCCGTTGCAAAATCGTTTGATGATATAGAAACAAATACAAACTCGGATGCCGATATTTCTATTTCAAGGAGTGGAGAAACTTTAAGGCAAAATAATTGGATTGAGGAATTGTTAAAATCTGGAGTAAGAGGAAAAAGCGGAGGACAGATTTCTTTTGCTCGTATGGAATCTTTATGTGGAACAAGATTTTTACAAGCCAATGGTGAAACTAAAGAAGATAATCCGAAACGGGTTGTGGTTTGTTTTGGTCCTGAACATGCACCATTAGAACAACGAACTGTTGAACTTGCTTTAGAGGAAGCAAGAACACTAAAACCAAAACCAGAAATTATTTTATTCTGTGCTTTTCATTTCGATGCAGAAGCGAGAAAAGATATTGAAGAAACCAACTGGCCAGGAATTACGCTTTTGGAAGCTCAAATGAATGCTGACTTGTTGACAGATGACTTAAAAAAGAAACGAAGCAGCAACGAAAGTTTTTGGCTCATTGGTCAGCCTGATGTTCAGATCAACGAAATTAAATCGGGAGAAGATAATGGCAAATACACTGTTGAAGTAAACGGCTTTGATTATTACAACCCTAAAACTGGAACAGTTGACAGCGGTGGTAAAGCAGACATTGCAATGTGGATGCTTGACCATGATTATGATGGAAGAAGTCTATTCCCATCACAAGTATTTTTTCCAATGGCAGGAGCAAAAGAAGGTTGGGCAACATTAGCCAAAAATCTGAAAGCCGAAATTGACGAAGAAAAAATTGAAACTTTTGGTGGAACAGTTTCACTTCCATTCACCGCAGGAAAAAATGTAGCGGTAAAAATCATTGATGCAAGAGGAATTGAATCATTAAAAATTATCAGACTGTAATTCGATATGAAGAATATAAACAAGCTGATAATTAATTCCCCTTATGTTGAACCGCAACAGTATTGGGAATATATCAGAGACACAAGAGAATTTATTTTACAAGCAGGTCGTAGACCAGCAGGTTATGTAGTGGCTTCCGAAAGTTCAAAATCATTTGACGACCCGGGAACTTTTATTGAAATTGATTTAGTTAATACAATTCGACCAAGAATTAACAAATGGCGTGAGGCAGGTTATCCTGGAGTTACTGGAATAACCAAACGACTTTTACAACATTGGCAAGACCCCGAGGAACGCAAAGACCGCAGGTTTTTCTTTTGTCAGTTAGAAGCCATTGAAACCTTAATTTGGTTAACCGAAGCACCTGAAGCAGACAAATCAGGAATTGAAATTCCGAGTGATGGGGGAGAGTTTAGCCGTTGGTGCAATAAAATGGCAACAGGTTCCGGCAAAACTATTGTAATGGCTCAACTCATTGCATGGAATGTTTTAAACAAAATTGCAAACGGGAAAGATACACGGTTTTCAAAAAATGTATTAATAATAGCTCCAGGTTTAACGGTACGCAATCGTCTATCTGTTCTCAATCCAACAGACCTTGACAACTATTATGAAGAATTTAATATTGTGCCATCGGGTTTGATGGATTCCTTACGACAAGGAAAAATAATTATCAAAAACTGGCATGGTTTGGCTTGGCAGTCGGATGAAAAAATTGCCAAGAAAAAATCAGTTGACAAGCGTGGAGCAAAAAGCGATGAAGCCTATGTTAAAGAAGTTTTGGGCGACATGGCAAATGCCTCTAACATTATTGTAATAAACGATGAAGCCCACCATGCTTGGCGTGTACCAGCCGAAAGTAAAATCAAAGGCGTTAAGAAAGAAGATATTGAAGAAAGTACTGTTTGGGTTGGTGGTTTAGACCGTATCAACCGAGCAAGAGGAATTTTGCGTTGTTTCGATTTATCGGCAACACCATTTGCACCAAGCGGAAAAAAGGCAAGTGAAGAAGCCTTGTTTCCTTGGATTGTTTCAGACTTTGGTTTGAATGATGCTATTGAAGCGGGTTTGGTAAAAACACCAAGAGTTGTTGTTCGTGATGATGGAAACGTAGATAAAGATTTGCGTTCTCGTTTGTATCATATCTACATGGACGAAACTATAAAAGACGACATCAACCAAAAAGTGGATGAATCAACACCACTACCTGACCTTATCAGAAATGCTTATTTGCTTTTAGGCAAAGATTGGCAAGCCACCAAAGACGATTGGGAAAAGGCAGGATATAAAATTCCGCCTGTAATGATTACGGTTGCCAACACCACTTTTACATCAGGAAGAATAAAATATTCATTCGACAAGGACGCTTTTAATCTTGCAGTTGCAGGTTTAGGTGATTTGTGCAATCCTGAAAAGACTTTGCAAATTGACAGCAGTATTTTACAAAAAGCAGAAGCAGAAAGTGAAGAAATAGAAATTGCAGAAGTTGAAGAATCCGAAGATGATTCTGAAGACACACCAAAAGAAAAAAAGCTAACTAAAAAACAACAAGCCGAATTATTAAGAAGAACTGTTGACACCGTTGGAAAAATTGGAGAACCCGGAGAACAGATTCAGAATGTTATTTCCGTTGGAATGTTGAGTGAAGGTTGGGATGCGAAAACAGTAACTCATATAATGGGTTTACGAGCATTCAGCAGTCAGCTACTTTGCGAACAAGTTGTTGGTAGAGGTTTGCGTAGAACTTCATATGATGTTGCAGAAGATGGCTTATTTGAAGCAGAGTATGTAAATATTTTTGGTGTTCCATTTACATTCCTTCCACACGAAGGTGGAACAGATGGTCCACCACCGCCTCCACCAAAACCAAAAACTGAAATAAAACCTGTCAAGGAAAAAGCAGATCACGAAATCATTTTCCCGAATGTGGTTAGGATTGACCATGTTTATAAAACACAATTGGCTTTAAATATTGGTAAAGTAAAAATACTTGAACTAGATCCTTACGAATCAATTACAGAAGCGGAATTGGCTGCGATTATTGCAGGTAAACCAAATCCAGCAGCACTATCAGAAATAGATTTAAAAGAAATTGGAGAACGATTCAGACTTCAATCCATCATTTTCAAAATTGCTTCTACTATTTACAATTCAGAGAAAAAACCTGATTGGAAAGGAAGTAAAGAAACATTTCTTGTCCAGCTAATTAACATTATTGAGAAGTTTATTTACTCAAACAAAATCGTTATCAAAGATCCATTATTCAATCAAGACGAATCAAGGAAACGAATTTTGATAATGCTAAATTTGAACAAAGTTGTTCAACATATATGGAATGAAATAAGAACTGTAAATACAGAATCATTAACGCCAATATTCGACAAAGAAAATCCTATCCGTTCATCAGGCGACATCAGAACTTGGTGGACAAGCAAACCCAATGAAGCATTAGACAAATCACACATAAACTTTGTTGTGGTTGACAGCAAATGGGAATATTTGGAAGCAAAGGCAATCAATGAATCGAATGTTGTAAAATCATTCGTAAAAAACGACCATTTGAATTTTGTAGTTTACTACAATTATCAAGGAGTTGTAAGACGCTATTTCCCTGACTTTCTTGTCAAACTGACAACAGGCGAAAACCTGATTTTAGAAACCAAAGGACAAGACAACGAACAGAATAAAACCAAACGCGCCTATCTTAACGAATGGTGTAGAGCAATCAATGATCATGGGGGTTTTGGAAAATGGAGTTGGGCTGTTTCATTTAATCCTAACGACTTAGGTATAATTTTAAAAAATTCAGTATTTAGTTTTGAAGGTCATATATATGTTGACACTGAAGATTTCGGAAAAGCAGAAAAAGTCTTTAAAGCAACATCTGCGTATTTTAACTCATTCGGCTTTGAGGAACTCATAGAAGGTGAAGTTCAACAAGGATCATGGATAAAAAAAGGAATTATATCAAAAATTAGTGGTGCTCTAAGAAGTAAACCAGTCACTGAGATCATTGATAAAACTAAGCATGGTCTTGAATTAAAAAACTTAGATAAAGTTCAATCAGAGATAAATAAGAATAATGCAGAAGCTATTTCTGCAATGTTGAATGGAATAAAAGATGTTGCGAATTATACAGGTCAAGTTGGTTCAATACTAATTTTAAAGGCAACAGAAACAAATGGCAATGTCATTCTAAAAACAATTGAACTTACCACAGAGCAAATGATATTCCTAAAAAGAAACGCGTCCTTACTCAACAATCCCCTAACCTTATTAAACCGATTAGAAAATTCTACTGATGATACATATTTAGTATATAAAGCTAAGGTACCTATACTTTTAGATAGCAAATCTGGCGTGATACTTGTCTTTTGTTATGGTTCTAACATGAGCAGTAAAAGATTAAAAGCAAGGTGTCCAAATGCTAGATTTGTTTGCGTGGCCTCGATTAAAGAGTATAAATTCAAGTTTAACAAGAAAAGTAATTTAGGAGTAGGTTCTGGTAAAGGAAATATTGTTCGAACAAATGACTTAAATGATCAAGTGTATGGAGTCGTTTTTGAAATTCCTAAATCAGAAGAAAAAGAATTGGATGAGGCAGAAGGTTGGAAGGAAAAGGGCAGTGGTGGATATGAGAAAGTGACAATAAATGTAAAGATCAATGAAAAGGATATTGCAGTAGTTGCTTATTGTGCTTCGCGTCAAGAATTTATTGATGAGAATGAGTTGCCTTTTGATTGGTATAAAAATCATTGTGTAAAAGGAGCAAAAGAGTTCGCGCTTCCCAACGAATATATAAAATACATTGAATCATTTGGGTCTAAAAAAGACAATAACACAAAAAGAAGTTTAGAAGAATTTAGTATTTACGAGAATACTTAACAATGAGAATAGTTTCTTTAATCGAAAAATATATTATAGGAATTGTCAAAGATGAATTCCATAGATATAAATCTTGGGATAATTGCTTTAAGGCTTTCAGCGTTTCTAATCAAGTGGAAATTCAAAATTTAGAATTGGCTTTTTACCTAGCAAGTTGGGGTATGTATAGAGGCTCAAGTGGATTGCTTCAAAAAAATCATCTGATACACAAAGGAGCAGTTGACATTGTATTTTCAAAACCTAATCAAAAACTAAAATGCAATCAAACAGTAGAAATACAAAAAGAAAACATTAACGCCATCCTTGAAGTGAAAGAAGAATTAGCTAAACATTACCAACAAGATAAGTTTAAATTTATAAGAGGTTCAGAACTTGCAAAACCAATTTCTCCAACAGATACACTTTTGAGTAAAATAATGCTTGGAACATTAGGCTGTGTTCCTGCATATGATAGGTATTTCATTGCAGGTTTAAAAGAAATGAATTTGGAACATTCTGGTTTTAATGAAAATTCACTTAAAGAACTTTTTAAGTTTATAGATAAAAACGATAAAGAAATTGACCAAGCGCAAAAATATATTAAGACCAAAACAAAAAGTCATTATCCAATAATGAAGATTCTCGATATGTATTTTTGGCAAATCGGTTACGAAAAAGTAGTAAAAGAAAAAAAATAAAATCCGCATACCACCACACTCACCTTCGCCGCCTCCACTAGCTTCTCCAATTGCTTGCTAAAAGCAAGAATTTCATCTCTTTCCATCGAATCATCATAAATAGTATTAGGCCTTGTTAAAGCAACTTCAATAAGATTACTAATATGCCACCTCACTTCAATTAAATTTACTTCACTAAAAAATTCCTTTATAACATCTGTAGGATTCAACTTTTCTTCCTCCGTTAATAAAATAGGGTTGTTGTAAAATTCAGGGTGCAAATCAAAAGGGTACATATTTATAATTTTATGATTAATTAAACCCTAATTTCCTACAATTCTCATAATTTTTTCTGTATTTTCCATAAAATTAATAACCATATAATATTGGCATGAAAACCATCGAAGTTGTAGCGGCTATCATCATTCACGAAAATAAAATCTTATGTGTTCAACGCGGGCCAAGTAAATACGATTATATCTCCAAAAAATTCGAATTCCCTGGTGGAAAGATGGAACAAGACGAAACAAAGGAATCGGCCATAAAAAGAGAAATTCTAGAAGAGTTACATTTGGATATTGAGGTTAATGAAGAATTTTTAACAGTAAAACATCAATATCCAGATTTTACACTGATCATGCATAGTTTCATTTGTAATTGTACTGATACAAAGCTTACTTTAACCGAGCATATAGATTACAAATGGCTTAAAAAGGAAGAATTGTCAATTTTAGACTGGGCAGCAGCCGATATTCCAATTATGGAAAAGCTTATGAATAATTAGAATGAGTGCATTGAATAGTAATTTAGAAAGAAGCTTATATACAGGGTTTATTAACCGGCATATTCCTACGTATAAAGAATATCTACCACAGTTAATAGTTAACGATAAAAAAGAAGGCAAGAAGGTATTAACTACCATTATTCAGGAATTGAATTATTGCGATGAATTTTGGTTTTCTGTAGCTTTTATTACCACTAGTGGGCTTGCTACTTTAATTGAAACCCTCATCAACTTAGAAAACAGGGGAGTTAAAGGGAAAATTTTAGTATCGCAATATTTAAACTTTACGCATCCAGAAGCATTAAAACGATTATTACAGTTCAAGCATATTGAATTAAAAATTGCTGTTGAAGGTGATTTTCATTCAAAAGGATATTTATTTAAGAAAAGCGAAGTATATACCTTAATAATAGGCAGTAGTAATTTAACTTCATCTGCGCTATGTTCTAATATTGAGTGGAATTTAAAAATTACAGCTACTCCCATAAGTTATATCATAGCAAATGCTATTAAAGAATTTACTGCGGAATACGATAAAGCAGTATTTGTAGATAAAGCTTTTATAGATAATTATACAATCTTGTACAATAAGCAAGTGGATTATTCCAAAATGCTTAAAAAGGAGTTGGAGATTTCAAATCAAAAAGAGATCATCCCTAACTCTATGCAAGTAGAAGCTTTAAAGAATATTGAGTATTTGCGTGAACAAGGCAAAACAAAGGCATTGCTCATTTCTGCAACAGGTACTGGTAAAACATTTCTATCGGCATTTGATGTAAAAAAAGTAAATCCAAAAAAGTTTTTGTTTGTTGTACATCGATTGAATATAGCTCAAGCTGCTATGAGAGCATACCAGACTATTTTAGGAAATGATAAAAAAGTTGGTGTGTATTCAGGAAATCAGAAAGACTTAGAAGCAGACTTTATTTTCTCTACAGTACAAACAATTTCAAAAGAGGATAATCTAAACTTATTTAGTCCATCTCATTTTCATTATATCGTGATTGATGAATCACATAGATCCGGCGCTGACTCTTATCAAAAACTGATAAATTATTTCAAACCGAAGTTTTTATTGGGAATGACGGCTACTCCAGAAAGAACAGATGGAGCAGATATATTTAAGTTATTCGATTACAATATAGCCTTTGAGATTAGACTACATAGAGCATTAGAAGAGAATATCCTGAGCCCTTTTCATTATTACGGTGTAACTGATATTACGGTGGATGGAACTCTTCTGGATGAAACCAGGGATATACTTAAACTTGCTTCTAATGAACGGCTAGATCGGATTGTTGAAAAGGCAAAGCTTTATGGTACTGATAATGGTAAAGTACGAGGATTGATTTTTTGCTCGTCTATACCAGAATGCCAAGCTTTATATCTTGGATTAAATAGTAGAGGGTTAAAAACAAAGGCGCTTACTGGGGAAAATACCGAAGAAGAAAGGGTTGCAGCTATCAATCTTTTAGAAAATGATGAATTAGACTATATTATAACTGTTGATATATTTAATGAGGGTATAGATATTCCTAGTGTAAATCAAATTATTATGTTAAGGCCCACACAGTCGGCCATCATATTTGTTCAGCAATTAGGAAGAGGGCTTAGGAAAGTAGATAATAAAGACTATTTAACTGTAATAGACTTCATCGGAAATTATAAGAACAACTTTTTAGTGCCTGTTGCTTTATATGGAGATACTACATATAATAAAGACACTTTGCGAAAGTTGATGGCTAGTGGTAGTAGTTTAATTCCAGGAACTTCTACAATTAATTTTGATTTAATTGCTAGAGAGAAAATTTTTGACGCTATCAATGCAGCAAATATGGAGTTAAAGAGAGATTTAGTAACCGATTATAATTTATTAAAGTATAAGCTCGGAAAAATTCCGATGATGGTTGATTTTTTAGAACACGGTTCTAGAGATCCTCAGTTATATGTAAATTATGCTAAATCATATTTCAATTTTGTTCAAAGCCTTGAAGATGGGATGCAAGGTTTATTGAGTGAAAACGAAAAAAAGTTATTAGAACTATTTTCGAATGAAATAAATAATTCGAAGAGGGTGGAGGAGTCAATTATACTTAGTGAAATAATTAATAATTCCAAAATCTCAATTACCAAATTTAAAGAAGATATTGAACGTGAATTTGGATATATAGTTTCTGATGAAACTGTTGAATCTTGTATTATCAATATTAATTTCGAATTCGTTCGTAAAAAGTATAAAAATATTTCTAAAATTAATAATTCACTTCTAATTGATGAAGATTTACAGTTAGCCCTAAATAATCCAATTTTTAAATCTTATTTATTGGACAATGTGCTGTATTCTATTGAAAACTATCGTAGAAATTTTGATTTGAATAAGTATTATAAAGGATTAGTTTTATACAATAAGTATAGTCGAAAAGATATTTGTAGAATTTTGAATTGGCCAAATGACATAAGTAGTACCGTCTATGGTTATAGAACATACAATAATATTACTCCACTTTTTGTTACATATCATAAATCCAATGACATTGTTGAAACTATAAATTATAATGACCATTTTATAGATCAAGATACTTTTGCTTGGGTCTCTCGCTCAAACAGAAGATTAGGTAGTACTGAAATCCAAAGTGTAATCAACTCAAATCGAACTTTACTTTTTATAAAAAAGGAAGATGGAGAAGGTTCTGACTTTTACTACATGGGAGATGTCGATTTGATTTCGGGAACTGTCAAAGAAAGTTTTATCAATAACACTCAAACACCAGTTGTTAATTTTGATTTCAAATTACAACACCCTGTTGAAGATACCCTCTATGACTACTTAACGCATAATTTTGATTCTAAAATCGAGACTGGGCCTATTGAAATAAAAAAAGACCATCCATTCAATTTAATTCCTTTTGACCAAGTTGTTCCATATATTAATGCTATTCCATTTGTAAAAGCGGCTGCAGGTAGAATGATTAATTTCAATTATCAGCATGAACTTGATTGGATTGAGCCACCTTCAAATTTAAATAAAGCCAATAATTATTTTGTTTGCCAAGTAATAGGAGAGTCTATGAATAAAGAAATTCCAAATGGCTCATTTTGCTTGTTTAAAAACTATGAAGGCGGAAGTAGAGATGGTAAAATTGTATTTGCTCAATCAAGCAATATTCAAGATGGAGAATTCGGTTTGGGATATACGATTAAAGAATATCATAGTAAAAAATCAGTAACTCCTGAAGGTTGGAGCCATCAATCGATTTCTTTAATCCCAAAATCCAACAATCCTAGCTTCAAAAATATCGAGTTATCCGATGATGAGTTAATCGATTTTAAGGTTATTGGTATCTTCGAAAAGCTTTTATAAAAATCAGTCATCACCTTATGAACACATTCACTGCGATTGACGTTAGTTATATAACTCCATCAAGAACAATAGAAAGCATCCTGCTTCAGAATAAAATCTCAAAAAGATTAGTTTACGTATACAACTATGAGGGTATACACTTTCGGGTATTTAAATTGATTACAGATTTAATTGGATTTTTTAATAATCAGGTCGAGGCTGAAATAGAATTTGAATCAGATGAAGAGCTAGATATTTATTTAAAAAACCTTAATATTAATTCCTAACTTCAAACCACTATCAATTTTATCAAATCCACCATATGCAAGAAATTACCCAAGCCCTCATAGAATTCCGCAACGCCCGCGACTGGGAACAATTCCATAACCCCAAAGACCTTGCATTGGCCATCAATGTAGAGGCAGGAGAGTTGTTGGAATTATTCCTTTGGAAAAATGCAGACGAAGCAAATCTGGAGAAGGTAAAAGAAGAATTAGCAGACATTTTTGCATTTGCTTTTTTAATGGCAGATAAGTATAAATTGGATGTGAAAGAAATAGTGCTTGAAAAAATTAAGAAAAACGGAGAGAAATATCCGGTAGAGAAGGCAAAGGGTACAGCCAAAAAATACAATGAGCTTTGATAGTTTATAGTGCTAATAAGATTCAATTTTTAAATGACGTACTTACCAACGACATAGAAGGGATTGTATTAAAGAATGTCAAGCAAAAATTAAATAGGGGAGTCGGCATAGCTGAAATCAAATCCTGGGCAGCTTCATTGGTTTATATGGATCGAATTATGCAGGATCAGGAAATTCCCTTTGATTGCGGTGTTGCAATTGAATACCAGATTCCTCAAACAGGCAAAAGGATAGATTTTATTATTTCCGGACAAGATCAAAATAATAAAGACAGTGTTTTATTAATTGAATTGAAGCAATGGTCTGAGGCTAAGTTGACAAATAAAGATTCGATTGTTGAAACTTATGTTGGAGGTAGGGTAGGTGAACATACACATCCTTCCTATCAAGCCTGGTCTTATGCAACTTTATTACAAGGTTTTAATGAGGTTGTGTATACTGAAAATATACAATTGCATCCTTGCGCATATCTACATAATTACATGGAAGACAATGTAATTAAAAACGATTTTTATTCAGAATATATTCAAAAAGCACCTGTCTTCTTAAAATCAGATGCCCTTAAACTAAGAGAGTTCATTAAGAGCCATGTTAAGTATGGCGATAGGTCAAATATTTTATACCGTATAGAAAATGGTAAAATAAGACCATCCAAAATGCTTGCTGATAGTATTGGGAAAATGATAAAGGGTAATCAGGAGTTTGTAATGATTGATGACCAAAAAGTGGTATACGAGAATGCATTGGCAATGGCAAAAAAGGCAAGCAAGTCAGATAAACAAGTGTTAATTGTTCAGGGAGGTCCTGGTACTGGCAAGTCTGTGGTTGCCATCAATTTATTGGTTGAGTTGACCAAAACTGGTTTATTGGCCCATTATGTTTCAAAGAATGCAGCTCCCAGAGCAGTGTATGAATCAAGATTAACTGGGAGTATCAAGCCTACTATAATCAGGAATTTATTCAAAGGATCTGGCGCATTTATTGATACTCCTGAAAATGAATACGATGCATTAATTATTGATGAAGCGCATCGCTTAAATAAACACAGTGGACTTTTCAGTAACCTCGGAGAAAATCAAATAAAAGAAATTATATCCGCTTCAAAATGTTGCATTTTTTTTATTGATGAAGACCAGCGTGTAACACTCAAAGACATTGGCAGAAAAAGTGAGATTGAATTATGGGCTCATAAATTAGGGGCCAGTGTAACAGAAATGGAATTAAATTCTCAGTTTAGGTGTAACGGATCCGATGGTTACTTAGCATGGCTGGATAATATTTTACAGATAAGAGAAACTGCCAATGAAGATTTAGGTAATATTGAATACGATTTTAAAGTAGTAGATAGTCCATCTGAATTAAGAGACATCATTTTTGAGAAGAATGAAATAAACAATAGGGCCAGATTAGTTGCTGGGTATTGTTGGAAATGGCCAAGCAAAAAAGACGCAACCAAATATGACATTGAGTTCCCTGAATATGATTTTAAAATGAAATGGAACTTAACAGAAGATGGAAGTACCTGGATTATTAGCCCTAAATCGGTTAATGAAATTGGCTGCATTCATACATGTCAGGGCTTAGAAGTTGATTATATTGGAGTGATTATTGGGGAAGATTTAATTGTAAGAAATGGACAAGTAATTACCGATGCTTCAAAACGTGCCAGTTCAGACAAATCGGTGCAAGGCTATAAAAGGTTACTTATGGAAAAGCCTGAAGAAACCAAAGCAATGCTAGACTTAGTTATCAAGAACACCTATAGAACCTTAATGACAAGAGGAATGAAAGGTTGTTACGTATATTTCGTAGATAAGGAAACCAGGGATTATTTCAAAAGCATGTTAAAATAATTATAGGGGATAGTAAGTACCCGAGATTTATCAAAAGTAAAACAGCGTTCTATAATTCAACTTACAATTATTTAAAGGCTGTTGGAATGGGGGAGGTAGGGTGAAACCCACTAGGTATAAACACCTAATCAATTTTAAAGTTATTAGGAACTTTGAAAAACTATTATACCATACTTTTTAGCGGGCAGAAATTACAATCGGACCATGAATTAACGGTGGGGCGTTTAAATATAAGTGAACCTGCGGTGATAATTTTGTAAGTTCGATGTAAGAATTTATTGGAGCATTTAAAACAAAAACAGTTATAGTATATTTAGAAAAATTCTGCTGATAACTGAGATTCTTATCGAAAGTAAATAATGCATCAAAATTATTTTCAAGTAATAAGCTAAGTAGCTGCCCATTTTTTATTCCATTCCACCCTTTATCGCGAACAGTAAAAATCTCGTGATTGGGAAAGTCTAACTTTAATCGTTTAGGTAAATTTTCATCAAGCAATAGCCTCATATAGTTGATCAGCTTTTTGCGATGTCAGCATTTTATTAGCTATTTCAAGAAGGTTTATAGCTTGTTCTTTTGTTACTGATGGGAAATCGTCTAGAAATTCATCAAGCGAAATGCCAGCTTCAAGGTGGTCAAAAAGAGAATCCACGGGAACACGAGTTCCCACAAATACGGGCTGACCGCTCATTATTTCTTTATCAATATGTATAATATCTTGAATCCTCATTTCTGCTAAGTTACGATATTTTTTTATTCATCATGTTAAACATTCAGTAAATACCTCCTAATTAGGTTATCAAAAACTAAAATCTGGACATTGAAGATATTGTATATGACGTTAGACTCAAACGAAGAGAGTAAAAATGAAACTTATTACTTGAGCTTACCATTTTTTTTCGAGTTATAGCTTTTAGCTATAAATTTCTCCATCAATTTTTTTCTTTTTCAAAAAAGCATTTTTAACTTAGTACTCCCCCCCAGAATTATTAGTGTAAAACATTTTCTGCAACATCAGAATTAAAAAAATGATGAATACAAAAGCATCTAATCATTCAAGCGAAAATGATATTGCAACATTCCGCAGAATTCGTTCTGCTATTGGTATGTTGGGAATAAGTCTGCCAATACTGCTGTTGATTTTACCATTATTCCCATTCTTTCAAACCTCCATTCAACAATCAATAAGCCACTATTATTATACTAATTTAAGAGAACTATTTACTGGAGTATTATGCGCTGTAGGGCTATTCTTAATTCGGTACAAGGGACATGAAAATCCGGTGTTTTGGAAGAACGATAGTCGCTTAACAAATATAGCTGGCTTGATGGCATTTGGAATAGCATTGTTCCCAACTGATGCGAATGATTGTTCGCAAAAGGTATACACTTTAATTCCCAGCTGCGAAACTTTTTTAGGTACCATTCATTTTGTGTTTGCTGCGATATTCTTTTTTGTTTTAGCAATCGTTTCTATCAATGTATTTACAATAGGACAAAAAGCAAATACAGATATTGCCATTAGCCCTTTTAATGAGAATACCATTTATAGAACTTGTGGTTATTTGATGATTTGCTTCATCATTTTGATACCTATATTACCGGCTTTGGGCCTTTCTTATACTACTTTGATTTGTGAAGCTTTGGCATTATTTGCATTTGGTATTTCCTGGTTAATAAAAGGACGTGCTTTGGGCGATAAAGGCAAAATGGGAGAAAAGATATATCGAGAAAAAAATATTTAAATAAATAATTTAGATGATACAATTAACATTGAATCGTAAAATGCCTTTTTTGTTAGGTGTTTTACTAACACTTGTAACCAGTTGCACTTCAGTTAGACTGGTTAGTGAGTATGATGAAATTACCGACAAAGCAGTTATTGCTTTACAAAAAAAAGTTAGTACAACTTTTGTAAAACTGGAAAACGATATAGGAACAGATAAAGCCAAATATGAAAATTATAAGGGGTTTTATCAAAATGCAAAAGTTGATTTGAATACCTTGAAAGTAAGAGCTGATGCTATAGATAAAAACAATATTGTGCAAGACCAGATAGCAGCATTAACCAGCATGTTAGATAACCTGGAAAAATTGCATAAAATTGGATTTTCATCAGTGGATCAAATTACACCGTTGAAACAACCTTTCAATTCAGCATTTACTGCCATCATTAAATTTCAAATGGCATTGAAAAGAGGGGAGAAGCGCAAATAATTAAATTCAATTATCAAAAACAAAGGAACATGGCAAATATCGATTTTAGCAAACTCGTACATGATATGTTAACTGCTGCTAAAGGTAAATTAACGAGTCATTGGAAAGAAGTAAAGCCATATGCTGAGAAAGAAGTTAATTCTTTTGCGGAGAATATTAAACTAATTGCTGAACTTAAAATGAAAGGCAAAATAACCGAAGAGCAAGCCAGATTATATATCGACATTCAAAAAAACTCCATGAGAATTGTTTTATTGACCATTGAGGGTTTGGGCATTTTAGCAGTTGAAGCAGCTATCAATGCAGCTATTGATGTGATAAGATCAACGGTTAATACTGCCTTGGGGTGGAGAATTTTATAACAACCTTTACACTATCGCTTATTTAATCTCACCCCACCAGGTATAAACACCTAATCTAACATTAATTTAAAATTGTTATATTTGAATTGTAAATCTATCCAATGACTAGGCAAGCAATTATTGAAAAAACGCTGAAAGCAATCAGTCTGCTTCCTGAAAATAAAGCAGAAGAAATTGCTGATTTCGCTGATTCTATAATTAAAAAATACGAAGACCAACAACTTACAGATGCTATTCAACAAATAGTAACTGATGGTAATACTTTTGCCTTTCTTGAATCTGAAGAAGAATTATACACCGTTGCAGATTTAAAAGAAGTTTACAATGCCAAAAGGTGATATTGTGCTCATTACTTTCCCGTTTAATAAAATTGCAAAACTTGATAAGTCTTTAGCAAAAAAGGGTTACTTGGCAAGCTAGATTCATTTGAAACAGTTTCTCTAAATAATAGTTTAAAGCTAGCTCTTCAGATTTAAAAAGTAGTCTAACTCCGTATTTTTATGTTGCTTTCAGAATTGCATTAGGTATAAATACCTAATCAATTTCTCCACTCTTTTGTTCCCTCAAAATGATTTTTTGAATTCTTTTGTAGTGTTAAAATTCAATCATCATTTTAAACACTACCCCCATGATTCAAGTTACTTCAATCGAACATCTGAAAGAACTATGCAGCATAAACGGTAGAGCTGAATTTTTTATATTACTAGCAGGCGGATTATGCAGATCATCAAAAGATATTCATTACGATGAAAAGACAAAAAAGTTCGATATATATAATGGGATATATGATACATGGCAAGAAGATCTAACAGAGCAGGAATTGCATATTCAAACCATCATCCCCGAAGCAATAGAAAAAGGAGCTATGTATTTTGAAGGGGTTCAGTTATTTGGGATTCAATAGTTTCGGACTAATTCGGATATTTTACTTGGATTATTCGAAATTATGTAATTACTTTGTAGTCACAAATATCTTTTTATATGGACATATCTGTAATTTCTATAGGCAACTCAAAAGGCATACGTTTAAACAAGACTTTAATTGAAAAATACAATATAAAGGACACAATGGAACTTGTTCTTGAGAAAAGTTATATTATTCTAAAACCCAAAAATACACCTCGTAAAGGGTGGGAGAAATCTTTTAAAAAGATGCATGAAAATCAAGATGACAAACTTTTAATAGATGATGTTTTTGAAGATGAAAATTTTAGCGAATGGAAGTAACACAATATCAGGTTGTACTTGTAAATTTAGATCCAACAATTGGAAGTGAAATGAAGAAGACACGACCATGTGTAATTATTTCACCAAATGAAATGAACAAATATCTCCAGACAATTATCATTGCGCCAATAACGAGTAGTTCTAAATCTTATCCAACAAGGGTGTTTTTGAAAAATACTAAAGTAAAAGGTTGGATTGTTCTTGATCAAATTAGAACAATTGATCGGCAGCGAGTAATAAAACAGCTTGGTGTTTTAACCGAAAAAGAAATACTTAGTGTTAAGTCAATTATTCGAGAAACATTCGTGGACTAAAATAAGTTGCAACATCAATAGAACCATCATCAATTTCCCCTCAAACAAAAACCTCCTTTAAATACTAAATTTCCTAAATTGAGTACCGAAATAAGCATCCAGATAATTACAACAATTTATAATGAAATACAGCTTCAAACTACTGCCACTATTAGTGCTCTTAATTACCCTTAATGCAGTAGCCCAAAAAAAATCCGACACCCCCAAATCAACTATACAAACCACTGGTAAGCCAGGCTCACCATCAGCTACAACAACCATCAAAGGAGATATACTTCCGGCACCAGATGGCAAGTTTGAAGGGGTGATCAATCAAAAAGCATCTGCCTCTACACCAGCATGGCCCGCACGAATTGTACCACCCAAAGGAGCACCCAATGTATTGCTGATACTATTAGACGATGTAGGTTTTGGTGCACCCAGTACATTTGGAGGGGTAGTGCCAACACCAGCCTTGGATCGAGTTGCTCAGCATGGAGTAAAGTATACCAATTTTCATACTACAGCCCTTTGTTCGCCTACCCGTGCAGCGCTCATCACTGGAAGAAACCATCATGTGGGAGGAGCCGGAGTGGTGGGTGAAGCCATCACAGGATTCCCTGGATACAATTCTATATTGAGAAAAGAAAACGGAACGATTGGTAGAATTTTGAAAGAGCATGGATATGCCACTTCCTGGTTTGGCAAGAACCATAACACGCCTTCTTATATGTCTACCAAAGCAGGCCCTTTCAACCAATGGCCTAACGGTTTGGGCTTCGACTATTTTTATGGTTTCATGGGCGGCGATGCGAGTCAGTGGGAGCCGAACCTCTATCAAAACACTACACCCATCTATCCATTCCAGGGAAAAGAAGGATGGAACCTCACTACCGCAATGGCTGATGAAGCCATTAAGTACATGAAAGAATTGAAAGAAGTGGCTCCTGAAAAACCATTCTTTGTTTACTATGCACCAGGAGGTACGCATGCACCACATCATCCTACACCAGAGTGGATCAAGAAGATCAGTGATATGCATTTATTTGATAAGGGTTGGAATAAACTACGCGAGACGATTTTCGAAAATCAAAAGCGCCTGGGCATCATGCCTCAGAATGCCAAGCTCACCGAATGGCCAAAAGAGTTACCTGAATGGAATAGCAAATCTGATCTGGAGAAGAAGCTCTTCATCAAACAGATGGATGTGTATGCAGCTTATCTTGCCTATACCGACAATGAGATCGGCAGGGTAATACAAAGTATACAAGATATAGGACAGCTCGACAATACACTCATCATTTATATCAGTGGCGATAACGGACCAAGTTCCGAAGGAATGCTGGATGGTACGCCCAATGAGTTTACTTTCTTTAATGCAGTGCCTGTTCCGGTAAAAGCACAGATGGCCTGGTATCCTTTTTGGGGATCGAGTAAAACTTTTCCGCACTATGCTGCAGAATGGGCATGGTCGATGAGTACGCCTTTCAAATGGGTAAAGCAAGTGGCATCTCATTTTGGTGGCACTGCGCAAGGTGTGGCGATGCAATGGCCCGGACATATTCAAGACCAGGGTGGCATACGCAGACAATTTCATCATGTGATAGATATTGTTCCAACTATCTTAGAAGCAACAGGAATTCCTGCACCATCAATGATCGATGGAGTAAAACAACGTGCGGTAGAAGGAACAAGCATGGCTTACACATGGAATAAGAACAATGCGCAAACACCCACAACACACAATACGCAATACTTTGAAATGTTGGGCAATCGGGCCATTTACAACAATGGTTGGGTGGCTGCAACAACACCGGCAAACCTTCCATGGGCTTCGAGTACAGACACACCACCCGATGTAATTGATGGTTACAAATGGGAATTGTACAATGTGATGGAAGATCCTACACAATCCACTG
The DNA here is from genome assembly GCA_037129425.1 of Sphingobacteriia bacterium. Classification (GTDB taxonomy): domain Bacteria; phylum Bacteroidota; class Bacteroidia; order Chitinophagales; family Chitinophagaceae; genus Sediminibacterium. The sequence goes on from JBAXUV010000016.1 coordinate 29,705, forward strand.
ACCTGGCTGCACAGATGCCTGCAAAATTAGAAGAGTTAAAAAAGTTGTACTATGCCGAAGCGCAGAAATATGACGTACAACCTTTCGACAATACATCGCTCACCAGATTTCAAGCGCCTAAACCAAATCAAACGCAAGGAAGAACGGTGTTCACTTATACAGGTACACATACCAATATCAGTAACCCAGGTGCACCCAACATCATGAATAAATCCTACACCATCACTGCGGAAGTGACTATTCCAAAGGGTGGAGGAGAAGGTATGATTGTGACCAATGGTGGACTTTTTGGAGGCTATGCTTTGTTTATAAGTAAAGGTTTCGACTGGTGGTCTCATGCAGACTGGTTCAGGAATATTGCATTGATATTTCTTGGCCTTGGATTGTTATTGGTTTGGTATGGAAACAAAAACAATTGGGGTAAATTTATAATGTTCAGCAGCAAAACCGTTTTGACTATTTCGGCGCTTTTGCTCGCATCCGTTTTTATCACCAGTATATTTAATGTTGGTGGGGGCAGACCAGTTTTCATTTATAATTTATTGAATTTGAAACGTACCACCTGGTCGGGCTCTTCATTAAGCGCAGGAAAGCATACCATTGTTTTCGATTTCAAAAGCGATGGACCTGAGTTGGGTAAAGGAGGCGTTGGTATACTCTCTGTGGATGGTAAAGAAGTGGCCAGAAATTCCATGGAACATACAACCCCCATTACCTTTCCGATAGACGAAAGTTTTGATGTGGGTGATGATACACGTTCGGGTGTTTCGATGTTGAAATATGCCTATCATGTTCCATTTCCTTTTACTGGTAAAATTGATAAATTAACTTTCGTGCTAAAACCTGCCAGCGCAACAGCCGAGCAAAAACAAACGATGAGTAAGGAGGATGTTAAACAAATATCAACTGTTACCGATTCTGTTGGAGTGGAAAATTAGATAGACTTGTTTACTATTGCTTATGCAATCAAAGCAATAGTATATATCATGAAGCTTTTGTACATTTATTCTACAACAATAAGCAAACCATGGTTAATAAAGTCTTTACTTTTTTTCTATTCACTTTTTTATTAGCGAGTAGTGTGCTTTATGCACAGGATCAGGGAAAATTAATAGTTGCTCCTTTGGTGATGCGAGCTGGATCATTACAGGAAATCAATTACACTTATACTGTTGGGAAAAATGGCATCAAGCCAGGAGGGGGTATACGCATAGAAATACCCATAGCTTATTCAGAAACAGAATTTTTATACTGGACCAAACCACAAGCCAATCAAAGTGGCGATCTTGGTTATACCATAGCTAAAACATCCAATAATGCCGATCTAAAACTGGTTGATCATGGACTGGTAGGCGGAATTATGGATGTATTGTTAATAGACAAAGGTCTATCCGCAAACGATAAGATTACCATCAAATACAAAGGCAAAGTGCAGAGCATTGCAGGTAAAGTAGAAATTCGGGTAGCCATTAAGCAATCTGAAAAAGATGAATGGCATAAGCAAAACCTGAATTATAGTTTCAAGATATTGCCTTCAGATGCCGCTACTATTTTAATACATTATCCTTCAGATATTCGCTTGAACGATTACTTCGATGCAACATTTGTTGCTATAGATAAATTTGGAAATCCGGCTACTGGTTACACAGGAACTTTACAATTACAATCAAATGGAAATGCAGCGCAGCTTCCGGCGAGCATTCAATTCACCAAAACTGATTCAGGCATTCACGTGGTAAAAGGGGTTCAGTTTACTAAGAAGGGTTTTCAAAAAATTTCCGCAACCGACCAAACCAAAGCGGTTAAAACATCCAACCATTATGCCTGGGTAGACGATAAAGTAAATACCTATAAACATCTATTTGGAGATACACATTTTCATACAGGAACGGGCAACAATCATTTTGGACTTTTTGCTTCTGATGATGGTGGAAATGTAAATACCCTAAGCACCGAAAAGTTCAAAGAGTTAAATGAAGGGGGAGATCATCGGGGCAATTATACCAATGCAATAGATGCCTATCGTTACGCAACAGATATTGTTAAATTGGATTTTGGTTCTTGTTCAGAACACGACTCAAAGCATTTAAATGATACGGTATGGCAAAAAAGCCAGGATATTACTGATGCATTTTATAAGCCAGGAAAGTTCACTACTTTTTATGCCTATGAATGGACGCCAGCCTTATCGCACCATATCATTATGTATAAATCAAAACAATCCAAAGTATTTGATTACCGCAAATATCCCGATCTGCCTGCTTTGTGGAAAGCTCTAGACAAGCAAGGCGATCCTGCAATTACCATTCCGCATATGTCCTGGACTTTCGACAACCATGATGTATGGAATGACATCAATGAAACCTATCATAAAATAGGAGAGATCTATTCCTTGTGGAATAGCCGTTTTTTGGTGCAACCAGATGATATGCCACAACGCTTTGAGCTGGGTGCAGAAAATAAATGGTCTTATCAATATGGATGGGCCAAGGGCAATCATATTGGTGTGGTTGGTTCTACAGATAATCATCTTGGCCAACCAGGTGCCAATAACTATACCATTTATACACAACACTCTGGGGGATTGGCTGTTGTGCTCTCCAGAGAAAATAATAGGGATTCTTTATGGGATGCATTTCAACAAAGAAGAACCTATGCTACTACAGGTACGCGTATTTATCTAGACTTTACTGCCGATGATCATGATATGGGCACAGAATATACAACCAAATCATTGCCTCAATTCAAAGGAAAAATTGCTGGGACAAATACATTGGCCAGTGTTGAATTGGTAAAGATGCAGGATGGCGCTTTTGTTACCGTATACTCAATTAAACCCAACACCGAAACAGTGGAGTTTTCTTTTACAGATAATCAATTTACAAAATCAGCCATGTATTATTTAAGGGTTAAGCAGGTAGACGAATATAAGGGACGTTTATATTCACACTCCACTGCAGAAATGGCCTGGAGTAGTCCTATTTGGATTAATAAAGAATAAATGGAATTGGGTTTATCAAATAATGCCTTAATGGTTCATTTTCCTTATTTTTGATAGTATCATATGATACTATCAAATGGAACCGCCATATAAACTAACATCTGAAATATTGAAACTGGTTAGTGAGGTCTCCCAAAAAATAGGGGAGGTCAACGCTGGCTTTATCACTCAACAATCCCCTGAGTTAAGAAAACGCAATAGAATACGCACCATTCAGGCTTCATTAGCTGTAGAAGGAAATACACTTTCTCTAGATCAGGTAACTGCAATCATTGAAAACAAAAGAGTGATAGGACCTGCTAAAGATCTAAAAGAGGTTTCCAATGCCATAGAAGTATACAAGCAACTAAACAAGCTCAATCCTTTCAATGAAAAATCTTTTTTAGCCGCACATAGAGTCTTGATGCAAGGCTTAATGAATAATGCTGGTCAATATCGAAAATCTGGGGTAGGTATTGTAAAAGGAGCAAAGCTTACACATTTAGCACCCCCTGCCAATAATGTTTCTTTCTTAATGAAAGATTTATTTAGCTATCTTAAAAAAAGCGATGAATTAGTGCTGATTAAAAGTTGTGTATTTCATTATGAAATGGAATTTATTCATCCATTCAATGATGGTAATGGAAGAATGGGCAGACTTTGGCAAACGCTTATTTTAATGCAGCAATATCCTTTATTGGAGTTTTTGCCTTTTGAAACGCTGATCAGTAAAAATCAAAAAAAATATTATCAAGCACTTTCCAACAGCGATAAAAAAGGCGAATCAACTATTTTTATTGAATTCATGCTAACCGTGTTATCTGATTCCTTGGATGAATTATTGGCTGAGCGTTCTGGTCCGATTTCCAACACTGAAAGGGTACGTATATTCCTGTCTAGTGGAATAACAGCATTCACTCGAAAAGATTACATGAATTACTTTAAGACAATTTCATCTGCCACTGCCAGCAGAGACTTGCTACTTGCCGTCAATGATAAGCTTGTTAAAAAAATAGGCGAAAAGAATAAAACGATGTATAAAGTAAAATAAAGTTGATTATTTATCACTAAATTGTACTTAAACAATCTAATTCTTAGAAATCAATTATTCTCTTGCGATGTCTTTTAAAGTGATTATATTTTTTCTGCTCTTTTCAACAGTAGCAACTGCCCAGGAATCAAACTCGAATGATTCCTTAAAGCAATTGTTGCCTAATCGACTAAAGCCAGAATTGATTGATCAGAATCAACAATTGAATGTACCATCTGCGCAAAACATTCGAATTTATTGTAAGCCAACTGAAACGAATCTGAATGTACTTTGGATGGTTAATGGCAAACAGATTAGTAAAACTGAGTTTGCTAAAATTCATCCAGGAAGTATAAAAAACATAGAAGTTTTAAACCCTGCTGAAGCAATTAAAAAATATGGTCCTTCTGCTAAGGATGGTGTCATTTTAATCTTTACATATAAATAAGCATTTGAAAAAGCTCTTGCAATATCATCATAAAATCAATCGCTTTTTACTAATAACTTTTCTACTCATCACATTCTATCATGGTAAAGCGCAATCTGTATCTGCAGTTACCGATAAACTCTATTTTGGTCTTTTTACCAATCAACTGGACCCTTCAATAAAAAAATTCATAAAAAAGGAATTACCCATTTTAACAGAAACTCATTCTAGAGGCTCTTGGACTGCATATCCGCCAGATTCTTTGATCAATCAACAATATGCAAATGAAGAGGTAGTATTCAAGTTTAAAAAACATCCTTATTTCGATGGAAAATTTAAAAATGGTCAATTAATCGTCACAAAAAAAGCCTACCACCAAAAAGACAAATTGGATAATCTTACCGATTTAAAACTTTCGTTTCAATTTGATCAGTCAAACAAAGGTTATTTTTCTTTTCAATACATCGTTAATCAGTACATGAATTTCAATGTTTATAAACGGTCTACAAAAAATGCTGACTTAGAAAAATGGGAGTTTACAGACATTGATGAAAAATCATTTCCAAGACATGCGACTATTCTTTACTATAAAAAAGAACTGAAAATTGAAGTGATTGCAGACAATAATTTATATGAAAATGAAGAGTACATGTTAGCTACCAAAAACTTCATGAAATTTTTCAGGGAAAATAAATTGCCTCAGGATTCGGTTCTTTTTTTTGATAATCCTAATTTTTTGAATGTATTTAGTTGCTTAGATGATAGAATGAAGGATACATCCTACTTTACTTCTAAAGATCTAATAGAGATACAATATCAATTTGATTATCCTCCACTCAATAAATGGAATGCTTATTTATTGGAAAGAGCTAAGTTTATCGATTATGAAGCATGGCAAAAAGAAGGAAAAAAAAGACTTAAAACACCTGAGGCAACCATAATTAGAAATGCCAATGGAATTTATGGTATATCTGCACCAGTATTTTATCGAGACTACACTTATTGTATTGTATCATTCGGGCAATCACATGATGGACTTATGTTTACCGGAGATGTGATTGTTTATAAAAAGAAAGGAGATAAATGGGAGATGGTTGAAGGTCTTTGTTTATATTGTTAATTAAATAATCCAATCAATGCCCCAAGCCCCAACCAATCAATTAAAAAGAACCATCGGCGTTTTCGGATTAGCCTGTGCGGTAATCAATATCATGATCGGTTCGGGCATTTTTGTATTGCCTGCATTAGTAGCGGAACATTTGGGTGCAGCAGCCATAATCTGTTATGGCATTTGTGGGGGATTGATTTTTTTAATAGCACTTTGTTTTATAGAAATAGGTACAAAAATTACTGGCGATGGAGGAACCTATGCTTATATAGAAGCAGCCTTTGGGCCTTTCGCTGGGTTTTTAGCAAGTAATATTCTGATATTCGGATCGGCACTTTTATCCGACGCTGCAGTAGCCAATGGACTCTTACAAATCATCAGTCCATTTATTCCATTTGCAGCTGCATGGTTCTTTAAACCCATTTTCTTTTTGTTCTTATTTGGTGTGTTGGCATGGATCAATATACGCGGCACTAAAGAAGGACTGATGGTGGTAATTACAACTACCATTGCCAAATTATTACCTTTGTTATTAATTGTTGTATTTGGCATTGGTCATATTGTATCAAGTAATTTAGCATTTACCAATAATATTACTTTACATGAAATAGGTAACACTTCTTTGATCTTGTTTTTTGCATTTTGTGGAATAGAAACAGCAGTAGCGAATAGCGGAGAAATAATCAATCCCAAAAAAACAATGCCCATAAGTATTTTACTGGGTATGTTGATGGTATTATTGGTGTATTTAGGCGTGCAATTGGTTACGCAAGGAATACTGGGCAATCAATTGAATTTGTATAAAGATGCACCGATCAATGAATTGGGGAATCGATTGTTTGGCCCGATCGGTATATCCATCATTATTGGCGGAATGATCATTGCCATGACAGGAACATTGAGTGGAGAAATATTTGCTTTTCCAAGATTGTTTTTTGCTGGTGCCAGAAAAGGAATCTATCCGGCATTTTTGGGAAAAGTAGATCCTAGATTCGTAACACCTAAAAATGCAATTATACTCTATGCTTCATTGGGTTTTTTATTATCGATGATGGGAGAGATGAAGCAGTTGGTAATTCTAGCCAGTGCATCTACCTTATTGATTTACCTGGGCGTTGTGTTGGCAACTATTAAATTGCGTTTTTCTACAACTGCAACAAGTGCCGAAGCTTTTAAAATACCAGGAGGCCTGACCATCCCTATTCTTGCTACTGCGGTAATCATTTGGATGTTGTCTAATTTATCCAAAGATGAAATGATTGGAATGGTAATTTCATTATTGGTATTAACGGTTATTTATTGGGGGATGAAAAAATGGAGAATGTCAAATTAAATTACAACTTCGCTTTCTCCATAGTATCCAATACATTTTCAGGGCGTATTGTTTTAGACAACTCTTTAATTTCTTTGTCTTCTACAATTTCTACTTGTAGTTTTTGCGCAATCACTGAAACCACACTCAATATTTTTGTTACTTCATGTTCGGTGAGTAAACTTACTTGCAAATTCAATTCCTCCCATTTCTCCGTTTTGGTATTCATATGTCGCTGACCAATTAATACGAATGTGGTTAAGAAGATGGCTTCCACTGCAGCAAAAGTGCCCATATAGATAAATTCTTTATCGAAAGGCTTCAAAGGCAATAATCCTCTATTCCATAAGATCCAGACCCCATACAGCAAAGTATGTAGATAAAACGAAGCCATGCTGCTGGCAAAACGAGTGATAAAACTTACAAACTTTTCAGTAATGCTTCTGTTATGCAGATCTTCTTTCTTTCTATTTAATAGTGCAGTTACATTTCTTTCTACAAACTTTAAAATGTCGGGAGTGATGTTCTTGAAGGGAGCTTTCATAGATTATCTGAAGCTACATAAAAAGAATACCATTGCTTGGTTAATCCTACATATCCAATAATCATGTAACAATTAAAAAAAATACTATAATAATTCGCCCAATTAGAAAGTTCAATTTTGCATCATCAATATAAAATCCGACAATGAAAATTCTAATTGTACTTACATCGCATAGCGAATTAGGTAATACTGGTGCTAAAACAGGTTTCTGGATAGAAGAATTTGCTGCACCCTATTATATTTTAAAAGAAGCAGGAGCACAAATTACATTGGCTTCTCCCAAGGGTGGTCATCCTCCGATAGATCCTAAAAGTGATGAACCTAATACTCAAACCACTGCTACCATCCGTTTTAAATTAGATATCCCTTTGCAAAATTTGTTAGAGAGAACACATGTGCTCGCCGAAATGAATGCTGCCGATTTTGATGGTATATTTTATCCTGGTGGTCATGGGCCATTGTGGGATTTAAGTTCCGATAAAGATTCCATCCGTTTGATCAAAGAGTTCTGGAAAGCCAAGAAACCAATCGCTGCAGTTTGTCATGCTCCATCCGTTTTATTAAATGTAAAAGATGATAATGGGGACTACTTAATAAAGGGCAAACATGTTACTGGTTTTACCAATTCCGAAGAAGAAGCGGTAAAGCTCACCCATATTGTTCCTTTCTTATTAGAAGACGAATTAAAACTAAAAGGCGGTTTGTATTCTAAGAAAGAAGACTGGGCTGTACATATGGTAAAAGATGGATTATTAATTACCGGACAAAACCCTGCATCCTCTGAAGCAGTTGCCGAAGAATTGTTATATTTACTAAAGAAGTAAAATGATAATAATCAATGTGGCAAGAAGCAAACGATCAACTCAAACGCAGTTTTAAGTTTAAGAATTTTATAGACGCTTTTGCATTTATGACCAAAGTGGCTTTTGCGGCGGAGAAGCTCAATCACCATCCCAATTGGAGCAATGTGTACAATCAGGTAGACATCATACTCACTACCCATGATGCCAATAATACGGTTACCGAAAAAGATCGGGCACTTGCCAGAAAAATTGATGAAATTTACGGAAGTTAAAATGATGCGCTATGCCATTCTCTAAACTACTACTCAGTTACATACTTACTTTTGTTGTTTTCTTTGTTATCGATATGACCTGGCTGGGCTTTATTGCCAAAGACCTGTACCGAAAATACCTGGGTGGATTTTTATCGAGTCAAGTTAACTGGACGGCTGCGATTATTTTTTACCTGCTGTTTATTGTGGGTATTTTTATATTCACCATATTGCCTTCAGTAGAAAAAAACTCATTGACATCAGCAATAACACTCGGCGCGCTTTTTGGCTTCTTTACATATGCCACTTATGATTTGACCAATCTTGCAACCTTAAAAGGATGGCCGCTAAATATTGTTTTTATTGACATTATTTGGGGAACTGTTTTAACTGCTTTAGTAAGCACGGCTGGTTTTTACATTGTAAAATATTTTCAATAAAATGTTGGCTACCATTCTTCAAACGGCACTATTCATTTTCTGCTATGTGAGTGGCTGGTTTATTATTTCTTTGATCAAAAAAAGAAATGATGTTGCCGATATTGCATGGGGCCTGGGCTTTGTAGCCATTGCGCTTTTTCTTTTTTTTACCAGAACACCAACAATGCAATCGCTGCTGGTATATATTCTCATTGCCATTTGGGGTATTCGTTTAGCTCTTCATATTGGGTTAAGAAGCAAGGGCAAGCCCGAAGATTTTAGGTATAAAAAATGGAGAGAGGAGTGGGGGAAGTCTTTTCTGCTTCGTTCTTATTTGCAAGTGTATTTGCTCCAGGGATTTTTCATGTTGATCATTAGCTTGCCGATTATAGTAGTATCACTTTCGCCAGATCAGGCAACAAGTGAATTTATATTGGCAGGATTTATTTTTTGGTTGATTGGTTTTGCATTCGAAGCCATCGGCGATTATCAGTTGATGGTTTTTGTAAAGCATAAACAAAACAAATCCGATATCATGCAAACGGGTTTGTGGAAATATACCCGTCATCCCAATTATTTTGGCGAAGTACTCCTCTGGTGGGGAATTTTCATCATCGTGTTACCGCTACAAAACGGAATCTGGGCCATCATCAGCCCGATCACCATCAGTTATTTATTGCTCTATGTTTCTGGCATACCCATGCTCGAAGCCAAATACAAGAACAACGAACAATTTCAGGCATACAAAAAAAGAACCAGCGCCTTTTTCCCAATGTTGCCAAAAAGCTAGTTTTACCACTTATCCATTTATTAACTTTCATTAACCTCTTTTTGGCTTTATTTTCCATCTTATTAGGGCTTTCAGCCTCTTAATTGGAGAAACCAGCTAACATGAGAGTTATTTTATCGATTACTGCATTTTTGATATTGTCTTTTATTGGAACCCAAACCAAGGCACAAGGCACTGTCAGTGGAACTGTATTAAGCCCTGATGGGCAGAAGGCAGAAGCTGCCATCGTTAATTTATTGAGAGCCAAAGACAGCGTATTGGTAAAAGCAGTCATTACAGATAGTATTGGTCAATATGAATTTTTAATTTCAAAGCCTGGTACTTATTTGATATCAGTGAGTTTTCAGGGAGCTTCAAAATATTATAGTAAACCAGTTGGTCCGATCAACGCAGATCAGTCAGTTAAAATAGATCCCATTCAATTAATGGCTAAAAATGCAGCTACATTAGATGAAGTAACAGTAGCAAGTAAATTGCCTTTTGTAGAGAAAAAAATTGATCGAACCGTTATTAATCCAGATGCCTTAATTGCTAACGCAGGTACCAATGCTTTAGAAGTATTGGAAAAATCACCAGGCATTCAGGTAGACATCAATGGCAATATTAGTTTAAGAGGCAAGCAGGGAGTAATGGTATTCATCGATGATAAACCTACTTATCTATCATCTGCAGATCTGGCTAATTATTTGCGCTCTCTTCCATCCAGTACATTAGCTACCATTGAGATTATGACCAATCCTCCGGCAAAATACGATGCTGCTGGAAATGCAGGGATCATCAATATCAAATTAAAAAGAACCAAAACAAAGGGAGTGAATGGTGGAATCAATACAAGCTATGGGCAAGGGGTGTATGCAAGAAGCAATAATAGTTTTAACCTCAATTATCGGGTGAATAAAATTAATTTCTTTACCAACCTGAGTTATAATATCAACAATTCATTTCAAGACCTATACATCGAACGCCAGTATTTTAAACCCAATACAACTTCATTGAATTCTACCTTCAATCAAAATTCTTATATCAAAAGAGAAGCAACTGGTTTTACTGGAAAGATTGGCTTTGATTATTATATCGATAAGAAATCAACTTTCGGAATGGTATTGAATGGGTTTGTGAATGAAACAATTAATACTACTACCAACAATGCGCAGGTAGGAGATGCCAATGCACAATTGCAAGCACTGGTAAAAGCCTACAGCCCTTCCGATAGAAATTTTAAGAATAAATCCCTTAATCTAAATTATTCCTATAAGCTCAATGATAAGGGTAAGGAAATTTCAACCAATGCAGATTATGTAGGTTATAATGGTGTAACCGATCAATACCTGTTAAACAGTATTTACGATGCCAATAATAATTTTGTTTCTAAGACCAATTTGATCAGCAACCTTCCTTCTAATATCGATATCTGGGCTGCAAAAATAGACTACTTGAATCCTTTAAAAAATGGCGGACGTTTTGAAGCTGGAGCAAAATCTAGTTTAGTGAACACCAATAATATTGCTAATTTTTATGATGAAGTAAATGGAGTGCAAAAACCCAATTATGATTTTTCTAATAATTTTACATATAAAGAAAACATCAACGCTGCATATATCAACTATAATTTTAACCGAAAGAAATTCTCTTTTCAAACAGGATTAAGATTTGAGAACACCAATATTCAAGGGACCCAATTGGGCAATCCGGTAAGAAAAGATTCCAGCTTTACAAGAGCATACAATAATTTATTCCCCACTATTTTTATGTTGTATCGGGTAGATTCATTAGGGATCCATCAATTGGGATTAAGTGTTGGCAGAAGAATTAATCGCCCCGATTATCAATCGATGAATCCATTCACTTATCCATTGGATAGATTTACATTGTATTCAGGAAATCCTTATTTACAACCTACCTTTTCCCAAAACATAGAACTCTCGCATACCTATAAAGGCCGCTTCACTACTGCATTTGAATTTACTTATGTTACCGATGTGATCAGTGAAACCATTCAACAGGAGAATGGCATTTTCTATAGCAGGCCAGGTAATTTAGGGCAGCAGTATTCTTATAGTTTGTCTTTTAATGGCGCATTTAATCCGGCAAAATGGTGGGTTTTGCAATTGTATACCGAAATAACCATGAACGATTTTAGATCGAATGTATATGGGCAACAATTGAATAATAAAGGAACCTATTGGTTTCTCGGACCAACCAATCAGTTCACCATTAATAAAAAATGGTCTGCTGAATTATCGGGCACTTATACCACCAGTGTAGTTACTGGTCAATTCATTACCATTCCTGTATGGACAATGCGTATGGGCTTCTCCAAGAAAATATTAAAAGATAAAGGTTCACTCAAGTTTAATTTGAATGATATCTTTTATTCTCAACAACCCGGAGGCGATATTTTAGCAGTTGCAAACTCCAGCGCAAAGTGGAAAAGCTTTTTGGATACCAGGGTTGCTACGATCTCCTTCAGTTATCGTTTTAATAAAGGCAAAAGTTTAAATGCCAGAAATACAGGTGGGTCAGATGCAGAAAAGGGTAGAGTGAAATAATTTAAAAAATATTTTTTTTATTTCATCAATACATCAATGCTGTATTATCAAATTGTTAACCCGTGTTATCTAATTATTACTTATGACTTAAGAAAAACTTAACAATGTTGTAACGCTGTGTTATATCATCACATTTGCCAAAATAATTTTGTGCAAATGAACTTCAAGTTTTCAAACAAATTCAAGCAAGTATTTTTTTTCTTCACCTTTTCCTTATTTAGCCTCAATGTTTTTTCTCAGACGATTAAGGGAAAAGTAATCGACAAATCAACCAGTGAGCCCCTTGTAGGCGCTTCTGTACAGATCGTGGGTACTAAAATGTCTACTTTGGTAAAACTGGATGGTTCTTATGTATTTAATCAAGTAAAACCAGGAGATTACCGCATTAAAATAGTTTTTGCAGGATATGAAGTTGGAAAAGAAATGCCCGTTTCAGTTGCATCTACTGGTGTTAAAACTGTTGATTTTGAATTAGCCCCTACATCTTATGAATTGTCTTCGGTTACAGTAAACAACAATTCTTACAGAGATGGTGATAAAGGTGCAAGAAGAATTGAAAAAGTTGCAGACCCTATTTTAAATGTACTTTCTGCCAAAACCATACAATTACTTCCAGACATTACTGTTGCCAATGCATTGCAAAGGGTGAGTGGGGTGACCATCGAAAAAAGTGGTTCTGGAGAAGGTCGTTATCCGATCATTCGTGGGATGGAAAAAAGATATATCAATACGTTGGTCAATGGAATTAAAATTCCTAGCCCCGATAATAGAAGCCGTTTTATTCCATTAGACCTCTTTCCGAGTGAATTATTAGAGCGACTAGAAGTAAGTAAAAGCTTAACTCCAAGTATGGAGGGTGATGCAATAGGAGGTACCATTAACCTGGTAATGAAAGATGCTCCTTCCAATTTTCTTTTTCAAGCAAATGTATCTGGTGGATTTAATACTTCATTTGCCGATCAACCTTATTTGAAATTTGATAAGTCTACTATGAATAAGCAGTCTCCATTTGAATCAAATGGAGGTTCATATATTGCTACACCCAAAGATTTTTCTACTGCACATTTGAATTATACCAATAAAGGAACGCCGCTTAATACCACTGTTGGATTGACTATCGGAAACCGTTTTGGAAAAGACAAGAAATTCGGTTTCATTGCATCAGGTAGTTACCAGAATATATATCGCGGAACTACATCTAATTTCTTTTTACCCAATTCACAACCTGGCTTAAACAATATTCCCTTATTCTCCGATTTACAATTGCGTAATTATTCTATTCAAAGCAAAAGAATCGGCTTAAATGGTAAGCTAGATTACAAGATCAATAAAAATAACCGCATTGCGCTCATCACTACTTTAGTTCGCTTAGACGATTATCAAACTAGAATTGTTTACGATACAGTTGCATTGAATTCTGTTGTAGATAATTGGCAAAGAAGTCAATGGCAGTATCAATCTATTTTCAATACTACATTACAAGGTAATCATCAGTTAAATACTTCTGCTAGAATTGATTGGAGTTTGGCTTATTCTGTTGCTAATAATCATTTGCCCGATCAATCTCAATTTATTCATCAATATGCAATAGTAGCAACCAGTTTAACTGCAGACAAATTGCAGAAAATGAACCGTATTTGGCAACACAATAGCGATAAAGATTTTTCAGGGTATCTCAATTTTACCAAAGACACTAAATTCTTAAACCGTAATTTGGAATTGAAATTGGGTGGACTCATCAGATCTAAAACAAGAGATAATTTTTATAACTCATATTCTTTAGATCCAGTGTTGGGTGCTTTATATACCAATATCAATAGCGCTCAATTTATTTTTAAAACAGCAGCTGATGGTGTTCCTTCGGTAACTGGTAATAATTATACTTTTAAGGAGAATATTACTGCTGGTTATATTCAAGCAAAATGGCAGTTGAGTGAAAAACTAGAGGCATTGGGTGGAGTAAGACTGGAATATACCAATCAGAATTATGAAACCAAATTGGGCATTGATGTAGATGCTAAATCAGGTACTATAAAATATACAGATGCATTGCCTAGTCTGCAATTTAAATATGCATTGTCCCGAAATCAAAATTTGCGTTTTGCCTATTATAAAGCGTTGGCAAGACCAGGGTTTGCAGAAATGATTCCTGATGGACCTGATGGAGAATTTTTTAAAGAAGTAGGAGATCCTAAAAGACTCAATCATACTATAGCAGATAACCTCGATTTTAGGTATGAATTATATGGCAAGAATGCCGACCAGATTTTATTAGGCGTGTTTTATAAAAATATTCAGGATCCAATAGAGATCTCTGCTGTTAAGCCTTTAAATATCAATAGCCTTTACTTGCAACCAGTCAATTTAGGTAAAGCAACCAATTACGGTTTTGAAGCTGTGGTAACAAAATATTTTGGAAATTTTGGAGTAACGGCTAACTATACCTACACTAAATCTGAAATTACCAATGACAATATGATTTATACTTCCAGGGATGCGGTTTCTGGTTCTATCGTTTCTAAAAGAGTATCAGAAACAAGGCCATTGCAAGGACAGTCGAATCATATTGGTAACCTATCGTTGATCTATAAGAATCCAAAAATTGGTTTTGATTTTCAAGCAGCAATGGTATACACTGGAGAGAGAATTTCTTTTGTAAGCCCATACCTTGGCCTACACTACTGGCAATCTCCAACCACTCAATTGGATATTTCTTTTGAAAAGAGAATTGTTAAAAGGGTAACATTTTATGGTAAGATCAATAACCTGACCAATACTCCTTTTGAATTATCGTTGCATCAACCTTATAGTGATTATTTGAAAGCCAGTGGTTCAAGACCACTTGCATTGCAAACCGATCCTAATAATCGAATCATCATTCAAAAAGATTTTTATAAAACTACTTTCTTATTCGGAGTTCGTTATAAATTCTAACACAATTAATTTACTATAAAATGAAAAATTTACTCTTCAGTCTTTTATTAATTCCTGCTTTAGTTTTTTTATCTTCTTGTAATAAAATTTTAGATCAAAAAGATTTATGGGTTGCGGTAGTTGCTCCAGCTTCACCCATTAGTGAATCTGCTTGTTTATCAGGTACCCTAAAAGGAACCATGTTAGCCGGAAAAACATATAATGTTTGCGGAGATATTTTTGTAAACGAAGGCGATACCTTAATTATACAAGAAGGAGTAACTGTTAATTTCACAGGTTCTTCATCTACAGTTCCGGTAGGTTTAGGCGTTAAAGGTTCTTTATTTTGTTTAGGTACAAAAGAGAAACCTATTTTATTAACCTATCCTGGTGTTACAAAAACTGATCAGTTGGGTGCTAATCCAGATACTGACCCTGCATTAAAAGGTAAGTGGACAGGAATTATTGGAGCTCCTACTTGCCCTTATATGATTATTAAATGGACTAAGATTGAATTTGGAGGAGCTACTATCAGTTCTGCTATGAAGAGTTTTACTGCTGGTTCAAGCCCTTATTCTGTATACTTCGCAAATACAAATGGAATATTTGTTTTAGAAGATTCTTGGATTTATGGAAGTACAGATGATCCTTGGAGAATCAATGGAGGTAAGATCTGTGTAATGAGAAATACATTTGAAAAATGTGGTTATACTGGAGGAGAAGCAATGAATGCAAAAGCAGGTACTATTGGTGATTTTGCTTATAATTTAATTGTTGGAATGGCAACAAATGGACCTAAATTATCTAATGTGAATGTACCAATTGGTGCACCAAGTTCTAATGTAAGAATGTATAATAATACCATGATCAACTGTGGATTTAGAAGAGCTGCTGCAGGTAGAGGAGGTTCTATTAATTTTGAAGAAGGTGCTGGTGGAATGGCATACAATAACCTGATTGTTAACTGTAAGTTTGGATTAAGAATTGTTTCAACTCCAATAGCAGATACCGCCAATATCAAATACGGATATAATTGGTACTATGCCGATTCTATTTCTGTTGCTAGCCAATTCATTCCTTCATTATCTGTAAGTACTGCAATTAGTCAACCTCAAGAAACCGATATTCCTAAGCCATCTACTTATTTACCTACAGGATGGAAAGTAGGTGATGTGTATACTGCTCCAGCATCCGTTTTGGGTGCCAATAATCCTCAATTCATCAATGCACCGGTTCCATTGCCAGCAGGGTTATTGTTAAAAGATATTTCAGTAGTGGGTAATTATAATTTTGCTTTGAAACCTACTTCTCCATGTATCAATGCAGGTTTCATTGGATTTGCACCTAGAGCAGATGTTCCTGTGAGTTTAAAATATGGCGCAACAGAAATTACTCCTCCCGGAAAAGACATAGGAGCTTATCAAAGTAACGGTAGAGGCAATCAACACTAAAATGGCATTCAAATAAAATAAGTATGAAAAAAATATTATTTCTATTGTTGACCATTTGTTTCTTTTCTATTGTAGAAGCTCAAAATAACAAAGAAGCTTTTTTGGTAAGTCCTTATTTACAAATTGGGGCCAATCCATCTAATCAATCGTTGGTTTTGCTTTGGCAATTAACTGATAGTAAAAGTGAATGGACGGTTGAATATAAATCTGCTTCTGAAAAGAATTGGACTAAAGCATCTAAACCAGCTGCTAGTTTTGTAAATATTGGTGGAGTAGCTCCTCATTATGTATACAGAACTTCTTTAACTGCATTAGTACCTGGTGGGAGTTTTATTTATCGTGTTTATAAAAATGCTAATATAGTATTTACTTCAGAAGCTATTGCTCCAAAAACAGCTACACAGTCACAAAAATTTGTGGTATTTGGAGATATTGGTGCTGGAACCAAAGAGTCAAAAGAAATTGCTGAAGGAGTGTACAAAGCAAAAGCTGATTTAATTTTGGTGCCAGGTGATATTGTGTACGATTATGGTACTATTGCTGAGTATACTAAAAAGTTTTGGCCAATTTACAACAGCAATAGTTCAGCAGGATTTCCAATCATGCAATCAGTTCCTTTTGTTGCAGCAGTTGGTAATCATGATGCAGATAGCAGAGATTTAGACAAAGCGCCAGGAGCATTGGCTTACTATCATTATTGGGATCAACCATTGAATGGTCCAATTGGTAAAGAAGGCGGAGCATTTGTTCCATTATTAAAAGGATCAGATACTAATAGAAATGCATTTTTAGAAGCTGCTGGAAATAGGTATCCAAGAATGACCAATTTTTCTTTTGATTATGGTAATGCACATTGGACTGTTTTAGATGCCGACACTTATGTAGATTGGACGGATAAAGAATTAACCGATTGGGTAGCCAAAGATTTGGCAGACTCCAAAAATATGATTTGGCATTTTGTATTGTATCATCATCCGGGTTTCAATGCTTCGATAGAACACTACGAACAACAACAAATGCGTTTATTATCTCCAATTTTTGAAAAAGGTGGAGTGGATATTGTTTTCAATGGACATGTACACAATTACCAACGTTCTTTTCCAATGACTTTCAAACCTGTTGGTAAGGGAACTTTATTAATCGGAGGTAAAGACAATAAGACCATTCGTGGTAGAGTAGTAAACGGTGCTTGGAAATTAGATCATCAATTTGACGGAGTGAATAACAATAAACCAAATGGGGTAATTTATATCGTTACTGGTGCTGGAGGGCAAGAATTGTATAATCCAGAACAGGAAAAAGACAAAGATAGCTGGCAACCCTTTACCAATAAATTTATTTCAACAGTCAACAGTTTTACTGTTGCAAACATTAATGGAAATACATTGGTGATTCAACAATTAGATGCAAAAGGAACTATATTAGATGAGTTCAAAATAATTAAATAAATTTCCCAATCGTGATTTTCAGAAAAAAAACCTCGAAAAATTTATTATTAATTATATTATTGAATGCTTTTGCTTTTATAGTAACAGCACAAAATCAATATCAATTAAAAACAACTATTCGTTTAGCTGGTGATGGCAAATGGGATTATTTAAAAATGGACGAGCCTAAAGACAGACTTTTTATCTCTCATTTCGATAGAGTCCATGTTATTAATACTATCACAAATAAAGAAATTAAAGCATTTAATCATTTGCAAGGTGTTCATGGTATTGCATTAGCGCCCAATTTAAACAAAGGATTTATTTCAAATGGATTGGATAATACAGTTACTGTTTTTAATTACACCAATTTAGACAGTATTACAACTATCCCTTTAAAAGCGGAGAAAGCCGATGCTATTTTATTTGAGCCAGTTACCAAAACGGTTTGGGTATTTTGTGGTAAATCGAATAACGTGGCAATAATAGATCCAGCTAATAATACAGTGCTTGGATATGTTGCAACTGGCGCTGGTCCTGAATTTGCGGCACATAATGATAAAGGAATTATTTACAATAATTTAGAAGTAGATAATCAAGTGGTTATTATTGATGCAAAAATTGCGAAACCAATTAAAACAATTGCACTTGGCCCCAATACTGCACCAACAGGTATTGCCATAGATATAAACAATCAAGTTTTGTTTTCTACCTGTGCAGACTCCAAAGAATTAGTAGTGATCGATTTAAAAACCAATGCAATAATTACAAGGTTAGCTATTTCTGCTAATGTAGATGCAGTTGCCTATGATGAAAAACAACAATTGGTGTTTTGTTCAGGAGGCGATGGAATTACAACAGTATATAAACAACAGTCAAAATCTACATATATTTTATTTCAAGAAATAAAAACGTTGCCGGGTGCAAAAACCTTGGCCATTAATAAAAAGGGAAATCTGTTTTACTTAAGTACTGCAACTTATAAAGAAGGAACAAAAACTATTTTACCCAATAGTTTTAGCGTATTGGTATTTGGAAATTAATCAATCGTTGCAAAACGGCATCCTACTCTGTAAAACAACACTTTAGATGTTTGTATATTATTCCATTCTGTTGCATCATCAATATAGAATGGATTGATCGAAGATAATTTTTGCCTCATTTTTTGTGTGAAACTTAACACATTAGCAGGCTCAGCAATTTCTTGTTCCATTAGAACAATACTGGTTTCGATAATTTTGTTGATTTCTTTTTCTGTTTTTGCGTGGCGCAATTGATCAATCAATACTTCTTCGGATAGGGTAATATCTTTAAGCATGTTCTTGTTTTACATAAAGCTAAATCTTTCAATATTACCTTAATGTTAAGTTTTTAAATGCTTAATTTTTGCATAATGTTATAAATCATCGAATTTTATATATAAATAATAATAATTTAATATTAACTAATTAATTTAGTACAATAAAATTAAAGTTAAATGGTTGAAAAATTAATCGAAAGCTATGGTTTATTGCCGCATCCCGAAGGGGGCTTTTATAAAGAGAATTATGTGTCTGCAGAGCAAATTCCACAAGCTGCATTGCCTGCTCGTTTTACTGGAGATCGAAGCTTTTCAACGGCTATTTATTTCTTATTGACGAAGGGAAATTTTTCTGCTTTTCACAGAATCAAAAGCGATGAGTGCTGGCATTTTTATGAAGGGGATTCTTTATTAGTGCATGTGATCAAAGCAGATGGAAATTACGAATTGATCAAATTAGGATCGAATGCATCTGTTGGCGAAGTATACCAGGCAATTGTTCCTGCTGGTGCATGGTTTGCATCTGAATCGATTGGAGCATATTCTTTTGTAGGTTGTACGGTTGCGCCAGGATTTGATTTTGCAGATTTTGAATTGGCAGAAAAAAATGCGTTGATGAGTTTATATCCTCAACACATCCATTTAATTGAACAATTGTGCAGGTAATTATTTTGAATTATAATGAATCAACAAATAACCAATAACAGATAACAAAACGATGGCAAGTACTGCAATGATTAACCATTGCTGGTCTTTAATGCCTCTGCGCTTTTTTATTTTTTCTTTTTTGGAACTGGCTTTTTTGAGTTGTTGATTGAGTTGTTCTTTTATTTGTAATATTTTCTTTTTTTCTCCTATCGCCTGTAATCCTTCAATGGCATCATCTACAAAAGCAGAATCAGCCATTTGAGCTTCAATGGCATGCATTTCGGAATCAGAAGCTTTTCCTTCTAAATATTTTAAAAGGTCATGCTCATTCATCTCCTCACTGTTGGATAATATATTTTTTAAATCGCTCATTGTAATGGTTGCTTTTTAACCATTAATAGTTTTAAATTTCTTTTTCCGTTTTGTATATGACTCTTCACCTGTAAAACACTCATGCCAGTTGCATCACTAATGGCTTGATAACTTTGTTTTTGTAAGTAGAATAAAGTTATACAAGTTTGTTGTTCTTTGTTTAATTCGGTAATACAAGTTTCTAATAAGGTTAAATTGACTTCCTTCAACTGATGATCTTGCCAATCATTGCTGTCCTCTGTTAACGGTGCATTGTCTTCTAATGGAAGGCTTGTCTTTTGATCCCTCAATTGCATCAGGCAATGGTTACAGGCCACTTTATACAACCAGCTTTTTGGGTATTGAATCGGGTATTTACCCATTTCATTCAAGGCTTTTAAGAATACTTGTTGAACCGCATCTTTTGCTGCTTCCTCATGCTTTAAATACTTCATACAAACTCCGAGTAATAACAAAGTATATCTTTCCAATAAAATACCCAGCCACTCTTTATTTTGATCGTTTTGATAACGTTCAATTAATTGGTTGTCGGTAATATGTTGAAATTGGTTCCTGCTCACAATTTAAAATAAGCATTTTGTCTTAGATGCAAAGCAGGTAAATTTCCATAACTTACAGTAAATTTTTTGAATGGCATATATGATGGTATTGGTTGCAGTTGCCCCTTTAAGGGCTGAAGCTGCGCATAGGTCTGAAATGGTAAGTTCATTGTTATTTGGTGAAGTAGTGGAAGTAATTGATCAATCGGGAGACTTTTATCAGATCAGATGCATGTACGATCAATATGAGGGATGGTGCCAGAAAACACAATTATTGGCAATAGGCAATGACCTGGTGGGCAATCAATCCAAAGATATTGCTGCTGAGTTTTCCAATTTACTTGATGTGAATGGAACAGATATGCAAATTCCGATTGGCGCTTCCCTGGGTTTATTTCAGGATAAAAAATTGACCATCGGAAAATTTCAGTTTGCTTATAAAGGTGCCATTGCAAAACCCAATCCAACACTATTTACGGCAGATTACATCAAGCATATCGCTATGATGTATTTACATGCTCCCTATTTATGGGGTGGACGTTCTGTATTTGGAATTGATTGCAGTGGATTTGCTCAACAGGTATTTCGATTCTTTGCCAAAACATTACCCAGAGATGCATACCAGCAAGCGGTGTTAGGGGAAGTGGTTGGATTTTTGCAAGAGGCCCAATGTGGCGATCTGGCTTTTTTCGATAATGCCGAAGGCCGCATTACCCATGTAGGTATTATGCTCGATTCGCAAACCATTATTCACGCATCTGGAAGAGTAAGAATTGACGCCATTGATAATGTAGGTATTATTAGTTCTGATACGGGAGAAAGAACCCATCAACTGCGAATCGTTAAACGTTACTAGCTCGGCTAAAAGCATATTAAACAAAAATCCCTCCTGGAGTGCAAGAGGGATTTTCTATTCAAAGTAGTTGTAGATTAAATTACATTATGTCCATGGCTTTGGCAAAATAAGTAACTGTGCCAGGCAATGCCAACCAGAAAAATTCGCGGTATACTACCAGTAAAGTGATCATTATAGCTAGCCAGAAAAAGCACAAAGCCCAATATTTTGCTGATGATTGTTTTGCTTCCATGAATTTATTTTTTGCAAATATAAGGTGGCTTCATCAATCTACCATTGATTGAGCCTTGGTTTGTTGAATTTTTGTGGATTCAGTAGGTTTGGAGCCACCAGATTTTTCAAAAAACAGCATTTTAATAGCAATAAGCATCAAAATCACTGCAAATACCTTCTTCATTTTTTCGTCACTTAAAGTAAGAGCCAACTTGCTTCCAAAAAAGCCGCCTACTACAAATGCAGCAGCAACAATCAATATATAATTGATATTGATATATCCTTGTTTATAATACTGTAAAACGGCCAATATGCCCACGGGTAATAATAAAATTCCCAAAGAAGTTCCTTGAGCTGCTTTTTGTGTAAAACCTAAAAACAATACCAATGCCGGTACTATAATCACTCCACCGCCAATACCAATCAACCCACTCAAAAATCCGGCAATCAGCCCAACAGCAATGAGTAAAACTATAGTAGTAAATGTCATGCTATTATTTTATGAAAGTAGTTTTGTAAAATTCAATGGCTTCTTCAATAATGGCTAAAGCTTTTGCTTTGTCGCCAAAGTCTTCTACTACCACTGTTTTATTTTCTAATTTTTTATACTCTTCAAAGAAATGCCTCAATTCATCAAAAAAATGTTTGGGTAATTCTTCAATATTATTATAATGGTTTACACCCGGATCATTAGCGGCTACTGCAATGATTTTATCATCCGGATCTCCCTGATCAACCATTTGCATTACGCCAATTACTTTGGCATCCATAATGGTTAATGGTTGAACGGGTAAAGAAGTAATTACCAAAATATCCAATGGGTCTTTATCGCCACCATAAGTACGTGGGATGAATCCATAATTAATAGGGTAGTAGAAAGAGGAAAAAATCACCCGATCTAATTTTAAAAGACCAGTTGGTTTATCAATTTCGTATTTACAACGAGAGCCTTGCGGAATTTCAATAATAGCATTAACTACTCTTGGTGCATGATCTCCGTAAGATACACCATGCCAAGGATGAACAACTGTTTGTGGTTCCATAAGAGTGATTTTATTTAGTAAGCCAATAGCCAATTGCTACAGCAATAAGACTTAAAATTAGTGTACCTCCGGCATAAACACAAAAATGTGTATATCGTTGTTGATTCAGTAACTGCAAATTCTCCCAGGCAAATGCAGAGAATGTAGTAAAACCACCGCAGATACCAGTTGCTAAAAATAATCTCCAGGAATCTGCATTCGCTTCTTTGGCCGACCATCCCATGATGATTCCTATCAATAGCGAACCAATAATATTCACCAGCAAAGTAGCAAAAGGGAATTGGGTTGTTTTGATACCAATGGCTGCTAAGTATCTCATAATAGAGCCAATCATTCCTCCCAGACCCACTAATGCAATTTGTTTCATACCATTATTGCTTAAATGATTTTTTATAATCTACCAACCAATTAGCTTCTCTTTTAATGATGTATAATGCTTTGCTGGTAGTATCTGAGCTAAGACTATAGTGCAATGTTACTGTTGAATCATTCGGTTCCTGAACAGATTGAATATTGATGGAGGAGGTTCTTAGTTCTTGCCTTCCTTCTTTGTCTTTTTCCCGATAACTGGCTTCAGTTGTTTTCAATAATTGCTCATTGCTTTCATCGGGTAATAAATAAAAATGAGCTTTGATAAAATCACCCTTTAAACAACCATCAATAAATTCTCTTCCTGCATCCAATCCATTTTCTGCAGGCATAAATGATTGCTGCTTGCTACTGCAAGAAAATAAAAATACGATCAACCCCAATAATATACAATGCTTTCGATTCATTGGGCTAAGTTAATCATTTAGAATGGTAAGTAATAGGGGGTAAGTAATTGGCGAAATTTGGGACTGTATTCCTTGTTGATTTTAATTATAATCGAATCTGTTTTTATCCTTGCCTGGGTTCTGCTAAGCAATAACATTGTTCTAAATGGCGAATGTTTTTCTGTTTGATGAACATCGGTAGATTGGTGTAAATAAAAACCTTGCTTTTCGGCCATTGCCAGAAAAGGAGCTTTTCTTTCAAAGGGCAACAAGACTGCAAAATGCCCTCCATCTGTAAGTAATTGTTTCACCGAAACAATCAGTTCATTTAATGTAAGTGCTTCGCTATGATGAGCTATATTTTTATTGGTATTGGGGCTTTTTAAATCCTGTTCATAGAATGGAGGGTTGCTAATGATCAGATCATAGAAGGGTTCTTTTTTTTTGAAGTCTTGAAGAGCAAGAGGTACTACATTGATTCGATCTTTCCAGGGCGATGCTTTGCAATTGGCTGCTGCTTGTATTGCAGCCCCAGTTTCCATTTCAATTGCATCAATTTGCGCCGAACCTGCCTGGGCCAGCATTAAACTCAGGAGTCCCGTGCCTGCACCAATATCCAATATGCTTGTAGGAGCAATTTCAAATGAATTGAGAATAGAAGCTGTCCACGCACCAAATAAACAGGCATCTGTACACACTTTCATGGCACACTGATCCTGCTCCACCCTAAACTGTTTGAATTCAAAATAATGATTTGGCATTCATTATTGATTTATTCCTTCCAGTGCAAACAGAAATGCATAATTCAAAGCGATGTCTTTTAGATAATCAAATCTGCCTGAAGCGCCACCATGCCCGAATTCCATATTGGTATGCAGCAATAAAACATTCTTGTCTTTTTTGGTGGCTCTCAATCGGGCAACCCATTTTGCTGGTTCAAAATATTGAACCTGGCTATCGTGCAATCCGGTTGTTACCAATAAATTCGGATAATCTTTTGCTTCCACATTTTCATAAGGAGAATAACTCTTCATGTATAAATAGGCTTCTTTATTATTCGGATTACCCCACTCATCATATTCATTGGTAGTTAATGGAATACTTTCGTCGAGCATGGTATTTACTACATCTACAAAAGGCACTTGTGCAATAGCTCCATGCCATACATTGGGTGCCATATTTACCACAGCTCCCATGAGTAATCCACCAGCGCTTCCACCTTGAGCATACAAATGTTCCGACGAAGTATAGCTTTGGCTCACTAAATATTTACCACAATCTATAAAGTCGGTAAACGTGTTTTTCTTTTTCATCAGTTTTCCATCTTCGTACCACTGGCGACCTAAATCTTCTCCGCCTCTGATATGGGCTATTGCAAATGCAAATCCACGATCAAGTAAACTCAATCTGGTACCACTAAAACTGGCATCCATGCTGATTCCATAAGAGCCATAAGCATACAAGAGTAGGGGAGCTTTACCATTTTTTTCAAACCCTTTTTTATAAACGATTGAAATAGGAATGTTGGTTCCATCTGCCGCAGTTGCATTGAGTCTTTCGGTAACATATTGTTTTGCATCATAGCCACCCAATACTTCTTGCTGCTTCATGAGCTTTTTATCTTTGCTCACTAAATTATAATCATACACCGATGCGGGTGTTGTTAAAGAAGTATAACTGTATCTGAATGTGGTGCTATTGTATTCTGGATTCGAATTAAATGAAGCGGTATATGCAGCTTCACCAAAATCTATATAATGTTCTTCGGTACTATTGAGTTTGCGAACCCTTAATTTAACCAGTCCATCCTTTCTTTCATTCACCACAATGAACTGATTGAATTCTTCCACACCTTGTATCAATACATCTTTTCTGTGCGGAATGATTTCTTTCCAATTGGCAACAGCAGTATTATTCAAAGGGCATTCCATCAACCTGAAATTCAACGCATCTAAATTGGTGCGAATTAAAAATTTGTCTTCTAGTGCAACCACATCGTACAATACATTTTTAATTCTTGGTTGAAATACTTTGAATGTAGCTGAAGGCGTATTGGCATCGATCATTCTCCACTCCGATGAAAGAGTTGCCTGTGAAACGATATAAATATATTTTCCGTTTTTGGTTTTACTTACACCAATATAATTGCTCTTATCTGTTTCTTCATATACCGTAATATCTGTAGCAGCACCAATAGTATGTTTCTTTATTTTTTCAGATAATAAAGACACTGGATTATTGGAAGTATAAAATATGGTTTGATTATCATTTGCCCAGGTTGGGTCTCCACCTGTTCCAGCAATAGCATCTTTATACACTTCTCCAGTCGCTAAATTTTTGATATGAATGGTATATTGCCTTCTGGAAACTTCATCAACTCCATAGGCCAGCAGCTGATTGTTTTCGCTGATGGAAAATCCGGAAACACTGTAATAGGCTTTTCCTTTTGCCATTTCATCTACATCCAGTAAGATCTCTTCTGTTGCTGTTAAACTTCCTTTTTTCCTGCAATATTTATAATATTGTTTTCCTTCATCGGTTCTGGAATAATAATAATATCCATTTTTAAAAACAGGCACACTCTCATCTTTTTCTTTGATCCTCGCTTTCATTTCAGTAAACAATTTGGCTTGCAAATCTTTGGTTCCACTGAGCATAGAATCGGTATAGGTATTTTCTGCAGTTAAATAGTCCACTACTTTGGTACTGTCTGGTCCCTTCTTAAAGAAATCGATCATCCAATAGTAATTGTCTATTACAGTATCGCCATGAATGGTTCTAGTATGTGGCTGAATGCTGGCTACTGGGGCTTTTAAATCCGGCCATTGATAGGCTTCTTTTTTCATTTTTTTATCGGTATTACATGCGAATAAGCTCGTCATTACAAGTAGAAGTATTGAAAGTTTGCGCATTTTGTTTAATTTAATGGTCAAGGTATTACAAAAACGGGGTTTTTATATTGATTTAGGAAGAAAATAAACTAAATAAATAATGTTGGTTTTTTGGAAGAAAAATAAGGCAGTGATATTGTATGGAACTGCATTGGCCTGCCTACTTTTTCTATTAAAATGGATGGAATTTAAATGGATGATTTACAGCAATTCTATGGATAAGTATATTGGAGCCATAGCGCTGTTTTTTACCATTCTTGGCATTTGGTTGGCCACTCATTTGATTAAACCCAAAACCAATACCATCATCGTTGAAAAATGGTTGAATCCAACACCTGTCGAAAATGGGCTCATCAATGAATTGGCAATTGAAAATTTGGGCATCAGTGCCAGAGAAATGGAAGTGCTTAACTTAATGGCCAAGGGAATGAGCAATGCTGAAATTGCAGCTGATTTGTATTTATCCATTCCAACCATTAAAACGCATATAGCAAATTTGTTTTTTAAATTGGAGGTGAAAAGAAGAACCCAGGCAATCGAAAAAGCAAAAAGGTTGCAACTGATCGTATAAACGCTGCTACTTTGGTATGATTTACGAATAGTTTCATTAAAATCATACTTAAGTATGAAAGGTTTTATTGGTGATTCATGCAATTTTGATCAAACTAAAATAAACAACATGATGAAAAAAATTATCTGGACCTATGGCTTAATTGCTGGAGCAGTTACCATGGTAAGCATCACAATCGCTACTGTTTTTCATGACCAAATTGGGTTCGACAAAGGGGCTTATGTTGGTTATTCTATGATGTTATTGGCCTTCTCCATGATTTTTGTAGGCATAAAAAATTATCGAGATAACCATAATCAAGGAGTCGTTGGATTTGGTACTGCATTTAAAATGGGATTATTGATCACCTTAATTGCATCTACCATTTATGTATTAACATGGCTAGTTGTTTATTATAATTTTATACCAGACTTCATGGAAAAATATGCTGCATATGAAACAGACAAAATGAAAGCAGCTGGTGCTTCTACTGCAGAAATACTCAAACACACAAAGGAAATGGCCGATTTTGCCCTTATGTATAAAAATCCTTTTGTAAACGCAGGAATGACTTATATGGAAATAGTTCCGGTAGGATTATTAGTAAGTGTAATTTCTGCGCTCATCTTAAAAAGAAAAACAGCAGCATCATAATTTCGAATCATTGTTACTGTAAATAAAAAAACCTTGAATCTTTCGGTTCAAGGTTTTTTATTGTATTAGATGCGCTAATTATTTTTCAGCTACCAAACTAGCTACTAAATATTCCTGATTCAATCGGGCAATATTGCTGATTGAAATTTCTTTTGGACATGTTGCTTCACAAGCACCCGTATTGGTACAAGCTCCAAACCCTTCCTTATCCATTTGCGCCACCATGTTTAATACACGTGAATGACGTTCTGGTTCTCCCTGTGGTAATAAAGCCAAATGAGAAACCTTGGCACTTAAGAACAACATTGCAGAACTGTTTTTACAAGCTGCCACACAAGCACCGCAACCAATACACATGGCTGCTGCAAATGATGCATCTGCTTTGTCTTTATTGATTGGTAATGAATTTCCATCAACTGCATTACCCGTATTCACACTCACATAACCACCAGCCTGAACAATTCTGTCGAAGGCAGAACGATCTACCATCAAATCTTTGATTACCGGAAAAGCAGTTGCTCTCCATGGTTCAACTACGATAGTATCGCCATCATTAAAAGCACGCATATGTAATTGACAAGTAGTGTTTGCTTGCCATGGTCCATGTGGTTTTCCATTGATGTACATAGAGCACATACCGCAAATTCCTTCTCTGCAATCGTGGTCGAAAGCAATGGGCTCTTTACCTTCTTTAATTAAGTCTTCATTTAACACATCAATCATTTCTAAGAATGACATTTCAGTTGAAATATCTTTAACTGGATATGATTCGAATTGACCTTTCTCTTTGCTGTTTTTTTGTCTCCAAACTTTAACAGTAAGATTCAAATTGTTGTGTTCCATTATTTAAAATTTGTCAGTTAGAATTTGCTATTGATTTATTTATATGAACGCTGTGAAGGTTTTACTACATCATACACCAATGGTTCTTTGTGTAAGTTCCACTCATGTTCTGCTTTGTATTCCCAAGCAGCTACATACATATAGTTGGCATCATCACGCAACGCTTCTCCTTCAGGTGTTTGATACTCTTCTCTGAAATGTCCGCCGCAACTTTCGTTTCTGTTCAATGCATCAATACACATCAATTCTCCGAGTTCAATAAAATCAGCTACACGATTGGCTTTGTCTAATTCAGGATTCATCTCATCAATGGATCCAGGAATTCTAACATCCGACCAGAATTCTTTTTTCAAAGCCTGCACTTCTCTGATGGCTTGTTCCAAACCCTCTTTGTTACGCGCCATACCACATTTATCCCAGATAATTTTTCCTAAACGCTTATGAAAACTTTCAACCGTTTGCTTTCCTTTAATATTCATCAACAAATTAATTCTATCTGAAACTGCTTTTTCAGCAGCTTCAAAAGCAGGATGTGATGTTTCCACCGCTTTGCTATAAATTTCATCTGCCAATGAGTTACCCAATGTATATGGTATCACAAAATAACCGTCTGCCAAACCTTGCATGAGTGCAGAAGCACCTAAACGGTTGGCTCCATGATCGCTGAAATTGGCTTCACCCAAAGCATACAATCCTGGAACGGTTGTTTGTAATTCGTAGTCCACCCATAATCCACCCATGGTATAATGCACTGCAGGGTAGATGCGCATAGGCACTTCATAAGGGTTCTCTCCAGTAATCTTTTCGTACATATCAAAAAGGTTACCGTATTTTTCTTTCACCACTTGCTTACCCATGGCAATGATCTCTTCCATAGGAACATTGGATCTTCCTTCTTTACCTGCTTCGATTTTTCCGTAACGAACTATCGCGTCTGCATAATCTAAATAAACGGCTTGCTTACTTGTTCCAACACCATGTCCTGCATCGCATCTTTCTTTGGCTGCTCTGGAGGCAACATCACGTGGTACTAAATTACCAAATGCTGGATACCTTCTTTCTAAATAATAATCTCTTTCTTCTTCAGGTATATCAACCGCTTTTCTATTATCTCCTTTTGCTTTTGGTACCCAGATTCTTCCATCATTTCTTAATGATTCAGACATCAAGGTTAATTTACTTTGATGATCTCCACTTACTGGAATACAAGTAGGGTGGATCTGCGTGAAACATGGATTGGCAAATGCGGCACCTTGTTTATGTGCTTTCCAGGCAGCAGTTACATTGCTTCCCATTGCATTGGTAGATAAATAAAATACATTACCATATCCACCAGTACACAATAACACAGCGTGTCCAAAATATCTTTCTAAATTTCCTTTTACCAAATCACGTGCAATAATGCCTCTTGCTTTTCCATCGATCTTTACTACTTCCAACATTTCATGGCGGGTATACATGGTTACATTACCCAATGCCACTTGACGTTCTAATGCCTGATATGCACCTATCAATAATTGCTGACCAGTTTGTCCGGCAGCATAAAATGTTCTTTGTACCTGAGTACCACCAAATGAACGATTGCTCAATAATCCACCATATTCGCGCGCAAATGGAACTCCCTGTGCAACACACTGGTCAATGATATTTCCACTCACTTCTGCCAAGCGATGAACATTGGCTTCACGTGCACGATAGTCTCCTCCTTTAATGGTGTCATAAAATAAACGGAAAACACTATCACCATCATTCTGGTAATTTTTTGCCGCATTGATTCCTCCTTGTGCTGCAATAGAGTGCGCTCTTCGTGGAGAATCCTGAAAGCAAAATGCTTTTACTTTATAACCCAATTCGCCTAATGAAGCTGCTGCAGAAGCACCAGCTAAACCAGTTCCCACTACAATTACTTCCAGCTTTCTTTTATTTGCTGGGTTAACCAATTTGCAGTGTCCCTTATAGTCGGTCCATTTATTGTCTAATGGCCCTGAAGGAATTTTAGCATCTAACATAGATCCAGTGATTTATGATGATTAGAATATACTTGAATAATTATCCGATCCAACCCATAATGAAACTTACAGGCATTAAAATAAATATGGCTGCAATAATGATGGCGTAACCATATCCGATACTTATAAGCATGGTATTGTAACGCTTGTTATGAACACCCAATGTTTTAAAAGCACTTTGAAATCCATGAGCCAGGTGGTAGGCCAATGAAATACATCCCAATGCATATACCACTACTATCCACCACTCAGTGAATGTTGCTTTCATCAATCCAAACATATTGTGCATCTCCACTCCATTATAGGCAATAGGTTCTAAACCTTTTCCAGTGAAGCGAGCAGATGTCCAAAAATGATACAAGTGCAAAATGAGGAAAATCAAAATAAGGGTTCCTAAAAGCCCCATACTTCTGCTATACCATTTGCTACCATCTTTATACGTTACCGCATAACCTACTGAGCGCTTTTTTTGGTTTTCAAGCGTTAGCAAATAGCCCTGAAGAATATGCAGAATGATTCCTGCAAATAATCCAATTTCCATAATTCTAATTAATACAGTAGAACCCATGAAATGAGCTGCTTTGTTGAACATTTCACCGTTTTCATCTGGATTTACCAGATCGGCAAAAATGCAAGCATTGATTCCTGCATGAACAATTAAAAATAAAACGAGGGAAATACCGGTTAAGCCCATTACTAGCTTTTTTCCTACCGATGATGTAAAGACTTGTTTCCAGGTCATAAAGCAAGATTGTTTGGTTAAATCTGCGCAAAAATACTACTAGAATAGATGCTATTTGAAAAAAATGTTGATTTCCAATATTTTCTAACCAATTAATCATGATTTTGTTGCGTAATGCGCCAGTTTTTGGGCACTTGTTCAATTTCTTGCTATCCTTTATTGATATGGGTTGAACATGGCTTTTAACCGCTTACATAAATTAAACGCAGATGTTCATACTTGCGTGCTACATTTGGGTTATGGTTAAATTGCTCAGTATTTTATGGAATAGTTTCCGAATGGCGTTGCAGGAACTGAAAGTAAATAAACTACGAACCTTTCTTTCTTTATTTGGAATTACCATTGGTATATTCTGCATCATCGGTGTATTAGCAACAGTGGATAGTTTAGAAAGAAAAGTACAAACCGATTTAAAATCTTTGGGTTCCAATACTATTTATATAGACAAATGGAATTATGGTGGTGGTCAAGATTACCCCTGGTGGAAATATGTGAAGCGCCCTGCCATGAAGTATGATGAGATGAAAATCATTAAAGCTAAATGCGATTTAGCAGCTTATGCCGCTTTTTTTACCAGTGCAAGGGTAAATTTAAATTATACCGACAATATCATTAACAATACACCCATGTATGGGGTATCTAACGAATTCAGTAATATTCAATCTATTGAAGTGAGTGCTGGTCGTTATTTAAATGAGTCAGATTTTACCCGAGGTGCTACTGTAGGTGTTATAGGTACCACGCTTGCTGAAGATTTATTCGGTGTAGCGGAAAGAGCGGTGGGCAAAGAAGTGGCCTATGGTGGAAGAAAATTATTTGTAGCAGGAATTATTAAAAAGCAAGGGCAAAGTTTTATTGGTGGATTCGATTATGATCATTGCATCATTGTACCTTATAGATATTTTGCTGGAGTATTTAATCCAGACAATAGTAATCCATATATAATGGTGCAGGGCAAACCCAAAATAGCTTCTTCTGCACTCGCTGATGAATTAAATGGTGTGATGCGACAGCTGAGGAAATTAAGTCCTACACAGGAAGATAATTTCTCTTGTAATGATGTGGCTCAATTTAGTGAACAGATCAATGGTTTCTTTGGACAAGTTAGTGCGGGTGGATGGGCCATTGCCGGATTGAGTTTGATTGTGGGTGCATTTGGTGTTGCCAATATCATGTTCGTAACAGTGAGAGAAAGAACGAGTCAAATTGGATTGAAAAAAGCGATTGGTGCAAAGCGTAGCACCATTCTTACAGAGTTTTTATTAGAGAGTGCTTTCTTATGTATCATAGGAGGATTGGTCGGACTGGCATTGGTATGGATTCTATCTGTAGCATTAAGTGCGGCATTACCTTTCCCTATTTTTATTGCTCCTAATATTGTTGGACTGGCACTCAGTATTTGTATTGTTTTAGGCATTCTTGCCGGAATTATTCCTGCATCCATTGCTGCTAAAATGGACCCTGTAGTAGCCATTAGAACTAAATAGACTTTCAATTGACTATTTTTGCGCAATGGGCATTACTATACTGGCAATCGAATCTTCTTGCGACGAAACAGCCTGTGCTATTTTGGTGGATGGAAAAATGATGAGTAATATCATTGCTGGTCAGGCTGTTCATGAAAAATATGGAGGTGTAGTTCCGGAATTAGCCAGCAGGGCACATATGCAGAACATTGTTCCTGTTGTAGACCAAGCCATCAAAGAAGCTTTTGGTATAGAGGGCGAAAAAATTCCTGCTTCCATTCTCGAAAAAATAGATGCCATTGCTTTTACCCAGGCCCCTGGTTTAATTGGATGTTTATTGGTGGGGGCACAGTTTGCAAAATCATTGTCTATTGCTTTGAACAAACCACTGATTGCAGTGCATCATATGCAAGCTCATGTGTTGGCCAATTTAATTCCAGAAAATCGTCCATCTTTTCCTTTTTTATGTTTAACGGTAAGTGGAGGCCATACACAAATTGTGTTGGCCAGATCTCCGCTCGAATTAGAAGTGCTTGGTCAATCCATTGATGATGCTGCAGGAGAAGCTTTCGATAAAA
The DNA here is from genome assembly GCA_037129425.1 of Sphingobacteriia bacterium. Classification (GTDB taxonomy): domain Bacteria; phylum Bacteroidota; class Bacteroidia; order Chitinophagales; family Chitinophagaceae; genus Sediminibacterium. The sequence goes on from JBAXUV010000016.1 coordinate 63,168, forward strand.
CAGCCAAGTTATTAGGACTACCATATCCTGGTGGCCCCTTAATTGATCAATACGCTGCATTAGGCGATCCATTGAGATTCAAATTTGCTGAGCCACAAATACCGGCCCTTAATTTTTCTTTCAGCGGATTAAAGACATCTGTGTTGTATTTTTTACAAAAACAAAGCCCTTCATTTATTGAAGAAAATTTGAATGATCTCTGCGCATCTGTTCAATATACCATTGTGCAGATCTTATTAAAGAAATTGAAAAAAGCAGTGCAGGAAACAGGAGTAAAACAAGTCTGTATTGCTGGAGGAGTGAGTGCGAATAGCGGCTTGCGTAAAGGCCTTACCGATTTAGGAGTAAAGCATGGATGGAAAACATTTATTCCTCCCTTCGAATACTGCACCGATAATGCTGGCATGATTGCCATTACTGCACACTATAAATACCTGGCAGGCGAATTTTCCGAGCTGGAGATTAATCCTTCCGCTAGAGCGGAGTTTTGAGATAAAAGTTAAGAGATAAAAGATAAGAGATAAAAGATAAGAGATAAAAGATAAGAGATAAAAGATAAAAGATAAAAGATAAAAGATAAGAGATACAATGGATATCTCATATCTCATAATACATATCTCATATCTCTTATCTCATAATTCATATCTCATAATTCATAATTCATATCTCTTATCTCATAATTCATATCTCATATCTCTTATCTCATAATTCATATCTCTTTCTTGCTTGATTTGGAGCGCAGCCCCGTTTTTTGTACTTTTGCGCCCTTAAAAACAGCGTATTCTATGATCAGTGCAAGAAATATTACCCTCGCCTACGGAAAAAGGGTGTTGTTCGACGAAGTAAATATCAACTTTATCAAAGGCAACTGTTATGGGGTAATTGGAGCGAATGGGGCAGGAAAATCTACTTTTTTAAAGATCCTAAGTGGCGAAATTGAGCCCAACAAAGGGGTGGTAGAAATTACCAAAGGCGAGCGCTTGTCTTTTTTGAAACAAAATCAGTTTGAATTTGATGAATGTACTGTTTTGAATACAGTATTGATGGGGCATAAACGCTTATGGGATGTGATGCATGAAAAAGATGCCCTTTATGCAAAAGAAGATTTTTCGGAAGAAGATGGAATGAAAGCGGGTGAATTAGAAGCGGAATTTGGAGAAATGGGAGGCTATGAAGCAGAAAGTAATGCGGCCAGTTTTTTAAATAGTTTGGGCGTACACGACGAAATGCACCAAAGCCTGATGAGTGAAATTCCGAGTAATTTCAAAGTAAGGGTTTTATTGGCTCAGGCATTATTTGGAAACCCCGATATTCTTTTATTGGATGAACCTACCAACGGTCTGGATATTGAAACCATCGGTTGGTTAGAAAACTTTTTAGCGGATTACGAAAACACCGTATTAGTAGTAAGTCACGATCGTCACTTCTTAGATACCGTATGTACCCATGTTGCAGACGTTGATCGTTCTAAAATAAAAGTATTTACCGGTAACTATACTTTCTGGTATGAGAGTAGTCAATTGATGAGCAGACAAATCAACGACAAAAACAAAAAGAATGAAGAAAAGCGTCAGGCTTTATTGGATTTCATTGCTCGTTTCTCTGCAAATGCCTCTAAGAGCAAGCAAGCAACTTCTCGTAAGAAAGCATTGGAGAAATTAACCATCGAAGAGATTGAACCTTCTAACAGAAAATATCCAGGCATTATTTTTCAACCATTGCGCGAAGTGGGCAACCAGATTTTGAATGTAGAAAAATTATCTAAATCGGTTGATGGCAGAAAATTATTTGATCAGGTTTCTTTTAGCGCCAATAAAGGAGAGAAGATTGCCTTCTTAAGCAAGGATCCTTTGGCAGTAACTACATTCTTTGAAATTATTGCAGAAAATGCTAAAGCAGATAGCGGTAAATTCGAATGGGGTACTACCATTACCAAAGCCTATTTACCTCAGGAGAACAATGAATTTTTTACGGAAGGCCTAACCTTGATGGAATGGCTAAGACAATTCGTTCCACCACATGTTACCGATGCTGATGAACCTTTCTTAAGAGGATTCTTAGGTAAAATGTTATTCAGTGGAGATGATATTTTGAAGAAAACCAATGTACTGAGTGGAGGAGAAAAAGTGCGTTGTATGGTAAGCCGTATGATGCTACAAAATCCGAATGTGGTGATCCTAGACCAACCTACCAATCACTTAGATCTGGAAAGCATTCAAAGTTTCAACGAAGGTTGTCAAACATTCCCTGGAATAGTATTCATTACTTCTCATGACCATACTTTTATGCAAACTGTGGCCAATAGAATCATCGAAATAACGCCTAAGGGAATTATTGATCGATTGATGACATTCGATGAATACATGGAAGATCCTCGAGTAAAAGAGTTGCGAGCTGAAATGTACAGTTAAGGTTTTTGTAGTAACTTTCTGTCTCAATTGATCATCACTATGTTTCCAATGAAACTGATTTGTTTCCTTATTTGTTTTGCAACAACAAGTATGGCACAATCTTCTTTCATCAAGAAGCAGTTGAGTTATCCGCGTGTAGCAACTGCGTACAAATCAAAAAAAAATCAATTAAAGCAACAATGCCATGCACTGGGCATTCAATGGCCTATTCAGCAATTGTATCTGCGTAGTTTTAAATACGACAGCCAGTTAGAAGTTTGGGCAAGGAATAATAGCAATGAACCATTTGTTCTATTCAAAACCTATAAAGTATGTGCACTCTCTGGCTCTTTAGGTCCTAAAAGAGTAGAAGGAGATTACCAGGTGCCAGAAGGAATTTATTATATCAATGAATTCAATCCTAAAAGTCAATTTCATTTATCACTGGGTATCAATTATCCGAACGCTTCAGACAAAATCAAAAGCGGTTTTCAAAATCCTGGAAATGAAATTTATATTCATGGAACCTGCACTACTGTTGGATGTATACCCATTCAAAATCAACAAATGGAAGAGCTGTATATATTGGCCGCATTGGCCAGTGAAGCCGGACAATCATTTATCCCTGTGCATATTTTCCCCATCAGATTTAACAATGCCAAAAGTAAATTGGTGCTGCAAAAAATTACAGACGAAGACGAACAGTATAAAGAATTGACCCTGCAGTTACAAACTGTCTTCGATTATTTCGATGCCAATAAAAAGCTGCCGTTCATTACAGTAAATAATAAGGGCGACTATTCGATGTTCCCTTTATACAATCAATAATTTAACTATACAATAATTGAATGGTTTCGCTGGTTTGTTGCCTGAGTATAACGTTTTTGTTTTCGATGAACCGTTCAACAATGGCTGGTGTGTAATGTCGGATGGTTAATAATTGACAATTTTTTTCTACTTGTACATCAAAAAATACGCTTGCCTCCTGAGCCAGTAAATCAATTTTAGTCGAATGATCATCTAAGCAAACTTGTAAACTAACTGCACCTGTTTGAATGAGATTGGGTTTGATTTTTAGTTTGCCAAAAAGAAGGTAGAGTGCGCTCATTGGTTCTTCTCCAATAAAAGAAAAATCCTGGGTTGATAAATGCATTAATACTTGTTGTGCCTTCACTACAATAATAGGGGGTAAGTCTTTTTTGCTTTTACTATGTATAATGGTGCCAGGCAAACTAGGGTCTAAAAAACATTTTACCAGTAATGGGATATGTTTATTCTGAAGTGGTTTGATGGTTTTTGGATGAATCACTTGTGCTCCATAAAATGCCATTTCAATTACTTCGTTATAGCTCAATTCGCTCATTAAACTTGCTTCGGGAAATGCTTTAGGGTCGGCACTCATAACGCCTTCTACATCTTTCCAAATGGTCACATTGCTGGCGGCTAATATATTCGCAAAAACGGCAGCTGTATAATCACTTCCTTCTCTTCCTAATGTAGTACTTTCATTATCATAAGTGGCACCAATAAATCCTTGCGTAATTGTTATTGGTTGATGAATTGCTGCTTTTATTTTTTCTGAACTAAATTCCCAATCAATAGCTGCGTCTCTAAAATTATTATCGGTTCTGATCAGATCTCTTACATCTAACCAGGTGTTGCTAATTCCAACCTCTGTAAAAAAATGGCTGATAATACAAGTGCTCATTAGTTCTCCTGAACAAACAATTTGATCGTAATAATAATCATATGATCTCACTGGTTTGTCGTGTAATAACCATTCTACTTCGGTGAAAAAATCATTCAATTGCACATAGCATTGATTGTAATGCGTAACCAATAAATATTTGGCTGTACTGAGATGCTGTTGTTTTACAATTTCAAATAATTGCAAAGCATTTTCTTTTTGTCCATCAAAAAAAGCATTCACTACTTTTTCTAAACCATTGGTGGTTTTCCCCATCGCGGAAATGATGATCACCAATGGTTCTTGACTATTGGCTTTAACGATTTCACTAACCTGTTTGATTCTGTCAATACTATTAACGCTGGCTCCCCCAAACTTAAAAATCTGCATACTTTATTACCGGTTGAATAGTTTTCCGGTGTTTGCAAATATACGGAGCGTAAACTGCCAAAAAATCGCCTTCATTTCGCTCTTGCATCTTATCTTTATGTAAACGAGCTGAAATATGAATGTTAACAGAAAAGTACTCACTTTAGATGAATTTACCCTTCAACAGTTAAGACAGTTTCCAACAGCCACAGGAGAACTGAGCCGCTTGTTGAGAGACCTGGCTTTGGCAGCAAAAAGAGTAAATGTTGAAGTGAATAAAGCTGGTTTAGTGGATATTTTAGGAGATATCGGAAGTGTAAATGTTCAGGGAGAAGATGTAAAAAAGCTAGACATTTTTGCCAATAACCAATTTTTAGGGGTTTTGCAACATGGAATCAGTTGTGCAGGGGTGGGAAGTGAGGAATTAGATGATTTTGTGGTTTTTGATGATGAGCTCAGTAACAATAGTAAATACATTGTTCACATGGATCCTTTGGATGGTAGCGGTAATATTGATGTGAACGTATCCATCGGAACCATTTTTGGCGTATACCGCAGAGTGAGCGAATTAGGAAAGCCTTGTACCCAAGAAGATTTCTTACAGGCAGGAAAAAATCAGGTGGCTGCAGGGTATGTGATTTACGGATCGAGTACCATGTTTGTTTATGCAACCAGAAGGGGAGTGAATGGGTTTACTTTAGATCCTTCAATAGGAGAATTCACCTTAAGTCATCCAGATATACAATGTCCTCCAACTGGTAAGTTTTATTCAGTGAATCATGGTAACTTTTTTCAATACAATGAAGGAGTAAGAAAATACATTGATGGTTGTCAGAAAAAGACCAAAGAAAATGGAGGACCTTATACACAAAGATATATTGGTAGTATGGTGGCCGATGTACACCGTAATTTAATCAAAGGGGGCATCTTTATGTATCCTGGAACAACGGATAAGCCGAATGGTAAATTGAGGTTATTGTACGAAGCCAATCCCTTTGCATTTATTGTGGAAGTGGCTGGTGGTGCTGCAACGAGTGGAACTCAACGGATTTTAGATATTCAACCGACCACTTTACACCAGCGGACTCCATTGTTTATTGGAAGTAAAGATATGATGAACGAACTAGAAGAAGTGTCTGGAATAAAAATTTAATTATGAAGCAATTTTGGATGATCACTGGTTTTGTTTTTATAGGAATACTTGTAAATGCACAACAAAAATTCAATCCCAAAGGAATGAATTATTTAATTGGACCAAAAGTGAATAATATCATTTATCATGATAGTATATTTAGAGGGAGCAATGAGTTCAAGCATTTATTTTACAGAACAGGGGATGCCGAATTATTGAAATTATACAGTAAACACCAGACCAATAAAATTGTAGGTCAATCCTTGGGTGTTGTAGGAGTCATCAGCATATTGGTTGGAGTGAATAATTTATCGGGAGACACAAAAAGTTTTGGCTGGGGAATGATAGGCGGCGGCTTATTGACTTCTATCGCAGGTGGCTATTTTACTTTATCCAGTCAACGAAATTTGCAAATGGCCATTGCTATTTTTAATAAACAATACAATACTGCTTCAGTAGGAGTAGGGGTAGGCGATCGATCTGTTGGGTTGGTCTATAAATTTTAAATCAATGAGTAAAGTAATCATTAGCGTTAAAGATCTTCATAAAAAGTACGGCGAATTCCATGCAGTGAAAGGGATTAGCTTTGAAGTGATGGAAGGGGAGATCTTTGGTCTGCTGGGTCCGAACGGGGCTGGTAAATCCACTACTTTAGAGATCATTGAAACCCTTAGAGAAAAAACAAGTGGGGAAGTAATTGTAGATGGATTGAATTTAGATCAATCTCCCAATGAAATAAAAAAAATAATTGGGGTTCAATTACAAACTTCAGGGTTCTATCCCAGCTTAACGCTTACTGAACTTTTGCATTTATTTGCTGGGCTCTATAACGAAGAAGTAGATCCAATGGCCTTATTGGATATGGTGAATTTGAGGGATAAAGCCAAGTCTAAATACAAAGAAATGAGTGGTGGACAAAAACAACGTTTCTCCATTGCAACTACTTTGATCAATCATCCTAAAATTATTTTCTTGGATGAACCCACAACGGGGTTAGATCCTCAAGCCAGAAGAAATTTATGGGATTTGATCAGAGATATTCGTGCTAAAGGCACTACAGTAATTATTACTACACATTATATGGATGAAGCGGAAGTCTTGTGCGATAGAGTAGCAATTATTGATAGCGGAAAAATCATTGCCCTTAATAGCCCGGATAAAATGATTGACGAATTAGTGGCCACCGGATTTGAACGACCAAAAGAGGTAAAGAAAGCCAATTTAGAAGACGTATTTATTCAATTAACAGGGCACGAACTTAGGGC